>JAJDBX010000026.1 GCA_029261135.1 Nitrospirota bacterium
CGGAAGTAGTAATACGGCGGAAATGCCGATGTCCGGGCACATGCAGGAAGTTCGATCTCGCTTGATCAAATCGGTTCTTGTTCTGATCATTGCATCCGGAACGGCCTTCTATTTTTCTGAAACCCTCATTATCTGGATCAAGCGACCGATCTCAGTGGACTTGGTTTTCATTTCTCCCGCCGAGGCTTTTTGGGCCGATTTAAAAATTTCACTCTTTTTCGGCTTTCTCATCGCCTTCCCCATCATCCTTTATGAAGTGTGGCTTTTTATTGCCCCCGGCCTATTACAAAATGAGCGAGGGGTACTTTGGGCCTTTTTTGGTTTCGGGGTCTTCTTTTTTTTCTCTGGGATTTCCTTTAGCTATTTCGTCGCCCTTCCCTTTGCAATCAATTTTTTGATCAATTACGGGCAGAATGCAGGGATTAAACCCATGCTCTCTGTGTCGAACTATATCGATTTTAATCTGAAAATTTTGCTCGCTTTTGGATTCATCTTCGAGTTGCCGCTTGTGATGGTGCTTCTCTCGAAGGTGGGACTGCTCACACCTGATTTTCTCACCAAGAACCGAAAATTTGCAATTCTGGGCGCTTTTATCGTGGCGGCCATTGTGACCCCTACTCCCGATATGTTTAATCAAACATTGATGGCAGTCCCCCTGATTCTCCTTTATGAAGTAGGTATATGGGCCATTCGGATCTTTGGCCGGAACAAACAGCCCAAAGAAGCAGATTCATCAGAAAGGATGGAATAAATGTCCGTAAGAAAAGCGCTTACGGGGCTTGTATTGGTCTTCATTTTGGTCGGACTCGGCGCCTTTTTTAATCAACCCAAAAGCCGTCCTTTTCCATTTTCAAGGCCACTCGAATTTCTTCCGGATTATCAGGCCCCTGGTGAAGGGGTCACACTTTATCCCACAGGAGGGCCGTTTGGTTTCGATATTATTGAGGCCATCGCGATGGGAGATGAAAATGAGCTTTACGTCGGCACCTTTGGTGGTGGGCTGTTTAAGTCGGAGGACAGGGGAAAAAACTGGCGTCCCATGAATCGAGGACTCAAGGGTAAATTTATTTCAACCCTTTTTGTTTTAGAGGATGGGAAGGTTTTTGCCGGAACCATTCGAGCCGGTCTTTTCATGAGCAAAGATCATGGCAAACAGTGGATCTCCGTCAACAAAGGACTTGAAAGAACCGATGTCAAAACAATCATTATGCTCCGCTCCGGAGTCCTTCTGGCCGGCACTGGAAAAGGGGTGTATATCAGCCGAAATGAAGGCCAACGCTGGGAACCCTATAATAAGGGATTAGACCATACGCAAATTCAAAGTATTGTCGCAACCCGAGACCAGACCCTCTTCGCTGGCACACAAGGGATCGGAATTTTTAAACGCGGCCCACAGGATGATCATTGGTTCTCGATTGCTTCGGGGTTTTCTTTTAAAGGACTTGAAGAGCGCGTTGTACGGACTTTGGTTTTAGGACGAGAAGAAGTCCTCTATGCAGGCACCATGAGTGCTGGAATCTTTCGCAGTGCGGATGGCGGAACAAGTTGGCAAAATTCAAATGCCGGATTAAATAATCTTTCCATCCGAACCCTGACGGTCGACAATAAAGGCATCCTTTACGCCGGAACGGGAGAAGGCGTGTATTATAGCGAGAATAATGGTGGAGATTGGATCATTCTGTCTGCTGGCATGGAGAATGATCAGGTCCATTCTTTTGTGGCCAATAAAACAGGAGCCCTTTATGCGGGATCTTCAAGTGGTCTTTATGTCGGGGATATTCATAGTCCATGGCGCAGTTTGCACGATCAGCTCCTTATTTCTCCCATCCTTTCTTTGACTTATGGCGATCAACGCATTGTGGCAGGCACAGCAGGCAAGGGGACCTATGTCAATCGTGATGACAACTGGATGTCTGACAACCTGGGTTTGGTCAACCTCACCATTCGCGCCATGGCGCGTGGAAAAGTTTTTTTGTATGTACTCACCAACGATGGGGTTTACCGCAGACAACTGGGTCGACATCAGTGGAAACAGCTTAAAAACGCTCCTGATGATCCCATCCTTTCTGTCACGGTAGATGCGGCAGACCAGGTTTATCTGGGTACCTCAGCAGGCTTATTTTCTTCGGGCGATCATGGCGAAAGCTGGACGCTGATTTCAGCGCTCGGATCAGCACCCCTCAGTGCCCTTGCGGTTTCTGAGCAGTCGGTTTTTGCTGCAACAAAAAATACCATTTGGTCAAAGTCGCCAAAAACAAGCTGGAAAAAAGTCATCACCCAGGAAGGTAGCGGATTTAAACAGATGCTTTGGCGAACCAAAAAAGGACTGATTGCGATTACCCCGCAACAAATTTTAGAACAAGATCTTCAAGGCCTGTGGAGTGAATTAAAAACCGATGGCCTAAACGGCCTTGAGATACAATCCATTGCCGTTGATCCGCACAATAGCGATATTCTGTATGTTGGAACAAATCAGGGGCTCATCTGGAGTGCCGACAATGGCGCTTCCTGGGAAAAAGCAAGGCTCTATCATGGTGAAAAATTTGAAGACACCGTCCATCAAGTTTTGGCGACAGATAACAGCGCGATCTGGCTTGCAACAGAAAAAGAAGGGGTCGTGATCGGAATCTCAAAACCCGCCAGAAGAAATGTACTCCAACAATTAACGGATCGTATCACCTCTCTTTTCTCTCAATAATTTTTACGGATGATTCATCCCGGTTCTAAACCCAAGCTGATTTAATCCCTATTCCAAAAATAGTTTTTATGAATTTAATGCCAAGAAGCTTGATGACTCTTTGATTTGAAAGATTGTTTTTATTTTTCTCAGATACCTCCGGAAAATCTGGGGTTTACTTTTGATTAATAAATCGTAATAAAGAAAATTGATAATTAGCACATGATTCGTTACTATCCAGAAACGACATACTCCTCTTCAGAAAAATGATCCGTTAACCTGCAATTGGGAAAACATATGGCCGAGGCTGAAAGTTATCGATCATTAATCGAACAAGAGTGGGCGGATATCCATCACTCTCGTGTTCAGGAATGGACTGCTTTAGGCATTATTGTCGGAGCACATCTAGGGCTCATCCAACTCACGAAAATTTTTATTGACCTTAAAGTCAGTCTCTCAATCTCTTCAATAGGAATTTCCGCGTCCATAATCGGAGCAATACTTTCCATTTTAGGCGCCTTAATGACCTGCCGGCACCGGCACTTGATGCGTGTAAAGCTCACTTGGATATATGACGCCGAATTCCAATTGGGACTCATTAAATCAGATAAAAACCCCAACGGGGTGATTCCAGAAAATGCACTCATGCTTGCTCCAATAGAATGGCGTGGGCTGTCTTTACCCCGCCTACTTTCTACGAGCGGTCTGATTTTTAGCTTTTATCTTGTCTTTTTCATCATAGATTTAATCGTCATTGCATGGATTTAACAAACCACTTCAGAAACTATTCACAAGCAGCAGATGGGCCCGATGTCCTGCAGGCACTCCTCCCCTTCACCCATGATGAGATTTTTAAAATTGAGGCCTCATGAATTATCAGAATGAAAAACTTCCTCCAAATGTGGTAAAAGTGGGTTCAACTGATCCCATGGATGAAACAAATATTCTTTCTGGACTACTGAAAAACCATGCAACTTCATCTGGAAAATTCGGATATCTTGTTGTTCAAGCAGGTTCTCTTCAGTTTGTGTGGGAAGACAACAATGAAATATTTGATTCAGATTCAAGTCATCCCATTGTCATTTTTCCAGAACGAGTACACCATGTTCAACTCATTGGGAAAGTCAGATTTCATATTGAATTTTACAAGCTCAAATAAGAGGAGCTGGAACATTTGTGGTCGGGACAATTTTCTTCTTTTATGATGGATGATCATTATCTGTTCTTGGCGGAGAAGATATGGTCATTAATCCGGAGAGAGAGAAAGGGGTGAAAGTGTCGACCCTATTGGTTTGTAACCAAGCTTAAAAAAGCATCGTGCCAAATACTTTATCGTCAAAACCCATGATCAAAATGAAAGATACATAATGAAGTATGGATTCTCAAGAATTCTCCAAATAAAATGCCATGGATACACATCTACTCATCTGAAAATAACAAAGATTTGCTAAAAAAAATGAAAAGTCATATTTTAGAATTTTAAAAGAAAAACAGTTACAAAAAGAGAGATAGGATCTCTTAAATAGATGAACCAGAAGAAGCAAAAGAAAATCAATCATCCCCTCAGAAGAGCAACAGACCCGATCAAAAAAAATGTGGGTTCAGGGTGAATTGCACCTTAGAATAAAGAGGTCAGATCTTTATATATCAGAACAGAATCAACAAAAGAATTAAAAGCGTCATTCCGGGTAGAAAAGGTAAAGTGGAGAACACTAGATGAAATACCTGTTTTTTTTAGGAAATGGATTCTCCCTTGATTTGATTCAGCATCTCAAAAGACAAGAGGACATCCTCCTGACTAATCTCTTTGCACATGGGGATAGGATTACATGGCCTCCTTATAACCGCAATGCATTCATATCGTTTCGTAACACACCAAACTTATGGATTCTAGGGGTCAGACCTACCAACACAAGCGAAAAAAACAACCAAATTGTCGAGAATGTGATCACATGTGCGAATGCATACTATCTGAAGCCCTCAAACTCAAAAAGTTTTGGAATGTCTGACAAACGGAGTATTTACATTAAAGCGTATAAAGAATTAGTCGTATATCTGAAGTATCTCTTCGTCTGGTTCGATAGCGATGTATCTATCGCCGAAGCTGCTTTGGATGGTTGGACTTGGGCAGACTTTCTGGTTGGTCTCAATGATGACCCTATAAAGTTAGGGAAATTAATGTTGTTACGTTTAACTACGATTTGTGGTTAGAAAGAGTACTCAATGATCTGAAGATCGCGTATCACGTGCCCGTCATTTCCGGCGATAAAGAAGGTAAGGTTTCAATTACTAAACTTCATGGATCTATCTCCTTTATTCACAAAAAACCCCAAGACCCTGCCGCTTTCAGCATCAACTATGATAGTGACTACCTTGAAGGATCGCCTGAAGACTTTGAAGTTAAAATGGCAGATCTCGATCAAAATACTCCTATCATTCCACTAATCCCACCTGCTGGTGATGGCGAACGTTTAAACAAAACATGGGCCTACAAACTTCGCTTAGAGGCAATGGGTAAAGCAGAGTCTCTAAAAAGTGGAGACAAAGTAGTTTTATGCGGCCTTTCCTACTGGCATGTTGACCGGAGAGAGATTGATGAGGTACTCATAAGAATTCCAGACGACGTGGAGCTTGCCTTTATTAATCCCACTCCTCCCGAGACTTTCGATGCCGTTCTTACCTCATTATTCAAACACTACGAACATTACTCGTCAGTTGAGCGATACGTGGGAGGTACCTGTTATGCCTGACTATCTGCAACGTGAAAGCAACAAAATTACCATCGCGAACTTCTATGAAGGATTTGAACTTGAAAAGTTCAACTTTGAACCCCCGTATCAAAGACGGAGTCTGTGGAGTGATGAGAAGAAGTCATTCTTAATTGATAGTATTATAAAGAACTATCCCATGCCGCCAATATTTCTTCACCAAAAAATCAACGATGACACAGGGAAGACATTATATGACGTAATTGACGGTAAGCAAAGACTAACAGCAATCGTTGATTTCATTCAAAATAAAATCCCCATAACAGATGATGAAGATGAAGATCCTTCGGTCGATAATCCGATCGCTGGATGTTTCTTTCGTGATTTTGACGGCGGAGAATTATCCGATTACAAGAGTAGGTTCTGGCGTTACATAATCCCTGTTGAGTATGTTGATACAGGAGACTCAAAGATCATTGATTCAATCTTCGACAGGTTAAACCGAAATGGTGAACCCTTGAGAGGACAAGAGTTGCGGCATTCAAACTATTACGGAACCCCCTTAATCAATCTAATCGAAGAGTCAGCAAAAGAACTATTCTGGAAAGAAACCCTGAGTACTCTTGATCATCCTCGAATGCAGGAGATCGAATTTTTGAGTGAATTAGTATTCCTTATTATTGAAGGGCACGAACTCCATGCAAACCAAAAAGAGCTAGATGCTCTTTACAAAGAATACGCGGACAAACCAACGACTAACTATAGTGATTTGCAGAAAGACTTTAGAGAAATTTCAAGTTATATGGAGTCTCTTCGAAAGAGCTCCCCGGATATGCAAGTTAATGGCGTTAGTCATCTTTATGGACTCTTTGCTTTCAGCCATCATTGCGTGAAGAAGAATGTTGAAAGTGATAAAATCATCCCCCGCCTCAATGATTTTTTTGCTCTGTGGAAATCAAAGAATTATGAGAATCCCGAAGTTAGTAAATATAAGGAGAGCATGTCATCAAGAACCAGGAGTAGTGGTCAAAGAAAGAAAAGAACAGAAGCTCTGATAGAGTTTTGTATCGAGAACCCCAAGTGAAGCATTTTTGTTCACAATAAATAGTTCTAGAGAGTAAACATGTCAATATTATCATGTGTTGAGATTTGTGCGGGTGCCGGAGGGCAAGCGCTAGGGTTAGAGAAAGCGGGTTTTGAACCCAAAGCGCTGGTAGAAATTGAAAAACCTTGCAGGGATACACTTATCAACAATAGGCCACACTGGAACGTTATTGAAGGGGAACAATGTGACGTAAAGCAATTTGATGGCACACCATACAAGGGCATAGATCTTCTCGCCGGTGGCGTCCCATGCCCCCCCTTTTCAAAAGCTGGGAAGCAATTGGGCGAGGGGGATGAACGTGATTTGTTTCCTGAAGCATTACGATTAATTGATGAATGCAGACCCCGTGCAGTAATGTTAGAGAATGTTCGAGGGTTCTTGGATGCAGTCTTTGAAGACTACCGTTGTAATCTCAAGCGGCAACTTGAAAAAATGGGTTATATCACGGATTGGAGATTACTCAACGCTTCTGACTTTGGTGTATCCCAACTAAGGCCTCGTGTTGTTATCGTTGCTATACGTGAAAACCTGTCAGAGCATTTTTCATGGGCCAAATCCCATGCCTATAATCCTCCCACTGTCGGCGAACTGTTGTATGACCAGATGGCCTCGCGAGGTTGGAAGGGTGCAAAGAGATGGATGAAGCAAGCTGATGATATTGCACCAACTATTGTAGGCGGTTCTAAGAAACATGGCGGTCCTGATTTAGGTCCAACCCGTGCAAAACGTGCGTGGGCAACACTTAGTGTTGATGGGATGGGGATAGCCAATGAACCACCTGAACGAGATTTTGTTGGCATGCCAAGATTAACCGTTAAAATGGTTGCAAAGATTCAAGGTTTTCCTGATGACTGGCACTTTTCTGGGAAGAAAACCCCTGCTTATCGCCAAGTGGGCAATGCTTTTCCATCACCTGTTGCTCATGCGGTTGCAGCCAAGATTCGGAAGTGCCTTGCACATAAAACAATCTTCTCAATTGCTGGGTAAGCTTTTCAATTATGGCAAAAAAAAAGGCGCAAGAACAAAACTCAGAGAACACTTTCTTTCGAATATCGGGAAAATAATGGCCTCCGATGAGCTTAGAGAAGTCGCTGGGGGAATTACTGAATGAGCAAGACGGGTAAGGGAACTACGGACTGAAGAAGGATATAAAATTCAAACACATAATGACCGAAGCGATCTGAAACCTGGTCAATATATTTTGCAAGATCCAAAACCACAACCGGCTTTTGAGCGGATCATATCAAAAGAAACCCGTGCTTTCGTTCTGGATAGAAATGGATTTACCTGTCAAATGTGTGGTGCTGTAGCCGGAGAATCTCACCCCTATGACCCATCAAGAAAAACTCGATTGCATATTGGTCATATCGTAGATAAGTCCCAAGGTGGAACAGATGATGCTTCAAACCTTCGGGCCTTATGTTCTGTATGTAACGAAGGGGCATCTAATTTAACCCTTGAGAGACCTTCATCTCAGAAATTGCTTATTCAAGTAAGAAGAGCAAAAGGTGGAGATCAATTGGAACTCTTGAGATGGTTAATTCATAAGTTTCCAGAGGAAGCAAAAAAATTAATCAAACCCACGCTTGATTTTAAAAAAGCGTAGAAAAAAGAAACAATAAAAAGGCGAACCCAACATGAAATATGCAATCCTCCTTCTGGCGTTCCTCATCCTCCCCGCAACAACCTGAGACACTATTCCCAAGAACGACTGCCACCAATAGCAACCTCCATCCAATGACCTTAAGAACCCACAAGACTTAGACTTTCTAAGCCCTTCACCTACTTTGCCAGGGCATCTGTCTCAAAATAGAAAAAAAGTGATCAAAATTTCGCTAGATCTCCGAACAAAAAAATAGGGTTGTAGCCAAAAGCTACAACCCTATTTTTTAATACATTTAATCTGGTGTCCCCAAGGGGATTTGAACCCCTGTTACCGCCGTGAAAGGGCGGTGTCCTAGGCCAAGCTAGACGATGGGGACATGTGATTTAAGTCGCCAGATCTTACAGATCTGGCGTAGAGATGTCAATAGGGTTATAAGCCTATAATCAGGTGAGTGAGTAGATCTCCCCGAATTTTTCTTCCAAGTAATTAATAAAATAAGCTGGATCGGGCGCTTCCCCACAGACGCGCGCCACCATGGCCTGAGAGCTGTACTGCCTGCCCCATCGATGAATCTTTTCATTGAGCCAGGATTTCAAAGGCAAGAGTGACCCTTTTGAAATTTGTTCAAGAAGATTTGGAATCTCTTTTTTCGCCTGATTGAAAAACTGGGCAGCATAAAGATTGCCCAGCGTGTAGGTCGGAAAATAACCGAAAGCGCCCCCGGACCAGTGCACATCTTGCAGCACACCCTCCGCGTCGTTCTCAGGTCGTACACCCAGATAAGCTTCCATTTTGTCATTCCAAAGCACCGGGAGCTGCTCCACTGGAAAATCGTCCTCAATGATCGCCCGCTCAATTTCAAAGCGAAGCATGATGTGAAGGTTATATGTGACTTCATCCGATTCAACACGAATAAGCGAAGGCCCGACCGTATTGATCGCGGAGTAAAAATCTTCAACCCCAAGGGCTTCAAACTGTTCGGGAAAGGTTTTTTGCAAGATCGGATAAAAGTGTTTCCAGAAGGGTTTAGAACGACCCACACTATTTTCCCACATCCGCGACTGGCTTTCATGAATGCCGAGTGAGATTGAATCCCCCAAAGGCGTTCCAAAGTGTGCCACCGAAAGCCCTTGGTCATAAAGACCGTGACCGCCTTCATGAATGGAGCTAAAGAGAGAGGACAAGAGATCTTTTTCATCCACACGTGTCGTGATCCGCACATCGGTCGGATGAAACGAGGTCGTGAAGGGATGGGCGGAAAGATCTTGGCGCCCGATTGAAAAATCATAACCCATGGCTTGAAGCACTTTTTCGCCGAATTCAATTTGTGCCTTCTCCGCAAAATACGTTTGAAAGATTTCTTTGCGAGGGACAACAGAGGAAAGTTGAATCTTTTCCACCAGTGGCACCAGTTTGGCTTTTAGCGCATCAAAAAGAGGCGCGACTTGAGCGATCGTCATGCCGGGCTCGAAGCGATCCATCAGCGCGTCGTAGGGGGAATCGCCATAACCCAGATACTCCGCCTCTTCTTTTTTAAGGGCAACAATCCGTTTGAGATTAGAGGCAAAGAGGGAAAAATCGCTTTTCTTGCGGGCCTCAATCCAAACTTGGTGTGAAAGTGATGTTTCCAAACCCAGCTTACGGACGAAGTCAGAAGGCAGACAAGTCGCATGATGATAATCTCGCCAAACCTCACGCAAACAGGCGGAAGCGGGTTCGTCCCAATCATTTGCATCTCCGCTTAAGCCCCCTGTTTCTAAATCAACAAATTGAGCAAGCGTTTCTGACATCTCTTTTCCCACCTGCTTTTCATGAACCAGCCCTTTCAAAAAAGACATCTGTTCTGCCCGTGCCTGACCCGCACCTAAGGGCATGTAGGTCTCTTGATCCCAGCCCATTAGCGCAATAGCACTATTGATATGCTGAATCTCTTTTAATATTTTGGTCAATGGTGTGAGTGTTTTAAGGTCTTTCATTTTTATTGCTCCGAATGATGTCGGGACGCTAGAGGAGCACCTTCAGGCCCAAGCGGTTTCATTAAAATAATCAACTGTGGCAAAAGCGTCATCGCAGCGATGAGGGCGATGACCATCGCCAGTCCGGTCAACAAGCCGAAATAGATGCTCGGAATAAAGCTCGAGAGCGTGAGGATTGAAAAACCGATGACAATCGTCACAGAGGTATAATACATGGCGTGACCAATGCTCTCATGGCAACGGTGCATGGTCTGAATGTAATTCCGGTCTTTGGGAAATTCATCTATAAATCGGTGGATATAGTGAATCGTGTCATCGACAGCAATGCCCACACTGATCGCGGCGATGGTAATCGTCATCATATCAAGCGGAATCCCGAGCCAACCCATCATACCCAGCACGATGCCGATGGACAGCAAGTTTGGCATAATCGCAATAATACTGAATTTAATAGATTTAAACAGGATGAGAAACATCACCATCAGCGCGACAACCGTGACCCCCAAGGTTTTGATTTGAGAGTCAAACAAGCTTTGCAGCATGTTGTTGTATAAAACCATCATGCCGGTAATCTGCACATTTTCCGGTTTCAGTCCGAGGTCATTGGTCAGATCGCGATAGATTTTTTTTAAAAAGGCATCCCGCTTCAGCGAGGGTTCTGAATCACGAACACGAATGGCAAACCGGGCCTGGTTATGTTCGATGGAGACATAGGGCGTCAAGACGAGAGACTGAATATCTTTCGGTAGCTTTTCGTAAAGCACGGCCAGTTCAAAATTATCCAGCGCTTTTCCGTCATTCAATTTTTCGGCCACTTGTAACATCGTGCCCAGTGACAGCACCTTCCCCGTCTCGGGAATACCATCGAGGTAGGCATTGATTCTTTTGATCAAGTCCATTTTGTCGGTCGTAAACCAATATTTGTCTGCACTTTCCTCCTCTTCAAATTCATCGAAATCTGAAAACGCGTCGTTTTCATCAGTCGCATCGCTTACTGTCGGATCAGACTTCAGTCCCACCTCAGGAGAATCAAAATTGATGATGACGTCTAACGGGGTTGTACCACCCAAATTTTGGTCGATCAACTTCATCCCCTGATAGATTTCGGTCGATTGCTTGAAATAATCAATAAAACTATTTTCCACGATAAGCCGCGTAATCCCAAATAAGCTGAAAATAAAAGCGGCCCCGCTGATGATTATAATGAGCTTGCCACGGGATGTGGTAAAACGGGCTAAAAAAGAGGTCAGCGGAAAGCTGGGCTTTCTTGAAGAATCCGAAACCCCCTTTTTTAAAAAGAGCAGCACTAAAGGAAAAATAAGAAAAGTCAACATTAGGGAAACAGCGATACCCGCGATCATCATCCAACCGAAGTTAATGACCGGTAAAATATGACTCAGTACCAGCGAGGCAAATCCTGCAATTGTGGTGAGTGCAGCATAGAGACAGGGTTTAAACATCGAAGTGACCGATTGAAAAATGAGTTCCCGGTGATCTGCGTCAGGAAATTCCTCTTCCAGTTCGCGGAAACGGACGATGAGATGAATGGTCATGGCCATCGTAATGATCAGTTGCAAAGAAATAAAATTCGAAGAGATCACTGTCACTTCCCAGCCGAACAAACCGAGAAAACCGACCATCGCCAAGGTGGAAAAGAAACAGCAGAGCAAAGGAATGACGATCCAGCGCATGCGTCCAAAAATGACTTTTAAGGTAATAATCAGAAAAAAAAGCACACCCAAGCCAAAAAGTTTGAGATCTTTTTTAATGAAGGTAATCAAATCATCCGCAATCATGCTTACCCCGCCGAGGAATAGATCGGCATCGCCACGGTAATCATCCATGACCGCGCGAATATCCGAAATATCTTTATGCCGGATTGTTTTCATTTTGATCTGGTGTTCACGAAGATCAGCCCGGACTTTTAAATAAACTGTTTTTTCGTCCCCACTCAGCGTACCCGCCCGTTCCTTGTCTCGAAAAGCGATGCGTTGTTCGAGCAGGTCTTTTCCGACGGGATCGGCCGGAAAGGTCACTTGAAGTGCCGTTGTTTTTAAATCGGGGCTGACCAGTAAATTTTTGTAGATCGGGCTGTTTTGAAACTCAATCCGAGCTTTTGAAAGATCAACCTGCGCTGATCGAAGCGTAATCTTTGTCGTCGCCAATTCCTTGATGGGAATGGGTGGACTCTCCAACAAAGGTACATCCAGCAAGGATAAAACAGAATCAATCCCTTGAAGCGCCGCTAACTCATTCTGAAGCTTCGTAATATGCTCAAGCGAAGCGGGCGATAAAAGATCGTCTTTCGGGGTATAGGTCACGACGACGAAATCCTGTTCGCCATAACGTTTGATCACTTCCCGCGTATTACGCAGGTCTTGATCATCTTCCAAAATGAGGGTATCGGCCGAGGCATCCAGCTGAAAATTTTTCGCCTGAACGGTCAGAAAGGCCATAAAAATCAAAATGGCGATGAGTACCATCTTAGGATGGTCTAACACAATCTGATTAAAAAGACGGGATGTGAGTGATTGAGGCGGTTTCATTCAAATTGGCCAGGTCAAAATACGGGAAGGCTACAGTCCTTCGGGTCTTTCCAGTTTGGCGAAAAGATCGTTCATTGTCCCGTTTTGTAACACTTCGTTAAATTGGGAGCGGTAAGTCGTAATGAGGCTCACGCCTTCCAACTCCAAATCATAAACCCGCCACCCGGCTTTTTTCAACTTGTAGAGTTTGTATAGCATTGTGATTTTATTATCACCGGAAACCAACTCCGTCATCATTCGAACTTTCTTTTTGACCTGCACGGGTTTTCTATAGATGATTTTTTCATTATCGTAGAGGTCTAATTTCTCAAGATAGGATGCCTTGAGTCGCTCAACGAAGAGTTTCGTAAAACGATCCCGATCCGCCCCTGTCATGCCGGGCCAATATTTCTTCCCCAGCGTGAGCTTGGCCATCGTTGAAAAATCAAAAGCGCCGTCAATCACTTCTATGATTTTATCGTTACGTTCTTTTTTTTCTAATGATTTATCTTGGAGAATCTTCATCACATGATCGAGCTTTCCTTTGAGAAAAACATCAACCTCGGTGATATCATCCGCTAGCGCTGGCTGAGCGAAAAATAAAAAACTAACAAAAATAATGAGTGCTTTTTTCATGCCTTACTCCTTGATTTTTGCGGTTCGATTTCGTTCGTAAGCATCCCGTAAAAAAGTGTATAAATCAAGTGCATCCCTCCGAAGGCTTTTATATTCTTCCAACTGAAGCGACGCAATATTCAATCGACGGTAGGATTCCACGCCAAAAGCCAAACCCGTATCAGGAATATAGGTTAAAGGCGTTGCGTAGATATCAGGCACAAGACCGACAAAATCCCTTAAATTAGATGGCCCCAGGAAGGGCAACACAATATGAGGGCCACTTCCAAAACCATAGAAACCAAGGGTCTGACCAAAATCTTCCGGGTAAGCCTCAAGATTGAGCCACGATTCTGCGGGATCAAAAAACCCAAGCAAGCCGACGGTGGTGTTCATGGTAAAGCGCAGAGTTTCGATGACTGCTTTATCATATTTGAGCTGGAGGACATTATTGACAAAACGGATGGGGAAGAAAAGGTTTTTAAAAAAGCGATTGATCGCGACACGCCCTCCCTTGGGGACAATAAAGTTGTATCCTCTCGAAACCGGGTCAATGATCCAATCAAAAACTTTGTCATTAAAGCTTGTCATGCTTCTATTATAGCCGGAAAACGGATCATAGACTTTTTGATCAGGGAGGGGTTCGAATTCATCGGAAAAATCATCGAACTCATCTTCCAATCCAATATCCTGAGATTGAGCCACTGGGAGTGGAATCGCAGGGGAAGGCTGCATAGGGTCAAAAAGAATAGGCTTTTTCGCCCCTGCGCAGGAGACCATCAGTAAAAGTATCGCGATGAGCAAGAGCAGATTGTAACGGTCGTTTTTGGGCAAGGTGATGTCCACTAAGTCAAACCCATTCATCGATGTATTAGTTATGAGGCGATTTCATTCAATGCTTTACTGGATGTTTCGGAAACAGGAATAGTTTTTCCCCATTGTAAATAGGCAACAAAAAGCGATTCTAGCGTCAGCCAGCCGGCGCAAGCTGACATGAGCAAGGCAAGATCTGTTGCGGGGGGTAAAGTAATGCTGAAAATAATACGAAGCAAGTAGGCCAGGATTAAAAAATAGGTCACGGCCATTGTAAAACCCGGCCAAACAAAATACCGGAGGATGGCTTTGCGTGAGGGCGGAACATCCAAGGCCCAAACATAAGAGAGGGTGGCCACAACGCCCACGACCAAACCCACTGCGATGGTCTGATGACGCGGGTTCGGTAAAATTGGTCCAAGATAAAGTCCGGTCATCGCCCCACCAAGAATCGCAGTAGAAACAAGCAATATTATCTTTTGTGGCGCGACTGGAAACATTTCCCAAATCGATCGATTATCGGGGAAATGTTTCATTTTCACCTGCTTGACGCTTTCCAAACGGCGCAGGTAGCCAATTTCAAAACCATCCCGCGCTGCGGCGCTGGCGACAAAACTAATGAGTGCCGCACGAAAAGATTGATAGCCAAAGAGAAATTCGACAATGCCAAGAATCATCCAATACAACGTAAAACCGTATAAAAATCCAATCTTTAAGGACAGCCATTTCAGTTCTTCAGGGCGTTCCTTCCACAGTTCACGTATGGGTCGTCCGATTCCTTTTGCGTAAGCATAGAGCACGACAGGCACACAAGATATAGCGGAAAGGAATCCGATGATGAGCAGTTTCGTGACCCGATCTTCTTGTGCCACCAAGAGATAGGTGATTGCCAGGAAAGGAATGAAAACGGCAAAGCCCGAGATTAAGATCACACGTAGTTTTAGACCTTTGGCTGCCTTATCCACGTTCAGCGCATCGCCGTAAACAATTTTGAGTTTCAAGCGGTGTAACATCAAACTTTGGGCTGTCCTTTCAGAGCGAAATCTCGTTAGGGGGTTAAGAGTATTTCTTCGACTTTTCCAATTTCGGAGAGCGGTTTGTCAAAAAGGCTTTCATCCCCGACCGCCATGATAATGAGTCGATCAGGATGAAGGTATTTTTTAGCGACGCGTAGGATATCCTCTTTATTGACCTTCTCGACATTCGAGCGATATTGCTCCAAATAATCCTCAGGGAGGCCGTAGTAGGCCAAAGAAATCTGCCGTCCCACAATTTGAGAAGGAGAGGAAAAAGAAAAAATAAACGAATTCAAAAAAGCATCTTTTGCCCGTTTCAGTTCTTCATCTGTGACCAAGCCTTCGCGAATTTTTTCAATATGATGGATCATCGTCGTGATGGCTTGATGGCTTTTCTCGGCTCGTGTTGCCCCATACGCAAGAAAAAAACCACGCGCTATTTTTCCAGGCCGAAAAGCGCTTCCGACAGAATAGGCCAAACCTTGACGCGTGCGCACATCCTGGAAAAGACGACTGGTTAATCCCCCCGAACCGAGAATGTCGTTCATAATGGACAGCGCAAAAAAATCGGGGTTTTCCTGTTTAATGCCCAGATGGCCGATCCGAACCTGTGTTTGCGGGATTTCTTTTTTGATTTTATAGATCGCACCTTGTACGCGCTCTTTCACCGCAGGTGCCTTAGGTAAATCAACTTTCTTTTGCGGCCATCCGGCAAAAGCGGCTTCCAGCTTTTTGACCATGGCTTCTTTTTCAAAATCGCCTGTAATCCCTAAAATAATATTATTCGGTACAAAATATTTTTGATGGAAGGCAATCAAGTCCGTCCGTTGAATCGCTTGAATTGTCTCTTTAGTGGATTCCCGTGCGTAAGGGCTATCCGCCCCATACAACTGTTTGAAAAATTCACGAGTCGCAATGCCGCTTGCTCGGTCATTCCGTCTCCGTATAGATTCCAGTGCTCTATTTTTAGCAATAGTGAGTTTTTCTTCTTCAAATGCGGGAAATCGTAAGGTTTCGGTAAAAAGCTTCAATCCAAAATCAAAATCTTTTTTAAGGGTATCGAGTGAAGCGCTTCCCGAAGTACTGCCAATGCCCACCGAAAGTTGAGCCGCAACCTGATCGAGTATTTCATCAAGGTCTTCACTTGCATGACTACGGTTTCCACCGGATCGCATGACGCTGCCTGTCATACTCGCCAATCCGATTTGCGCTGCAGGTTCATAAATCGATCCAGTTCTGATCGTCGCTTGAAGTTGAATAAGTGGGAGTTCATGATCTTCTAACAAATAAAGGGTCATGCCATTTGATAAAGTGAGACGTTCTGCTTTCGACGGTTGAAACACAATCGGCGAAAATGTCATGGTTCTGGGATCTTGTTGTTCTGTGGCCCCCAGCATCGAACCCATTGAACAGAAAAGGGAGAGGCACAATAAGAGTCGTTTCGCATGCTTCAATATATGGGAAAAGGTCTTTTTCACTGCTCACCTCCGGTTCCGTTTTCGCTGCTTTTCTTTTTGACCAGGGTGGCCACCGTTCTATTTTTCTTCGTGAAATAGGTTGTGGCGACACGCTTTACATCCTCTGCTGTCACTTTGGCAATGGCGTCTCGATTTCTTAAGGTATATCGCCAGCCGTCAGCCACCGCCTCAAAATAAGCCAAACGACTCGCCAGTCCGCTATTTGAACGCAGAGAGCGAATCAGGGAGGCATCAATATTGGTGATGATTTTATCGAGTTCTTTTTGCGTGGGCCCCTCTTTTTTTAATCGATCCAATTCTTCATAAATCGCGACTTCCACTTCTTCCGTGGTATGAGGGGCACGCGGGGTTCCAGACAGCATGAAAAGATTCGGAAACCGTGCACCCGGCGTGCCGGCTGCCGTCGATACCCCGACCACAATCTTTTTTTCGACCACGAGCTTTTTATAAAGGCGCGAGGTCCTGCCCATCGAAAGCAGGGAATCAATCACATCAAAAACAGGATCATCCGGATGGTGAAGATTGGGCTTATGAAAACCAATCATGAGCTGCGGACTGGCATCGTCTTCGACTTCGAGACGGCGCTCGCCACGCTGCGGGGGCTCAACCGTTTTAATCAAGGGTGGTGCGGGAGCAGAGGGGATTTTCCCAAAAGCGGCCTCCAATTGCGGGATCACCTCTTTCGCTTTAAAAGCGCCTACGATGGAAATGATCGTATTGCTCGGGCCGTAGTATATTTTGAAAAAAGCACTGGTTTCTGTCGCCGAAAGATTACTGACATCCGAAGGCCATCCCAAAATAGGGTTGCCGTAGGGATGGGCCGAAAATGCCGTGGCGATAAAGGCTTCATAAAGCTTGCCGCCTGGATTGGTTTCAACACTCCGCCGCCGCTCTTCCATCACCACATCTCGCTCTTTGTAAAATTCACGCAGCACGGGATTGGCCATGCGATCCGATTCAACCGAGATCCAAAGGGGCAGACGATTGGCCGGAAAACTGACCATGTAATTCGTCACATCCTTCCCGGTCGAGGCATTAAAACCCACTTCACCATTGCGATTGTAGATTTCAGCAAACTCATTGGGGATGACCCATTGTTGTGCCTCTTCTTGCAAGTTTTCAAATTTTTCAGTCAAGGCAGTGATCTTCTTTTCATCCGCGCGCAAGCCTTTGCGCTTTTCAAAATTGATCGCCTCGTTCACGACTTCAATTTCATCCAAGAGCTTTTTCTCTTCAGTATAGTTCTTTGTGCCGATATGTTTTGTCCCTTTAAAGGCCATATGCTCATAGAGGTGGGCGATCCCGGTGTTGCCGTTGACCTCATTGGCTCCGCCGACTTTGTAAACGATACGCAGGGCCACTGTCGGCACCTGATGTCGTTCCACCATCAACACACGAAGACCGTTGGAAAGCGTGTGTTCTACAACCCGATCTTCCAAGCTTTGGGCCCAGACGGTGATTGGAAATAGAATGAGAAATATAGAAATAATAATCCGGTTTTTCATAAGAATTCCTCTTTTTAAATACGATCTAAATCGGGTATCTGAGTCATGAAAAAATGCCAATGAGTTCCTCACTTGAATCAATCAAAAAATCTGGATTCGCTATTTTTAGTTCTTCAGCATCCCCGAAACCGTATGCAACGCCACACGAAAGCACACCCGCAGCCTGTGCGGCATGAATATCATTTAAAGAATCTCCAATCATTACCGCTTTCCTCGGATCGATATCCAGTGTTTCCAATGTTGTTAGGAGCATTTCAGGGTGAGGCTTTAACTGCAGGCTCGGTTTTGCTGCGACAATAAGGTCAAAAATCTCCAAAAAATGGAGTCCCTCGGCAATTTTATCAGTGTAGGTCACGGGTTTATTAGTGACAAGGGCAATTTTTTTATCTTGAAAGTGATCCAGCACCTCTTTCACACCGGGGAAAAGACAGGTTTCATCCAGCAGGTGTTTGAGATAATGTGTTTCGAAACATTGCAGGGTTTGATCAATCAGGTTTGGGTCATTCACCCCGACGGCATCAATCATCAATTGCCGCACCCCGTTTCCGACAAAACTATAAATCAGCTCATTCGGTTTTTCAGGGAGTCCCATATCTCGAAATGTGAGATTCACAGAAGTGGCAATATCTCGTTTTGAATCGATTAACGTCCCATCCAGGTCAAAGATCAGTAGTTCAACGTGGCTCATAAAGGCCTAAAAATTATAGCAATCAAAGATAATGGATTCCCATAATCTTATCGGGAAACGGCCTAATATTCAATCCCCCTCATCCAAAAACTCAGAGACCTAAGCGCCAGAAGACCATGCCAAACGCAAGGATGATGACCCCACAACTAATCCCCTTCAGGATTTTTTCATAACGGGATTGAAAAACGTGATCGCCGGATTCACTCGAACGCTTAATCGCTTTGTAAGGACGCGAGGCATTGATTTCAACATAGCTGAGCAGAGCCATCGCAGAGGCCACAATAAAGGACGAAATAGAGACAGCATTTGTTTGAATCACGTAACCCGCCAAAACGGGTAAGCCTCCCCAAGAAAAAGAAAACCACCCATCCGTATGAAAACGGCCTTCAAACCACTCTAGATTATAGGCAAAAAGGAAGAAACCTTCTAAAATCGCGATGATCGCAAGGAAAGGAGTGACGGTAAAAATATAATAGAAACCAATGCCATAGGCGGGGATCAAGGAAAAGATCACCAAACACCATAACGCTTTGTTAGAAAAATGTGTGCCCCAAGGTTTTCCTGCTTTGCCTCCGATGGCATCTAAAGCATGGGCCGCAATCCCAAGACCACAAAAATAAATTGTGACAATCGCAACAACACGATCCCAGACAATCGTCTCCGCGAGCATCGCCCCGACGACGGTATATGAGAGCACCATGCCAGTATAGGGAAGAAAAAGTAAACCAATAAAGATACGAAATTTAAGCGGACCAAATTGAGGGACAAACCATTCTGAACTGCGGTCTGCCAACGAACCCATTTAAGACCCTTGACCTGTATACTTTAAAATAAGTCCACCCTTCCCCACGGCAAAACCTTTATTCTTGTCCGTAAAGAAAAGTCCCGTGATGCGTTGTACGGCACCGCTTTCAACGGTGACCCAACTCTTTCCGCCATCTGCCGTATAAATCATGCCGCCGAGATCTCCGGCAGCCCAGCCTTCGTCTCCGTTCATCACAATATCCCAAAGGGCTTCAGTCGTCCCTGTTTTCTCTAAAGCCCAGTGTTTTCCCCCGTCCACTGTTTTTAAGAGTGTCCCGTTTGCCCCGACAATCCAGCCTCGCTTTGGGCCATCAAAAAGTATTTTGGCGTACATATCATTAAAGGGTAGTGCAAAATCTTTCCAAGTCTCCCCCCCGTCTTTTGTAGAGAGAATCGTTCCGCCATCCCCTATAAGCCAGCCATCGTTCTCATTGAGAAAGATAATATCTGTCAAGGCAAGGATGACATTGCTAAATTGTATCTTCCAATTTTTCCCACCATCAATGGTTTTAAAAACCAGCCCCGCTTCACCGATCACCCAACCCGTCTTCGCATTCATAAAATAGACCTGCTCAAAACTACCTTCGGTCAATTTTTTCTGGGTCTTCCAAGTTTGACCACCGTCCACCGTATGAAGAATCGTCCCTAAAGCCCCGACGACCCAACCCTCTTTTTGAGAGACAAAATGAACGCCGAATAACCAATTCTCAGTGCCACTCTCCAAAAAATCCCATGTTGTCCCGCTGTTATCTGTGTAAAGAATCGTACCGGCTTCTCCGACAACCCAGCCATGCTGTTGATCAAAAAAATGGATTCTAAAAAGGCGATCATTAAAACCAAAATTTTGGGACTCCCAAGTTTTTGCACCATCAGCCGTATGAATAATGAACCCGCCCCAACCCACAGCCCAGGCGTGATTCGCCCCGAAAGAAGAAAGCCCTTCCATGGTTTTATCCGTCGGCACTTCAACAGCCTCCCAAGTTTCGCCGCCATTTTCAGTTCTTAGAAAAACACCCGATCCACCGGCAATCCATCCGATTTTTGGTGTTGTAAATTTCACGCTCAAGAGCATCGATTTATGAAAATTGCTCTCCTGTGGCTTCCAGGTCTTTCCCCCATCTTTTGTGTGGACAATCACACCCCGCCGACCGACAGCCCAACCATGCTTTTCATCCACAAAAAATATGCCTTCAAGCGGGATTTGGGTACCACTGTCCTGCTCTTTCCATGTTTTTCCTGCATTTTTTGTATGAAAAATTTTCCCATCCCAGCCTGCAATCCATCCGAGTTGGTCATTCAAAAAATACACTTCTAAAAGGGGCCCTTTTTTATAGCCGATGTCCCTCAGTGCCCAGGTCTTTCCCCCATCTTTTGTTTGAATGACCGTCCCCTGTGCGCCAACAACCCATCCGGCCTGAGCATTGGTGAAAAAAGTCTTCCAAAGCCAAATTACCTTAGGGCCACCCTGATTTTCCCAATGCTTGCCGCCATCGCTCGTATGGTAAATATTGCCAGACCAACTCGCGGCCCAACCATTTTTCTCATCGGGAAAATGAACAGAAAAAAAACGTTCTCCCCGTTTTCGATGCTGGGCAATCCAATGCTTTCCGCCATCTGTCGTATGCAGAATCGCACCCGTCGCCCCAACAGCCCAGCCCTTGTCTTTCGAAACAAAATGGATGCCCCAGAGCGCCGTCGAACTCACTTCCCCTTGTTGGACACGCCATTCTCCTTTTGGAAAAGGCGATGCAGCAAATAGAGGTAAAACATGGAAGGATTGAGATAAAAGGGTGATGAATAAGACGAAATATAAAGCGTTTTTTTTCATACATTTTCCAGTGAGAATATTGATCTTCAGCTCATATGCGTGATACTTTTTACACGATCTGAGGGCCAAATGCAAAAATATCTCCTGTCTTTAATACTCTCTCTTTTTTTATTTATTCTACCTCAAGCCTCCCTTGCTTCAGAAGATCCAATGGATCCCATTCATCAACTGGCAAACCTGATTTACCGTTCATCTCAGGATATGGTCTCACATGGCAGTGATGGGCATGTCTGGGAAATAGTGCTCTATGGAAAAAAAATGGTTAAACGCACTGAGATTCTGCTTGAAAAGGTCGAATCAATAGACGCCACTAACTTTAAAAAGAAAAAAAGTAAAATTATCGCTTCTATTAAAGGAACATTAATAAAAGCAAAAGAAGCCGTCGAATTGGGTGAACAAGAAAAAGGAGAACTGGCCTTAACCGCGGCAAGAAGAGCATCCTTTCAAGCCAAACGCCTCAGACAACGTCTTTTAATGATCCGATAATCCCAGACCAGAAGCCTGTTATTTGTCTTTTTTGACTTCTGAATGACGGTGTCTGATTTTGGCTTGGGCATTACGGTTGGGTTTGTTTTTGTTTTGCGGGGGTTTATTGTTTGACTGCTTGCCATGTGCTTGTTTTGGCCGGGGCACATATTTGGGTTTGATAAAAAGATCGTCTTCGGCCCATTCAACCGGAATTTTTTGATCGATATAACTTTCGACCTCCTCAAGACTAATCACATATTCTTCATCTGCGAGGCTAAAGGCCTTTCCCCCCGCACCCGCTCGTGCGGTTCGTCCAATGCGATGCACATAGGCTTCCCGGTCTTGCGGAAAATCATAATTAAAAACCACATCCACGCCATCAATATGGAGTCCTCTTGATGCGACATCAGTTGCGACCAAAATCGGGATTTCACCGGCCTTAAACTGTTCTAAAAATCGCAGGCGTTTTTTTTGTGGCAAATCGCCTGTAATCGCCTTGGCTGGATAGCCTTGTTCCGTTAATCGCCTCGAAAGTGTTTCTCCTTGATGTTTTGTATTCACAAAAATTAAGATCCGTTCCCAAGATTCCCGTTTTAAGAGTCCCAACATTAAGGGAAGCTTTTTTGAACGCTCAACATGAAAAAGCGTCTGCTCAATTTTTTCAGCCGTCACCTGTTTCGGGGTCACCTCGATTTTGACTGGATTATTCATGTGCTCGTATGCCATTTCCATCACACGGTAGGATAAAGTGGCTGAAAAAAGCATGGATTGCCGTTGTTGAAAGGGAGGCAAGCGACGCAGTAAATAACGGAGATCCGCAATAAAGCCCATGTCAAACATCCGATCGGCCTCATCGATGACCATCACATCAATCCGTCTTAAGTCGTAAACTTTCTGTTTGAAATAATCGATTAAACGACCGGGTGTGCCAATCAGGAGATCAATATTCTGAGCAATATCCGTGCGCTGTTTCTCATAATCAATGCCCCCATAAACGGCAAGAACCTTGAAATCAGTGGCGACGCCAAGTGTTTTGGCTTCCTCATAAATTTGAACCACAAGCTCTCTTGTCGGGGCGATGACAATGGCACGCGGCGATGGCCGTTTCGTGATGGGTTTTGGCTTTTTCTCTAAAAGACGGGTGAAAAGTGCAATTAAAAAGGCGGCAGTTTTACCTGTCCCCGTTTGGGCTTGACCGGCAACATCCTTCCCCGCAAGGGTGAGCGGCAAGGTTTCTTCCTGAATCGGCGTACAGGCTTCAAAACCAATCTGCTGAATGCCTTCTAGGACAAGGGGTGCGATGGGGAGCGAACGAAATTGCGTAGACATACTTTTTGCATGCTACAGGATTGAAGGGTAAAAAGCAAGTAATGTGCATATGAGTCAATGCAACTACACATACTAAATAGGAATGTATTTCTTAGCTCTTATCGCGTAAACGGAGAAAGGATTTTATGATAAAGACTGTTTTCTGATTTGTTTGACTTCAAGTGGAATTTCTTCCCCTCCAGCCCTGGACATCAGATCCATCACGGCTTGTTTCGGGGATTTCCCCTCGAAAAGCACAGAATGAATCTCTTTCACAATCGCCATTTCGACATGATATTTCTCAGAAAGGGCCAGTGCTGATTCCGTCGTATTTACCCCTTCCGCGACCATTTTCATTGATTTTTGGATCTCTTGCAGTGATTTGCCCGCACCGATTTCTTCCCCCAGCTTTCGATTCCGGGAAAGCGCCCCCCCACAGGTGAGAAAAAGATCACCCATGCCAGATTGCCCATAAAAAGTATTGATATCCGCACCCATCGCAATGCCCAGGCGCGCCATTTCGGAGAGACCGCGTGTCATTAAAATCGCTTTCGTATTCGAACCAAAACCAAGCCCATCTGATCCACCCGCGGCAATGGCAATCACATTTTTGAGTGCGCCCCCCAACTGGACCCCAATTAAATCAGGAGATAAAAAAATGGCAAAAAAAGACGTCGTAAACGCCTTTTCTATTCTCAAAGCCAGGCGGTGATTTTCACAAGCCAGCGAAACGGCAGTCGGGTGTGACTGCACCAGTTCCTTGGCAAAACTCGGCCCGGAGAGGACGGCAATCTGACCGCAATTTTCCCGACCGAGTTCTTCACAAATCACCTCAGACATCAGCATTAAACTTTTTCGTTCAATCCCCTTGGTTGCGATGATGATGGGAATATCAGGAGACAAAAAAGGGCGCATCTGTCCGAGCACATCGCGCGCCACATGTGAAGGCACGACAAACACAACCCACTCTACATCCGAAAGCACCTCTTTGATTTCTGAGCTCGCAACAATGGATTCCGAAAGCCTCACCCCCGGAAGATAGGTCGTGTTTTCGTGGCCTCCGTTGATGTCCACCGCGACCTCTGCTTCATAGGCCCAAAGCGAAACCTCATGCTCCCGTTGACTTAAGAGCCAGGACAGCGCCGTCCCCCAACTCCCTGCGCCGATCACCGCAATTTTCATATCGCAACACCTAGGTTAATCATGATTTAAACATCTCACGCCTGACATTCAAAAGAGGAGTATCCTAGGGTCTTTATAAATTGATGTCAAGAAAGTCAGCGCTCAGATCTTGACATCCTAAAGTCGCTCCCGTAGTATTTTCTTCACTCAATACTTTTAAATCTTGGACAACAATTTCATTGAATCCTCTCTCACTTGAAGCAAAAGAACGAATCATCCTCCCGCTTGATTTTCACTCTTTTGAAGAAGCTCGCCCTTACATCACCCTATTAAAAAATCATGTCGGGCTCTTCAAAGTCGGACTCACGCTTTTTATCAAAGAAGGCCTAAAGGTCATCAAACAAATCGAAGACCTCTCAGATGGCCGGGGCATCTTCCTCGATTTAAAGTTATACGATACCCCGATGCAAGTCAGTCGTGCTGCAGAAGTATTACACTCAGAAGTCCCCAATGTTCGATTTCTAACCGTACACACCTCCGGGGGCCACCGCGTCGTTAAAGCAGCAGTTGATGCCATGAAAGACGGCACCGAAATTCTAGGTGTGACAGTCTTAACCAGCCAAAGCCAAGCAGAATCAACTCATAAAGGGGATTCTGCCTCAATCGAAGAACAAGTCATCACACTGGCCGACATCGCAAAAGAAGCCGGCGCGGCAGGCCTTGTGGCCTCCGCAAGTGAAGCCCCTCAACTGAAAAATCGTTTCGGGAAAAACCTCACGATTGTAACCCCCGGCATCCGACCCGCCTGGACTGAAGTAAAGAACGAAGATCAACGCAGAATCGTGACCCCCAAAGAAGCCATTTCAAACGGCTCTGACTATCTTGTGATCGGCAGACCCATTTATGAAGATATAGACCCCGTCGGTGCCGCAGAAAAAATTGCAGAAGAAATCGCTTCAGCCTAACTTCGGGCTAGCCCGCTTCCCAACGACACAGCGCATTATGTGCTTGAGTTAGTGACTTCCCGAACTTCTAATCAATTTTAATGGTGTTCGCTGCCGTTAAACATGTAGCGATCAATCTTCCACACTCCCTCAATTTTGCGGAGGATAAAAAGCTCATTATCATTCGCCGGAAGTAAGGTATTTGTTTCAAGTAGAGTCAGTGTCCCATCCGCCTTGCTCTCAATAATGGCAACATCTCCATGAATAGAAACATGATGGTAGACATGTTTTGTGTCAAGTTTGATTTTCCCGAAGAGGCTTCGATATGTGTTTCTTATTTCATCAATGCCTCTTACTGCGGGCGCATTATTCGGGAGAAAAACACTGTCTTGATGGTATAAGACCAGTATTTTTTCTGCATTACTTTCATTCAGAGCTTTAAAGTAGGTCTTGACCACCTTTTTTGCTTCTTGCTCATCTTTTGAATTTTCAGAAAAAGCAGAACTGAAAGAAATCAGAGATAAAAAAAGGATCAGAATTGTTACAGGCAATCGTTTTAATAAATGTCTCATGGATTTTTGCCCTCAATTCAATAGACACGAAAGGGGATTCAAGGAAAACCCTAAGTTGAACACCTTTGGTCATCATTGCGATCAGTCTGCGAGACCGTTCTTCAAAAAAAAACGGCCTCGACATCTCATTATGCCGGTTTTGCCCAAGAAGCCTCGGAGATGGTTTCTTTGAATGTTGTCAAAGTAATGCCCCATCGCTCTTGAAGTGCTGGAATATTCACGTCGTAGCCGACTTCGTTAAACCATCGGAACATGAGCGCAAAATCAGAACCCACGGCAGCCTCCGCCTGATCGTCAGGGAGTTGTTGAAATTGTACGGAGCGTCCCATCGTGTGCGAAAGATGGTTTGCCACCTCCGGCATGCTCAAGGCATCTCCAGCCAAATCGATGGCTTGGCCAATAAACTCGGCAGGACGGAGAAAAGCCGCAGAGGAAAACTCACCAATGTCCTGTACCGCGATCATCTGAAGTTTTGTGTCTGGCCGAAGCGGAGCCATTATGATTCCTTCGGGAGAGGGTTGCCAAAAGGTGCCAAAATTCTCCATAAACGCCGTCGGTCGAAGAATTGTGGCTGGCAGACCGATTTTCTTAATATGCGCTTCAATTTGCCACTTCGTTTCAAAGTGCGGGATGGAGGTCTTCCTGTGTGCACTTCCTACGGAGCTGAAAACGAGGTGTTCGACTCCGGCGGCTTTAGCCGCATCAACCATTGTGATCCCTTGTTGAACTTCGGCATCCATTCCCTCCTCGAAGAAGGTGGTCACAAGAAAGACCTTCTTGATCCCCTTGAGTGCAGCATCAAGTGATGCTCGGTCACTTAGGTTTCCTGCAATCACTTCTGCACCCAACTGTTTTAAATCCTCAGCCTTGGAGGGCTTGCGTGTCAATATGCGCACCGATTGTCCCTGGCGCAGGAGACTCCTCGCGACGGCGCCCCCCTGTTGTCCGGTGGCCCCTGTAACTAAAATGCCTTCAGTATTCATGATGGTATTCTCCTAATTGTTTGTGTCGCCGTAAATTTGCTCATCGAAAAATGAATTGAATGTGCCATTTGCACTACTTCTTAATAGGCGCTAAAATACAAATATAAACTTAGATCTATTTTTATATTTAGTTACTTTAAGTAAGTGCTATTTCAGAATAGGGGGGAATGGCGCTGCTGTCAAGACGGCACATTTATGTGGTTAAGGAACAGGCATGTACCTGACTCACTCACTATTTTGGATTGACAGTATAGATATCAATGTTTTTATAAATGTCTTTTAGTTAGTGTCCTCTAGAAGGAAGGAGGCAATTTAAATTGAATCATACGAAGTGTTTTGAAAAGCAGATTGAGGGCTGTCCTGTACGAGAGGTGCTTGACCGACTGGGCGACAAATGGAGTGTCTTGATCATTCTTACATTGAAAGGAGGCACCCTGCGCTTTTCTAAGTTAAAAAAGGCGATTCCAGATATTTCTCAACGCATGTTGACCTTCACATTACGTCACTTAGAACGCGATGGACTTGTGAACAGAAAGATGTATCTGAGGGTTCCGCCAAAGGTAGAGTATTCACTCACAAATTTAGGAAAGAGTTTCTCAGTTACAGCCAATTTACTTGTGGAATGGGCACACAAAAATAGACCCCGTATTGATGTTTCTCGATTAGACTATGACCAACGGAACATCCAAGCCATAAAATGACAGTTGTGCCTGAGCTGGGAATAAATTTCAGAGGCATCGAATGCTCTGGGTAAAATGGTCAGTTTGGAAAGCTCACTTCAATGACTTGCCTTTTTATACAATGCCTCCCTATACTCTTCGGTTTTATTATAAAGACTTTTTTAATCACATACGCTGAACATTCAGCAACACTTTAATGAGGTAATTCATGAGCGACACACATTCTCAATCACGTCCACACCCTTGGCATGGCCTTGAAATCGGGCCAGACGCGCCACAAAAAGTCCGTGCTTATATCGAGATGACGCCCAATGACGAAGTAAAATACGAAATCGATAAAAAAACCGGCTATCTCAGCCTGGATCGCCCCCTGAGGGCATCATCACAGCTCCCATCTCTTTATGGCTTTATTCCCCAAACCTATTGCGCAAATCGGGTCGCTGCATTGATGGATAAAGCTGAAATCGGCGACGGAGATCCACTCGACATCTGTGTTTTCAGTGAACGTCCCATCACCCGATCAGAAATCATTGTCAATGTATGTGTGATTGGTGGTGTCCCGATGCTTGACGACGGAGAGGCGGATGATAAAATTATCGCCATTGTGGAACAGGACAGCATCTGGGGGAAGATTACAGATATTTCAGAATTTTCAGAAATACTCGTTGAACGCGTGAAACACTATTTCCTCACCTACAAATTGATCCCCGGAAAAGAAAATCGCGTTGAAATCGGAGAGGCCTACGGAAGAGAACATGCCGAAGCCGTCATCCAAGCATCGATCGCGGACTATCAGGAAAAATTTGGAAAAAGTTAAAAAGGAAACATGAGCCATTTTTTAATCGAATATATTGAATGGGGTGTTCAGTATGCCAGAATTTGGGGCTTTCTATTCGTCCTCATTTTTATGACAATAGAAAGCTCCTTTATTCCCTTTCCGAGTGAAATCGTGATGATTCCAGCGGGCTTCCTGGCCTACAGAAGTGAGCTGCTGTTTGCCTCCCCGATCACCGATTTACTCATCGTTATCCTCTGTGGCATCGCAGGTTCCCTTTTAGGGGCCTATATCAACTACTTTTTGTTTCTAAAATTAGGACGTCCTTTTTTATTCCGTTACGGAAAATATTTTTTCCTCTCTCCCCCCACTATCGAAAGAGCAGAAGAAATTTTCAAACGACACGGTGAGATTGCGACATTTGTCTGCCGTCTCCTCCCGGGTATCCGCCAATTGATTTCAATCCCCGCAGGACTGGCCCGGATGCACCTCTTCCGTTTTACGCTTTTTACCGCACTGGGCGCGGGTATTTGGACTATCCTGCTTTCGCTCACCGGGTATTATTTTGCATCGCTTGCGGAAAGTATGACCTATGCCGATCTTGTCATTAATGGCGGGAAAAGTATCAAAGAACATTTCCCCTCACTCCTGGTCGGACTCTCACTCATCATCGTAATTTATGTTTTTCTTCATCGGAAAATAATGTCCTCTGAAAATGCATAACACCGCTTTTTCACAAAGGGCTCCAAAGAAGCATCTTGTCAAAATTGAACGAATTTTGTAGACTTATCCGTTGTACTGTTTAAATGTGCTGTTTAAAATTTTAGGATGAATATGAGCAATCAAGAAGCCATTCAAAGACTGCATCAACATGTCAGTAAAAAAATTATCGGACAGCATCACTTGGTCAATCGCCTTTTGATTGCACTTTTAGCCGACGGGCATTTATTGGTCGAGGGGGCCCCCGGTTTGGCAAAAACCCGTGCCATCAAAGTATTGGGCGAAGGAATCAAAGGAGATTTTCATCGCGTCCAATTTACGCCGGATTTACTCCCGGCTGATTTGACGGGAACAGAAGTTTTCCGTCCGCAAGATGGTTCATTTAAGTTTCAGAAAGGGCCCCTCTTTCATAACTTGGTTTTGGCCGATGAAATCAACCGGGCACCCGCCAAGGTGCAATCCGCATTACTTGAAGCCATGGCAGAACGTCAGATTACAGTTGGCTCTGTCACCTATCCTTTGCCCGAGCTCTTTTTAGTCATGGCCACACAAAATCCCATTGAGCAGGAAGGCACTTACCCCTTGCCGGAAGCACAGTTGGATCGTTTTTTGATGCATGTCCGTATCGATTATCCCAACGCTGAATCCGAAAAAGAAATCCTGCATTTGGCCCGTCGGGAAGCGCGGCAAGCCTCAGACAACACCGGGGAGGATGAATCCCCGCTTGCTCAGGATGCGATCTTCTCTGCACGGGAAGAAGTGCTCGATTTGTATATGGATAAAAACATTGAAGACTATTTACTTCAAATCGTTCTGGCCACACGAAAGCCTGAGGGCTATGACCCATCATTGGCAAAATGGGTGCAATATGGCGCAAGCCCACGCGCGAGTATCGCCTTGGATCGTTGTGCACGGGCGCACGCCTGGCTCGACGGGCGAGACTTTGTTGCGCCAGAAGATGTGCAAACGATGGCTTTTGATGTGCTGCGCCACCGCGTTTTACTCAGCTACGAGGCCGAAGCAGATGGGATCACACCGGATCGATTTATAGAGGAACTCATTGCCCGCATCGCCGTACCCTAACCATGTCACTCCGATTGAAACCATTCAAAAATAAGCCTAGCTCTCACAAACCGCCGCAGCATTCTAAGGTCAAAAGACTAGAGAGTCCCGTTCGTGTGAGTAAACAAGGACTCATTGCACTCAATCGCGAAGCCGAAAGCCTTTCTTTAAAAACAGTCAAGATTCGTTCCATCCAGGGCGGGCATTACCTCTCCCCTTTTAAAGGACGTGGCATGGAATTCGACGAAGTCCGACCCTATCAAGCCGGGGATGATATGCGTACACTCGATTGGCGCGTGATGGCACGCACGGGAAAACCCCACACCAAACTTTTTCGGGAAGAGCGCGAACGTTCGGTTTTATTTTGGGTGGATTATCGCGCACCCATGTTTTTTGCAACGCGTGGGATCTTTAAATCTGTCATGGCAGCACGTGCAGCGTCCCTGCTGGCCTGGAGCGCGGTTCACCACGGCGATCGTCTCGGAGGTCTGATTTTTTCTGAGCAACACCATCAAGAGATGCGTCCCCAACGCGGGAAAAAAGGCGTGCTTCATTTCATTCAATCCCTCGTCGAACATCCCGCATGGGGAAATACGGATACAGAAAACAAAGCAGACACCGCAATACAAGCCTTGATGCGACTGCGTCGCGTTGCACATCCCGGCAGCCTGATCTTTTTAATCAGTGATTTTCGGGCAATGGGAGATCAAGCTGAGCGCCACCTTGGGCAACTGACCCGGCATAACGATGTCGTCATGTTATTCATTCATGACCTACTAGAACAAAACCTACCGCCAGCAGGATTGTATCGCGTCAGCGATGGGACAAAAGATCTTTCTTTGGATACCACAAGCAAGTCGCTACGAAAGACCTATCATGAAAAATTTGAACAGCGCAAAACATCGCTGCAAAACCTGTGTCGTCGTTACGGGATCTACTATTTGCCCTGCACCACCTCAGATGACTTGCTGAGCACATTACAACGCGGCCTGGGACTCAGCCTTCGACAAGGATCGGCATAATGGAAGAAACAGAAGCGCTCCCCTTACGCGATATCCATCTTCCCGATCCCATTTCATGGTGGCCCCCCGCCCCCGGTTGGTGGGCCCTGATCGGCCTCTTTGTTTTATTGATGGTTTCTGTTCGCATTTATTTCATGATTAAACAACGGCGACAGGTACGTGTGGCTGCCTTGAATGCCTTGCATCAAATTTCTGCTGATTTTGAATCAAAACGGAATGCGCAGCAATTGGTCAAAGATCTCTCCATTCTGCTGCGACGTATCTGTTTGAGTTATTTTCCACGGGCTGATGTCGCCGGTTTGACCGGAGAAAAATGGCTCACTTTTCTGGATGGCTGTTTGGATTGGCAAAACATCTCGGATCGCTTCAGCCAAGGCTCAGGGCGCGCACTGATCACCGCGCCCTACCAAAAATCTTCAGAAGTGGATGGAGACAAGCTCTTGTCTTTATGCGGCGTGTGGATTAAAGCCTTGCCTCTTTTAAAGGTGGCGAAGTCATGATTCAATTTGAGTGGCCCTGGATTTTTATCCTCATTCCGCTTCCCTGGCTCATGCGCATCTTTCTCCCGGCTGTCGCACCCAGAGAAGACGCCGCGCTCCGTGTGCCTTTTATGGAAGAGTTTGGCGAGGCCACAAGCGGCACCCGCCCAATTAAAATTGGCCGCGCCATCCTATGGATCGCACTCTTGGCTTGGATCTTACTCGTCCTCGCCAGTACGCGTCCCCAATGGCTGGGCGACCCCATCGTCTTGCCCGTCAGTGGCCGAAACCTGATGTTGGCCGTCGATCTCTCCGGCAGCATGGAAGTGGAAGATTTTGAACTCAATGGCAAAATGGTCAATCGCCTTCTCGCCACACAAGCCGTGGCAGGGGCCTTTATTGAGCGTCGCATCGGTGACCGCTTGGGCCTCATTCTCTTTGGCCGTCAGGCCTATCTGCAAACCCCGCTGACTTTTGATCGAGAAACCGTACAGACGCTTTTATACGAAGCGGTCATTGGACTGGCCGGGCAAGAAACCGCCATCGGGGATGCCATCGGACTCGCGGTCAAAAGATTGAGAAAAAACGATGATGGACAGCGTGTATTAATTTTACTCACCGATGGGGCCAATACCGCAGGCGAGGTCGAACCACTGAAAGCGGCAGACTTGGCCGCGGCAGAGAGTTTGAAAATTTACACAATCGGCATCGGGGCCGATGAAATGACGGTGCGGTCTTTATTCGGATCACGCAAAGTGAATCCCTCCCGTGACCTCGACGAAAAAACACTCACCGCAATTGCGGAAAAAACCGGCGGCCGCTACTTTCGCGCACGAGACACCACAGAGTTTTTACAAATCTATCAAGTGCTAGACGAACTCGAACCCATCGAACAGGAAAAACAATTGTTCCGTCCCAGCAGAGCGCTCTTTCCCTGGCCCTTGGGCGGGGCCTTCGTGATTGCAGGGATATTATTATTGAGCCGAAGTTTTACGCGACGCTCGAGAGATTCATGATGCGTGACTTTCATTTTATACGCCCCGAATGGTTCTGGCTACTGCCGCTCTTGGGATTCCTGCTTTGGCGCGATCATCGGCGTAAAGCCCTGAGCCGAAGCTGGCAAGCGGTCTGTGACCCCGAACTTTTATCGTACTTGCTCATTGGGAACGCAGATCACAAAAAAAGAGGACAGGGCGTGTACCCCTTGGCCTTCGGGGCCTTGCTTGCCCTCATGGCCTTGGCCGGCCCCGTTTGGGAAGAGTTGGAACAACCGGTTTTTCGAGAACAATCCGCCCTGGTCTTGGTGCTGGATCTCTCCCGTTCGATGGATGCAAGCGACATCAAACCCACACGTCTGACTCGAGCACGTCACAAACTGATCGACATCCTTAAAAATCGCGAAGAAGGACAAACCGCGCTCATCGTTTACGCCGCAGAACCTTTTGTCGTCAGCCCGCTCACGCAAGATGCAGAAACCATTATCTCACAAGTCTCGGCTCTCAAAACAGGACTCATGCCACATCAGGGAAGCCGTGCCGATACCGCGCTCATCAAAGCGCAAGCACTCTTAAAGCAGGCCGGCGCGCCACGGGGACGCATTCTCATCGTTACCGATGGGCTTGAAAATAAGAAAGAAGCCCTGGAAGAAACGATCGCCGAGCTCAGCCAAGAGGGACATCAAATTTCCATCCTCGGCGTGGGCACAAAAGAAGGCGCCCCGATTAACTTGAGCGAGGGCGGACTTTTGAAAGATCGACAGGGGAAAATTGTCATCCCCAAATTAGATGAGATCACACTGAAAATGTTTGCGCTTCAAGGCGGTGGACGTTATCAAACACTCACCGTGGACGACAGCGATATTTCGACGCTGATCTCCGAAATATCATCGCGCCGATTAGAAGAGCAAACCGAAGACAGCGGTTTAAAAGCGGATCTTTGGCAGGAAGAAGGGCCTTGGTTGCTCTTGCCCTTGATGCTTTTGGCGGCACTCGCCTTTCGGCGCGGCGTGATTGCATCGGTCCTCTTAATGATTTTATTTTTAACTTCCCCCGCAGAAGCATTGGATTGGGATGGACTTTGGTCGCGTCAAGATCAGCGTGCCGCGGCTGTATTTTCAGAAGGGGAAAACGCCTCAGCGGCAGAACTGTTTGAAAATAAAGAATGGAAAGCCGCGGCCCAATACCGCGCGGGGAAATATCAGGAAAGTGTTCATTCACTTGAGGGGATTGAAACCCCCGATGCCCTCTACAATAAAGGGAATGCTTTGACGAAATTAGGCAATCTGCCCGAAGCGAAACAATCCTATCAAGCGGCCTTGAAGATCAATCCCGAGCACGAAGACGCCCGGCATAATTTAGAACTCTTGCAAGAACAACAAGAAAAGCAGGAAAATCAAAACAAGCAGGAAAACGGTGATCCTTCGGAAGACGAAAATGGGGATCCCTCCGAAGAATCGGGCGATCATTCAGAGGAAGAAGGACAGCAGCAGGATCAAGCGGGAGAGCAGAAGCCCTCCGAGGATCAGCAGGCCAATCAAGGGGATCAATCGGAGCAAGATGAAAACAAGCCGTCTCAGTCTGCTGAAAATCAATCGGGTGATGAAACAGAAGAGCAACAAGAGGCACAGAAAGAGGAGGCCTCAGAAAACGAAGACAAGCAAGACACTGCGCAGGCGGATACTGATTTGAGCGAACAAAGCGAAACCCGACAAGCCTATGAACAGTGGCTTCGGCGCATCCCGGATGATCCCGGCGGTTTGCTCCGCCGGAAATTTTTGTATCAAGCGAAACAGCAGCAAAGAGGCAATCAAGAGGAAGAGGCATGGTAGGGTTTAGAAAACAAGCCATCATAATCGGCCTTTTTCTGGCACTGGTATTCGGCACCGCTGAGGGCTGGGGCGCCACAATTCATGTCAAGCTCGACCGCAGCCAGGTTTCACTCAATGAAAGCTTTACCCTCGTTTATGAAGCGGAGGGTTCATTGGATGAGGAGCCTGATTTCAGCCCCATTGAACAACATTTTGAGATCCTCCAACGCTCAGAGGGAAGCCGCATGGAAATTATCAATGGGGATTTCTCACGAAAGAAACAATGGACGCTCACCCTCATGGGAAAACAGGCCGGTTTTTTTACGATTCCGCCCATTGCCTTCGGCAAAGATCAAAGTCCCGGCGTCCGCATCGATATCGGAAAAGCCGCCGCCCCTAAAACAAACGCGCCATCGGAGTCCTTGTTTTTAGAGGTCTCGGCAGAACCTCAATCAGGTTATGTGCAGAGTCAATTCATATATACCGTGCGCCTTTATCGTTCCGTCAATCTACTGAGCGCCCAACTTTCAGAACCCAGCTTAAGTGACGCGGATGCGGTGATTGAGCAAATCGGGGAAAATCGTGAGTTTGAAACCACGCGCGATGGCAAACCCTATCGTGTCGTGGAGCGCCGTTACGGGATTTTCCCGCAGCAGAGCGGTTCGCTCACGATAGAACCCCTCACCTTTGCCGGCCAGCTCGCGAGTCGTTCAAGAGGCGCTTTCAGCCCCTTTCCCGGTGGCGGCGCGATTAAGCGTTTACGCTCAGAGAAGATTGAACTTGAGGTTAAACCTGTTCCGCAGGATAAAATCACGGGCCGTTGGTTGCCGGCAAAAAATCTTCGTATCAGGGAAATCTGGCCCGAAACACCCGAAGGCGCGACACACTCCCAGGTTGGCGAACCCATTACATGGACCATTACGCTTCAGGCCGATGGCTTGACCGCTGCCCAGTTGCCGGAAATCGAGCCCCAATTTTCTGATGATTTTAAAACCTATCCGGATCAGCCGAGTTTAAAAACATTGAAAAAAGACGCCGGCATTACAGGGATTCGTCAAGAAAAAATCGCACTCATCCCCACCCGACCCGGTTCACTGCTCCTGCCCGCCATTGAAGTCCCTTGGTGGAATACAGGAACAAATCAGATGGAGATCGCTCGTCTGCCGCAGCGACACATCGAGGTTACGCCCGCAGAAGCCGCGCAACAACCGCCCGCTTCTATCCCGCTTCAACAAGCCCCCTTTGAGACTTCACCCAAAAGTTCTGATGAGCGCCCGATGCTTCAAGTCGAACCCGGTCATTGGTTTTGGGTCAGTTTTATTTTGGCGATTTGTTGGGCAGTGACCCTGTTGGGTTGGTGGCAGACCAGAAGCAAAGCACGGAAACAAATGCACGACGCTAAGGATCGTGCACCTGAACTTCCTGATACCAGCCAAGTTAAAAAACAGCTTAAAAAAGCCTGCGCACAAAATGAAGCGACTGCCGCGAAAGAAGCCTTGCTCTCTTGGGGACGGATTTTATGGCCGGGACGCCCTGTCAGTTTAGGAGAAATCGGCAACCGCGTCGTGCCGCCGCTTTCGACTGAAATCAAAAAACTGAATGCCGTGCTTTACAGTCAGGAACCGACATCGTGGCAAGAGGGTTCTGCTTTGTGGGAGGCTTTTGAGCAAGAAGTGGCAAGACACAAAGAAAAGGTGATTCAAAAACCTGGGGGCTTGGTTCCGCTGTATCCGTAGTCAGAATACTGAAAGCAGTTAAAAGTATGAAATCTAATTTTCCGCTCCATGGAATTTTCTTTCTAATCACTCTCCTACTAAGTATTTCATACGTCTCATCTCATAGTCATGCAAATGAGATAATCCATGATTCTGATGAGAACACGGTGGGATTATCCGGTTTTTCGCAAAACCATATTGACGTTGTATTGAGATCATTAAATTTAGGAGATACACCTGCTGTTCCTTCCCTAATAAAAGCCATGGAGGATGAAGATCCATATATGCGTTATATGGCGACTTGGCTATTGAGGCGAACTCAATACCTGATCAATTTTATAATGCTGCTATGGAGGCTCTAATAAGAGGGTTCAAAGATAGTGATCCTTGGGTTCAGACTGAAAGCATTGCAAGTTTAATCTTCATTACCGACATAAGAGAAGAAAAAGGATTCGAGTTAGATCGGCGAAGACGAGCTGCACTATTGGCGAGACTCAATGATCAAAATCCTTATGTCCGGGAGAATGCTGTTTCGGGGTTTTACCCATGGAGAGAAGACCTTGAAGTGAAATCAGCTTTAGAGAGAGCATTTTATGATTCTATCTCAATTGTGCGGGAGGCAAGTCGCCGAGTAGGAGATCAGTCGCTTGAGGTATTACTCGATGGGCTTCGCGATGAACATCCAATGATTCGGATAAGCGCAATAGGGCGCCTTAATATAAAGGGATATGACTCTACAACTGTTAGGAAACAGCTCATTGAAAGATTGCGTGATCCTTATGAAGGGGTAGTTTATGAAGCCTCGAAGCTTCTATCTAGGCTGAATGAAAAAGATGCCGTAAATCCAATACTAGATCTTCTTAATATCGGTTGGGAAAGCCAGGTAAGGTTGGCGTTAGGAACAATGAACCTTGGTTCAATTGAAGAAGTCGTCAAAAAGAAGGGCTGGAAACCGAGTCCCAATTTTAAACTAGACGCTGTGGTTAGAGGATACGGCGAGTCGAATGTTGGAAAATTGATTCAAAAGATTAAACATGGTGATAGATTGGAACGTGTATCAGCGATTCTTCAATTAACATGGATTGATACTCCAGAGAGCAATGAGGTTTTACTAAAGTCAGTGGCGAGTCAGGATCCATATATTCGGTTTGTAAGTATAGATGTATTACAAATGAAGATATTTTTTAGATTTCTTCCTCAATATTCCTCAAAGATAATTGATCGCTTATTAGAAATATCAGCCGATGAGAACCCCCATGTTAGAAGGAAGATGATCAAAACATTAGCGTCATTGGTTCATTACAGAAAAAAGAGGGGAAATGGGAATCCTTTCATTCAAGAATTGCCAGACGACTCAATGGAGCAATTGCGCGACTATATCGCCAATTTCCCCGAAACAGAAGAAGATGAACTAATCAAGATTGAAGTAGATAAGCTGATTAAAGTATTGGAGTAAACACATCTTAGAGTGACCTCTTTTAAAGAGGGGACACCAATATGTAATAAGTAACATCCGTCATCCTATTTTATTTTAAGGGAATTAAAGGGAATTAAAACGCTTTAAAAGTTTTTACACCCCTGAGACAAAATTACTCATTCTGTCTCATCTGGCTAACAGAGGTCAAAAGCTCAATCCTCATCTACGGTGAAGTTCATCCACTGCTGGCTTGTAGTACCGACCAAGACAGCTCACATTCCCCGGACTCAGCGGCGACATAAGCCATCTCACCCGTAATCGTGACAGACAGATCCATCCGACGTTGTACCATCGCCGCCAAGGCTTGAATACTCCCCCATTGAAACTGAAAAATAGAGGCCTTCAGTGCCTTGAATTTTGATTGCCCCTGAGCCCACCACCGATCCGCTTTTGAATTAAAACAATACACCTTCACGACAGGCGAAAGGCGCACGGCCTTTTTTAAACGTTCAAGGCTTGGCTCTCCCACATCAATCCATAAAGAGATTTGATCATCCAAAGTGCGTGCCCAAATATCGGGTTCCTCCACCGCACAAAGCCCGTTTGTAAACACAAGATGCTCCTGAGCATTCAGACAAAAGGCCAGAACACGCACCATCATGCGCTCCAATGTTTCAGAAGGGTGTTGCGCAATGGTTAAATTGAGCGTGTCATAATAAGCTCGGTCAATATCAGACAGTGTAATGCCCATTTTATAAATAGTCGGTTTTAATGCCAAAAATAGATTCCTGTCTTTCTTTACGCGGCGACCGGACGGATTTTTTGAATCGACTCAGACCAGTTTATGCTTCATTATGGGTTTAGTCAGTATTACAAACCGCAACATTTTTGCTATGATACTCTGAAAGTGGAGGCAAAATCATGTCGTACAAAGTCAGCATTGTGATCGAAAAAGATGAAAATGGATATTACGCTTATTCACCAGAACTCGAAGGATGTCAGACGCAGGGTGACTCCTTTGACGAAGTCATGGAAAACATAAAAGAGGCAATTGCGCTTTATTTGGAAACATTGTCGCCAGAAGAAATTAAAGGCGTCGCCAGCAAAGAAATTTTGACGACGACATATGAGATTAAAGTTGCCTAAGCTTCCCAGCTTAACATCTCAAGAAGCCGAATCGATGCTGTTAAAAACCGGATATGAATATAACAGGAGCAAAGGAAGCCATCGTATTTATATTAAAGGCACGAAGCGCGTTGTACTTCCTTTTCATTCAGGAAAAATATTACATCCAAAAATAATCAAGCAAGTACTTAAAGCCGTAGAAACAGCAGAACAAAACAATTAGAAAAAATGACGAAATCAACAAAAGAAATCAAAGCCCCCCGAATACCCCTTCGTGTGATTCCCTTTTATACGGGCGATAAAACCCTTGAAGATGTGCTGAAAAATCCCGCCAGTCTTCGTTTGCTCTGGATTGAGATCCTTCTAAATGGTGCATTTCCGTGGCTTACCTATTGCCACCTTGCCGAAGTCAAGACCGCGTATGATAAAGCCTGCGTCTGGTATGGGCACTTTAAAACGATGATCGACGGCCTCACGGATCGCCCCCCTTTGGAAATCAAAAAGGGAAAGATCGATGAAAGAGAATCCAGAAAATTATTTGAGGCCTTAAACTTTGTCACAGCTTAATCTCGAATCCGTAATTGAACTCCTGAAGACCTATTCCTTAGAAAACAAGGAAGGACTCCAAATGACATTATTGGGGGGCTTGGCCCTGCACTATTATGGGATGGAAAATAGAAGTACGATCGATATTGATGCAGAGGTCAAGGGCGATTTAGAATCGCTTTTTCATTTTTTGAAGGCCAAAAACATTCCTTCAGATCTGAGCGAAAATATCTCTGGATGGTCCGTTGTTGCAATGCCTCCCGGTTACAGAGAGCGAGCCATTCAATTATTTCACTCTGATATCCTTGAGGTTCGCGTACTTGATCCGCTTGATTTTATTATCGCAAAATTAAGACGGTTTACAGAAGAAGATATTGAAGACGCGCTTTTCGTGGCAAAAAAATATCAGATCAAATCCGAACAAATCGCGCAATCTGCCGATTCCGCTTTAGCGCATTCCATCAAAGATACAACACTTTTCCTCTTCAAAAAAAATGTCGAACTCTTCCTAAAAAAAGTGAACCCAAACACAACAAAATGAACAATCTATAAGAAAACATTACCTTATTTAAGCTCTCGAACAAGGAATAGCGACCCTGTGGGTACCAAAAATTATTCCAGATAAATAAGGGAAGAGTATCCAGAATAATTTTAAAGGATAACAAAGGCCATTATACAGCACCTTTCATTTTAAGCTTGCGAAGACAGCTGCCCCTCCCCTACAATTTTTAAAGCACATCTTGATGTGTCGTTGGCATTGCTCATCCACTCAGAGACTTCAGCTCAACACATGGTTTAAATATGTCTATCCCTCAAACCAAGATGAAACAGGTGACTTCAATCCTGATTGCCCTTTTGACTCTGGGCTGCGCTGAAGTCCGCATTCAAGAAGATGTGATTTTTCTTCCTGAGACAAGGGCATTACATATCCTGAATCCACATGACTTCCGCTCGGACGAAAAAGATAGAGAGAAGCCTCTCGAATTACCGCCCTTGGCTTTAGAATTTGAAAATGATCTCGCAGATGATCCGAATGCCTGGAACAAGCATGGTTTAAAATTGTTCGACAAAGGCCGCTACGAAGAGGCATTAACCGCATACAACCAGGCCATTGCGATGAAGGCCGATGACCCGAAAATCTGGAACAATAAGGGGGCGGCCCTCGCCAAATTGGAACGCTATAAAGAGGCATTGGCCGCTTACGATGCCGCCCTCGCTTTCCGTCCGAATTTTGCAAAAGCCTGGCACAACAGGGGGACGGCGCTGGCCAAACTGAAGCGCTATGAAGAAGCCCTTGAAGCCTTTGAGGAAGTCATCCGTCTCAAACCAGACGACCCGGAGGGTTGGAAGAATAAAACGGTCGCACTGGCCGTTTTAGGGCGTTATTTTGAAGCTTTAGATGCGATTGAGCGCGCCCTTCGCATCGCCCCCGATTTTAAGGACGCCTTAGAACTAAAAGGAAAATTAGAGGACAAGATTAAAGAAAAAAAATTCCGGATTTAAAATATGGGCGACTTCCCTTTGAATGAGTGCATTCACGCTTTCGTTCAAACCCCCTCTATTTTTTTTCGGGTGCGGGTGTTTCTGTCTCCAGTATTGCTTCCTCAGGCTCAGGCGGTTTTTCGATCAAGTGTTCAGTTATTTTTAAAAAAATTAAATCTGAGGTCGCTGTATCTGAAGAAGCCTTTCGCCATTGTGGCATTTTAGTTGTTGTGCCAAAACCGGTATCCACACGTGCTTTTTTGACCAAGACCTCCATATGACTTTCGATGGTCACCTTTGTCCCATCACCTTCTTTTATTAAAAGGATGTTCAAGCGTTCGCGTTTCTTCCCTTCGATATTTTTCCAATTACTGGCAATAAGGCCGGAGCTTTTGTTTTTGCGAATAATCGGTAAATCAGGAATCGTTTTCATCGCAGCCTCCCATACCTTGTCAAAATCTTTGGGAAAGCGCATCTCCTTGGGAGGGCGGACTGTGATCTCATGGGGGGGATCATTTGGAATACCGACACACCCAGAAAATATCACAAACAAGACCATCATCATGACTGAAAATCGCTTCATATTGACCTCCTATGCGCTTGATCTAAATAGAGTTCAATCGAACCCTGTTTATTCTGGCTTTTCATCATGCCTTCTTCCGCCCCTGCCACCCGGCAAGCAAGAGTAAAAATCCCATCACCAAGTATAAGGAAGCCAAGTGCAAGTGCGCGCGCGGGTTGGGATCATTTTCCGGGTGAAACCACACCTTTTGCCAACGATTGCCCCACCACAAAATGGTAAAAATAGAAGTGGCCATCAAGACAGTGTAGTCTCGTCTGAGCACTTTATCTCTCCGTTTCGCCATCCACAGCAGAAAGATCCCGATCCCAAAAGACGTTAAGACAATAAAAAGATCGACAAATGAAAAGCGGTCAGTTCCCCAGCGTGAAAAAAGCACATAAAGCCGAAAGCCCCACGAGAGAAAAATAATCGTACCGGAAACCCGCAACAACCAAAGTACTTTTTTAGACATGTAATGGCGCTCCAAAATCTAACATTAATGGGCCTCGGCCCAATTGGGGCCAATGCCCACATCTACGGTCATGGGGACTTTCATTGTCACGGCCCCTTCCATCAATTCGGTGACTTTTTCTTTCATGATGGGGACTTCGTCCTCTGGCACATCAAAAAGCAGTTCATCGTGTACCTGAAGCGTCATCTTGCTTTTGAGTCCTGCTTCGGCCATCCAGCGCCAAATGTTGATCATTGCGACCTTAATGATGTCGGCAGCACTACCCTGTAACGGGGTATTAATGGCCAAACGCTCCCCGACCCCTCGCGTAAAACTGTTGGAACTGGCCAATTCCGGGATGTCTCGCCGTCGATTGAAAATTGTCGTGACATAGCCTCTTTCAGTCGCCTCTTTTAGGGTTTGCTCTATGAAGACTTGAACGCCGTGATAATGTTCAAAATAGAGTTCGATATAACGTTTTGCCTCCTGGAGCGACACCCCGATATTATTGGAAAGCCCAAAGGGACTGATCCCGTAAATGATACCGAAGTTGACCGATTTCGCGGCACGCCGCATCTCCTGGGTAATGGCGTCATTGGGCAGATTGAAAATTTCCATGGCGGTGCGCGCATGCACGTCCTCTCCATTTTGAAAAGCATCGAGCAATTGTGGATCACCCGAAAGATGGGCCAAAAGGCGCAGTTCGATTTGGTTGTAGTCCGCCGATAAAATAACATTGCCCGGTTCTGCAATAAAGGCTTCTCGAATCCGGTGGCCCATTTCGCCGCGAATGGGGATGTTCTGTAAATTGGGTTCTGTCGAAGAAAGCCGCCCCGTTGCGGTGACCGCTTGGTTGAGTTGGGTGTGGATACGCCCTGTCTCCGGATGGACAAGCTTCGGAAGTGCGTCGATGTAGGTTGATTTTAATTTGGTAATATGACGACTATTGAGAATTTCCGCAGGCAAGGGATGGTAGACAGAAAGCTGTGTCAGCACCTCTTCATTTGTAGAAAAGCCCGTTTTTGTTTTTTTGATCGGGGTGAGTCCGAGGCGATTAAAGAGAATATCAGACAATTGTTTTGGGGAATTAATATTAAATTCTCCTTCGGCTAATTCATAAATCTTTGCAGTAAGACCCGCAAGTTTGAGTTCGAGCTCTTTAGACATTTTCAAAAGATGTTTGATATCGACCTTGACGCCGTTCTGTTCAATATCCGACAGCACCTTAACCAGGGGCATTTCCATTTCACGAAACAGTTTTTCCAATGATTGTGATTGAAGCTTCGGTTCAAGTACCTTTGATAAACGAAAAAGCGTATCGACTTCTTGACACATTGTGGGTGCAACGGTTTCTGGAGAGGGGTCTGCACTGGGAAACAATGTCTTCTCTTCAGAGTTTATGTGTTCCTTAAGGTATTCTAATCTAAGTCCTTCTAAAGAATAGTCTCTTCTCATTGGATTAATCAGATAACCTGCAATTTTCACATCAAAAAATTTTCCCTTAAAAGAAATCTCGTGTCTTTTCAGAATCGTCAAAGAGGGCTTTAAGGCATGCCCATAAAAAAGGAGGGTTTCATCGTTGAATAAATCCTGTAAAACGTCAGGGATGCCCTTGTTCGTTTGAATCGGGAAATAAGCCAATTTCCCAGAGCGCATCGCGAGCGCGAGACCTAGGGGTGCGGCATCCATCGCATTGGCTTCACTCGGACATAAGCGGAGGGCGACTGCGCCATCTCGTTTGATTTCAGAAATGATCTCAGAAAGACCTTTAAGATCTACAATCTTATACTTTAAGGCTTTTGTTTCCGGCCTGGGAAGCAGTTCTTTGAGCAGGGCTGAAAATTCGAGTTCTTGGCAAAGTGGCAACAGTTGCGCTTCATCCGGACTTTGGGTTTCATAAGTTTTTAGATCGAACGGAATCGGGCAATCTATTTTAATCCGTGCCAGCTCCCGGCTCAAGCGAGCGGTCTCCCCTTCTGATGCGAGTTTCTCCCTGAGTTTTGGTTTTTTGACGTCTTCAATATGATTCAAGAGGTTTTCAATACTGCCAAAGGTTTGAATGAGTTGCATGGCTGTTTTTTTGCCAATACCCGACACCCCGGGGATATTGTCAGATGAATCACCCATTAACCCCATCATGTCAACGATCTGACTGGGTGAGATGCCAAATTTCTCTTGAATGCTTTCTTCTGTGTGGATGATTTCTTTCATCGAATCATAGACCGTGGTGTCTGGGGTAATCAGCTGGTACATATCTTTATCACCCGTGACCACCACGACTTCAAGCCCTGCGGCTTCTCCTTTTTGTGCCAAAGTGCCGATAAGATCGTCCGCCTCTAAGCCGGCCTCAATTAGGAGCGGGATTTTGAAGGCTTCAACCATTTTATGGATGTAAGGCACTTGTTGAGAAAGTGGATCGGGCATGGGTGGCCGATGAGATTTATATTCTTGATACATTTCATGCCGAAATGTAGGGCCTTTTGCATCGAAGGCGATGCCAAGGTAGTCGGGTTGTTTTTCATTGATGATTTTTAGCAGCATCTTTGTGAAACCATAAACCGCATTGGTGGGAAGCCCTGCGGCATTTGAAAGCTCTCGGATAGCATAAAATGCGCGATACATGTATGAACTGCCATCGATAATGTAGAATTTTTTGCCCATTTTATCACCCTGATTACAAAAGTGGGGTCATGATACAGTGGCTCGAAAAATGTGTCAATTTAATCACTTATCGCTTATTTCCCGCGTTGCCAAACACCATATCGCATGATAAGCTGGTATGGAATAACATGAATGATGAAGGTTTATGGCACTTTTAAAAATTGCAAAATTAGGCAACCCGATTTTAAGAAAAATTTCGGAACCTGTGACAAAAGAGGAATGTCTTACCCCGGAATTCCAACAATTTATCGATGATATGATTGAAACGATGCAAAAAGAAGATGGGATCGGTTTGTCCGCGCCCCAAGTTTCTCGTTCAAAACAGCTTGTTGTTCTTCAATCACAAATGAATCCGCGCTATCCGAACGAACCCGATTTGCCCTTGCTCGTCCTCATGAATCCGAGATTAACACTCCAATCAGATGAATGGGTCGAGGGATGGGAAGGCTGCTTAAGTGTGACGAACCTTCGTGGAAAAGTGAAACGCTGCGCGCGTCTTCATGTTTCCGGTTTTGATCGAAAGATGGAAGCGGTTTCGTTTGATGCAGAAGGATTTTTGTCTGTTGTTTTACAACATGAAACGGATCATCTGATTGGAAAAGTTTTTCTTGATCGCATGGAAGGGTTTTCCACATTGACACACCTCGAGGAATTCGAGCGCCATTGGATGTCAGAACAGGCAAAGGTATAAAAATGAAATTAGAAGACAAGTTATTCCTCGATCAATATAAAGTTGATTCCGAATCCCACCTTAAGATAAAAGATAGTGATGTCTGTTTAAAATGCGAACAGAAGCAATGCACCTGGATCTGTCCGGCAGGCGTCTATAAATGGGATGATGATAGTCAAAAGCTTATTGTCGGATGGGAAAACTGTATGGAAATGGGCGCCTGCGTTGTTGCCTGCAATGAATTTGATAATATTGAAATGCAATATCCTAAAGGTGGCTTTGGGATCACCTATAAGTTTGGATAACTTTTTCTTTCCTCTATTTTTATTTCAAGCGGGTAGAACTTCATGCGCATCACGGTAACAATTCAGCGCTTCAATCCTGAAACGGATGTCAAAACCCATCCGGTGGATTACTGCATTGAAGCAGGACGCGAAACGACTGTTCTGCTTGCCCTGATCAAAATCAAAGAAGAAATCGACGGAACCCTCTCCTTTCGGGCCTCGTGTCGAGCTGCGATCTGCGGTTCAGATTTAATGATGATCAACGGCATTCAAAAGCTTGCCTGCAAAACCTCAATATTTGAGGAGCTGGATCACCACGGTAAAATTGTGATAGGCCCAATGGCCAACATGTCCGTGATCAAAGATCTGGTCGTGGATATGGATCCTTTTTGGAAAAAAATTCGCGCCGTCACACCTTATGTGGTTTCCCAAAATACAGATCAACCCACACCGACGGAACCATTAAAAAACATTCAAGAAGCGCTTCAAAACGCAGATGCCTGTATTATGTGCGGCGCCTGCTTATCGGCCTGCAATAGCTTTGAAGTGTCTTCGGATTTTCTCGGACCAGCGGCCTTGGCCAAAGCCTATCGTTTTCAAGTAGACCCCAGAGATGAAATCAGGCGGGAACGCCTTGACGCATTACAAGGCAATAATGGTATCTGGGATTGTGTTCGCTGCGTTTATTGTGTTCAAGTTTGCCCGAAAGATGTCGAACCGATGGAGCAGATTGTCCGCCTGCGGAAAAGATCCATTGAATCAGGCTTTACTCAATCTATTGGTGCAAAACATATCACCGAGTTTGAAAAAGTCGTAGGTGAAGAAGGACGTTTAAATGAGACACGTCTTCCCCTCTTGATGACTTGGGGTAATTTGGGGAAAATGATTCAGATGATTCCATTGGGGATCAAGATGTTATTACATGGAAAATCCCCCAATCCGTTTGCTAAGCCCCCCGAGGGTCATGAAGCCGTTCGCGAAATTTTCAAAGGGAGAAAAAAATGAAATATGCCTATTATCCTGGTTGTGCCGGAAAAGGAGCAACCCCTGAACTGCATCAATCCACAATGAAGGTGCTTGATGGACTGGGCATTGAAGTTGAAGAGTTACGGGCATTTAATTGCTGCGGTGCCGGGGTGATTACTGAGGCCGATCCAGATTTAGCTTATACGCTCAATGCCCGGACGCTTGCGACCGCTGAAGTCATGGGACTCAATATCATGACGGTCTGCGGCACCTGTCAAGGCGTACTGGGTGGGATCAATAAAAAGCTCCAAAAGGATAAAGCCTTGCGGGATCGCATCAATGAAAAATTAAAAGCATCAACCGGACTCAGCTATCAGGGCAAAGTCAAAGTGAAACATCTTCAATGGATTTTGGTGAAAGATTTTGGACTGGACGCATTGAAGAAATTTATTACAAACCCACTCACGGATGTTTCAATCGCTCCCTTTTATGGCTGCTATATTCTACGCCCCGAAGCATCCACCGGTTTCGATGATTGGGAAAATCCTCAGTCACTCGAAAAACTCATCAAAACAGTCGGGGCTTATCCCGTTGAATATGATGACCGAACCAAATGCTGCGGTTTTCCGGTATTTTTAGAAAATGAAGACATTTCGACTGGCATGGTCGAAAAACGGGTTGGTTCAGCCAAAAAAGCAGGTGGAGATGCCATGGTGACCCCTTGTCCGCTTTGCCATATGGGCTTGGATATCAAACAAGACAATGCCGAAAAAATTCATCGTGAAAAAGAAGGGCCCAGCCAAAATTTGAATATGCCTATTTTACATTTACCCCAACTGATCGGTTTAGGCATGGGGTTTTCACCCGAATCGCTTGGGATGAAACATCACCTTGTTCCCACCGCCCCCCTGATTCAAAAAATAAATTAATCGTACATAAAATAACAACATTAGGAGAACATATGCCAGATTCAAAGCCAATCGTTCTTAAAGCAGGTGACGACGCACCTTCTTTTTCACTTGTTTCAGATAGTGGAGAAACCATTGATCTTCAATCGTTTCACGGTAAAAACAACGTCGTCCTTTATTTTTATCCGAAAGACAGTACACCGGGCTGCACCATTGAAGCCTGCGAATTTCGTGATGCATCCGCAGACTTGAATAAGTACGATACCGTGGTGCTCGGTCTTAGTAAAGATTCAATCAAATCACACCAGCGTTTTATCGAAAAACAAGGTCTGAACTTCCCCTTGCTGAGTGACCCGGAAGCCGAAGTGTGTTCAGCCTATGGCGTTTTCAAGCTAAAAAAGAATTATGGACGGGAATACATGGGCATTGAGCGTTCGACCTTTATTATCGGGAAGAATGGTAAGATCGTTCAAGCCTATTATGGGGTAAAAGTCAAAGGACATGCAGCGGATGTCTTATCCGTGGTACAAGGTATTTAACGCAAAATAAATAGCATATAATGGATTTTAAATAAATTGACAACCCAGAAAATGGCATGCTATATAAGGCCAACGGATTATCATCTTACTAACGAGGGAGAATAGAACATGGCACTTTTGATCACCGACGAATGCATCGCGTGTGCAGCTTGTCTACCAGAATGTCCTAATGAAGCTATTTTTGAAAACTTGGGCGATTGCGAAGCCGAAGGATTGAAAGTCACCGGTGAGGAAGAGGGCGAAGATACTGAAACACAAATGTCGCATATTGATGGTGACAACATTTATGTGATTACCTACGAAAAGTGCACAGAATGTGTGGGTCACTTTGACGAACCACAATGTGCAGCAGTTTGTCCCGTATCAGATTGTTGTATTTCTGACCCAACCTATCCGGAAGCCACAGAGGTTCTTCTCGCAAAAGCCATTAAAATCAATCCAGGAAAAGAAATTGATGCCGATAAGGTTTGGAGCGGCGTTCGCAACTAAAGCAAAGTAAGAGCACTTTCAGATAAAAAAGGCCGGTGACTGTTTAACAGTCACCGGCCTTTTTTATAAATCTTGTCTTCTTTTCGCCTTACTTCCTGTTTTTATAATATAAGACCAGATCTCTCATTGAGAGAATCCCAACAATTTTATCTTGATCGGTGACGCCGAGATGGCGTATGCCATTTTCTGCCATGGTGTCATTGGCTTCTTTTGCTGTTTGATCAATATCAACAGTGATGATCGGGCAGCTCATAATCGCATCCACGGGAGTGGTATCTGGATCAAGTTTTTCAGCCATACCTTTAATAACAAAATCGACCACACTGACGATGCCGATTTTTTCTTCGCCTTCACTAACAATGAGGGATCCGACATGTTTGTCCCGCATCTGTTTTGCCGCATCTCGCAGTGTGGTCTTTGGAGAGATTTCTTCGATTTTACGGTGCATGAGCAGGGCCAATGGTGTCATTTCATCCTCCAAAACAATGTGAATGCGCATGTAAAAATTTAGCTAAGAATATAACAAAAATAATCAAGAATCAATTGATGCCTTACCCTTCCCGATCCAGCCCTCTTTACCTTACACAACACAAAACAATCACTTGTCTTTTGTCATTGCTTGTAGCAGAATCCATTGATTAAATTAATGGAGGCATTTTAGGGATGAAATCACATCGTCAGGAGCTTTGGTTCGAAATCGAAACCCGAAGAGCCTACCTCAATATTACCGGGAAAGTACAAAAAATAGTCGATCAAAGCGGTATTCGCGAAGGACTTTGCCTGGTCAACGCGATGCATATTACCGCTTCGGTGTACATTAACGATGATGAGCCAGGCTTATTAAAAGACTACGATGACTTTTTAGAAAGAATCGCACCACATGAACCCATTGCGCAATATCAGCACAATCAAACCGGTGAAGATAACGGAGATGCACACATCAAACGTCAGCTCATGGGTCGGGAAGTCGTTGTCGCCATCACAAATGGAAAGTTAGACTTCGGTCCATGGGAACAGATTTTCTACGGTGAATTTGATGGGAGACGGCCCAAACGCGCACTCGTCAAAGTCATCGGGGAATAATCGTAACTTCTTATGTTTTACTGAGAAAATCAAAATGAGACAAAAAATATCTGCCTAAACCCACGATCAAAATACCGCCAAGTATTATTGTTGCTGAAATGAGGAGACGAAGCGTGAGTGTTTCGGATACAAATATGACCCCTCCAAATGCTGCGATGATCGGAACCAGCAATTGGCTCACAGCCGCTTGAGTAGCCGAAAGCCCTCCAAGAGCGCTATACCATATTGTATAGCCAATTCCAGATGCGATGCCACCGGATAATGTAGCCAACAAGATACCCTCAGATGTTAAATGCGTTTGATTCATACCCATAATTGCCAAAACAAGAACAAGTGGAATGATCCTAAAAAAATTGTAAGCCGTATCGGAAATCGAGTTTATAGAGGATCGCCCCTTAAGGGTATAAATCCCCCATGCACTACCGGAGACAGTCATAAGCACGAAACCCAATAGGGAAGGGCTTGTTACTCCCGGGGAAATCAAATAAACAAAGCCCGTAAAAGCAGTTACCACACCTATCCATTCTGTAAAGTGCAAACGATTTCCCGATACAAGGAATAGAAGGATCATGGTGATTTGAACCGAACCAAATAAGATGAGGGCACCTGTTCCCGTGTCCAGGGAAATATAGGCGAAAGAAAATGTAATGGCATAAAAGAACAGCATTAAACTCGCCGACCAACTCCCTTTTGAGGACAAATCAGTCTTATTGCGATTGATGCTTATCATAGCTAAAAGAACAATCGCACCCGAAATTAAACGGATAACAGTAAAACTTAAAGCATCAATGGTTTTTTGACCAAGCGCGAATCGACACAATACAGAATTTGCGGCGAATGCAGTGAGTGCCAAGCTTGTAAAAATCAGTGTTTTTGCAGTGGAATGTCTGTGTTGACCAATCATTGATTCAATCAACTCTGAATCGGCATGGTGTAACACACGGCATCACCCTCTAAGACGAGGCTTCCATCAGCCAGAAAAACGCGGGTTTCTAGTTCTGTAATCGGTTTATCCTCTCTGACTTTGGTGACTTTAACCTTCCCAGTGATCCGATCCCCTGGCCGAACGGGGGCTTTAAAAGACCAATTAACCTGTAAAAAAACGGTCCCCGGTCCTGGCAGATCTTCAGCAACAAGCGCATTCAGAATTGCACTCGTAATACCCCCTTGAACCACAATACCGCCAAATCGCGTCTTACCTGCAATTTTTTCATCATAGTGCAAGGGATTGTAATCACCACTAATCTGGGTAAAGAGCTGAATGTCGCGACTTGTGACCTCTCTTGAACGTTCCGCAGTTTGCCCAAGCTCAGGAATCCCTTTCGGCCATACAGCACTTTTTACACTCAAATTGAAACCCTCCTTTTACACGAAAGAAGAAAGCGACCTCTATGACAAAATACCTCTCCAAAACCTAAGGTGAATTTTCCAGCATTGCAAGCCTTATATAATGGTTTCAAAGGAAAAAAACAGCATTGTGCCTGAGCTGTAATCAGCCTCTCTCAAATAATGGACTTGAGGGGAGACATCAAAAAACAACCATTCCCGCCAGAACTGTTGACGATACAGTATCGCGATCACATGCGCATCGACGACGCTGTTAGGGCGGGTATGTCCCTTGATTTGATAAGAAAGGCTGATCGCCTTATCAGCATCTGTAAATCGGCGTAACATCAAGGTCTGTGCTAAATCAACCCCTTTGCTGGTTTCCGACCATATCACTGAGCTGATAGACCGAAACTGAACTTTCTCTCCTATTTTACCTTCCCATTCAAGATCACTTTGTTCTCCAAAACCCGTATCGCCAAACCAGTAGACCCTTTGTTTTATGATGGACAACCAATGTTCAAAAACAAAGGTGTGACGATAACGGGCCGATGTAAAAGGATTAACCTCAAGGTCATGAAACTTCGCACCCACCCGAAAACGAACGTGACGACGAAGTTGAGAAAACAGATTGTACTCAAGACCCAGGGCGGAACTGCGATTCTCCACGTTCTGTTTATTCAAGGTATTCGGTGTGGTATCAAGCAAGTCAGGATCGACATCATCATTTTCTTCATCCACGAGAGAGAGCGCAAACATCTGGAATTTTCTTTTTAAGCGCGGCAAGACAAGATTGGCTTTAAAGCGGAATGAAAAATCAAGCTCTCCACCTTCGCGCCACTCTAGTGTGGGTCGCAGACGTAATGAAGATCGCTGTCGTTCCGCTTCAATGCGTTCGTCGACAAAAAAACGATCAATCCGGTCTGCAAACCTTCGAACCCCGCTCCGCATGATTCGATGAATTTCATCAGGGATCGTTTTTTTCGTTTCTTCTTCCGCTACTTTGAATTCAGCCGCTTCTTCTGCATAAGTCGGCTGAAAGATCCCCAACAGGATTAGAACGATTATAAAATAAAGTCGTCTCAAATATATGTCGAAGTTCCAATTTCCAAAAAATTAGGTGAGTAAAGCGACGCTCTTGACCTGTGCAAAAACGGGCTTTCCCATTTTTAAGCCCAGTTCATCGGCGGACTTTCGCGTAATTCTACTTAGAATGGGCACGCCCCCCGCCAGCAGTCTCACTATGACCTGGGCATTCCCTTGTTCAGTAATCCCATCCACAGTGGCCCGAAATATATTCAGGATGCTCGTACGGCTTTGGTGTTCCAGGGTCAGGCTGACATCGCGGGCTCCAAGTCTTAATCTGGCTGGACTTCCCAGGGGCAATGTATTCCGCGTAACGGTGATTTGCCCCCCGGCAAAATCCAGGTGTGTCAGGTGATAGGTTTCATCATGCCCGGAAACAAAGGCTTCAACAATGGCCGCCGCTTCGCTGTCGCTCGCCAGGGGAAGATCAAGCCGGGTCAAGATTTCATGGATCGGACCAGTCGCCACAACACGGCCTGCCTCTAGCAAGACCAGGTAATCTGCCAAGCGTGCCACTTCGTCGGGGGAATGGCTGACATAAATCACCGGAATATCCAATTTTTGATGCAGCATTTCAATATAAGGAAGTATCTCCTGTTTCAGTTTAATGTCCAGAGAGGCCAAGGGCTCATCCATCATCAACAACTGAGGGCTGACGGCCAAGGCCCGCGCGATGGCCACGCGTTGCCGTTCACCACCCGATAAAGTTTCGGGTTTGCGTTCTAGCAAGTGTTCGATGCCCAGCAGTGAGATGGCTTGCGCCAAAGAAACCTTGTGATCTGCCTTCGGAACCCGTTTGAGCCCATATTCAAGATTACGGTGAACGTTGAGATGTGCAAACAGACTGGCCTCCTGAAAAACATAAGCCAGAGGACGTTGGTGTGGCGGGACGAAATTCTTGCCCTCTTGCCAGCACAGCCCACCCACTTTTAGCTTACCACCAGGATAATGTTCAAGTCCCGCAATCGCACGCAACAGTGTGGTCTTCCCAGAACCCGAAGGGCCAAGAATTGCCGTGACGCCTTGCCCGGGAAGATTCAGATCTACATCCAGTCTAAAGTCACCTCTGTTGATACGGAATCTGGCTTCTATTTTCATGGGCGAAGTACTCTGAATCTGTGATTGAGGGCATATACGGCCAACAACATAAAAAAAGACAATAGAAGCAGTACCCCGGATAACCAATGGGCGTGTGCATACTCCATTGCTTCAACATGATCATAAATCGCGATAGACAAAACTTGTGTCTCGCCGGGGATGTTTCCACCGATCATCAGCACCACACCGAACTCACCGATTGTGTGCGCAAAACCGAGCACAGAGGCCGTAAAAAATCCTGGAAGCGCCAAAGGAATGGCAATAGTAAAAAAACGATCCAAGGGGGATGCACGCAGGGTGGCGGCCACCTCCAATGGTCGGCGACCGACTGCAGTAAAGGCATCTTGCAAGGGCTGAACCACAAAGGGCATCGAGTAAATAACCGAGCCAATCACCAGACCTGTAAAAGTAAAAGCCAGGGGCCTAGCCCCCAGAGTTTCCATCAAAGCACCGACAGGGCCCTTGGGGCCGAGGGCCACCAAGAGGTAGAAACCCAGCACGGTCGGCGGCAACACCAGCGGTAGAGCAATGACCGCCTCCAATAGGAACTTGAAGCGCCACCGTGTCCTCGACATCCACCAGGCAAGAGGCGTTCCCAATAACAAGAGGATCAGGGTAGTTAGCGTTGCCAGTTTCAGGGTAACGACAATAGCGGAGAGATCGGCTTCAGTGAGCATTATGGTATGTCATATCCGTATTCACGAATGATCTTCAAAGCCTCATCACTTCGGACAAACAACATAAATGCACGGGCAACCTCACTGTCCACAAGTAATACGGCCTGTTGTTCGATAGGGGTGTAAAGCGCCTGGGGCACGTCCCAGAATGAACCTTCGATCCGCTGATTGGGGCGTTTCACCTGTGCGTAAGCCACGAAACCCAATTCAGCATTACCGCTCTTGATGAACTGAAAGGCCTGGCCGATATTCTCTCCTCGCACGAGGCGATCCCTTAAGCTTTTCCACAAACCCCGCGCCTCTAATACTTCCTGGGCTGCCTTCCCGTAAGGTGCGAGATTTGGATTGGCTATGGCTAGATGTCGGAATTCAGCGCGATTCAAAACACGCGCTTTGGAATCCACAAAGCCCTTTTTCGGACTCCACAACACGACCTTGCCCAGGGCATAAGTGAAGCGGCTTCCAGGCAAGACCAGATCTTCTTTTTCTAATAACTCGGGCCGATGGATATCCGCCGCGAAAAAAGCATCGAAGGGCGCACCATTTTTGATCTGTGCGTAATGCTTGCCTGTAGAGCCGAAGATCAGTGTAACCTTGTGACTGGTATTCTCCTCAAAATGTTCTGAAAGAGTGGTGAGCGCGCCAGAGAAGTTGCTTGCTGCCGCCACAAGGATTTCGCCTGCCAATGATTGAGAATGTACAATAGCGAGTAATAAAGTGGTCGTCACGAGACATTTAAAAAAATGAAGATGCGTTTTCATAGTACTTATTCTGTTGCAATATCAAAAAGACTCAAAAACTCAGGCAAGGGGCTTGTCCTTGACATTGAGTCAAGATAAATTCAAACCACCGCTACGTAAAATAGGGTCGTTATTGGAAAGGAGGTCATGACTCACGACATTAAAATAATTCGACATGCCCTGAATCCTCTTTTGACGAAGAAAGATCGATTGCTTCCTCCACCGTTGCACCCTTAATCAGGGCATCAAACATAAGTTTATCGCTTTCGGATGTGTATTTTGATCGAATTTTTTCTTGTAGACCCCGCCATTCAAAGGGACTAAATAGTTTGCTGGGGTCACCAACCAATTCTGATAATGAATCTAGACTATTACAAACATGATTCAAGCGTTGGTTTAACTTATCATAAAACTGAAAGGTACTGATCGCACTTCGCATTTGAGCAGAAATTTCCTGGGTCTTGTTTAGAACAATTTTTTTCTCCTCACTATCGGGTAGTTGGGATCCCGCATCGGCAATCACGGAAGCACTACCCGCCATAGAAGTAAAGGAATCGGTCAATCCTCCAATGGATTCCTCTCCATCACTCATAGACCGCCGAATTTGCGATACAGCTAAATAAAGCATCATGATCGTTTCCTGAACCTGACTCCAATCCAAGTCGGGATTCCCACTCGTTGATTTTCTTTTCACAGTCGTCTTGTTTTTCATTGTATTTTTTAAGCCCTATATCGCTCGTGTCTCATTCTGCGCCATCTCAAATAATTTTAGCAGATCCCCTTCAAATAAAACATATCTTTCAAGTTTCTGCGACGACAGAGCACTCACATTTTTTTTCTGGGAATATTATTGATGAGATCACATTGTCATGATGTTCACGATAGACTGATTGCCATCTCAAGATCCTCAATCACTCGCTTTGAGTTCATGGGCCGATTCTTCTTTGTTTTGTATAAAAACATGAAGAATGAGAAGGGTAATGCCAATCGTAATAGCAGAATCAGCGACATTAAAAGCGGGCCAATGGTAACGCTCGATATAAAAATCGAGAAAATCAATGACTTCACCCAAACGAATGCGGTCGATCATGTTGCCAATCGCCCCGCCAAATAGCAGTGAAATCGCCACCAATCCCATACGATCATCCTCTGGCGTCTCTCGAAAAAATACACCCAAAAGAATGAGGGCGACTACAGAAACAACAGCAAAAAAGATCATACGAAAGGTGGGATTTTGATCGGCCAAAAATCCAAAAGCCGCTCCGGGATTTAAGATGTAGGTCAGAGAGAAATATCCTTCTATGACCACGATCGATTCATGCAATTGAAAACGATTTTGAACTAAGATTTTCGTGATTTGGTCAAACAGGATGATACTACCGCTAATCGAAAGCAGATAAAAGGTTTTACGATTCATGAGCTGTCTCGGAAGCCATCACCTCCGCGCACCGATTGCAGAGGGAGGGATAGGTTTGATTCACACCCACATCTTCCCTATAAATCCAACATCGCTCACATTTTTCACCCGGTGCCGCAGTCACTTGAATTTTTAGCTCGAGCTCTTCATTCGTTTGATCAAATTTCCAATCCGCCTCAGTAGCTTGATCCCTCGGCAAGCTTTCTGTCCATTCGCTAAGTTTGACTTGAGAAACGATAAAAAATGCGGGCAGATGAGCTTCGTAATCACAAAGCTTTTTATAAAACGATGGTTTTGCAGATAAGGAAACACAGGCTTGCAAGGAATTCCCAATGTTTCGCTCTTTTCTGGCGGTTTCCAATACAGTCGCAACCGCTTCTCTCACTTGCACTAATACTTCCCACCGGTCAAGTCGTGAGTAATCTACCGATTTGAGCGCTGAAAACTGCGACAAGTGAACCGATGATTCGGAACGAAGACCTCCTGGCAGATGCTGCCAAATTTCTTCGGCGGTAAAGCTCAAAATCGGCGCCATCAATGGCACGATCGTAGAAAGGATCTCCTGCATCACCGCTTGCGCCGCACGCCGCTGAGGCGAATTTTTCGCAGAGGTATACAATCGGTCTTTGAGGATATCGAGATAAAACGATGAAAGATCCACAGCACAAAAGTTATTTAAGGAATGAAGCACCACATGAAAGGTGGATTCTTCGTAGGCCCGCTGTACTTTCTCATTCAATAAATGAAGGCGATCCAGCGCCCAGAGATCGAGTTCCTGAAAATCTTCGGGGGAAAGTGCTTGGCAATTGGCCAAAGAGAAATCGCTCAAATTTCCGAGTAAAAACCGGCAGGTATTCCGGATTTTACGATAGGTTTCAGAGATCTGTTTGATGATGTCATTAGAAATCCTAATATCCCCACTGAAATCAGTCGCCGCCACCCAAAGACGCAGGATATCCGCCCCGTTTTTATTGATTATTTCTTGTGGCGCGATGACGTTTCCCACAGACTTCGACATCTTCTTTCCATTGCCATCGACCACAAAACCATGTGTGAGCACGGTTTTGTAAGGCACTTGCTTGTCTGTCATCAGAGAAGCTAACATTGTACTGTGGAACCATCCGCGGTGTTGATCTGAGCCTTCCAAGTACAAATCTGCCGGCCATTCTAAATTAGAACGCGCCTTTAAAACCGCCGCGTGACTCACGCCGGATTCAAACCAAACATCTAGTATATCCTGTTCTTGCTGAAAATCCGTTCCGCCGCATTTCGGACAGACCGTCCCTTCCGGCAGCAAGGCTTCCGCCGACTGCGTAAACCAGATATCACTCCCCTCCCCTGCTTCCATAAGATCTGCGACGTGATCGATGATATTTTTAGAGACAAAAGGCTCAAGGCATTTCAGACAGGCAAAGGCCACAATCGGCACGCCCCACACCCGCTGACGAGAAATACACCAATCAGGCCGGTTGCTGATCATCCCTTCGATCCGATCCTGGCCCCATTTAGGAATCCACTTCACATCTTGCGCAATCGCGTTCAATGCCCGTTCCCGAAGATCATTTTCAGCCATGGAGATAAACCACTGCTCCGTCGCCCTAAAAATCACAGGTTTTTTGCATCGCCAGCAATGCGGATAGGAATGCGAAATTTCTCCAGCCTGAAGAAGTACATCATTTTCTTTGAGCGTTTCGATAATCTTGGGGTTTGCATCGAACACTTTTAAACCTGAAAAAGCCCCGGCTTCTTCGGTAAATTGCCCCCAATGATTAACCGGAGCATAAACCTCAAGACCGTATTTTAAACCGACATCATAATCTTCTTGTCCATGACCGGGCGCAGTATGGACACAACCCGTCCCCTGCTCAAGCGTGACATGATCGCCTAAAATAACCGGAGCATTTTGATCAATCCAGGGATGCTGACAGATGACTCCTTCCAGTTCACTCCCCAGCCATTGTCGATCTGCGATCTCATAAGTAGCCTCTTCAAAACCAAAAACCTTCATCGACTGCTCAAGCAAATCTTCTGCAATGATCAGCTGTCCGGCGGGTGTTTTTACGCTTTGATAACGCAAGTTGGGATGAATACAAATCGCTTTATTCGCGACAAGTGTCCACGGCGTTGTCGTCCAAATCACAAAATAGGTCTGATTTTCTTGATCGGAAGAAAAAATGCCTTTCGCGTCTTTTACTTGAAACTTGACATAAATTGAAGGTGAAACCTTGTCTGCATATTCGACTTCCGCTTCGGCCAAGGCAGTTTCATCAGAAGAACACCATAAAACAGGCTTTTTCCCTTTATAGACCCCGCCGGTGGCGACCACTTTTCCAAATTCGCGAACAATGTCCGCTTCGTAAGTAGGTGTTAAGGTGAGGTAGGGGTTCTCCCATTCGCCAAAGACCCCAAGCCTTTTGAACTCTTCTCGCTGAATATCCACAAAGCGTAAGGCAGACTCACGGCATTTCTCACGGATTTCGATCTTGGACATGTCCCGCTTTTTTGGACCCAGTTTCTTTAGTACCTGATGTTCAATCGGGAGACCATGGCAATCCCACCCCGGCACATAGGGCGCGCGCTTGCCGCTCATCGTCTTCGATTTGACGATAATATCTTTTAAGATTTTATTGAGTGCATGGCCAATGTGAATATGACCGTTGGCGTAAGGAGGACCGTCATGCAAAATATAAGGTGCGTCGTCCGCATGCTTCTTTTGAATATTGGCGTAGAGCCCCGCGGCTTCCCATTCTGAAAGCTGCTCGACCTCTCTCTGCGCCAAATTGGCTCGCATCGGGAAGGCCGTATCAGGCAGGTTTAAACTGTCTTTATAACTCGGTTTTTCACTCATAATTTATGGGGCGTGATAGTAGCATCGGCCCTATGGCTTGTCAATTCTCTGACAGCGCATCCGGCCTACCTTTCAAGAAACATATCGCTTCTTCCCTTGTCGAAATGCGCCCTGATAGTTGCTCTTCTCTGATCAGTGCCAGTAGCTTTCCGACTTTCGGGCCTGAGGAAATATTGAAGGATTTCATCACCTCTCGTCCGGATAAAAGTGGTTTTGGGATTTTTGCGCGCTCTGATGTGAGGGCTTCAATTTTTTGAATGCGTTCTTTGATGGACCAATAATGCAGTAGGTGCCCATCAGGGTTTTCCGGCACGCTGGCCAGACCGTCGCAATAGATGAGTTGAAGTAATTTTCTCCCTGGGGTACGCGGGCTTAAGAAATGGCGTTCGATTGTGGCCGCACGCATTTGACCAATTTCTCCGTGGACTAAAAGCAGGTGCTTTTCAACGAGCCAAGACAGGTGGTCTTCATCCACGTAATAACGACTTCCCTTCGGATAAGAGGAGAGCTTGAGGCGATTCACAATTTTTCGTGCTATCTTCGCCCCTACATTGTCGTGATTGTTAAAACGAATGCGATCAACACCATCCTTCTCTGGCGTTTGCTGAGTGACCGGCTTGGCAATATCATGAAAGAGTACCGATAGAGCCACTTCTGCATCAAAACCTTCAGGAAATTCAGTATGGAATTCGGGGGTCAATAACTGAGAGAGGGCCAGTCGCGTGTGCTCCCAAACATCCCCTTCCGAATGATAATTCTTGGGTTGTTCACAACCTTTCATCGGGAGCAATTCCGGCATCAATTCGGCAAAGGCACCGCTTTTATCCCACAAATCGTAAGCACGAAGCGGATGAGACACGACTGCTTTGATAAATTCCTTTGCAATCGTTTCACGCGGCACAACAAAAGAGCCGTCTTCCCGCTTGAGATTGAGTCGGCCTATTAGAGATTTCAAGACATCCCAAGCCTCTTCTTCAAAACGGAGGTCAAACTGCGACGCGAAACGAAGCCCCCGAAGCAGGCGCGAGCTGTCTTCCGAAAAGCGAAGTGAGGGGCGGCCCACCGTACGAAGCAAGCCTGTTTCCAAATCTGAAATCCCTTTAAATGGATCAATTAGTAAGCCATTTTTTAAATCAACAGCGATGGCGTTAATGGTGAAATCCCGACGTTTTAGATCATCTTTGACTTCAAGTCTTGTATCAGAAACGATTGAAAAATCACGATAACCTCCAGAGGGATCAAAAGAAGATTCTGTACGGGGCAGGGCCACATCAATCGCCTCTTTAAGGGGTGATGCCTTTGGGATAAACTTAAAAACGCCAAAGTTTTTTCCGACCCAACTGACTTTACCCTGTGATTTAAGAAAGTCCTTCAGAGCTTCAGCCGGAACAGCACGCACCAAGAAGTCGTAATCTTTTGTTACTTTTCCCCAAAGAAGATCTCGAACAGCACCCCCCACCAAAAAAATCTCTCCTGTCGGAAAAGTGGTCAAAAAATCTGCTAAAAAGGGAAGTCGGGCGCGGATCTCAGAAATCGTTTTCCAGAGGTAATCAGTTGAAATCTGCATCGGGCTACTATAAATTGATCCAGACATCATTCGCAACAACCATATTACGGGTAAATGTACGACAGACTACATCAGAAAAATGATATCTTGAGTAAACTAAGACACAGGATCACTCCCCTCAATAATGAAAGACTGTACGGAGACAAAAATGAAAACCTTGATCGTGGCATTTTTTTTAATGTTCACCCCCCTGCTCACAGGCTTTGATTATACAAAACACAGTATCCCAACAGATGAAATTCTTTCCGGCGGCCCGCCAAAAGACGGCATCCCAGCACTGCTCCACCCGAAGTTTATTTCTCCAAAAGAAGCCAGTTATCTAAAAAATGATGACCGCGTATTAGGCCTTTTTATCAATGGCGTCGCCAAAGCCTACCCGATTAAAGTCATGAACTGGCATGAGATTGTAAACGACACCATCGGCGGCAAAGCCGTCATGGTCTCTTATTGTCCACTTTGCGGGACGGGAATGGCCTTTGATCCTCTCATTAAAGGGGAAAAACATACCTTTGGTGTTTCCGGCTTGTTGTATAAAAGTGATGTGCTTATGTACGACCAGCAAACTGAAAGTCTTTGGTCTCAGATCAAACAAGAAGCTGTCACGGGCACAATGACAGGCACATCACTCAAACTGCTCGTTTTAAGCCATACCACTTGGAAGGGCTGGTTGAAAAAACATCCCAGCACTTTGGTTTTATCGACTGAAACCGGATTTAAAAGAAACTACTTTCGTGATCCTTACGCGGCATATGAAGGTTCCGATCAGCTCATGTTTCCCATTGGGAAGTTAGACGAACGATATGGCCCAAAGGCCTGGGTCTTGGGCGTCAAAATAAATGGCATCGCGAAAGCCTATCCCTTTTTGGAGCTTAAAAATGCCCCACGGGACTTCAGCGATACCCTCGGCTCTGAAGAGATTAAAATCGTCTACGAACCGGAATTTCGCTCAACCCACGTTTACAACAAAGCCGGGAAAGAAATCCCCATGGTCGTTGCCTATTGGTTCGCCTGGTCGGCATTTCATCCAGAAACTGAGCTATTTAAAGCCCCTTCTAAAAAATAACTAGGACAAACGCCTTCAAAATTTATGATTTCAGAGAACTAACCCTTGAATTATTTCGATCGCTTTATAATAATAGGCCACACACCCCATATTGAGGAGGCTTTTGTTCGATGAGGCACTTACGGAAAATAGTTTACTGTTCTCTTTTGCTTACACTGATCGCATCGTTGATCACGGGACAAGTCGCATTGGCAGATGAGGGACATTCCCATCCCGAAAAAAAAATGGAACACGAAAATAATGTGATGGACCAATCTAAAATGAAGATGGATCATCAAAAAGAAAAACAAGAGATGCACCACCACGCGCCGACAAAAAGGAAAACCACAAAATTTCCACCGGGAACAAAAGAGGTTGTCATTGATCTAAGCGGCCCTTTTTGTAGCAAACACCCCGAAGAGATTCAGGCAGCGCTCATGGAGCTTGCCGGGATACTTCATGTTGAGGCCTTCCATAGCAGAAACTACATCCTGATTCGCTTTAACGGGGACCAAGTGGCCCCACCGAAAATGGAAACGATTCTTGATGGCCTCAAAGGAAGCGGCTGGCGATGCGATGGCACAATTTCAACACGTAAACGCACAGAGCGTTAAAAACAATTCAAATCCCGACTCCAATAAAACCAAGCGAAGAGCTGACTCAGGAGGTCAAAACTATTGCGAGAGAGCTTGGGTTTGACGCCGTGGGCATTACATCTGCAGAACCCCTAACCCGTGCCGGGGCCCACTACTTAAAATGGCTTTCAGACGGCTTCTCAGGCGAAATGGCTTATCTCAAGCGCGCTCCTGAGATTCGCTTTGACCCGAAACGCCGATTTCCAGAGGCAAAATCGGTGATCGCCCTTGCTCTAAATTATTATCAAAAAGAACCCGAACAAAACGATACGACATCACCACCCCAGCTCAGCGGAAAAGTCGCCCGTTATGCTTGGGGTGAAGACTACCACCATATCATTGAAAAAAAATTAGAAAGACTGATTGAGACCATCACAGATCTTGGGGGACGATGTTGGAAAGGTTATGTGGATCACGGCCCTCTTTTGGAGCGCGCCTTCGCAGAACGAGCGGGTCTTGGATTTATCGGGAAAAATACAAATTTAATCACGCCTCAGTTCGGCTCTTGGGTTTTTCTCGCCGAAGTCATCACAGATTTAGCGCTCATCAACGATGAACCTGCAACAAATCAGTGCGGCACTTGTCGAAAATGCATTGAAGCCTGTCCGACCGATGCTTTGACTGAGCCTTATCGCTTAGATGCGCGTTTATGTATCTCCTATCTCACGATAGAAAATAAAGGGCCGATACCTGAGCCTATGGTGAATAAATTGGAGGGATGGCTTTTTGGATGCGATATTTGCCAGGAGGTCTGTCCTTTTAATCATCAAGCCATCGAAACAGATGAACCGGGGTTTTCAATGCATCGAGGTGTTGGGCCTTCTCTTTCTCTCGATGAGCTTGAACGTATTCCTGATAATGCCAGTTTTAAACAACAGTTTACTCAAAGCCCACTTCTTCGGGCAAAACGCTCCGGTCTCGCCCGAAATGCGACCGCACTGCGGCAATCGAATCCATCTAAAATTCAGGAGAGACTGGGATGAGCCGATACAAGGCAATACTTTTTGATCTTTGCGGCACAGTGATGCAATATCGCCTCGATCGGATTCCCATACTTGAGATCAATGGAGAACAGGTTCAAAGTACAACACCACTTCTCTATGCCTGCTTTAGAGAGTTTGACCGTGGACAAATTCCCTACGAAAAATTCCATTCAGATTTTATGGATGTATCCAACGAAATTGCCAAAGAAAAAAATGCAACAGGAGAAGAGATCCTCTCATCTGATCGATTCGAGCGGTTTTTAGAAAGACTTGATGCTGGTTTGGGGAAACGAAAAACTGAAATCCACCGCTTATTAATGGACATTCATTTAGATAAAGTCGGAAAATGCCTTGAATTGCTGCTCCGCCATCGCGACCTTTTAAAGGAGTGGAAAATGGTTTACCCCATAGGTCTGATCACCAACTTCGACGATGCAAAAACAATTCGTCATGTATTGGCCAGAGAAGAGATTACCGATCTTTTTGAAACCATTCAAATTTCTGCCGAACTGGGCATTCGAAAGCCCCGAAAAGAGATCTTTAATGCCGCCTTGAATCAATTAAACACAAATCCAAGCGAAGGACTCTTTGTGGGAGACAATTGGAAAGAGGATATCATCGGTGCAAAAAAACTCGGGATTGAAACCGCCTGGATTAATCCGGATCGTCTGCCTCAACCCAAAGAAGGCATTCGTTCCGATTACGACCTCTCAGACCTTTCAGAGCTTCAGCGCATCCTTTAAAAAAGACCTCTCAGACAATCACGCCCTCTCACTGGGTCCAAGGTGCGTCGCCCTTCCCATCGCCGCAAGCTCGACGACCATCGTCAGCTCAATCGGTGCATTCAGTGGCAAGACATTGCATCCCAAAGCCAAACGGGAATGCTTCCCGACTGTTTCGCCAAAAATCTCAACCAATAAATCAGATGCGCCATTTGCGACTGCGGGTTGTTCAAAAAAATCTGGAACAGATGCAACATACACTGTCAGTTGTACAATTTTTTGAATAACAGTCAGAGAAGTCATTTCTGATTTAATGACAGCAAGCGCGTTTAGTAAGGCAATTCTGGCCGCTTTTTGACCTTGATTGAGCGTCAATTCATTTCCTAATTTTCCAACACATTCCAGCTGTCCATTCACAAACGGAAGCATCCCGGAAAGAAAAAGGAGGTTTCCGCTTTTCACAGCGGGAACATAGCTTGCGACAGGTAAGGGAGGAAGCGGGAGCGCAAGTCCAAGTGTTTTAAGTTTTTCGTCGTAATCCATTTAGGACAATTTAAAGAAGGGAACCAAGACATTCGATGAAGTCATCACTAATTCGTACAATTTCGACACATGACCTCATCGTTTTGTTTAAGCTGATATTTTCTAACCGCTTTGTTGTGCTCTTGAAGTGTTTTTGAAAAATAATGTGAGCCATTATTTTTTGAAACAAAAAAGATGTAATCCACATCCTCAGGAAAAAGTGCAGCATAGATCGCCTCTCGACCCGGGTTTGAGATTGGGCCGGGAGGGAGGCCCGCAACACGATAAGTATTGTAAGGAGAATCATTAAAGAGGTCTTTCTTCCTAATATTGCCATCGAAATTTGTAAGAGAAAAGATAACAGTTGGATCACTCTGAAGGCGCATTTTCTGCTTAAGGCGATTATGAAAAACCCCTGAAATCGTCGACCGCTCTGAAGGATTTCCTGTTTCTTTTTCTATAATAGACGCAAGGGTCATCACTTCTTCTCGCATCATTCCTAATTTTTTCGCTTGTTTTTCAAAGCTTTCGTCAAAAACGGCTCTAAACTGTGCAACCATGTAACTCACAATCGCTTCAGCAGAATCTTGTTTCGTAAAATGATAGGTATCAGGGAAAAGGAAACCTTCAAGGCTTTCACCCGAAAAGCCCAATTTTCGGACAATCTCCTTGTTGTGCGCGACTTGATAAAAGACATCTGCCCCGACAAGACCTGCGTTCTCAAGGAGCATGCCAATTTCTTTTGAAGAAGTCCCTTCCGGAATCACCACCTTGTAGGCGAGCACGTTCCCTTCCACAAGGGTATTGAGCAAATGCAAAGGCCGAATTGCCTGATTCAGGCGATATTCACCAGGTTTTATTTTAGATTCATTTTGGGTGATTTTACCTAATAGAAGAAATGAAACAGGATCTGTAATTAAGCCTTCTTGATCTAGGCGATTTGTCACTTGAAGAAATGTCGCACCACGTTCAATTTCAACAATTTTAAAACCTTCATCAGATGATGGCGTTTTCCCCAAAAACAACAATGTTTGAAATAAAAAAATGGAAACCATGCTAATGGAAAGAAATATGAAAATACGTTTCGCCATTTTGAGTCCCTCCAAATAAAGCGGTTCTAAATGGACTGCCAATAGTGATCAAAACGCAGATAAGATCTTAATGCATCTTGAGAGAGACCGAGTTCAATTGGAGTCGTAATATTTGTTGAAATAAGCATGTCTCCACTCTCCTTATCTTGATCCCATCCTACTCATCAAAAATCGATGTATAAATATTCTTAACGACCTAATATTTAACAATATACTAAATCACATCTCTTTAATAATCTTGACGGATTCCGTAAATAGGCGGTCAAAATTTTCAACGCCTCTTCCACCCGCTTGTGCCATTTCTGGCCGCCCTCCACCGCTTCCATCAATCAAAACAGCCAATTTCTTCACTATTTCACCGGCTTTATAACGCTTCGTCCACTCAGGTGTGACCATCACAACCAAGGACACTTTCTCTTCATCCGGGGTCTTCGCTGCAACTAAAATTATACCAGACTTAAGATAATCCCGTAAATAATCTGCGCGCGCCCGAATCTCTTTCATCTCTGATGGCGCAAGTTTTTCCGTTAAGAGTGGGAGATCACCAATTTTTTGAACATTAGACGTTGGATCTGAAGATTCACTTTGTTTTCGCGAACGAAGTCGTTCAATTTCCTGCTGCTTTTCCTCAAGCTGTTGAATCAGACGTTCTGATTTCCCAAGTACTTCTTCAATATTACTCTTAAAGAGCATTGAAATATCTCGGATTATTCCTTCTTGTTTCTTCGTCATTTGATAGGCAGCCGGACCAGTCACTGCCTCAAGCCTTCTAACACCGGAGGCAACACTCCCTTCCTTCATAATCTTAAACAAACCGATGTCTCCCGCAGTTCGGCAATGTGTTCCACCACAGAGCTCTTGACTAAAATTCCCGATAGAGACCACACGGACTTCATCGCCGTATTTTTCACCAAAAAGTGCCATCGCTCCCGATTCCAAGGCCTCTTTCATCGCCATCGTTTTTGTTTCAACAGGGGCACCGGCCATGATCTGATCATTCACATCCCTTTCAATTCGATCAAGTTCATACGCAGATAAGGGTGAAAAGTGCTGAAAATCAAAGCGCAGACGGTCAGCCGCTACCAAAGAACCCGCTTGTTTGACATGATCTCCAATCACATTTCTTAGAGCGGCATGGAGCAAATGTGTGCCCGTGTGATTTCGAGCCGTATTGCGACGAAGTCGTCCATCGACGACTAAGGGATAAGATTGACCCGTCTGGATTACACCCTGCTTCACCTTCACATGATGGACAAAGAGTCCTGCGATGGGCTTGTTGGTGTTTTCCACCTCCACCTGAACTGTGTTTATTTTTATGCTTCCTCTATCCCCAACCTGTCCACCGGATTCTGCATAAAATGGGGTTTTATCGAAGACAAGTAAGACCTCATCTCCTTCTCGGGCCGAATCAAGTAAGTCATCATTTTTCAAAATGGCTAAAAGTGTGGCATCATCTTGTAAACGGTCATAACCCACAAAATTTGTTTTCCCGTGACGATCTAATAATTCCTTGTAAATTTGAATGTCTTCAAGCTTCTTGGCTGCACGCTCGCCACCCACCCAGGAACGCCTTGCCCGTTCTTTTTGTTTCGACATTGCTTGCCGATAGCCAGTAAAGTCCAAGGTCATCCCATGTTCTACGGCCACTTCTTCTGTTAAATCGATTGGAAATCCATAGGTATCATAAAGCGTAAAAAGCGTTTCCCCAGGAATCAAGGTTTCTGTTTTTTTCTTTATCTTTTCAATGACATTGTCAAGAAGTCTCATCCCATGGTTTAAGGTATGGATAAACCGCTCCTCTTCTCCTAAGACAATTTGTTCAATCACGCTTTGGCGTTGTGATAGCTCTGGGTAAGGCTCAGACATCTGTTCAACAATTTCTTTGCACAAGGCATGCATGAACGGCTCATCAAATCCAAACTTTCTTCCAAAACGGGCCGCCCGCCTTAAAATCCGTCGAAAAACATATCCCCGACCTTCATTTGCAGGGACAACGCCATCACTCGCCATAAAAGTCACAGCGCGCACATGATCCGCAATGACACGTCCCGGCACCGAGGCCCTCACTTCATCGATAGAACGATTGGCTTGATTGGCAATGGCTTGAAAAAGAGGCGTAAAAAGATCGGTTTCATAATTATTGAAGACCCCGTTACAGACTGCGGTCATTCGTTCCAGTCCCATTCCCGTATCGATACTCGGTTTTGGAAGTGGTGTCAGTTTTCCCTCAGCATCCCGATTGTACTGCATAAAAACGAGGTTCCAAATTTCAAGGTAGCGGTCGCATTCACAAACGCCAATTCCCGGACAATCCGCGTGAACAGATTCTCCTTGGTCAAACATCACTTCTGAGCACGGGCCGCAGGGACCGACATCACCCATTTGCCAAAAGTTATCTTTTTTATCTAATCGGAGAATCCGCTCAGCAGGCACTATTTTTTGCCACAAGGCCGCCGCCTCATCATCTCCTTTGTAAACAGTAATCCATAATTTTTCTGGGGGAAGTTGGAAGGCCTGCGTCATCAGTTCCCAGGCATAGGTGATGGCATCTGCCTTAAAATAATCGCCAAATGAAAAATTACCCAGCATCTCGAAAAAAGTGTGATGACGCGCCGTTTGGCCGACATTTTCGAGGTCGTTATGTTTCCCTCCCGCACGAACACATTTTTGAGATGAAACGGCGCGTTGATAAGACCGCTCCTCCTCACCTAAAAAAGTGTTTTTAAACTGAACCATGCCCGCATTGTTAAAAAGAAGGGTCGGATCTCCTGCAGGGATCAGGGAAGCACTCGGAATAATTTCATGTCCGCGCTCTGAAAAATACTGGATAAAGAGAGATCGCACTTCTGAAGAGGTCATGTCTTTTTGCCTTATTTTCTAGGTGAGCAATGAGATCGCAAACATAAGGGCGACATTTTCTCATATCAATGCCTTCCTTGCAAGAAAGAGAAAAACCATAAGATGAGGATGTTATAATACCTCTATGGAAGATTTTGTTTGGACGCCTTCAGTAGAAAACATCCGCGCTTCGAATGTTTGTCGTTTGATGACAGCGACCCATATGACTTCTTATGAAGATTTGATTCAGTGGTCAGTCGCAAATCCCGCACGATTTTGGGATGCCGTCATGCGCGATCTCTCCATTAAATGGGAAACCCCCTATCACACCATCAGAGATACCTCAGAAGGTTTGCCTTGGACAAAATGGTTTGTGGGTGGCAAAACAAATATCGTCACCAACTGTATTGATCGACACCTCCCGGCACACGAGAATGAAATCGCCGTTATTTTAGAATCTGAAGACAAAAAGGTTCAAAAAATGACTTACGGAAAGCTCCACCAGGAAGTCTCCCGCCTGGCCAATGCCTTACTCAAAGAAGGCAACAGGGCAGGAGATGTTGTCGGCATCTATATGCCGATGTCGATTGAAATGGTCATCATTTTTTACGCGACACTTAAAATTGGCGCCATCGTTCTTCCCGTTTTCTCTGGCTTCGCCCCAGAGGCCCTCGCGACACGCCTCGCGCATGCAGAATCAAAGATCTTATTTACAGCCGACGGTACCCAGCGGCGCGGGAAGACAGTAAATATAAAACAGTCTGCCGACCAAGCGGCTACTCAACTGCCGCATCTCAAGCGGATTGTCTGCTTAAAACATCTTGACATAGATGTCGATTGGGATGAAAGTCGCGACTGCTGGTACGATGACTTTGTTTCGGGAAAATCAGAACATCTGCCGACCCAAGCGGTCGATTCCGAAACACCCGCCATCATCCTCTACACCTCCGGCACAACGGGCAATCCGAAAGGCACTGTTCATTCACACGGCGGCACCATTGCCCAAGTCGGAAAAGAGCTGAAATATCACTTTGATGTGAAAGCGGAAGACCGTTTTTTCTGGCTCACCGACATCGGTTGGATGATGGGGCCTTGGATGATTATCGGGGTTCACCTGCAAGGCGGAAGTATTTTCCTTTACGATGGCGCACCCAATCACCCCACCGCAGATCGGCTTTGGGAGATGATCGACCGCCAGAAAATCACCCATCTGGGCATCTCCCCGACCGCGATACGGGTATTGATGCGAGGTAGAGTTTCAGCCATTCCAGATTATTCTTTTAATGCTTTACGTATACTAGGATCAACGGGCGAGCCCTGGGATGAGAATAGCTACAACTGGTTTTTTGAAAATATCGGAAAGAAACGCTGCCCCATTATCAATATTTCCGGCGGCACAGAAATCATCGGCTGTTTTCTCGCGCCCCTCCCCATTGCCCCGATCAAACGATGCAGCCTGCAAGGGCCTGGACTCGGCATGGATATCGATGTGGTCGATGATGAAGCCAATCCTGTGCGGGGCCAAACGGGTCATCTCGTCTGCCGGCAACCGGCGCCCTCCATGACACGGGGTTTTTGGAAGGATAAAGAGCGGTATTTAAATACTTATTGGTCTCGCTGGCCAAACATTTGGTTTCATGGTGACTGGGCAGAGGTGGATAAAGATGGACATTGGTTTCTGCGTGGGCGCTCTGACGATACCATCAATGTTGCGGGACGGCGCGTCGGACCGTCTGAAGTGGAATCGGCACTCATTGGACACCCCGATATTTCCGAAGCGGCCGTCATCGGCATTCCAGATAAGTTGAAAGGGGAAGCCATCGCCGCTTTCGTCGTCCCCGCTCTAGGGGCCGATCCCGATCCTCAAAAGATGAAAGCAGAAGTCGTTTCAAAACTCGGAAAAACCTTCATGCCAAAATCGATTATCATTGTCAACGCACTCCCAAAAACTCGCTCTGCAAAAATTGTCAGGCGAGCCATTCGCGCAAAATATCTCGGCAAACCCCTTGGTGATCTCTCCTCAATTGAAAACCCAGAAGCCCTGGATGGGATCGATGTCTGCGAGACATAATAGAGATTAAAATATTTTCTAAAATTTTATTAAACAAAGAGTTTAGGGAAATTTCTCTCGAAATGTTTCATCTTAAACTCTTCACTTTTGGGCGAGTCCACGATTTATCAAATTCGAGCTTGCTATAGTGTAGAAATTGTTTAAGCCTTGATAAAAGGCGATACTTTTTCTTGTCGAGTCAGTGTGCATGCTGGTCACTGATCAACCCCAGGGAAGGAGTATTTGCCGTGAAAAAGTTACGCACAAAAAAG
>JAJDBX010000027.1 GCA_029261135.1 Nitrospirota bacterium
AACAAACGTGTGAACCCGGTTTTTTGAGTGACCGCAGTCATGAGCATCATGCTCAGCATCATTGTGCCCAAAGTCATCTGGGCCTCCAAGCGGTCGAGATAAAAGAATGGCACGAGCATGTTGACCATCACAAGCAGCATAAGCCACATCTGCCAGGACATCGGCATAAGCATGAGACCTTTGTTAAATTTAATAAATGCATTCATCACAATTTTTCCTTTATATTTATTATGAATTGACTGTTCCTGTCTGAAGAAGTGCATTGAGTTTATCGCTTAACACCTTCTTTGAAACGGCTCCAATGGCGCGATCAACGATCTCTCCATCCTTGAAAAACAAAAGCGTTGGAATAGAAGAGATCTGATAATTGGAAGCGCTTGCCGGGTTGTTGTCCACATCCAGTTTGCCGACCTTTACGGTTTCATCAAATTCCGTCGCTAATGCTTCAATGACCGGGGCGAGTGACTTACAGGGTCCGCACCATGCCGCCCAGAAATCAACAAGGACAAGGGATTTGTTTTCCAATACTTCAGCTTTGAAATTATCGTCTGACAATGTGATCGTTTTATTTTGATTTTCCATGATTTTTACTCCTTTTTTATGAATGAACAATAATGCCATTTAATGGAAATAAATTAGACCCCCACAGTTTCAGTTTGCTTGGCAGCCTCATTGTTCTCCCGTGCGGTGTATTCATCCAGATAGACATTAATGGCTTCATCATCATCTGAAATGATGAGGTCCCCATGCACAAGGGTCGGAATACCGCGTTGTCCCGAAACCTGGAAAAGTTCATCCCGATCTGCCTTGCTCCGTGGCACATTGATCGTGAGGTAATCGATCTCCAGATCCGTCAGTTTTGAGCGCACATTGTGGCAGTAAGGGCACCATTCTGCCTGATATAAGTAGATCAATTCTGTATCCATTTTTTACCTCCTTTGTTGTGTTATTCCATTTTATGAATGAAGCGTCCTACTTTATTTTTGGATTGTGAGGTGAGCCGTCTATAAATGCCCACCTCTGCTTATGGGCTTTTTGAATCTCTAAGAAACGCCCGATCTTCATCTCCCAGAAACGCTTTGTTCCGCCCGTTGCGTTTTGGGGGTCTTCTTCGTCCCATAAGATTTTGGCTTGCCCAATGACTTGCAAGCTTGTGCCTTGCTCAAAGTCAACAAAAACAAGACCTGCGTTCGGGTTGGTGGTGAAATTACCGAGGGTATTAAACAAGCTGTTGCCGATGTAGTCGGGGATGCGCAGGGTGTGTTCATCAAGCACCTGTACAAACCCAACATTTCCGCCCCGGTGGGATGCATCTACCCCTCTTTCGGCATGGGCGCTTGCGACAAAGAATGTGTCGGCATTTTTAATGATTGAGGCTTGTTCCTCACCGAGTTGATTTCTTTCAATAATCTGAGATGTTTCCATTTGCCCCAGTTGATTCGGCAGAAGGTTTCTTCTTTGGATATATTTCGGGCAGTTAGGAAAAGTTTCAAGCACCTCGAGTTCTAATTGATGTTCATTCTTCTTTCGGATATTTCCATTGATGCGGAGTCGGCGGCGTGTCGCAAGTTCAATCACAAGCATCCCGATACGTGGATTCGTTTCAATGTTAAGCCAAAAAGGATCAGCTGGATTTTGAATGGATTGTGAGAGGTCGAAGGTGATGTGTTGTTCTGTGTCGGCCTTTATAAATCCGGGTTGAGCAGAAAGGATCGAAGCCCACACATTTCCTGTGGAATCGATGCTGCCGATGACGGCCATGTGTTGTTGGGCGATAAAAGAAAGTGCACCTTTGATAATAGAATCTGTGATGACAACGGAATTTCTTGTCGCTTCTCTTCTGACACCCACTCGAGCTTGAACCTGTAATTCCCCCTCGTGAAATGGTACTTCAATTTTCATCGCCAATCTCCTTTTTCGATCAGCCGGAGGATCGCAAAGATGCCTCCGGCTGATCTTTGTCATGATCTTAAAAAGTCAATACGGTATATCCATCATTGATCAATTTGCGCAGACTCGGGAGCCCTGCTGTGCCGGGAACGGCATTGTCTTTTATCAGATCGTATCCCGATTTTTCGGCATCCACTGTCGCACCAAAAACTTCTGCGCAACCACAAGAGACACCGGCAACCTGGTCTTTGACCGCCTCGAATAATCCGTGAACCGGATTGTCTTCTTTTTGGAGTTCCCCAATCCAGCGTGTCCCGGCACCCTGAAATAAGACAGTGACCTCATCACCTGCATTTTTGTAATCGTAGGCTGTGGCAAGGGCGTTGAAGACACGGCCAAGTGCTTCTTCAGATTTTGAGTTGGGGTCGGAAAAAATGGAAATTGCGACCTTAGATTTATTTTCTGTTTGTGTCGTCATGATAAGTGCTCTCCTTTTAATTAATACCGTACGTTCGGTACAATATGATCGTTAATAAAAAGCGGGTTTTACCGCTTTTTCACCCATGCAGACTGTGCTGCCTTATTTTACCGAGAGTAACTCTCCCGGCAAATCTTCTAAAATTTGTTGAAAGTACCCTTCATCCTTCAGCCCACGGGAGACCAATAAGGCTCCTTGAATTTCACCGATGGCGCGACCTGCTCGTCGTTGTGCAAGACCCTGCGGGATATTGGCTGCTTCGAGTACCGTGCTTAAGAGATCGATGAGTGTGCGAAATGTGCTCGTAATCTCATCGGAAAATCGACCCGATCCGCCACTTAAAATCATCGCTCCGAGAAGACAGTTTTTACTTCCACCCTCATAAAAACGATTGAGTCCTTGCGTCCAATTTTTTAAACGTTGTTCCGGCAAACCCTTTGCACGCAAATGGGAGAGGACATTCCGATCCAAGTGTTCCCCAATCTGCCGAAATACCTCATGCCCCATCTCTTCTTTCCCCCCAGGAAAGTGATGATAAAGACTGGCCCTGCCGAGACCTGTTGTCTTTGAGATAAGGCTTAAGCTCGCGCCTTCATATCCGTGTTGCTTGAAGACTTCTGCGATCCGGTCAATAAGCTCTTCCCTACTGATTCTTGGTGCTGGCATCCTCATTTCCCTTTAAGTCAATGACCCAACAATACCGAACGATCGGTACAATGTCAAGCAAAAAATGATATTAAGTTTCAAGTGCCGATAAAAAAATCACGAATGATGGAAGTCGCTGTGGGGGAGTCTAAGTATTATTGAATTTAGATAGAAACAGAACAAGGCGTAAACTATATTCAAGAAAAGCCAAGCGTAGGTCTGATCTTTTTTTTTTGTTGGATTTGTTATTAAAAAATGCTGTATTGATCTTCATTTTTATCACTTCTGAATTTTTATCCCCACTTAGAAAAAGGGGGGCAAGGGGGGATTTAAACCAAAAGACCCACATGGACTTGAAGCTATATTTCTTCTTTGTGAAAAGTCTCCTTTTTCGATAGATGCCCTTTATGAATCAACTTGTGCAAACAGGCAAGACAGTGATCCGTTGACTATTTTTGGTTTACAGTTAACGTACGTTGTCTTATATAAGTCGATGACGTTTTTTACTGTGGGGGTGGATCCAAGCTTTTCAAGGCGATTTAAAATCGACCTCTGTATTCTTATAGAAAGAAAGTTGTCATTTGATCGCTCTTCTAATATTATCAACAATATTGAAATAACAAATCCCCTCCAGGCCGAGGTTTTCATGTGAAGCACGGCTGTTATATCATTTTCTGAGGGCAATTAATGCCATTAAAGAATTTTTATATTGAAGAACTTCAACTAAAATCATTTAAAGGATTCAATAATTTTACCTTAAAATGTTTACCTGTTACTGGATTGGTTGGATTAAATAATAGTGGGAAGACAAGTGTTCTTCAGGCTATTCAGCTTGTTTACGATATTTTTAGATGGGCGCTTGGAGGATACTCAAATCCAGACAATGAACACCCAGACTTTGTCAATCCACAGTGGAACTCTAATCCATCCTACGGGTTAAACCGATTGAGTTTTGGTGATCCCGATGCGTTGTGGCTAAATAAGCGTACATCTATTCCTTGTAACATTACACTGAAATTTTCTGATAAATCTGAAATTTCCTTAGAGATATCAGGACGAGATAGATATGCTTTGAGTATATTTAAAAATGGAAACAGCATTAATGGTTCATTAGGAGAATCTACGAACCAAGCAACTATAGAGAATATTTTTGCGCTTTGTCCGATGTATATACCCCCTATCGGAGGGACTTCGCCCTCTGAGAGCTTTCTCACTTACCCTCAGCTTATAGAAAAAGTGAACAAAGGTGCAATAGTTGAGTGCTGGCGGGCTTATTTGTACTGGCTTTGTAATGATGGAGAAAGTGCAGATTTTGACAAAGTTGTTAAAGTGATCAAACGATACTTACCCGCCGCAATCATTCGTCCCCCTAAGCTTTCACATGAGAATAACTCTGGTATTTTAATTGAGTTTGAGCAAAATGGGGTGAAGTTTGATATCAGCACAAGCGGAGGAGGACTCCGCACGATATTGAATCTTGCGGTTGTCTTGAACTTTTCTAAATCTAGGTGTCTTTTACTGGATGAACCAGATGCGCATCTGCACAGCACTTTGCAGCACAGTGTTTCACAGATGCTATTAGATCACGCTACCGAGAATGATATTCAGGTGTTTATAACAAGTCATGCTCCAGATTTTATTTCTGAAATGCCAATTGAGTGTCTTGTATGGATTGATCGTGCGGGTAGGGAAGGTCGCTCTTGTGAGGGAATGGGGCATTTCCTTGCAGATCTTGGTGCGTTGACAAAGGCTGATGCGATCCGAGCACATGGCTCAAACAAAATACTATTTATTGAGGGATCACTAGATAGAAAGGTATTACTTGAATTTATAGATCAATACTGTCTGGATAATCCCAAGACTACAAATCCTTTTCACGATAAGACTGTTGTTGTCGCAAAGCTTCCAAATGGAAAGGGCGATAAAAAGTACTTATGTGCATATAGAAATCTACTTCGAGAGACATTTAGTCTTGATGTGAAAATCATAAGTATCGTTGATAAAGATTATGACTTCCCAAATGGAAATTCCGTAGAGGATGATGGTAGCCCATTAATTCTTACTCTTAAAATGAAGGAAATAGAAAATTACTTTTTAGTGCCTGAGTTAATAGAAAAAACAATTAAATCTTTGGCTGAGGGAAGAAGTGAGCAACCTGATGCAGTCTTGTCTCTTCCAACCAGTGAAGTTATCCGAGAGAAGATAACCTCATTATTCAATGAACCTGACGTTCAACGAACGATGAAGTGTCAACTCATCCCAAAACATACGGAGGGGCTAGACAAAAATAAGGATGAATCACAGAAATATCAAGAAGGTGAAGCATGGTTTGAGAAGAATTGGGATAATTTTGAATGGAAAATTAATAACTGCCCTGGGAAAAAGGTTTTAGCAAAACTAAAGGTGTGGTGCAAAGAGGAGTTTGCTGTTTCTCTCACACCGCATAACCTGATTCAGAACTTAGAAGAGTATCCGACTGACATTAAAGAAAGCATCGAAAAAGTTATCAATTTTTTTTATGGTGATGTCAAAAATGACTGAGACAGAATCGGTAATTCTGTCTCAGTCATTTTATTTTTATCTCCGCGATTTTTACCCGATTTCACCCTTCAATTTTGAGAAAACATATTAAGCAGTCATGTCCCTCCTGCCCCCTTCAATCTTCATGAAAAAGCGATTTCTTTTTATACATCAGTTATGTGTAAATGACATTTCAAGAAAAAAAGGACAATACCCGATTGATGAGTGAACAAGAACCCAATAATCTACTGCACGGCATCACCCTGGAGCAGATTGTGAATCGCCTCGTTGAGCTTTATGGATGGGACGCGCTGGGCAAGCG
>JAJDBX010000028.1 GCA_029261135.1 Nitrospirota bacterium
CTTTTTTGTGCGTAACTTTTTCACGGCAAATACTCCTTCCCTGGGGTTGATCAGTGACCAGCATGCACACTGACTCGACAAGAAAAAGTATCGCCTTTTATCAAGGCTTAAACAATTTCTACACTATAGCAAGCTCGAATTGATCATTTTCTGTCCATCCAAAAGTGAGGAGTTGTAGTGGAAACCTTCGATATTTGAAGTAAATTGCAATGTGAGGGTTACAGGAAGCAGTTGAGGTTCTTCTGCCGGTAAAAAAAGGGGCCACCTATTGGCGTGGCCCCTTTACTCTTATTCAATCGGGATACTATCTTTGTTTTCCACAAGCCACGCGTCAAAGTCTTGCAACGAAGGATTTAGACGACGTGATCCCACAACATCACGTACATCACAAAACACCTTTTGAAAATCGCGTTTAAATTGAAACATGTTACCGAGATCTTCGGCACCCGGAAAATCGAAACTGCGGAAAACTTCCGGAGGGACGTCGTTATAGACAACTTCTTGACCAAGTGCGCTTGTGAGTGCAGCAGCCATCTCAGCACCAGTCAAATGCTCTCCAGCAATTCCGACGGTCTTGCCGATATAAGCATTACTCTGCTTTATAATACCAAAAGCACACTTTCCGATATCCTCTGAGGCGATGCCGGGAAGCCTCTTATCTCCCATGGGGTAAGTAATCGCCAACTTACCATCTGGCCCCTTTTTAGGACCCATCCCAAAGTAGATCAAATTTTCCCAATAGAACGACGCCAACAGGAAGGTCGTCGGAACACCAAGGTCTGTAAATAAATGATTGCCCTCTCCCTTGGCGTCAAAATGAGGGACTTTATATTTTTCCATGAGGGTCGGCATACGGTCATCGCTCAAGGGAATCCATTTGCGTGTGTCTTCCAATGTCGACCAAATGACATGATTGACTCCTGTCTCTTTTGCCGCCTTGGCCAAGTTGCCTATCTCGTCTAGCTCTTTTTTTGGAGAGAAATGGGCCCAAAAAAAGGTGACGCAAAATGCCGCATCGGCCCCTTCAAACGCTCGCCTCAGACTCTCAAAGTCATCAACATCTGCGGCAACCACCTCTGCACCCAAGGCTGCCAACGCCTTGGCTTTGTCAGAGTTGACATCTCTCGTCAATGCGCGTGCAGTAAATCCACTGTTTGTATCGTTCATAATGGCACGAACCAGTCCGCCACCCTGCGCGCCGGTAGCCCCGACAACACTTATGATCTTTTTCTCAGACATAAACCCTCCTTTTACGATGAGATGGTTATATGTGAAATTGATTGATTTGACTTCTTTTTATTTACAGAGCCGCTGTCTACTACCACCATATTGACTGGATGAGCAACGGAGAACAAGAACTCCCTTTAAGGGATTATTCTATATGAGAAACTGGAAGAATTTGAGCGGTGCCTCAGAGTCAGGTTGATATAATTTGATTATACGACCGGGCAGTTTCTCATTCAACACATTATGATAGGGCCATTATTACGAATGGGGTCTCATCCTTTTTAACAAATTCGCGTTATCCCTGCTTCAGTCAAAACGAATACGGATGAAAGGTTCTATTATTGGGTGTAATCGGAAAATCACGAATACCAGGAAGAACAGTTTCAGACACCTAATCCGACAGATATTCATCCAGAAACTGGCGGGGTTTTAAGACCTTAATTTCCTTGAATCCGGAGACCTTTAACAAATGCTTATCTCCACTAATGATTGTTTTCGTGTTGCTAGATATAGCACAGGCAAGAAATTTTTCATCATCAGGGTCATCACTGACTTGTTCAGGCAAAGGCTGGTCAGGAACAATTAAAGAGTTGACAGTAAGTAAATTCAGAACTGATTGGATGTTAACTGATGGATTTTTACTGGACAGCTCCTCTCCTACCCGTTCGTATTCTTCAAGGATTTCCGGAGAGATGACAAATTCTATCTTTCCGTCTCGCCATGCTCTTAGAATTTGATAAGGAGGGCCGTTGAAAAATATCCCTGATATTAAAACATTGGTATCGAGAATAACCTTCACTTGTGGCTTCGCACCTCAGAAACCGCCGCGCTAAGGTCTGACTTTTTTAGCCCCACCTTTTTTGCTTGTTTTCTTGCATCAGAAATTAACTGATCAAACTCTTTCATGGATGGGGGAGAAATTGCTTTGAGAATTACAACATCGTTATCCCCGACGACTACAAATTGAGCGCCAGTTTTTAACTTCAATCGCTTACGAATATTTTCTGGGATAACGACTTGACCTTTTGACGACATTTTTGTTGTTGCTAAATTAGACATAGACAACACCTCCGATAAAAATATCTTACTGGTAAGATTATAACCTGCTAAGTGAAGTATCGCAAGAGCTAGAAATTAATGTGTTTCTGAGGCTGAGATCTTACTACAAAATATCAGATTTTGCTTGAAAGGTTGCATGAATAGGTGAGATGCAAAAAACAAGATTACAGTCAAAATCTGACAAATGCATCCGGCTATACGTAACAAAAGTGATTGATTCCTAAGATTTGTGAGGGTCATGATCACAAGAGAGCTACACAAAATAGAATTTGACACTTGGGCATAAAATTTTGATTGTTTCTGGCTTATTTTTAAGGGGCCAATATTGACAAGTTGATTTTGGTCGCATATACTCCTGCATAATATATTTGGGAATATAAACCCAAATATATTATGCAGGTATCAGTTTTATTAAATTATGAGTGTGGCATAACAAGAAGTAAGTGGATATCGGAAGTAGGT
>JAJDBX010000029.1 GCA_029261135.1 Nitrospirota bacterium
TTCGACGCATCGTTGATGGTCGACTTTCGTAAGCGATTTGGCGAAGCCGGTTTGGCGAGCATCAACGAAGCAGTCGCCTTGCTGCAACTTGGAATAGAGCTCAACGAACCGGCAGCGGCGGAACAAACACCGAACGAACAACAAGCACAAGTCGAAGCTCGCTCCGCCGCTAACGCTGCGAACGTCAACGACACAACGAACGTCAACTTGTTACGCGACTCTTCAACCAACAACACTCCGGCTTGCGACGACTCTTCGGGCAGCCGTTCGACAACGGCTGAATCGAACATCAAGGCGACGCAAGAGAGCTCTGACATAAGTTCAGACAACGACGCAGGCAACCCGAATCAAGGCAACACCAACCGTGGTCAGTTGATCATGGACGCGACTTGTGCACCGGCCGACATTCACCGCCCAGCCCCCAGCGACTGCCATGCCGCCCGGTCCAAGAATTTCAACCGCCCCCGAGCTGACTTAACCAGCAAGCCCGAATATAGCTCCCTCGAAGATGCTGGTTTTTGATGCTGTGTGATTCCTCGATCGAGCCTGCCACGCTTCTGGCAACCGCTCGAACCAGTTGATCTCAACAACATCTTTCGCTTGCATGAGTCCCCTGAACGAGGCGGGCTCTAGTTTTGCGGATTGCGAATCACTTGTCAAGCAACCTTCTGAGAAAAGTTGAACGAATTGCGAGATCTTGCCGAGATGCCAGTCGACCATTAACTTTGATGAAATTCTTGTTCTCTGCGATTTAGGATTGACGCATCAATTGATGTTGCAAATCAGCCGGAACGCGCTAGCGTCCGGTTCCAGCTAGAGAACGTGGGCTAGAGCCCAATGCCACTTACTTTGGTTCCGGATTGGGGGGCGCTTGGTCTTCGGCCTTCTTTTTCTTGCGTAGTGCTTTCTCGAACTTGGTGGTTTTCTGGCGCCTAGGATGTGCCTTCCGGGGATAGCTTCGAAGCTCTGGTCGGATGGGGTGCTTCTTCTTCGAGGCGTGATGAAGAGCGATCGCAAAGCGGTCATGCCACTCTTCCAAACTACAAGCAGGCTGAAGAAGAAGACGATTTTTTATCGTTGTCCAGACCCCTTTGAAGCTCAACCGGCGAGGTTTGACTTCTGCCAACTCCGCTGCCTGACGACGAAACTGAACGACCAAGTTGTAGGCAACGACCGAAGCGTAGAGTTCCTTCTTGAACATGTCCACGCTCTTGGCGCGGATGTTCTCCGTGTCCATCGTGACTTTCAAGTCGCGTATGTCGAACTCCACATCATAACGACGATTGTAGACATCGGCGGCACTGAGGGCATCGATCTCCAAGGTACTAATCAAGTACAAAGTCACGCTCGAACTAAGAACAACTTCGTGAATGAGAACTTCGATCGCTGCATCTTTGGACAAGCTGGGAGTACTCTTGCGATCCCTCGAAGTAGGTTTCCAGGATAAGTGATACGTCTTGTGAGTCGGGCCTTTGTCAATCAAGTCAGCTTGACGGTGCAGTGACTTGAAGCGAGCCTTCGTCAGCCGGAATAAGAAGTCATGTTCGGCTTCGACTGTATGATAAGCGACGCTGAAGATTCCGAAGTTCGCATCGGCCATCACGATGGAATGGTCAGGCAATTGCTTGAGGATTCGTTCTGCCAAGACAGCTTCACTCGCGTTTTTCTCGCCGTACATCGGAGCGATCTCAGGAAACAACGCACATCCGCTTTGCATCTCATTCGCGACCATCAACAAAGCGACAGGCCAAACCGATTCGCCATGCTGATTGGTGGCTGGCGGATAAGCTTCTTGCAGTGCCTTGGTTGGTGCCAGCGTGATGGTGGTGCCATCGAGGATAAAGATTCGTTTTCCATTGATCACTGGTTGACTGCTTTGTCCCAAGTAGTTGGCAACTCGCTTGGAAAACGCTTCCACGGTTGTCAGTGGCAAGCGTGTTCTGGCTCGCGAATAGGCTGCCGAATTCTCCGAGAGTGTGTTCTCTCGGATCCGTTTGTTATCGGGCAACAACTCGTGGTCATGTGCGATGATTTCGGAGACAACTTCTGCGAGCGATCTCCCACCACTAAGCCGTTGCAACGTGAGCATCCATAACGTGACTCCATGCGTGTAAATCATCTGCGACGCTGGTTGTTGTTCGGCGTCGAAGAGTTTGCGTTGTTCGGGAGCACCGATCAACGTGTTGAGCAGATTGATCGCCGAGGCGACTTCCTCCCGAGCAGGTTCATCATGGGCAGTTTGAGAACTTGCAGCAGCATTCGAATTGGTAGGGCGAACGATCATAGCGCATCCATGCAAAAGTGGCAGGTTTAAACAAAACCCACCACCGATGCGCAAAATTCATGCCAAACTCGCTGTATTGGAAAATATTCTGTAAAGTAAGTGGCATTGGGCTAGCGCCATTCCGCTCAGTTCAATGTAAAGTAAGTGGCATTGGGCGTAGCCGTCGTGCTCGAAGCCAGACCCATTCGCTTACCCATTCATGAAGACTGACTTGATAGTCAACTCGCATCGTCTTCGGCGTGTCTTCATCGGCACCTCGCTTGGTGTGAACGGCATAAACAACGTCGCGAACGGTATGTTCAGCCTTCGTGACTTCACCGGATAAGACACTGGCCGACGATGCTTTCGGTTCGTGCGTGTTTCGTTCGGGAGGTGGGAACGCATAGCCGCAATCGGGACACGTCGCATAGCCTGAAGCGATCACCGAATGGCATTCAGGACATTCTTTGGCGGGTGCATCGCCGCCGTTTCCAGGCTTCTCTTTGACGGTGATCTGATCAATTGGTCCGTGGCGTTCGATGTTGCCACCAAAATCGAGGATCAAGCAATTGCTCTTGGCTTCATGCAGTCGGAGCCCTCTCCCAACCATCTGAACAAGCAGACCTGGCGACATGGTTGGACGGAGCAACGCGATGCAATCGATGTTCGGTGCATCGAAGCCGGTCGTCAGGACGTTGACGTTGCAGAGATACTTGAGTGGCTCACGACCGAACAATGTTCCCGACGAATCGCCTCGAAACCGAGCCAGCAACTCTTCCCGTTCTGAGGCAGGTGTCTCGCCACAAACGAAGCCGCACTCCACGTTGTGCTTCTTGCGTAATACGCGAGCCACATGTCTTCCATGTTCGACGCCCGAAGCGAAGATCAGGCAAGCGTTGCGATCGGCAGTCCGCTCCACAATCTCGGCACAAGCGGGCTTCGACTAGCGAGTCGCGATTCATAAGCGATTCAAGTTCGCCAGCAACAAACTCGCCGCCGCGAATCGAAACGTTATCCGTGTGTGCCTTCGATTGGCCAGCTTTACTTACCAGCGGGCAGAGATAGCCGTCGCGGATCAACGGACGGATGCCAATGTCGTAACAGATGTGGTTCAGGAAATGATCGGGCGAGCAGATCAGGCCAGACTTCATGCGGAACGGTGTCGCTGTCATGCCGATCACGCGAAGATGTGGGTTGATCACCTTGGCGTCGGCCAGGAACTGGCGATACATGCCGTCGCCTTCAGTCGCAATAAGATGTGCTTCGTCAACGATGACCAGATCAAATGCATCCAACTCACACGCACGACGATAGACCGATTGAATTCCAGCACAGATGATCCGCGACGTTGTGTCTCGTTGTTTCAATCCGGCAGAATAGATGCCGACTTTTACATCCGGACATAG
>JAJDBX010000030.1 GCA_029261135.1 Nitrospirota bacterium
AGTATGCCATTTCCATTACTGTCTACCCCTGTATCCACTTGAGTCCCCCCGTTTAAGCAACTCGGATCCCCTTTTGGAATGCTTATTGAAATGTTTAACTCCATGCCGGGAGCAGTAGAGCCTGGAGGAGAAGAACCACCGCCTCCGGAACAAGCCGACATCAGTGCCGTCGCGATAAAAGTGATACTCATCATCACGATAGAATCTTTCATGATAGAACACCCCGGTCATCTGTCGGAGTTCACAATAAACCCCGTAGATTTCAAAAGATTAAGATAGCATCCCAAATGTTTTCATAACTTTAAACGTTATTTAGTATAGCCTAATTCCATGCCTTATGACATAAAAAATTAATAATTTACCAAAAAAATCTTGACTTATTCCTCAATTTAGATTATATTTTGGGAGGTTAATCCCAAGAATTTTTTGTAGTATTAAGCAAATTAGAGGATGGGAGATATGGATGTGTTGAAGAGAAATATTTCTAGATTCTGGATAATAACCTCTTTTTCCCTTTTTTTACACCTGGCTGTATTGCCCGTTCACGCGCAGTTTAGTGGGGGTGGTGACATTACTCGAACACTCCCATCCACATCCGTTTCACCTCTGGCATCCGAAGCCCCTGTGCCTTGGGGGGTTGATGCGGGGACAATTCCCGGCGTTATTGTGGGGGATGTGATGCAAAGTCCCGGGTTTTTGCAGGAAAAAATTACTCTTCCAAGTGGAGAATCCTTCTTTTTTCAAAGCATGGGTTCCTCCGATTTTTCAATGGAAAGCTTTTCAAGGTTTGAAAATGGAGGTTCCAATGACCCGAGCGGGAATGTTGTCTTTAACCAAACGATTTCAGACCCTGCATTCGGTCTAAACGAGCTTACTGTTATGGATGGTTTTCGACAGCCTATCAGCATACATTCTGACATCACCGAAAAAAATGTTGCCTCACTTACCGAAGGTTTCAATCAAATGGATATGCATTTTCAACAGATCCCTTTCGTTGATACCGCCACTGGGAAAGTACTTATTCGACGGGATATTGCCGTTTGGATTACCAGTTTCGACGGTGTTCATTCGGATGATCTCGACCGTGCTGAATCCCAGGAGGAGTTATTTACACTGGGTGCCGGGGATCTGTCTCATGATGTTGTGACATCTGGCGCTGGAGAAATTACATACTGGGGTGACCTCGAAGTGGTCACCATAGTGGATCCGGCGACAAATCAGTTACTCAATTTTAGCCGCTGCAGTGATTTTGGTGATGCAAGCGATCGCTTGGAAGATCGCTTTTTTAGCGATAACGGCACACGCGGGGGCTGTTCTTCCGGGACAGGGTCCACGGCAGTATCGCGTCCCAGTATTCCATCGCATGATCTCAATGATTTTCAATTAACCCCGATTAATTGGGATCGATGGGGTGGTGCCGGATTTGATTCAATGTCAAGCGGTACATCAACGACTTTCCCGTCATCCCCGTGATCTCCAAAGACAACGTTAATCCTAACTACTGAGAAAACCTCTATTATCGTGTTCTGTTTCAGGAATTCCATGCTGAAATAGGCGGTGTAAATCTCAAATTACCTTTCAATTAAACCGATTACCCCTGTTCGCCCGAAACAGAGCACATTAATTGAAACAATTTTGCGTTCTTGACCTTCCGAATAATAAAGCATCCTCAATACTTAAATAATTTGCCCCAGATTTTCGATCCACTCTTTTTTTTCTTACATGACACTCGTGCGACATAAAGTCCACTCTTACACCCATCCACTTGAAATAAACGAATTTATCTCAAATTATTAATTATTTACAGATTTTCTTTCTTATTACTCCTTTAAAAAGCTATATTCCCAAATATAGAGTTAGAGCTGGATTCAACAGGTTTTTTGTCGCCCTAAAAATATCAAGGGAGAAGATTATGATTATTCAGTTTTTTGCTTATGCCTTTGGAATTCTGGCCGCATTGATTCTTTTGAACTTGGTCATTTTTTTTATTTCTAAAAAACTGGCGCTATCTCTGGTTAAGGATATTAAAGAAATTACATGGGTTTGGTTGAGCTTTTTTAAAAATGGCATCCCTGTTCCAGCAGACCATAAGCGAATCGAAGTAAATTTTATGGGTCAACCTATTTTGACGCAAGCGATATTTCGGGAACAGGGAGTCGTTCTTCCCATTTCTTCCTTGAAAACATAGATATTGGAACGGCATTATTCCCCTCCCGATAGATTAAAAAAAAGAAGACAAAAACTGCAGGGCGCGTGACTCGGCCCAATACCGCGGCTGCCAAGGCCTGTTTCCCTGTATAAAACCCGCGTGGCCCCCTTTTTTTGAGATCTCCGGATGAAGATATTTTGATTGATACAATTGTTTTATGGGCAGATCATCTCCCGGCAAAAAGGGGTCGTCTTCTGCATGAATCACCAATGTTTCACACCGAATGCCGCTTAAAAAATGCTGAGCGCTGCAACGCCTCCAGTAATTTTTTGCATCTTTAAAATCATGAATGGGGGCAAAGACCTCATCCTCAAATTGAATGTAGGATTTGATATTGTGCACCACTTTCGGGTCAATCAAGCCCGGATGGGCTGTTGCTTTTTCGAGTATCTTTTGTTTTAAGGTGCTTAAAAAGTTTTGGCCATAAAGCCGACCCAATCCCGAATCGATATTTTGTGCTGCGACCCCCAAATCAAAGGGCACCGAGACCACAACCGCCGCCCGAACGAGTGATCTTGCCTGGGCTTCATTTTCTCCGAGCCACTTTAAAAGCACATTGCCCCCAAGCGAAAACCCCACGACAAATAAAGGGGATTGGGGCCAAGACTTCTGTAAACGTCGTATGACCCAGTCGAGGTCGGTGGTTTCTCCCGAATGATAAAAACGAGGCTGCCGGTTCATCTCCCCGCTGCAAGATCTAAAATTCAGGGCGACCCCCCGCCACTCGCGTTGATTGAAACACCGCAACATGCCGAGGATATATTTCGCCCGGGAAGAGCCTTCAAATCCGTGAAGAAAAAGAACCAATGGAGATGTTTCACCATCAC
>JAJDBX010000004.1 GCA_029261135.1 Nitrospirota bacterium
GGCTGAGCCTTTTTCTGAAAGCACTTTGGTGATCGCTGAGGTCAAGGTGGTTTTCCCGTGATCCACATGACCTATTGTCCCAATATTTAAATGCGGCTTCGTCCGCTCAAATTTAGCCTTTGCCATTTATTCTCCCCTTCAAGTCTACAAATCCCAAGTCTTTCTCCAATCCAACAAAGGGAGGGAAAAGACCCTTACGAACTATTTCTTGTCTATGCAAGAAGCCAAACAATTATGCAGTTCCCTGATTTTTGGCAATAATTTCTTCAGAAATATGCTTAGGCACTTCTTCGTAGCGGGAAAACTGCATCGTAAAAACACCACGCCCTTGAGTCATTGAACGAAGGTTCGTAGCATATCCAAACATTTCCGAAAGTGGCACAAGCGCAGAAACCACTTGCGCGCCGCCTCGCATGTTCATCCCAAGTATCTTTCCTCTCTTGGAACTCAGTTGCCCAATCACATCTCCCATGTATTCTTCTGGAATAATGACTTCTAAATCCATAATGGGTTCCAAAAGAACAGGGTCTGCTTTTTTCGCTCCCGACTTAAAAGCCATTGAACCTGCAATCTTAAATGCAGTCTCCGAAGAATCCACATCATGAAACGAGCCGTCATAAAGCGTGACCTTCAAATCGATCATCTCATAACCTGCGACAACACCTGAAGTTAATGCCTCACGAATACCCTTTTCGGTCGGTCCGATAAACTCTTTAGGGATAGCACCCCCGACAATCTTATTTACAAACTCAAAACCCTCTCCGGGCCCTTGAGATTCCACTTTCAACCAAACATGACCATACTGTCCACGTCCACCCGTTTGCCGAATATATTTTCCTTCGGCTTCAGCAACCCCCTGAATGGTCTCTCGATAGGCTACCTGAGGTTTACCCACATTTGCGTCGACCTTAAATTCTCTTTTTAAGCGATCCACAATTATTTCAAGATGCAACTCCCCCATACCGGAAATAATTGTCTGGTTCGTCTCTTCATCTGTTGCGACTCTCAAAGAAGGGTCTTCATGACAAAGTTTTTGAAGCGAAAGCCCTAACTTTTCCTGATCTACTTTTGTCTTGGGCTCGATGGCCAGAGAAATGACAGGCTCCGGAAAGGTCATAATTTCCAACAAGATCTGTTGTTTCTCATCACATAGGGTATCGCCTGTTTTTGTTCCCTTTAAACCAACTGCTGCAGCAATATCACCTGTTCTCACCTCTTGAACATCTTCACGTTTATTCGCGTGCATCTTTAAAATCCTGCCCACACGTTCCTTTGAACCTTTTGTGGAATTATAAATATAAGACCCGGCTTTAAGCACACCCGAATAAACCCTAAAAAATGTCAGCTGACCCACAAAGGAATCTGCCATAATCTTAAAAGCAAGTGCTGAAAACGGCTCATCATCCTCTGATTTTCGGAGAAGATCTTCCCCCGAACGCGGATTAACCCCCTTTACAGCCGGAACATCAACAGGGGAAGGGAGAAAATCAACAATCGCATCACAGAGAAGCTGAACCCCCTTATTTTTAAAAGCAGAACCGCACAAAACAGGGACAATCTTCAACATCAGAGTTCCTTTACGCAAGGCAGCCTTCAGTTCATCAGATGTAATCTCCGCTCCCTCAAGGAATTTCACTGCCAATTCATCATCAAAATCTGCGGCAGCCTCAATAAGTTTATCCCGATATTCCTTCGCCTGAGACAATAAATCTTCCGAGATATCTTCAACAGCAAACTTCGCTCCAAGGGTTTCATCGTCAAAAAGAACAGCCATCATTTCGATCAAATCGATAGAGCCTCTGTACTCAGCCTCTTTTCCAATCGGAATCTGCACCACAACTGGAACGGCCTTCAAGCGATCCACCATTGTTTGGACGCCGGCGTAAAAATCTGCCCCCATTCGATCCATCTTATTCATGAACGCAATACGCGGTACACCATAACGATCAGCTTGCCGCCAGACTGTCTCAGACTGCGGCTCGACACCTTGGACAGAATCAAACACTGCCACAGCACCATCCAAAACCCGCAGAGAACGCTCTACCTCAATCGTAAAATCAACATGGCCAGGGGTATCAATAATGTTAATTCGGTGATCACCCCAATGACAAGTGGTTGCAGCAGAGGTAATCGTAATACCACGTTCACGCTCCTGTTCCATCCAATCCATGGTCGCCGCGCCCTCATGCACCTCACCAATGCGATGCGTCACACCCGTGTAATAGAGAATCCGCTCTGTTGTGGTTGTTTTACCGGCATCAATATGGGCCATAATCCCAATATTTCGAACCCGTAATAACGGTTGTTCTCTTCCCAAGATCTAAATTCCCAATTCTATACGTCTAATAAAAAAAAGAGGAGCAGAAAGCACTATTCCACTCCATCTAAAAAAGTTCGATAATTACCAGCGATAATGCGCAAAGGCCTTGTTCGCTTCAGCCATTCTATGCGTGTCTTCCCTTTTCTTTACGGCCGCGCCCGAATTATTTGAGGCATCCAGCAGCTCACCGGCAAGCTTCTCCTTCATGGATTTACCCGCCCGCTGCCTTGCATAATGAGCGATCCACCGCAAAGACAAGGTCATCCGCCGGTTCTGATGAATCTCGACAGGAACCTGATACGAAGTTCCTCCAACACGACGGGATTTCACTTCAACACGAGGCCTTACATTATCTATAGCACTTTTGAAAACAGTCAGTGGATCTGAACCTGTTTTTTCCTGAATTTGATCAAAGGCACCATAACAAATTGACTCCGCCGTGCTCCTCTTCCCACCCTTCATCAGCAAACTAATGAATTTAGAAATGACACGGTCACCAAAGCGAGGATCAGGCAATACTTCTCTTTTAATCGTAACTCTTCGTCTCGACATGCGAACCTATTATCTCAATGAGCGATAAATTAAATACTATTTTGGCGTCTTTGTACCGTACTTTGAACGCCCCTGCTTCCGATCGGCCACACCAACGGCATCCAAGGCACCACGAACAATATGATAGCGGACACCCGGTAAATCTTTAACCTTTCCACCTCGAACCAATACGATGGAATGCTCCTGAAGGTTATGTCCAACACCGGGAATATAAGAGGTAACTTCAATCCCATTCGTCAAACGCACACGGGCAACCTTCCTTAGGGCTGAATTTGGTTTTTTAGGTGTCGTTGTGTACACACGAACACAAACCCCTCTCCTCTGAGGGGAGGACTTCAAAGCCGGACTTTTGGTCTTTGATTTCGGCTTGAGTCTGCCTTTTTTTATGAGTTGATTAATTGTCGGCATAGCATTTCCTTTTCACAAATATCCAAAACTTTGGCATTATACAGAAGTAGTGATATCATGTCAAGATATTTCACTCAATGATTTAGCCATTGAAGCCTCGTTTTCCTGTTGAAGCGTTTCACCTTCATCGGAAGAATTATTTAACCCAGGCACCCGTGCATAGACCTCCCGGTACTTCGCCGGTCCTGTTCCAGCAGGGATCAGACGGCCAACAATCACATTCTCTTTCAATCCCATCAGATAATCAATCTTTCCACTAATTGCAGCTTCAGTTAATACGCGTGTGGTCTCTTGAAAAGACGCTGCAGAGATAAAACTGTCAGTTGAAAGTGCACCTTTTGTGATTCCGAGTAAAATCGGTTTTCCAATTGCAGGCTGGCCACCTTTCGACATGACTTTTTCATTTTCCTCAGCAAAAGCAAATTTATCCGCCTGTGCGCCAATCAAAAAACTTGTATCGCCAGATTCTTCAATTTTTACCTTGCGAAGCATTTGACGAACAATAATCTCAATATGCTTATCATTAATTGAAACCCCTTGAAGACGATAGACTTCTTGAACCTCATCTACCAAATATTGTTGCAAGGCTTTCGGCCCCAAGACGTCTAAAATATCATGAGGATTCGCCGATCCATCCATTAAAGGTTCGCCGGCATTCACCCAATCCCCTTCATGGACATTGACATGCTTACCTTTTGGAACCAAATATTCTCGTGCATCACCCATTTCATTGGTCACAATCACCTTGCGCATGCCCTTCACAAAACCACCATACTCAACCGTTCCGTCTATTTCTGAAATGATGGCTTGCTCCTTAGGCTTTCTTGCCTCAAAGAGTTCGGCGACACGGGGCAAACCACCGGTAATATCTTTTGTTTTCGTTGTTTCTCTTGGAATCTTAGCGAGAACATCCCCAGGTTGAACCTCTTGCCCTTTTTCAACAAAGATGTGCGCACCTGCCGGAAGAAGATAACGGGCAACCAGGCCAGTGGACACCAATTTTGCCGTTCGACCGGATTTGTCTTTAATTGAAATGCGAGGACGCAGATTTGATCCCAAGGAATCCACAATCACTTTACGCGCAAGACCGGTAATTTCATCGACCTCTTCCCGCATGGTCATGCCTTCAACCACATCCCCCATGGCGATTTTCCCACCCACATCTGTCAAAATAGATAGTGAGTAGGGATCCCATTCGACCAGTCGTTGCCCGGCTTTGACTTTCGTGCCTTCTTCTACCTTAATCTTTGCACCATAGACAACCGAATACTTCTCTTTTTCTCGACCTGTTTCATCATAAATAGCGATTTTCCCGTTACGCTTCATTGCGATCATATCTCCCACTTTGTCACGAACCGTTTGCAACTGGAGATATTTAACAATGCCCGAATTTTTTGCCTCTAAGGTCGTCTGCTCAACCACCTTGCTTGCAGTCCCGCCAATATGGAAGGTACGCATTGTCAGCTGCGTACCAGGCTCTCCGATGGATTGCGCCGCAATCACACCGACAGCTTCACCCATCTCGACTTCTTCCCCTCGAGAAAGGTCTAGCCCGTAACACTTGGCACATATTCCCATACGGGCTCTACAGGTCAAGACAGAACGAATTTTAACCCGATCAATACCAGAATCAATCACCGCTTGGGTTCTTTCTTCATCAAGTAACACATTTGCAGGACAGATAATTTCTCCCGTAATGGGGTCAAGAATATCTTCTATCGCAACCCGTCCCAAAATACGCTCATCTAAAGGTTCAATCACCTCTCCCCCCTCAACAAGCGCAGTCACAGAAATACTATCCGGGGTGTTGCAATCGATCTGTTTCACAATGACATCTTGCGCAATATCAACCAGACGACGGGTCAGGTATCCTGAATTTGCAGTTTTTAAGGCGGTATCCGCCAAACCTTTTCTGGCACCATGAGTCGAAATAAAGTATTGAAGCACCGTAAGCCCTTCTCTGAAATTGGCTGTAATGGGTGTTTCAATAATTTCCCCAGAGGGCTTTGCCATCAAGCCACGCATCCCCCCTAATTGACGAATCTGCTGTGCACTTCCTCTCGCCCCTGAATCCGCCATCATATAAATTGAATTAAATTTCGTCCGATTGGGTTTACCAGATTCTCCTGATTCAGAAGTCACTTCAACTTCAGAAAGCTCTCTCATCATTTCATTCGCGACAACATCGGTCACATGCGCCCAAATATCGACCACTTTGTTGTATCGTTCACCATTCGTAATCAGTCCGTTGGCATATTGATCTTCAATCTCACTCACTTCTTTACTGGCCTCAGCAAGCAAGTCTGCCTTCTTTGAAGGAATATGCATGTCATCAATGCAAATAGAAATTCCTGCCTTCATTGCATACGAGAAACCAAGTTCTTTCACGCGATCCAAAAAGGCAACCGTTTCGCGATGACCTGCATCCCGGTACGCATTGAAGATCAACTTGACCAAGGCTTTTTTGTTCAAAGACTGGTTTACAGCAGCATATGGCGTTTTTGGAGGCAGGATTTCATTGAAGATAATCCTCCCCACCGTCGTATCGACCATCGCGCCATCAAGTTTCACCTTAATTTTTGCATGCTCCTCTACAATACCGTGGTCATAAGCGATTCGAACCTCTCCCGGCCCAGAAAAAACTTTTCCTTCTCCTTTTGCTCCCGGGCGCTCTTTCGTCAACCAGTAACACCCTAAAATCATATCTTGAGAAGGCACCATGATGGGCTGTCCACTTGCCGGAGAAAGGACATTGTTAATCGACATCATCAAGGCTCTCGCCTCGATCTGTGCTTCTATCGATAAGGGGAGGTGAACCGCCATCTGATCCCCGTCAAAGTCAGCATTAAATGCCGCACAAACGAGAGGATGGAGCCGGATGGCCTTTCCTTCAACAAGCACAGGATCGAAAGCCTGAATACCCAAACGGTGAAGTGTCGGGGCGCGATTTAAAAGAACAGGGTGTTCTCGAATCACTTCATCTAAGATATCCCAAACTTCGGAACTTTCTTTTTCGACCATTTTTTTCGCACTCTTAATGGTCGTGACTTCACCTCGCGCCTCCAACTTATGATAGATAAAGGGCTTAAAGAGTTCTAAAGCCATTTTCTTAGGAAGACCGCATTGATGCAGCTTTAATTCGGGTCCCACAACGATGACAGATCGACCCGAATAATCCACTCTTTTCCCTAGAAGGTTCTGCCGAAACCGACCTTGCTTCCCTTTCAACATATCAGAAAGCGATTTTAAGGGACGTTTATTCGGCCCGCGAATCGCCCGACCGCGACGCCCGTTATCAAAGAGCGCATCCACAGATTCCTGAAGCATTCTTTTTTCATTTCGGATAATAATTAAAGGGGCCTTTAAATCAAGAAGCCGCTTCAGACGGTTGTTTCGATTAATCACACGGCGATAGAGATCATTCAAATCAGAGGTCGCAAAGCGACCGCCATCAAGCGGCACCAAGGGTCTTAACTCAGGAGGCAACACAGGAATCACGTCCAGAATCATCCACTCAGGCAAATTACCGGACTGTCGAAATGATTCGAGCACCTTCAGTCGTTTGGTTAATTTTTTCTGCGCGGCAACAGAAGTGGAACCTGACAACTTCTCTTGTAATGTATCCCAAAGTCCACTCAGGTCGATCTTCTTTAAAATTTCTCGTATGGCCTCAGCACCCATCTCCGCTTCAAATGCACCGGGGCCATGCTCTTCCATCAATGCACGGTATTGGTCTTCTGACAGGATTTCTTTTTCCTGTAAACCTGTCTCTCCCGGATCAATAACGATGTAATTCTCAAAATAAAGAACTCTCTCAAGCAGTTTCAGTGTCACATCCAGCAAAATCGCGATCCGACTTGGGATTCCTTTTAAAAACCAGATGTGCGCAACAGGGGATGCAAGCTCAATGTGACCCATGCGTTCACGCCGAACTTTGGATTGAATCACCTCTACACCGCATTTATCACAAACAATTCCGCGATGTTTCATTCTTTTGTATTTACCGCAGTTGCATTCCCAGTCCTTAACCGGGCCAAAAATACGCGCACAGAAAAGACCATCCCGCTCGGGTTTAAATGAACGATAATTAATTGTTTCTGGCTTTTTGACTTCCCCGTACGACCATGAACGAATCTTTTCACTTGATGCAATTCGAATGCGAATCGCATCAAAGGATACGGGACTTTTTGACTTTTCAAAAAGACTTTTTGCTGTTTCAACTTGACTGATTGTTTGCATCAATCCTCCAAACCATAAAGGTTAGAAAACATGTATAAACCATAGATATAAAGCAAAACCTGAAAACCAGACTTCAAGGTGGATATGACTTAACCGCCCACTGGAATCAGCTCTACATCGAGACCTAAACTTTGAAGCTCTTTAATTAAGACATTGAATGATTCGGGAAGACCAGACTCTAAGAAATGCTCCCCCTTCACAATGGCTTCATATATACGTGATCGACCGGGAACATCATCCGACTTCACCGTCAAAAACTCCTGCAGTATTGAGGCTGCACCATAGGCTTGAAGCGCCCAGACCTCCATTTCACCCAGACGCTGGCCTCCAAATTGCGCTTTCCCGCCTAAAGGTTGCTGCGTGACAAGAGAGTAGGGCCCAATGGATCGTGCATGAATCTTATCGTCAACAAGATGGTGGAGTTTTAGAATGTACATTTTTCCTACGGTGACAGGTCTTTTAAAAGCTTCTCCTGTTTTCCCATCATACAATACCGTCTGCCCACTCTCTGGAAGATTTGCTTCCCGAAGCATTGTCTTGATTTCTTTTTCATTTGCACCATCAAAAACAGGCGTCGAAACATGAATACCGAGCTTATGTGCGGCCCAACCGAGATGTGTTTCCAGAATTTGTCCCACATTCATCCTTGAAGGCACACCTAAGGGGTTTAAAACAATTTCTACGGGAGTCCCATCGGGAAGATAGGGCATATCTTCTTCGGGTAGAATACGAGAAACAACCCCCTTGTTTCCATGACGTCCTGCCATTTTATCACCTACCTGAAGCTTCCGCTTCATGGCAACAAGCACCTTTACAAGCTTGATAACACCGGGGGGCAACTCATCACCCCTCTTTAAACGTCCGGCTTTTTCATCGTAGATCGTCTGTAAAATATCAATCTGTTCCTTATGAAAAGACTCCAGATGATCGATTTTCGCCTGGGCCTTTTTATCACTCAAGGTCACATGCCTTAGGGATTCATCCTTAATTTTACCTAGAATTTCTTCGGTAATAGCCTTCTTTTTCTTCAAAAGAATGTCACCGGAATCCGGATCGACGATATCAACCCCAACGAGCATATCAATCATCAAAGCACGGAGTTTTTTGAATTTTTCTTGTTCAAAAATATCCAACTCATCTTTGTGATCACGATGGATGCGCCCTAAATCCTGCTTTTCAATTGTCTTAGAACGGGCATCTTTTTCGACACTGCGTCGGGAAAATATTTTAACATCGACCACAATGCCTTCAATCGCGGGCGGAACATATAAAGAAGCGTCTTTGACATCACCAGCCTTCTCTCCAAAAATAGCGCGGAGCAATTTTTCCTCGGGCGTCAACTGGGTTTCACCTTTCGGAGTCACTTTTCCAACAAGGATATCGCCTGGCCTGACTTCAGCCCCAACACGAATAATCCCTGATTCGTCAAGATTCATTAACGCTTCTTCACTGACATTTGGAATATCCCGCGTAATCTCTTCTTTGCCTAGCTTCGTGTCCCGAGACTCTAAGTCGAACTCTTCAATATTAATTGAAGTAAAATGATCTTCTTTGATGAGTTTTTCAGAAATTAGAATGGCATCTTCGTAGTTGTAGCCTCCCCAAGGCATGAAGGCGACCGTAATATTCCGGCCTAAGGCCAATTCGCCCTCATCAATCGCTGGGCCATCAGCAAGAACATCCCCTTTTTTAACACTCATCCCCACTGAAATAACCGGACGTTGATTAATACAGGTATTTTGGTTTGAGCGCTGAAACTTAATCAGCTTGTAAACATCAATCTCGACTTCTTGATTATCATCCTCCGAGCTTTGTTGTTTTTTTGAGACCTCTACCCGGATCACGATACGGTCTCCATCTACGCTTTCAACAACACCCCCTCGCCTAGCAAGCACAATATATCCGGAATCACGCGCAACAACGCCTTCTATTCCAGTACCCACTAAAGGAGCCTCTGTTTTGATCAAAGGAACAGCCTGACGCTGCATATTTGATCCCATCAAGGCGCGATTGGCATCATCGTTTTCAAGAAAAGGAATAAGCGAGGTGGCCACACTCACAATCTGTTTTGGAGAAACATCCATATACTCGACCGCTTCGGGGGGCACAACGACAAAATCCCCCAAAGACCTGGCCGAAACGGCATTAGCATCAATCTTCCCATCTTTGCTCAATGGGGTATTGGCCTGGGCAATCACAGGGCGATCTCGATCAATCGCTGAAAGATATTCGATGTCTTCCGACACTTTTTTATCGATCACCCTATGGTAGGGGGACTCAATGAACCCGAATTCATTGACACGTGCATAAGTTGCCAAAGATGTAATCAGCCCAATATTGGGCCCCTCAGGCGTCTCAATCGGGCAAATCCGACCATAATGGCTTGGATGAACATCCCGAACCTCAAATCCCGCACGGTCACGCGTCAATCCTCCCGGTCCAAGTGCAGATAGACGCCGTTTGTGGGTAATCTCTGCGAGTGGATTAGTTTGATCCATAAATTGAGAAAGCTGACTACTCCCAAAAAACTCTTTGACAACAGCAATCACCGGCTTCGCATTGATGAGATCGTGGGGTAGAACGGTTTCTATATCCAGAAGGTTCATTCGTTCTTTAATTGTTCGTTCCATACGAACCAATCCGATTCGGAATTGGTTTTCGAGTAACTCACCCACAGAACGCACTCTTCGATTGCCGAGGTGGTCAATATCTTCAATCACCCCTTGCCCCGCTCTCAGACCGACAAGATAACGCGTGACCTCTACGATATCCTGATCGGTCAATGTCCGATGATCCAGTGGTAGTTTTATACCAAGTTTTTTGTTGATTTTAAGTCTTCCCACAGGAGAGAGATCATAGCGTTTCGAACTCGTAAATAGGTTCTCAAAAAGGAGTTTTGCCGTGTCCATCGTGGGTGTTTCACCGGGGCGGAGCCTCCGATAAACTTCAACCATTGCTTCTTCGGGAGAAGACACTTTATCAAGGAGCAAAGTATCACGAATAATAGGGAGCACCGTAATATTATTGATATACAAAAGCTCCAGTGAATCAATCCGGCTCTCACTAATGGTCGTAAGCACCTCTTCAGTAAGGTCCTCATTTCTCTCGACCAGGATTTCCCCTGTTTCCTCATCAATCACATCACTTAAAACAGTCTTACCGACCAGTTCTTCTCTCGGGTAAGCAATTAACTCAATGCCTTCGGCGCTTACCTTCTTCAAGGCGCCACGTGTTAACTTATGTCCTTCCTTAACCAAAACCTCTTTACCCGACTTGCCTGTAATGTCAGAGGGCACACGAATGCCCGCATGTATTTTCGGGTCTAATCTCCTAAAGAATGCACCACCCTTAAGGGAAACTTGTTCAATGGGATAAAAGAGTTTTAGAATAACCTCATCAACACTTTCCCCTTCAATGCGATCATCCCGACCATTAATAAAATAAGTCGTCCCTGATTCTTGTTTGTCTGTCTGGATAAAGGCTTTTAGAAGAATTGTCGCCGGAAGCTTTCTTCTCCGGTCAATTCGGACATACAAGATATCTTTCGCATCAAGATCAAAATCAAGCCAAGAACCGCGATAAGGAATAATTCTTCCGGAATACAATATTTTGCCACTGGGATGGGTTTTCCCTTTATCATGCGTAAATGCAGCTCCAGGTGAACGCTGAAGTTGACTCACAACAACACGCTCGGTGCCATTCACTAAAAAGGTTCCATTCTCTGTCATTAAAGGCAGTTCGCCAATGTAAACTTCCTGCTCTCGAACATCCCGTAGCACCTTGGCTTCACCCTTCACTTCCTTATCCCAAATCACCAAGCGAACCCGAATCTTCAAAGGTGCAGCATAGGTCATGCCGCGCTCTAGACATTCTTGCACGTCATATTTAGGTGCTCCGACTGAGTAATCAATAAACTCAACCATCGTGGTATTGCTGTAATCCGAAATAGGGAAAACGCTCGTAAACGCCGATTGAAGCCCGATATCTACTCGTTTTTCAGCGACAACCTCACGCTGCATAAAACGCTCATACGACGCTTTCTGTATTTCGATCAGATTGGGGATCCCGATTTTAACTGGAATCTTTGAAAAATCTTTCCGCTCTCTGACCTTGACACTAGACCGCTGTGTCATAAACCCTCCCGAAGGTTAAAAAATGAGGTTTCTTAAAAAACCTCGTTATAAGACTAAAAACAAGCAGACCCTAAAGAAACTTCGGCTACTTAATTTCGACTGTAGCTCCAGATGCTTCGAGGCTTTTTTTCATCTCTTCCGCATCGTCTTTTGAAACCCCTGTTTTTACCGGCGCGGGAACAGAATCCACCAATGCTTTGGCCTCTTTCAGACCCAAGCTGGTCACTTCGCGTACCGCTTTAATAACCTGAATTTTCTTATCGCCGATACTTGCCAAAACCACGTCAAATTCGGTTTTTTCCACTTCAGCCTCCGCTGGAGCATCCCCACCGCCAGCCGGTGCCGCAGCAAGCGCTACGGGCGCCGCGGCAGAAACACCAAAACGGTCTTCAACCAATTTAATCAACTCCGAGAGCTGAAGAACAGGCATTTTTTCCACTGCTGACAATATCTCTTCATTTGTTAATTCTGCTGTTGCCACTTTTTATCCTCCTAATTTAAAGTCTATGGGTAAAAACCCAATCTCATTCTTTTCTCAATCGCTATAAAAGCAAACTTTTTTATGAATTCAGGCGTTGCTGATGCAATGCCTCCAGGGTGCGAACAAACTTACTGAGAACTCCGTTAAGGCTTCCCGCAAAACCCGTAATAGGCGCATTGAAACGACCAATGAGCTCTCCAATCAATACATTTTTTGAAGGCAACTTGGCAATTTTCCTCACGCCATCAAGATCAACAATCATTCCTTCGATAACACCTGCTTTAATTTTTAATTTTTTTTGTTTGTCAGTGACCTGCTTCAAAGCTTTGGTGGGAGCAACCGGATCGGCATACCCTAATGCGATTGCGGTCGAACCTTTAAAATATTCGGACATTCCTTCAAGCGATGTCCCCAGAGCCGCACGAATTGCAATGGTATTCTTAACAACCTTAAATTCACCATCAACACTTCGAAGCTCTTTTTTGACTTCACGCATCTCTTCAACACCCATACCAGAGAACTCAGTAAGAATGGCCACATTGGCTTGAGAAAACTTCTCTTTTAACTGAGAGATGCTCGCTTCCTTTTCTTCCCTATTCATTCGACTGTCCTTTCAATCGTCAAGCAACCTAGGTTCAAAAATAACCTCAGGTCTATTTTCAGGCCGCGACCTTCTCGGGACGAAGCGTTCCTTCATCAAGGGTAATCCCGGGTCCAACCGTGGGCGAAACTACAACTTTTCTAATATATGTTCCTTTGGCCGTAGAAGGTTTTTGCCTGAAAACCGAATCAAAAACCGCAAGGGCATTTTCATACAACTGCTCTGAGCCAAAAGAAACACGACCAATAGAGACATGGATAATCCCTGCTTTTTCAACACGATAATCCACTTTTCCTTTTTTTATCTCATTCACGGCTTTCGCGATATCGAAGGTGACCGTACCGGTTTTCGGGTTTGGCATTAAGCCTCTTGGTCCTAACACCCGACCCAAACGCCCAACAACCCCCATTAAGTCGGGCGTTGCAATCACACGGTCAAATTCCACCCATCCCGAATTAATCTTTTCCAACATCTCATCAACACCGACATAGTCAGCACCTGCTTCAAGGGCTTCTTTTTCCTTCTCTCCTTTAGCAAATACGAGGATCCGAACCTTTCTTCCTGTACCGTGGGGTAATAACACGGAACCACGCACCATCTGATCTGAATGCCTTGGATCGACCCCCAAACGAATGGCTAAATCAACACTCCCATCGAACTTCGCACAATGCAATTCTCTTACAAGCGCACAACCTTCCTTTAAACTGTAAGGCCTTGCCTCTACTTTCTGAACTGCGGCATTATATTTTTTGCCCATACTCGCCTCTCATCTCGATAAACCCTGCTCGCCTGTTTAGATAAACCAATGAAATTAAACCCGAACGAACCATGACCCCTCCGACCTTATTTAACGTCGATACCCATACTCCTTGCTGCACCTTCAATAATTTTACAAGCACCCGGAAGGTCAACCGCATTCATGTCTTCCATTTTTTTCTTGGCAATCTCTTCCACTTGCTTTTTTGTGATCGAACCCACTTTTTCTTTATGAGGAACACCAGACCCTTTAATAATGCCAGCCGCTTTTTTCAACAAATCGGATGCCGGAGGGCTTTTCAGCACGAAAGAGAAGGTTCTGTCCGCATAAATATCAATGACAGCAGGAATAATAGACCCTTCCATCCCCTTGGTTTTAGCATTAAACCCTTTGCAAAACTCCATAATGTTCACGCCATGCTGCCCCAAAGCCGGTCCAACAGGTGGCGCTGGATTTGCTTTCCCTGCGGGGATCTGGAGTTTCACAATCGCCTTGACTTCTTTTGCCATCTTCTCGTTACCCTTTCTATACGTATTGCTAACACACTGAGTTTCAGACTAAAATCCTAGACTTTTTCGACTTGTAAATAGCTCAACTCAACGGGTGTTGATCGGCCAAAAATACTCACCAACACTTTGACTTTTTCTTGATCCGCGTTGACCTCATCAACCACACCATTAAATCCCAAGAAAGGACCATCCACAATCCGAACGGTATCTGCTTTCTCAAAACGCGACAATTCAGAAGAAGGGGCCACGCCTTCATCAAGTTGCTTCAGGAGTCGTTTAACCTCCTGAGAAGGAAGTGGTGCTGGAGCTTCACCCGCGCCAAGAAATCCAGTCACTTTAGGGGTCTCGTTCACAAGTTGCTGCACTTCCGCGTCAAGAACCAATTCAGCGATAATATAGCCTGGGAAAAATTTCTTCGTCGATACGCGCTTCTTCCCATCACGAATCTCAGTCACATCTTCTGTCGGGATCAAAACCGTTCCTACTTTTTCTTCCAAACCGAGCATTTTGAGGCGCTCTTCCAAGCTCGCCTTCACCCGCCCCTCATAACCAGAGTATGTATGAATGACATACCATTCTTTTTCCATGACTTCCCCCATGAAGGACCTCAAACAGCTAAGCGAAGCAAGCGCACAAGCACAACATCAACAATCGCCAAAAATAGTGAAACGATAATCGTAAAAACAATGACAACGGTTGTCGATCCAATCGTTTCATGTCTTGATGGATAGGTGACCTTCAAAATCTCACTCTTCAGATCTTTAAAAAAATCTTGAACCTTTGTAATCATTTTTTTCATAAGGCCACTTCTCCCTTAAATAGGGGTTCAAATCTAACACCAAGCTCGGGGCACGAACCTACAAAGCACATAAAACAGGCCAGGAGGGACTCGAACCCCCAACATGCGGTTTTGGAGACCGCCGCTCTAACCAATTAGAGCTACTGGCCTAGGTCTCTACCGAAACTACTTCACCTCTTTATGGGCCGTGTGTTGTCTACAAAAGCGACAGTACTTCTTCAACTCAATCCGATCAGGCGTATTCCGCTTATTCTTCATCGTTGAGTAATTTCTTCTTTTACAATCTATGCAACCCAATGTAATAATTTCACGCATGCCATTTACTCCCTGGCCAGCCGCCAATGATTTTGCGGCATAAATTTATTTAATAACTTTTGTAATGACTCCGGCGCCTACGGTTCGTCCGCCTTCTCTTATCGCAAAACGCAAGCCTTCTGCCATCGCAATCGGCATGATCAATTCCACTTCCATCTCTGCATTGTCGCCGGGCATCACCATCTCGA
>JAJDBX010000031.1 GCA_029261135.1 Nitrospirota bacterium
CATCTTTGTGTTGCATGAAGATGTCGCCAAAGTCCGTGCCAATCCAGATTTGGCCCGTCCTCTGGTCTATCGTGCCAACGTGTATGACTGCATCGACGTCATCTTGAAGAGTGAGTGGATTGACAACAATCCCACCAACTTTCAGATGTCGAAGATCAACATTCATCCACACTTTATTCAGTTTGACAACCAAGCCTCAGACGGCGTGATTTCCGGTTTTTCCTATGACCAGTCGATGCGTCCCTTCACGATGCTGGGTAAAGAAGAGAAACGGGGTCTGCCCGCACCAATGAATGCTCTGGTGACCGAGGCGACCCGAATCGGAGCCATTCAGCTCAAGATCAAGATGGGCAAAGGGGCAACGCCCTTCCATGAAAATGCCGACATCATGATCGGCATGCATCAAGTGGAAAGCTCTGAAGTCCGTTGGATTCGGAAGATCGAGCGTGACGCCGCAACAGGGGTGGACACACTGACCTTTAGCGAGCCCTTGAAACATGCCCACACCAAGGATCAGATTGTTTCGACAGAATGGGTGCGTTATCGCCTATGGGCGGATGCCGATGTCGGAACCGTTTTCTGGCATGACCATGCCTTGGGTGGAACCACTTGGCCGCATGGCGCGGTGGGGGCTGTGATCATCGAGCCAATCGGTTCAACCTACCATGATCCGGTCACTGGGGAAGAAATTCGTCAAGGACCGATTGCCGACATTCACTCGAATGAACCTGTGGGTTATGGCTACAGCGGGAGTTTCCGTGAGATGATGTTGATGCTTCATGATACTGTGCCCTATACCGCACAGGTCGTGACGGAAGGGAATCCTCCGGGACAGACCAAGCGTGCTGCCATTGATGCCGGTCAGGTCTTGTTTTTCCAGATGCCTTATGACCTGGATTATGTCGCAGCGCCGATGTTAAATGGCGGAACCCATACCACGGGTGGCGGGCTTTTCTTCAAGGCGGAATCGATTGCAAAACGCCTGAAGAACAACCCGGATCCCTCAAAGGTGTTCTCAACACTCACCCACAAAAAAGACCCGGGCACCCCCCTGCTTCGGGCCTATCTGGGCGATACCATGGTGTTTAGAACCTTGCATACCATGATGAATGAATCGCATACCTGGCATTTGGCAGGACATGCCTTTCGGACGGAACGTTATGCGGATAAGTCGGATCTCCGGAATGCCCATCATATCGGCATTGCCGAGCGCTATGACTTTGTGACGCGTGCGGGTGGACCACAGAGGATGGCCGGAGATTATCTCCATTACAATGGACGTACCTCTCACCTCGCCGAGGGAAGCTGGGGCATTATCAGGGTCTTGGATAAAGAAACGAAGAGTCTGAAAAAACTCCCGGGATACGACATGATTCCGCAATCGGCGAAGAATGTTTGTCCATCAAGTGCAGCGGTGAAACGCTTCAACGTGGTCGCAACCGACCATGCCATGAAGTACAATCCGAATGCCCCGGACGTCATTGAGGTCGATTTTGACCGGAAGCTTCTGGTGGCCAACCCGACTGGCAAAGTCTTTATGCTCGAAGGCGACATGGCCAAAGTGGCAGCAGGTGATCAGCCGCATCCCTTGACCTTGCATGTCAATTCCGGGGATTGTGTCAAAATCAATCTTCGAAATAATCTGAAGGATCACCGCGCCTCCTTTAGTGCCGACATGATGGCTTTTGACCCGAGAGATTCACACGGCGTCAATGTGGGCTTGAATAAAGGCGATCAGACCGTTGCTCCGGGTAAGAGCCGAACCTACACCTTCTATGCTCCGCCGGAGTATGGCGAGTTTTCAGCCATCGTGTGGGATTGGGGGAATTTCATCAACTCTGTTCGAGATGGCCTCTTCGGCGGTATTGTCGTCGGACCACGGGGTGCGAAGTACCGTGATGCGATGACGGGTGAAGATGTCTCGATGAAGAACGCCTGGGCGGTTGATGTGATCTTAGATCGCAACAATCCAAAAATGGCGGGACGTTCCGACTACCGGGATGTGTCCCTGTATTTCCAAGATGAGGACAACATCATCGGCACCGCGTTTATGCCTTACATCCAGCAAATTGCTGGATTAACGGGTGTGAACTATCGGATCGAGCCTTGGATGTACCGTGAAGAGAATGGTTGTGAACTGGGTACAATGTTCCAACCTTGTGTTGCAGGATCAACAGACCCTGCGACCCCGACCATCATGGCGCATGCGGGTGATCCTGTTCGGATCCATGTCTTTGGTGCCCATAACGAGCAGAACCAGATGTTCAGCCTCGAAGGACACCAATGGCCATTTAAAATCAATATGCCTGGTGCAGATTTAATGAGCTCGGAAGAGTTCGGCGGATCTGAAAACCTGGATTTGTTTGTGCGTGCCGCAGGTGGTCCGACCCAGTTGCCGGGGATCTACCTCTGGCAGAACCATCGCTTGCCTTATACAGCAGCCGGACAGTGGGGCTATTTTAAAGTCCTTCCGGTCGGGAATCAATCGATTCTTCCGCTGAACTCAGGTGGTGGAATGGGAGGCCGAACAGCAGAGGCGCCTAAAGAAGTGGCACCGGAAGTCTTGTCCGGGAATAATGTCGTCCCCGGACCTCTTTCGATGCTTGAGAAATAACAGGAATGTAAAGAGGTAATATTTCGGGGCAGAGGGATAGGTTTATCCTCTGCCCCGATTTATTTTAAGGGGGAATGAGCAGCGTGAAGAAAATATTCCATTTCGGTTTTTTGATGTTCATTGTTGGGATCATGGGGATGTCTGAATACCCCTTGGCCTCAGCTTATGATGAAATTGAGGTCAGTAACGGAGGATCTATCTCTGGCACAATTACATTGAATGGCGCCATCCCTGTACCGCGTGTTTTTGCTTTAATCCAGTTCCCTTTCGGGCCGTTTTGTAAAAAAATATCAGATGGTCAAGGCAATGTGCGTCTGAAAGAATTCATCATCAATAAGAAGAATCAGGGTATTTGGGAAGCGGTTGTTTCGATTAAAAATATTAATCAAGGTAAGCCGTATCAGCCAAGTGTGGCTGATTTTGTGGCGGTGGATTGTATGTTTCACCCTGCTGATGTTGCAGACAGTGAGCAATTTTCTGTGGATGAAGAAGGCCAACTCCATCATGAACATCCAAATGTCGCCATCCTTCATAATCATCAGCGGATGAATATGATCAACCGTGACCCCGTGGTTCACAATATTCAGGTTTATCAGAATGAAAAAGGCAATATTATTCTAAACACGCCGCTGTCAATTTCAGATAAAGTACGCGGCGGGGTATTGCATTATATGAAAGGAAAACGCATTTCACAGATGATTTGCGGCATGCATGAATTTATGCAGAGTTGGGGATTTGTTGTGAATAACCCATACTACGCCAAAACAGCAAAAGATGGATCTTATACCCTTGATGGCATTCCCCCAGGTACCTATAAAGTGAGTATTTGGCATCCACATTTTAAGATCTTTGATCAAGAAGTGACGGTCAAAGCAAATCGCATCAGTCGGCTCGATTTTGCATTTAATGGTTCTGACGTCAAGCGTCCGACTTATGAAACACAAGAACAGACCCGTCTTGATACAGCAACGCCGGAAACCCATATGCTTAGAGAAGGTGACGAACGCATTATTATGGACTAGCAGGGGGGGTGCTTAATCCGATTCCGAGCTGCTATAAGGAAGCCTGGGGTGAGATTTTATATTGATCATGACAAACGAATAAAAAACGTTTTCAGCATGAGTGCCTAATGAGACTGTGCTCGGTTCAGGGAGATGGGGATGTTTGGCTTAGTCGTAACTTGGATTCATGTGGCGGCTGCGATGTTCTGGATTGGTGGAATGCTTTTTTTTTCGATCATCGTCATCCCATCTCTGAACAATAACATAAGTCGTGAAATAAGAAAGGATCTGATCCGTCGCCTCGGTAGACGATTTAGAGTTTTGGGTTGGATCGCGTTCGTTATGATTTTTATCACGGGGATGATTCGGTTTTCTCATATGGGTCTTTCGCTAGAGGGATCTGGTGATGCCCTAAAGATTAAACTTATCCTTGTTTTTTTGATGGTTTTGCTTACTTTGTTGCATGATTTCATCTTAAGGTTGAAGTCGTATGCACCCTTTGGAATGGCCCTTGGACCAAATACAGGTCTTAAAATCGTACGCTTCATGGCTCGACTCAATCTTTTAGTGGGTCTGCTGATTGTGTTGGCAGCGGTCTTTTTTGTCCGAGGGTTCTAGTGGATTTTAAAAATCTATATTGAGGGTAAAATCGATGGATCACAAGTTAGACTTAAACCAAATAGATTCCATATATCAAGGGCCTATTGATATATTGAAAGGTGAACATTGTGTGATCTTACAACGTTTGGAGATGATTGAGAGAACACTCCAATATCTTGAAAGCCTTCCGAGTCAAACAGCACTTAAAAGATGTAAGATAGAGCAATCTCGTTTGCGCACTTGGGTCGATGAATTGTCTGGGCAGGTGGCGCTTCATTTTTCGATGGAAGAAGAAGCGCTGTTCCCTGTTTTGGCGGAGTATATCGGCCGCGAACATGGCCTGATCGAAGTCATGTTACAAGAGCATGCGAGCATAAGTTCTGCGTTGTCCGATTGGAAAAATGCTGCGAGCCAGCTCTGTAAGCTGACCGTTTCTGCCCGAGAAGGGTTATTGAAGGTCGTGATCGGATCAGGTCACCAATCGATTGCGCTTCTAAGGCTTCACATCAGCAAAGAAGATCAGATTCTTTTTAAAATATGTGAAGTGTCTTTGTCGGAAAAAGAAAAGATCCAGGTTTGGAAAAAACTACGTGCTATTGTTCCAATTTAAGGAAGCATTGATTGAGTCAGCACTTCCTTAAGACCCCTTTGTTTTTCGGATTGATTCCAATTCCCCCTATTTTTTCCCAATTTCACACTGATTTTCCCCAACATTGAAACATTTTACTTAAATCTATCCCTAACTTAGTGACTAAGGGTTCATTTTTTTGCCCTTTCGTCCGATAAGAATGGTATGGATCTTGAATGTTATTTTCGTTAAAACGAAATGAAAGATCTAAATATATAAGCCTGAAACGACACCATTAGGCATTTGGTGGTATCATAAAGATGGGAGGGCAGGAGAATGAAAAAACGACATAAAATAATGACTGCCGTATGTTTGGCTGTCATTTCAGTACTTTTTTTGATGACCTATACGATCATTGCCAAAGAATTACCTGTCTTGGTTGATGTTTCGGAACTCACCCAAGAATATGATGGCAAACGTGTTGCCGTCATGGGATGGGCACGATCTGCAGAAACTTTACGGGGTCGGATGGGTTCCAATTATGTGAAGACCGAAGTGGGGGACGAAGTCCAGTCTGTGACTGTTTTTAGTGTCTTTCCTCCATACAATGTCGTCAATAATCGTGTTATTGTGCAAGGTGTTTACCATCATGAAGGACGGTTTGGCGGACAACTGGCACGGCATTTTATTGTAGCCGAAGCGCTTATGCGCGATTGGGGATAATAATTTGAAATTCAATATGAAAAGAATCGTAACGACAGGGGGTTGAGTGCTAGTGAAGCCTCAGCCCTCATTTTTTTTCGCTTCGTCCCAAAATCTTCCTTAAAAAATACCTTTCTTGGAATCGGTTTTATTCACTGTGTTTGACCTGAAAGCAAGACCCTTCTCTTCTATCTCAAGAAAGTTTGTGTTATATAAGGGGACTCATGGGGATCTTATATTGTTTTATTATCCTGGCCTGTTTTGTACCCTTGTATGACGTGTGCCCATTCTTTTTTTGGAAAAGAGATCTGTTCTATCGTTTTATAGATTTTCGAAAAAGAACGATGGAGTCGGGCAAGATTCTTCTTCTTCCAGCCCTCTCCAGATTTTTGGCATCCCCGATCAAAATCGATAATGTAAATCACTCCTTCTCGGTTGACCAAAATATTGTGCGCGTTCAAATCAGCGTGATAGATGCCCGCATTATGAAAACGTTTTATGGTTTCTCCAGTGCCTTCAAGTATTTTATCCGACAAGGTAAGCTTGTTAATCAGAACAGCGAGAGACTGACAATGGGGGAGTGTCATGGTCAAGAGGTCTGCACGGTAGGTCCATTCCTGTCTCTCGACGCGCGCGGCGACCGGTTGGGGTACCGGGAGTCCCTGCTCAAACATCCACTGCAAAAGATGCCATTCTTGCCAAGCTCGGGTTTGCGACAAGCCTTGCCAGACATAGCGGTCGGAAATCAGTTTGGAAATGAAGCCACCCCGCTTGTAATGCCGAAGCGCAAATTCAAACGAACCATCAGAAACAAACAAGGTGCTGCCGCGTCCTGGGGCCTCTCCTTCTACTCCCCCAGAACGATGCCAAAATTCTGGATCAAAGAGGTCCGGGCTGAGGGTTTCAAGGATCTTGGGGTTATATATTAAGTGGGTATTTTGAATCCGTTGATAAGAAGGGGTCATCAAGCTCCTTTGCCATTGGCCAAAGCCCCCGCGTCACTCTGTCTGCTCAGGTTTTCTGCCTTGGGAGATATTTGCAACACCCTTCCGATCGTTAGAACTTTGCAGCAGGCCTGGCCCAGCACTCGGCTGACATGGGTGATCGGAAAATTAGAAGCGCAATTGATCGGTGATATCCCTGGCATCGAGTTTATTATCTTTGATAAATCAGCGGGTTGGTCTGAGTATAAAAAACTACACTTGAAGATGTCAAAACGTCGTTTTGACATCTTGTTGCATATGCAGACCTCGATGCGGTCGAACCTTGCAAGTATGTGTCTGTCAGCGGATATCCGTTTGGGCTTTGATCGTGAACGTGCGAAAGATTATCAGTCCTTGTTTGTGACAGATCAGATCTCTGCCAATCCTCATCCGCATGTGATGGATGGATTTTTCGGATTTTTAAGGGCATTGGGTATCAAAGAACGCCTGCTACAATGGGAGATCCCCATTCCTCCTGAGGCGGAAAAGGGCGCAAGGTATTTGCTTCCCGGAGACGATGCGACCCTCGTGATTAGCCCTTGTGCCAGCCCTCGGTTCAGGAATTTTCGTAACTGGCATGTCGAAGGGTATGCGGCTGTTGCAGCGTATGCTGTAAAGAAGCATGGTTTACGCGTGGTTTTAATCGGCTCGCCCACACCGGCTGAAAAACAATATGGGGATCAAATTGAACAATTACTCCAAATGCCTGTGATCAATCTGATTGGAAAAACCGGATTGAAAGAACTGCTGGCGATTTTGAAAAGGGCGACGCTTGTTTTGGCCCCTGATTCCGGTCCGGCGCACATGGCAACCGCTGTAGGCACGTCGGTGATCGGTCTTTACGCCACAACCAATCCATCCCGAGCCCGACCCTATCTTAGTGAAAAATGGTTGGTGAACAAGTATCCTGAAGCGGTACGTGCCTTTTTGGGGAAAAATTTGGATGAGGTGCCCTGGGGAACGAGAGTGCGCCGAGAAGAAGCGATGTCTTTGATCAAAATAGAAGAGGTGACATCGCTTCTTGATCAATTCATGGTGACCAGTGGGCGAAAGCCTTAAACTGTTTGTCCCTTTAAGAAAGTAATTTATGGTCTTTAAATTCAAGGATGCGGACAAGGGCTTTCCCGTTTTCAGTGGAGATGATGCGTCGGGTGCCTGGCAGGTAATTGCCTTCAAAGGCGCAGGGTCTTTCTGTAAAACTATCGGTGTCGATGAGCTTTCCTTCTCCCGAAAAGTAAAAGACCACATATTGTGTGGTGAGTGTCTTCCCGTCTTCAGTGGTCATGGTGTCTTCAATGTTGATAGTAAAAGACATGCGCGGTGTCGTACGCGAAATTTGACGGATACGCTTGTCTTTAATCCGATAACGCGATTTCATGCCATCGCCATGAATTAAGATTTCCCGTCCGAGTGGATGTTTATCTGGGCTGCCAAAGGTGACGGCATGTTTCCCGTCTGCATCTTCAAAAGTTCTCCAGGCACGGTGAGAGGTAATCATGCCGACCTCGTCGTCAATCCATTTTTTTAAGGATTCTTTTTCGGCTGGGAGTTCCATGTGAACGGAGATCTCTTTTTTTGATCTAATCTCTACGCAGCCTTTATAAATCGTCCCATCGTCATTGCAAGTGAGGCTCGCTGAAAAACCCGGGAAATCTTTTTTCCAGCGAGAGGTCGTATTAAATGCCTGCTCTAACAAATCTTTTGCATCTGGATCGTTCTGAATATTGCTTTCTTCTATTCTTTGTTCGTAAAGCGCCATTTCTGTATTCTCCTTTTAGATTCGTTTTAATTGAAAAATTGCCACTGATTTAATCTACGGCGAATAGACTTCTCTATGCAAGTTTGTTAGGGAAGCGCTGATCAAGTCTGTTTGAATATTTCATCCCATAAGTCTTCTTTAAATCCGACGAGCACTGTTTTTTTTGTGAGTACAAAGGGGCGCTTGACGAGTTTTCCGTTTGAATTGAGCAGGCTGATGGCTTCTTTAGGGGAAATATTTTTTATTTTTTTACTGAGCTGCATCTCCCGGTAGACTTGACCGGAGGTATTGAAAAGCTTTTTGAAATCTCCCTCCAATCGGTCCAAAGCCGTCTGTAATTCTTTTTTTGTGGGGGCTTGCTCAACAATGGGTATTTTTTTATAGGGGATGTTGTTTGTCTCCAGATATTTGAGCGCTTTTCGACAGGTGCTGCATTTTGCATATTCGTAAATGACGGTTTTGTCCATTGAGTTCCTCTAGGTTCTTGTTTATTTAATGTGTGCGAGCTGAAGTTGTCCGCTTTCTAAAGCTTGATTGACTTGTTCGTAACGATCGATTTGTCCGAGATCGTTCCAGTATCCTTTGGTGATATAGCCGAAAAGATTTTCTTTGGCCGCAATCATTTCAAGGTAAGTCTCAATGATGGAATAATACACATGACCTGGAATGTAGTCTAATACCGCAGGTTCAATGATGTGAAGTCCGGTGAACATGAATTTTCGCGTTTGCATTTCTTCTGTCTTAATTTTTCCGAGAATATTTTGAATTTGATTGCAGGCATCAATCTCTACCGCACCAAAGGTTTTCAGCTGGTCCGTTTCTCTTAAAACCATTGTGGCTTGGCTCTTATTGGATCTGTGAAAAGAGAGGACTTTGTCCAGGTCGATGTCCATCAAAATATCCCCATTGATGACGATAAAAGTGTCATCCCCCAGAGTGGTAGCGGCTTTTTTGATACCCCCACCTGTTCCCAGTATCTCTTTTTCTTGGGAATAAGAAATTGAGAGTCCCAGGTGGGTGCCGCTCCCAAGCTGTTTGATGATTTTTTCTCCGAAGTGATGGAGGTTGATGACCACTTCCTTCACACCATATTTTTTTAGTAATAACAAGTTGTACTCAATCATGGGCCGTCCCCCGACAGGCAGGAGCGGTTTTGGCATCTCATCTGTGAGCGGACGCAGCCGGGTGCCAAAACCCGCGGCCAGAATGACTGCCTTCATCGTTATTGCCACTCCGGGATATTTTTAGCCAGCAGATCGTAGAGTGGTTTTAAACGATTATATTTTTTCAGGGTTTGTTCTACTTTCAGGAGTGTTGGTGAGAGGAAGGGGAGCAGGTGATCTTTCCCTTTGATTTGATCAATGTAAACAAATCGTCCTGCGGCCTTCAGATTGCGTTGTATGCTGATTAAATCAAATGATTCTTGAAACAAATTGCGATCAATGGATCGCCCTGCGTGTTCTTTCCATTGCCTGATATAGTAATCGAGCAGTACTTCAATAATTTCAGAGGGTAAGTCAATATACGAGTCCCGAAGCAGGGAGGCCAAATCGTATTCCGCCGGGCCCATCAAAGCATCTTGAAAATCAATGATCCGTATTTTGGTCCCTTCCGCAGTTTCTTGAATCATTAAATTGCGGCTGTGGTAATCACGATGTGTAAAGAATTGGGGTAAGGCAGAAAAGTGTGTTGATAAATCAGAAAAATAGCTTTGGATCTCTTTTTTTATGGCTGGCTTAAGCGTACTGCCGTTTCGTTTTTCGATACCGTATTCAATGAAGTGATCAAACTCCCATTCAAAAAGCGCTTGCGTGTAGTGTCGCATATGGGCAATGCTTTTCTGAGACAGTATAGGTGAGGCGTAACGTTGTATTGCAATGAGCGGGTCAATGGCCTTTTTATAATAATCAAGTAAAGTCTCAGGAGCGTTTAAATGCGTTTTAATTTTATCGGCAAAGGTCATATTGCCGAGATCTTCCAAAATCAGCCATCCTTGTTCTTCATCATACATGAATATTTCGGGTACGGTAATATTGCAATCAAAAAGATGTTTTTGGATATTAATGAATGGCAGTTCCAAAATTGGGGGCGCTGATTCGTCTGCAACTTCATCCGATGTTTTGGCCGCTTCAGCATGGGCCATTGCCATTAAGATATAGGTGCGGCTCAGGCCTTTTTCTTGCCATGAAAGTCGGTAATAGACGCGGTCGGACGCATCTCCAGCCAATTGTTCGATTTCAAAAGCGTGGATCGGACTTTTAAATGTTTCTCTGAGTGATTTTTTAAGGCGAAGCTGATCAATCACATTGATGCCCAAAGTTGATTTAACAATCAATACGTTGAAATTAATAGTGCCACTAACCCTAATGACCTGTCAATTGAGTCGAAACAAAAAAAGGATGACCTATGATGATGAAGGATGGGAAGCGCCTAAGGAAATTGGAGCGGGAGACGGGATTTGAACCCGCGACCAAGAGCTTGGGAAGCTCCTACGCTACCACTGCGCCACTCCCGCCCATAACTTTAATCAAAACTACGCTTTTGAGGAAGGTGATGTTGCTGGTCGGAACCCCCTCTTTGGGATGAAAATTAACATCGATTTGGTGAGGATGTCAATGTGAAGAGGGGTGACTGCTTTTGACCTAATCTATTTTTGTATGAAGGAGGTTTTTATTCTGGTCAATTGTCCATTCATCTATCTCGGTATCGGAATCTGGATTCCCCGTTGCAGTGGCTAGGAAGGATTGCGGAGTGGGGCCGGCGGGAAGGGTAATGTTGATCGTATAATATTTTAAATTGCCGACCATCCCTACGGCAAGGGCATTGAGGTTGTCTGTATATTTTGAATATTCGACGTAATAAGCCAATTGCTTATCTGCAATCGCTCCCAGCATACTCTGAGCCTCTACAGTCCTGGCCTTTTTTAGGTATCTTCCATAAGTCACCCCTGCAAGCGTGGCCAGAATGCCTACTACGACCACGACAACCATGAGTTCAATCAAGGTAAAACCTTGTTGGTCTTGAGATAAATTTGAATTAGCCTGTTTCATTTTTCAGCTTGAAGTTTTCTAGTTGTTGTCTCAGGGTTTCTTCGTGTTGATGTATGTTTGAAGCCGATTGCTTGAGCGCTTCGCTGGAAAGGGTGTTGCTTTTCAGTTTTTCATTCAAGGCTGAAATTTCGGCTCGCAGCTTTCCATCTGTTTCTTTTAATTCTCGATACCCCTTACTCATTGAGGTGGTTGCCCGGTTTATTTCATCCATCAGATCAACAAAAAAATCCCCTTTTCTCAGGATGCTGTGTGCCGTCAGATCTCCCTTTTGCACCGATTTGAGCACTTCTTTGAAGCGATAAACGGGGCCGGCCATTCGATGGCTGACCCTGATGCTATGGAATCCGATGATGACTAAAAGGATTAAAATCGCCGGCCAGAAGTGCTCGTGAAGTGCGAGGAAGGCATTTGCGATATCCTGAAGTTCGGGTGAAATGTCGTTCGTATTCATCCGATAGGCCAAAGGCCCAAAGACCATCAGCGCAAGGAGAAAGATGTACATCAAGGCGTTTGTAACGACCATGATGGCAATGCGCCCTTGTGTTGAACGATCAATGTATTTTTTGTTTCGCCTGTTTATTAAGTCTTTTGGTTTTTGTGTCATGCTGAGGGGCTCATTTCATTTATGAAATCGGATATTTAATCCATTCCTTTCAATTGTGCTAATGGATTATTTTTAATCCTAAAAAATGTACCACTCTAACAAAAATCGGTCAAATAAGGCCAAAAAAAAGAACATGAAAAGCGAATAAAAACTCCTGTGTGTGAAGGGGCAGAATCCAAGTTGCAGCGCGCTTGTGAATATGTTAATTTCCATCCGCAATACTGGATGTTTTTTGCTGTAGATGGAGGATAAGGATGAAGTTTGGACGAATTTTTTTAATCACGATTGTTACAAGCCTTTTCGGAACACATGCAATCGTGTTTGCTGCCCCGATTGGGGTTCCGGGAGCCACAACAGGGGTGAACCAATCGACTGTTGGTTTGGAACTGAATTTTCTTGTTGATCGTGATCTCGCTGCCCCGAGCGATACTGAAGGGATGATGGTACTGGCAAAAGGTCAGGTCGGTGTGACGGAACGGCTTGATTTGCTCTATCGATTGGGTTTCGGTCGTTTTGAAAGTGCTGGGAAAGATTCCGATGCGGGGCTGTCTTTTGGTTTCGGAACAAAAGTGACCTGGGCATCAATAGATAACCTACACCTTAAAATTGGATCGGTTGCACAAGTCTTGCAAGTGCGCGCTGATGTTGACGGCGGGGGAAGACAGGGCTTTACGGAATATGATCTTGCGCTGGGCGCTTATGTCGATTCAGAGGGACTGAACACTTCTGCGAATCGCACGGTCTTAGCCCCTTATGGTGGGTTTGTTTTGTCGGGTCTTGAAATTGATCAAAGTGGTGCTCCCGTTGTTTTGGAAGATGACTCTTTCGGTTTATTTGCAGGTATTTTGATCAAACTGGATAAAAAAACAGAAGCAGGGATAGAACTTCGTTTATTAGAACAGACCGCCTTAGCCATTTACACCTCATTTGCCTTTTGATTGTTTTTGAATAGAGAGTCGAAGCCCTCGCTCTAAAGTGAGCAGACCTGAAATTTTGACGCTGTTTAAGCTGTGAGACTCTTCTGATGATCGCTATTGATATGCATGTCCATCCCGGTACAAAAGAATATCTTGTCGATGCCGGCGGGAAATATCTTGCAGATGCCCTGGCCTATTTTCATAAAAAAGATGCCGTGGTTAGTGTAGAAACCATGGCAAAACATTATCGCGATCTCGATATGGTGGCGGTGCTTCTGGCTTGGGATACAGAAACTCAGTCCGGACTTCCTCCGGTCACCAATGATTATATTGCGGAGATTGTCAAAAACTACCCCGAATCGTTTATCGGTTTTGCCAGTGTCGATCCTTGGAAAGGGAAAATTGCCGTCGCCGAGTTAGAACGGGCTGTCAAAACCCTGGGTCTAAAAGGCCTGAAGCTCCATCCCATCGCCCAGGCCTTTTACTTAAATGATCGCCGTTTTTATCCACTTTGGGAAAGCTGTGCGGGTTTAAAAATTCCCCTCTTGGTTCATACGGGGACGACGGGTGTCGGTGCGGGTGTGCCAGGTGGTGATGGTCTTAAACTGAAGTATGCCCGCCCCATTCCTTATATCGATGATGTAGCGGCTGATTTTCCCGATTTAACCATTATCGGTGCCCACCCTTCTTGGCCCTGGCAGGAAGAAATGCTGGCTTTAGCCGTACATAAAACGAATGTTTACATCGACCTCTCAGGTTGGTCACCGAAATATTTTCCGCCCTCTCTCATCCGTTACGCAAATACGATGCTTCAGGATCGAATCCTTTTTGGCTCTGACTACCCTTTTTTGAGCCCTGAGCGATGGATTGCCGACTTTGAAAAAGCAGGGTTTAAGCCGGAAGTCCGGCAGAAAATATTACTTGAAAATGCGAAGCGTTTACTGGGGCTCTGATTCTCGGGATTGACGGCCAAAATGAGAGAAAACCCTTGCAGGGTAATCCCCAGAGACAGTATCATAAACCGTTTAACCACATGAGCAATTGAATGAAAAAATCCAAGGGAAAAACCGCTTCAAAAATGAAACCCGGTGGTGAACAGAAAATGCGTAACCCGCTTCGACGGTATTTTATTACCGGCTTATTGGTGATTGTTCCCATTTGGGGGACTTATCTGATTTTGAAGACCCTTTTTATTACCATGGAAGGGCTCTTAGGTAATCTCGTGCAGAGCCAGGGACTTTATTATATTCCAGGTTTTGGCATCCTCCTCCTGATCAGTTTGATTTTTTTAGCCGGGCTTTTTACGACAAATATTTTTGGAAAAAAGTTATTTCAGCTTTGGGAAAAACTCTTGGATCGCTTACCTCTGGTTAGAAATGTCTATTCGATGGTGAAGTCGCTTGTAGATACGGTTTCGTTTCAAACAGGGGAAAAGGAAAATTTTAGGCGGGTGGTGCTCTTTGAATATCCAAAAGAAGGACTTTATACCTACGCCTTTGTGACGGGTGAGATGAACGGAAAGATTGATCGCATTTCTGGGGGGAGAATTGTGAGTGTTTTTGTTCCGACGGTGCCCAATCCTATTTCAGGTTTTATTATTATGGTGCCCGAGTCGGAAACCATTCCATTGACCCTCAGTGTTGAAGAAGCCATGAAAATTGTTTTTTCCGTCGGACTCTACAGCCCTGAATTGAAGGTGGATCAATCGAAAATACGGCCTATGATCGAAAAGAGCGCCTCATGAACAGCTGTGTAGCCATTATTCTGGCGGCTGGAAAAGGGACGCGGATGAAGTCAAAATGCGTAAAGGTTCTCCATCCTCTGGCGGGCCTTCCGATGCTTTCTCATGTGATTAATTTGGTACAATCACTTCAATTTGAAGATGTCTTTGTGATAGTGGGGCATCAGGCGGAAACGGTTTCTCAGCTGGTTTCAGAAAAAAAGGCGACTGCGCTGCTGCAAGAACCCCCGCGTGGCACGGGAGATGCCGTACTTCAAGCCAAAGGTGCTTTGAAGGGTTTTCAAGGGCCGGTTCTGATTTTAAATGGGGATACCCCCTTGCTTCAAAAAGAAACGATTGAACGGTTTTTGGCCACCTATGAAAAAGAAAACGCAACCCTTGCTTTGATGACGGTCTGTCTGGATCAACCGGAAGGTTATGGCCGAGTGATTCGGCATGAAGGTGGCCGCATTTCCCATATTGTCGAGCAGAAAGATGCCACTACAGACGAGCGGAATGTCCAAGAAGTGAACGCTGGGATTTACCTTTGTGATGCCGATTTTCTCTTTAAATCACTTGAGAAAATCGAGCCGAATAATCAACAGAATGAGTATTATTTGACAGATATCGTCGGTATGGCTGTTTCAGAAGGGGTGGCATTGCTTGGGTTTGAAGCGAGGCCTGAAGAAGTTATCGGGGTCAACAATCGTGCCGATTTGGCCAAAGCGGAAGCGGTGATCAGAGGGCGAATCAATCATCAATGGATGATGCAAGGCGTGACTTTAATCGATCCTTCCCAGGTCAGGATCGATGCATCAGTAAAAATTGGTCGGGATTCTATCCTATATCCGGGTGTGAGTTTGGAGGGGGAAACGACATTGGGGGAAGATGTCTCCGCCTATGCTTGTCGCATTCGAGATAGCCGTATCGGGGATCATGTGATCATAAAAGACCACTGTGTGATTGATCAAGCCGAAGTAGAAGCCGGAGCAGTCATTGGCCCCTTTGCCCATCTTCGGCCTCAAACGGTCATTCGAAAAGACGCGAAGATTGGAAACTTTGTTGAAGTCAAAAAAAGTGTTGTGGGGGAAGGCTCAAAAGCCAGTCATTTGACTTATCTTGGAGATGCTATAATTGGCAAGGATGTGAATATTGGCGCAGGGACAATCACCTGTAATTATGATGGGCAATCCAAGTCAGAAACGATCATTGAGGATGATGTCTTTGTGGGCAGCGATACGCAATTTATCGCACCGGTACGTGTGGGAAAAGGCGCGCTTATTGCCGCAGGGACAACGGTGACCCAAGATGTTCCTTCAGGATCCCTGGCCATTTCCCGTGTCAAACAAGAAAACAGAAGGGATTGGGTAAAGAAGCGAAATGCGCAAAAGAAAGTTTAAATTCAGATCGAATGATAGCGCAATCGCGTTAATTTAGGACCTCGCTTATGTGTGGCATTATCGGATATATCGGTCAACGAAATGTAGTTTCTCTGGTTGTCGATGGGCTGAGACGGCTTGAGTACCGCGGATATGATTCTGCGGGTATCGCCTATCTTTCCGAAGGTAAACTTGAGCGGAAACGTTCTGTCGGTAAGCTTGTTTCCCTTGAAGCGATATTGCCTCCCGTCCCGCCTGATGGTTCTGTTGGGATTGGGCATACGCGATGGGCAACCCATGGCAAGCCTTCCGAAGACAACGCGCACCCCCATCAGGCGGGGTCGCTCGTAATGGTGCATAATGGCATTATTGAAAACTATCTCTCACTCAAAAAAGAGCTGGAGAAGGAGGCTTGTGTTTTTTTATCTGACACGGACTCTGAGGTCATTGTTCACCTGATCAATGCTTTTTATGAGCAAGGAAATACTTTAGAATCGTCTGTGCAGCATGCAGTTGGAAAGTTGCACGGCAGTTATGCCTTTTGCATTTTGTCTGAAGATGCACCCGACCGTTTGATCGCGGTGCGCTCCGGTTGTCCGCTTGTGGTGGGGGTCGGAGAGGGCGAATTTTTTGTGGCCTCAGACATCCCTGCCTTTTTGTCTCATACTCGGGAAGTCATTTATTTAGAGGATGAGGAGATTGTCTATTTCTCAAAAGAGGGCTTAGAAATTAGCGATTTCAAAGGGGCAAGGCTCATTAAGGAACGGCATCAAATTTCCTGGGATCCCGTAATGGCCGAAAAGGGGGGGTATCGCCACTTTATGCAGAAAGAGATTCACGAACAACCCCGTGCAATCATCGATACTATTCGTGGCCATGTGGCGCAAGAGGCGGGAGATGTGATTTTGGCCGGATCAGAGCATGTGGGTGACATTATGGAAAACTGTGAACGCATTCTTCTGATCGGATGCGGGACTTCCTGGCATGCGGCATTGGTGGGGAAGTTTTTGATCGAAGAGATTGCAGGGATTCCTGTTGAGGTGGATATTGCTTCCGAATTTCGCTACCGGGATCCCCTTCTCAGGAAGGGAGATTGGGTCATCGGCGTTTCTCAATCGGGTGAAACGGCGGATACCCTTGGCGCAATCAAAGGGGCTCAATCGAAAGATATTCCGACGCTTGCGATTTGCAATGTCGTGGGGAGTAGTATCAGTCGAGAGACGGAGGCTGTTTTTTATACACATGCCGGACCGGAAATTTCAGTGGCTTCAACTAAAGCCTTTACGACTCAGTTAACCGCAATGGTCTTGTTGGCCATTTACCTCGGGCGAGAAAGAGCCTGCCTTTCTGAGGAAGAAGGACAGCACTTGCTTCATCAGTTGATTCTCTTGCCGAAACAAATTGAAGAGGTCCTCAAACATGAAGACCGGGTCGCTGAGATTTCGAAGCGCTTTTTCCGTTACCGGGATTTTTTATACTTGGGGCGCGGCATCCTCTATCCCGTGGCGCTGGAAGGGGCGCTCAAACTGAAAGAAATTTCTTATATCCACGCGGAAGGATACCCGGCGGGGGAGATGAAACACGGCCCCATTGCCCTCATTGATGAAAATATGCCAGTGGTCGTCCTGGCTTTAAAAGACAAAGTCTATGAAAAAATAGTGAGCAATGTGATGGAAGTGAAGGCCAGAGGAGGGATTGTCATTGCTTTTGCAGAAGAGGGTGATACCGAATTGGCCCCTTTGGTGGACGAAATATTTTATATTCCAAAAGTTATTCCTACTTTGAGTCCAATTTTAATGACGATTCCCCTTCAGTTATTGGCCTACCATATTTCGGTATCGCGTGGGAGTGATGTGGATCAACCCAGAAACCTGGCGAAAAGTGTGACTGTAGAATGAGCGAAGAAACGATCCATCCGGTACTCGCCAATCTAAACCCGACTCAGCGAGAAGCGGCCGGGCATGTTGAGGGTCCGCTGCTTATATTGGCGGGGGCAGGCAGCGGAAAAACCCGCGTGATTGTTCATCGTATTGCCTACTTGCTTGAGGCCCTCAATATTTCGCCTTATCGCATTCTTGCCGTGACCTTTACCAACAAAGCCGCGCAAGAAATGCGCGAACGCATTGCCCGCTTGGTTTCGCCGGAAGCGAGCCAAGACTTGATGATCTCAACCTTTCATTCGGCTTGTTTGAGAATATTAAGGCAACATATCGAACTACTCGGGTTCCCAAAAGATTTCGTGGTTTACGATGCCGCAGACCAGCTCGTCTTGATTAAATCCTGTATTTCAGATCTAGAAATTAACGAAGATCTCTTTCCTCCGCGTTCCTTACTGGGTCAAATCAGCAAATTAAAACACCAACTGGTTTTACCTGAAGCCTATGCAGAGCGCGCGAGTGATTTTGGTTATGAAGCGGCCTTAAAAAAAGTGTATTCCCTCTATCAAACCCGCTTGACGGGTTTGAATGCGCTTGATTTTGATGATCTCATCGGTTTTACCATTCGACTCTTCCAATCGCGTCCGACGCTGGTGCAGACCTATCATGATCGATTTCTCTATGTGATGGTCGATGAATATCAAGATACCAATCATGCGCAGTATCAATTGATCCGCCTACTGACCTCGGCGCGGCGTAATCTTTGTGTCGTGGGGGATGATGACCAATCAATTTATGCCTTTCGGGGGGCCGATGTAGGCAATATCCTGAGCTTTGAACGTGATTTTCCCGATGCGAAGGTGGTGATCCTTAATCAAAATTATCGATCAACTGGCACAATCCTCTCTGCCGCTTCAGCGATGATTGAAAAAAATTCGAAACGAAAACAAAAACATCTGTGGACGGAAAATGGGGATGGTGAAAAGATTATTTGGGGAAAGATGGCTGATGAGCGCGCAGAGGCTAAGTTTGTTTTAAAAAATATCATCTCGCTTCAGGGAAGTGGAGATTATCGGCTCTCCGATTTTGCCATCCTTTACCGGACCAACGCGCAATCTCGTGTCATTGAAGAAGCGTTTCGGGCAGAAGGCATCCCTTATATAGTTTATGGCGGGCTTCGTTTCTATGATCGAAAAGAGGTGAAGGATCTCATTGCTTATTTGAGGTTGATCATTTATCCAAAGGATGATGTGAGTTTTCGACGCATCTATAATTTGCCAACTCGCGGGATTGGACGGGTCACCTTTGAACGTTTGTCCTCTTTTGCAGAATCGAGAGAGGGATCATTTTTGGAATCCATCGCATTTTTAGATGACTTGGGTGTCTCACCGCAAGGAAAGCGGGGCTTGACGGTTTTTTACGCCTTAATCGAGCGCTTCAAAAACCTTGCTGAGCATGAATCACTGCCTCAGTTGATTCGCTCTCTAATGGAGGCCATTGGCTATACGGATTATTTAATGAAAGCCTTTGGTTCTGAATCAGAAAGCCGCATTCAAAACGTACATGAACTGATTGATGCTGCGGATCAATTTATATTGGCAGATCAAGAGACCCAATTTGATCTGGAGGGCAATGAGATTGAAATAGAACGTGAGGGTCTTTCGGGTGTAAAAGCCTTTTTGGATCAAATCGCCCTGGTTTCGAGTGCCGATGAAAACGACGGCGCTGAGCGAGGCGTGACATTAATGACGCTCCATTCAGCCAAAGGCTTAGAGTTTCCGGTTGTGTTCCTCGTGGGCATGGAAGATGGGCTTTTTCCGCATTCACGATCATTGACGCAAGAAAAAGAGATGGAAGAGGAGCGAAGGCTTTGCTATGTTGGCATGACACGTGCCAAAGAGCGACTTTATCTCTTGAGTGCAGCACAGCGTCGGCTTTATGGGGCTTTACAGTGGAACAGCCCTTCGCGGTTTATAAAAGATGTGCCGGAAGAAATCATTCAGACGATTGACGCTTCATTTTCAAACCGAGGAGGATACGCAAGTCCTTCGTTTGGAGCGAACAGTACGACAGCGCTTACACAGAACCCATATCAATACCGAAAGGCCCCTTCTCGAACGGTATTGAGAAAAAAAGGGGAGAATTCTAATGGCGATCAGATAGAAGTGGGTGAATTGATTACGCATGATCGCTTTGGTGTCGGGCGTGTGGAACGTTATGAGGGGGTGGGTGACGGACGCAAAGTGACGGTACTGTTTGAGTCATCCGGGATCAAGAAAATGGCATTAAGGTTTGCAAACTTAGAACGATATTCATCCTAATGGAGTGTGTCTAGATGGATCAGGAACAAGTTGAATATGTGGCGACCTTAGCCCGTTTAAGGCTAAGCCCTGAAGAAAGAGAAGCGTTCGGTGGTCAGTTGACTAAAATTTTTTCTTATATTGAAAAATTGAATGAACTGGATACAAGCAATGTCGAACCCACTTCACATGTCTTGCCGCTTTCCAATGTTTTTAGGAAAGACACCGTCAAGCTTTCTCTCCCTCAAGAAAAAGTGATGGGGAATGCGCCTGACAGAGATGAATCTTTTTTTAAGGTGCCAAACATTATAGAATGACGGCAATGTGCTTTAGTATTATGAACCGAGTAAGAGGAAATTAAATGTTACGACAGATGTTAAAAACAAAGATTCATCGGGCAACGATTACGGAATCTGAGCTTGATTATGAAGGCAGTATTACAATAGATGTTGCCTTGATTGAAGCGGCCGGCATGGCCCCATTCGAGCAGGTGATGGTTTCCAACTTAAACAATGGGGAACGTTTTGTGACCTATGTCTTGGCGGGGGAACGGGGGACAGGCACAGTTTGTTTGAATGGCCCCACTGCTCGAAAAGGAGAAGTTGGAGATCAAGTGATTGTATTTTGTTATGCCTATTATAATGAGGAAGAAATGAAAACATACGCCCCTCGTCTATGCAAGGTGGATAAAAAGAATCAGATTGTCAGTATTGGGAGTTCTTTTTGAAGTGGATTGATTGCACTGCACACGCTCTCCATGAAGCACTTCTCAAAAAAGAGGTTTCTTCAAAAGAGCTGGTCACGGCTTTTTTTGAACGGATCGCATCTGTCGATAAAAAAACCTTTTCCTATTTGACGCAGCTCAAAGAGGCCGCGTTCTCTCAGGCGGATCAGGCAGATCAGCAGATTGCGAAGGATGCGGCTGGGCCATTGACAGGGATTCCCATGGCCTTAAAGGACAATCTTTGTGCAGAGGGGGTTCAGACTTCATGCGCCTCAAAAATATTAGCAGGTTTTGTCTCTCCCTATGACGCGACTGTGGTTTCACGGCTAAGAGAAGCCGGAGCGATCTTTTTGGGAAAAACCAACTTGGATGAGTTTGCAATGGGCTCGTCCAATGAAAATTCTGCCTTCGATGCCACACGGAATCCCTGGGATCTTGACCGTGTGCCCGGTGGTTCAAGCGGCGGCTCAGCGGCCGCAGTTGCAGCCAGTGAAGCTGTTTTTGCCTTGGGCTCAGATACTGGCGGCTCTATCCGGCAGCCTGCCGCTTTTTGTGGCGTAGTGGGTTTGAAGCCGACCTATGGCCGTGTCTCCCGTTATGGATTGGTGGCTTTCGCATCCTCTTTGGATCAGATCGGCCCCTTAACACATGATGTGACCGATGCCGCCATTGTACTCAATGCTATTTCTGGCGATGATCCCATGGATTCGACTTGTCTTGATCTTCCGGTGCCTGATTTTACGGCATCCATGCCATCCAAGATGGAAGGGATTCGACTCGGTATTCCCAAAGAGTATTTTATTGAAGGCATTGATGCCGAGGTGGGTGCCGCGGTTGAAAAGGCGATTGATGCCTATCGAAAATTAGGGGCTGAGATCAAGGAAATCTCTTTACCCCACACAGATTATGCGGTGGCGGCTTATTATATTCTAGCAACAGCAGAGGCCAGTTCCAATCTAGCCCGTTATGACGGAGTTCGTTACGGACATCGCACGACAGCGCCAAAAGATTTGCTTGAAATGTATATGCAAAGTCGGAGTGAGGGTTTTGGCCCTGAGGTGAAACGCCGGATTATGATCGGGACGCATGTCCTTTCGTCCGGCTATTACGACGCTTATTACAAAAAAGGGCAACAGGTCCGCACACTCATCAAACAAGATTTTGATGAAGCCTTTCAATCCGTCGATTGTATATTGACGCCAACCGCTCCTTCAGCGGCGTTTAAAGCGGGAGAAAAAACGAACGATCCGCTTCAAATGTATCTTTCAGATATCTTCACTATTTCTGTGAACTTAGCGGGACTGCCCGCGCTCTCCATGCCCTGTGGATTTACCGCGGAGGGTTTACCGATTGGTCTTCATTTGATTACGAAACATTTTGATGAAGAAAGATTACTTCAAGTCGCCTATGCCTTTGAACAGTGCCATGATTTTCACCAGCGGAGACCTCAACTCGGATGATTTATTTTGCCTATGGTTCAAATATGGATTTAGCCCAGATGAAGATGCGTTGTCCCGGTAGTGAGATCATCGGCATGGGACAGCTTTCAAACTACACCATGTCTTTTACAAGATGGTCTCGTTCTTGGAAAAGTGGCACGGCGGATATCTTGCCCGAGCGTGGTGCTATTGTTCATGGCGTGCTTTATAATCTTACTTTTGAAGGCTTGAAAAAGTTGGACAAATTTGCGGATTATCCCAACTCTTACGTCCGACAAGATGTGGTTATCGCCTTTGGAGAAGAATTTTTGCCGGCCATGACTTATGTCGCGAGAAGGCAGGGGGTTTATTCCCCTTCAGAGTCCTACATGGGAAAAATTTTGCATGGTGCGACAGAACACAAACTCCCTGGATCCTATATTGATTATCTTAAATCGATTAAGACCCATGTTTAAGGATCTCGTTTATGAAGTATGAAACCGTCATCGGGCTGGAAGTCCATGCCCAAGTGATGACGAAAACAAAGATTTTTTGTGGGTGTTCCACGCAATTCGGTTCTGCGCCAAATAGTCAAGTCTGTCCTATTTGCTTAGGGCTTCCAGGGGTGTTGCCGGTGCTGAATCGCGATGTTCTTGAACTTGGCATTCGTTTGGGGATCGCGACACATTGTAAGGTCGCTCCTCATTCTCGATTTGCACGGAAGAATTATTTTTATCCTGATTTGCCAAAAGGTTACCAAGTGTCAATGTTTGAATTGCCTTTGACCGAACATGGCTATGTGGAAATATTTTCTGATTCTGGAGCGGAAAAAGGCCGTAAAAAAATTGGCTTAACGCGCATCCACATGGAAGAAGATGCGGGGAAAAACCTGCATGAGGGTTTTGAGACGGGAAGCCGGGTCGACCTCAATCGGGCCGGCGTTCCCTTGCTTGAAATTGTGAGTGAGCCCGAAATTTCGAGTGGGGAAGAAGCGGTGGCGTATTTAAAGGCCTTGCGGGCCATTCTTATTTATGCGGGTGTTTCAGATGCGGATATGGAAAAAGGAAATTTTCGCTGTGATGCGAATATTTCAATCCGACCCGTCGGCACATCAAAACTTGGGACGCGGTCTGAGATCAAAAATATGAATTCTTTCCGTTATGTTCAGAAGGCCATTCAGTACGAAATTCTCCGGCAAGAAGAGGTTCTGGAAGAAGGCGGGCGTGTTGTTCAGGAGACTCGTCTATGGGATGCCAAAAAAGGCATTACACGCCCAATGCGAAGTAAAGAGCAGGCTCACGATTACCGTTATTTTCCAGAGCCTGATTTGGTGCCTTTGAAAATCGATGAGGAATGGATTGCAAGGGTGGCCGCAACACTGCCTGAGATGCCGGATGCCAAACGAAAGCGATTTGTTGAAACCTACGGGCTGCCTGCCTATGATGCAGCAATTTTAACCAGTTCACAAGCCTTGGCCAATTTTTTTGAGGAGGCCGTTTCTATTTTTCCAAAAGCCAAGATGGTAAGCAATTGGGTCATGGGAGATCTTCTGCGTGAGCTCAATCAAGAAAATAAAGAGATTGAAGACGCCTTGGTTACGCCGAAGCAGTTGGCCGCAATGTTGAAATTGATTGAAGATGGCACAATCAGCGGGAAGATTGCCAAAACAGTTTTTGAGGAAATGGTTCAATCGGGAAAAGATCCCACAGTGATTGTGCGAGAGAAGGGCCTTACCCAGGTGAACGATGCGGGTGCGCTTGGGCAGATGATTGATGAAATACTGGAAGCCAATCCAAAAGAAGTGGCGGGTTATCGTGGGGGAAAGAAAAAACTGATGGGCTTTTTTGTCGGACAGGTGATGCGTCAAACGGGTGGAAAGGCCAATCCGGGAAAAGTGAACGAACTCTTAAAAGAGAAACTAGAGAAATAAAGTTTTATTAAAATGGATAGGAGTGAAGGATGAGTGCGATCACTGGTCTCAGTGCGATTGAGATACTCGATTCTCGTGGAAATCCGACAGTAGAGGTTGAAGTGCGCTTACATTCGGGAGCACATGCCACGGCGGCGGTTCCTTCCGGTGCCTCAACGGGCTCTCGTGAAGCGCTGGAACTGCGTGATAAAGATCCCAAACGATATTGTGGCAAAGGCGTGCTGAAGGCGGTAAAGCATGTTGAGCTTAAGATTGCGCCTAAAATCATGGGTTTGCCCGCAGAAGATCAAGTCTTGATTGATGAAATGCTCCTTGCCTTGGATGGCACAGAAAATAAAAAAGTATTGGGTGCGAACGCGATACTCGGGGTTTCCTTGGCGGTGGCCAAGGCGGCTGCTGAGGAACAAGGCGTGTCCCTTTTTCGGTACTTGGGAGGCGCTCAGGCGAGAGAGTTGCCGCTTCCGATGATGAATATTATCAATGGTGGCGCCCATGCGGATAATGGCTTGGATTTTCAAGAGTTTATGATTATCCCTGTCGGGGGATTTTCATTTTCTGAATCACTCCGAATCGGCGTGGAAGTGTTTCATGCCCTCAAAAAGGTCTTAAAAAAAGAAGGCTATACGACTGCTGTTGGAGATGAAGGTGGGTTCGCTCCGGCCGTGAAGTCACACGAGGAAGCTTTGGAATTGATACTTCGAGGGATTGAGATTGCGGGCTATCGCCCCAAAAAAGATGTCGTGCTTGCCCTCGATGTGGCGGCAAGCGAATTTTATAAAAAGAAAAAATACCATCTTGCCTCCGAAGGCACGGCATTTTCTGCAAAGGATATGATTGCTTATTACGGTCGGCTGGCGGATCGTTTTCCGATTGTTTCGATTGAAGATGGTATCGCAGAAGGGGACTGGAAGGGATGGACGCAGATGACCGAGCAACTCGGACATCGATTGCAGTTGGTGGGCGATGACCTATTTGTGACCGATGAAAAGACATTAGAACGGGGGATTAAATCGGGGGCAGCCAACGCCATACTGATCAAGGTGAATCAAATTGGAACGCTCACAGAGACTTTAAACACCATCAACCTCGCGAAGCGTTCAGGTTATGCCACTGTGATTTCACATCGTTCTGGTGAAACAGAAGATGTCACCATCTCGGATTTGGCTGTGGGCACGGGCGCAGGACAAATTAAGACCGGTTCACTTTCACGCACGGACCGAACAGCAAAATACAATCAGCTCTTGAGAATTGAAAAACAACTCGGGAAAAGTGCACGCTTCCGTCCTGACCAATTTTCTTCGATTTAGGGTTCTATTTATCTTTATAGTTTGAGCGATGATATGGCTAATCGGCGTAAAATACCGAATGAAACAGCGGAAAAAAATAAATGGCGTGCTGTTATTGCGCTGGGATTGTCATTGAATGTTTACCTACTGTTTTCTTTTTTCTTTGGCGAGATGGGCTTGATCAATGCAGCAAAAATCAAAAGAAATTATACTCAGGTTGCATTAGAGGTCAGTGCACTTCAAGATGAAAATGCCGCGATTTCTCATCGAATCGAGGCACTTCAAAATGATATGGGTACCATCGAGCGTCTCGCTCGGAAACGTTTGGGGCTGGTTAAAGCGGGGGAACTTGTTTATGAATTTATTGAAGCGGACCCATTAAACAATTGAATTGTATCCTGCGAATGACTTTATCCTTCTCCATTCTCGAAGAGAAGCAATGACAATGCATAAAGCGACTGAGCCTCTCTTTGGATTTGTTTCGATTATCGGGCGTCCGAATGTCGGAAAATCGACTCTTTTGAATCAAGTGCTAGGTGAGAAGGTTTCAATTGTAACGGATAAACCTCAGACAACACGCAACAGAATTCTAGGAATCTATAATGATGCGGAGGCTCAGATTGTTCTTTTGGATACCCCCGGTATCCACCAAGCAAAAGGTGGACTCAATAAGAGGATGGTTCAAACAGCCTTGGCCACCCTGGACGAAATTGACCTTGTTCTTTTTTTAGTCCCGCCCAACCTGGAATTTGGCACAAAAGATTCATTGATTACCGATCATTTGAAAGAAATTAAAACGCCGAAAGTCTTGGTTGTAAATAAAATTGATTCCATTAAGCAGGATCAGATCATTCCGGTTCTTCAGGCCTATAGCGAATCGGGAATTTTTTCGGATGTGATCCCCATTTCAGCACTGACGGGGAAAAATGTAACCCGATTATTAGATATTTCCAAACAGTATTTACCTGAGGGTGTCCCGCTTTTTCCGGATGATATTGCAACAGATCAGCCCCTTCGGTTTTTGGCTTCAGAAATTATTCGTGAAAAGCTTATTATAAAAACGCGCAACGAAGTACCTTATGCTATTGCAGTAAAAATTGAATCTTTCAAAGAGGATGCGCGGAAGAATCTGACTAAAATTCAAGCCACACTTTATGTCGAACGCAATTCACAGAAAGGTATACTCATCGGCAAGAAAGGACAGTTGCTGAAAGAGGTTGGACAAAGTGCGCGGATAGAGTTGGAAAAATTACTTGCGACAAAAATATTTTTAGAATTATGGGTCAAAGTCAGAAAGAATTGGCGGACGGATGACCTGTTTCTCACTGATATGAATTATTAGTTTGATGAAGGGAAATCTCTTTCAGAAGAATTAATCTCAATTGTGTCCAGAAAACCATCCATCCTCTACTGATTCAGCGCTAAAAATAATAACTTCCGTTGAAGATCACGAGACTTGAATTTTTATTCGGCGCATCTTTTAATCGGTGTTGCCATCCGAGAGTAAACGCAATGCGTTTTGAGAGATAACGAAAGCTGGGGGTAATCCCTTTATAGTCTTCTTCCCTTGATGCGGGGAACTTTACTTCTCTCTTTACCCGGACACTGGTCTCCAAAAGGAATTGAAATTGGCGTGTCTCATTCAGCGGGAATAAAAACCCCAGGTTGGCAATCCCGTGTTTTTCTTCTGTTGGATCTCCTGTATCCTGAATGTAGACCCCCCAGTTGGCATAAGATCCCATCAGAAAACGGTTTGAGAAAATTGAAATTTCCAGCTCAGCAGAGGAAATCATCAGGACTTTCATACCCCAGGAATCCACCGTCCCCGTCCCCGTTTTTAGATCTCCTGTTGGCAAGAACAGTGTAAAAGAAAGCGCGAATCCTGGAAAGTTTATTTCTGTACTTGGGTCAAGTAACCGCCACTTGAGTGAAAGGTTGGCGTCCCCTATGCCGGTTTCATTTGTTCCGGTTTTATCAGAGGCAGTAAGGTAGGGTATTTGTGCCGAGGCTTCTATGGTCGGGCTGAGTCCTATGGTGGCGTTTAGAAAAATGATTTGATCAGCGTAATCGGGCTCGCTGTTTCGTTCTTCAAATCCTCCAAGCCCGATTTCGAGTTTTCCTGGGGTCAAGGTATCAATGGATTGTGTTAAGAGAAGACCACTGAGTCCATCAAGGGTGGATGGCATTCTGTAAAACTGGGTGATGTCTGAGGCCCAGGTGATCGTCTGGGATAATGCCAATAAAAATAGAAAAGATCCCATGGTAAATAAACGCCGCATAATCTGTGAACCTTTGTTAAAAGTGGGAGGGTGCAAAACCTCAAAATGATAGCGAAAGCGATGCACTAGGTCAAGGTTTCATCATTAGTAACTCGCGCTTTTGGCCTGTGTCCAGCCATATAAAAGCGTATCTTCATCAATCTCGTTTCAAAATAAGATGATTTAGCCCGTTACTTTTTAGTAGTATGTCTCTTGATTGTAATACTCGGGGTTGTTTGCCGTATCAGGAGCTTTTTTGTCAAGATCTGAACGTATACATATGATCGCCATTTGCGGTACGGGTATGGCTGCTCTTGCAGGTCTGCTCAAAAAAGCAGGTCACCACGTCACGGGTTCTGACCAGGCGGTTTATCCGCCCATGAGTACCTTGCTCGAACAAGACGGAATTCTTTGCAAACAAGGTTTTTCCCCTGACCATATTGCCCCAGATACAGATCGTGTCATCATCGGAAATGCCGTTTCAAAAGACAATGCAGAGGTGCTTGAAACGTTAGGGCGTAAACTGCCTTATCTTTCAATGGCCTCTGCTGTTGCAGGCTATTTTTTAAAAAATAAGACATCGCTCGTTGTGACAGGAACACATGGAAAAACGACGACTTCTTCCGTGCTTGCAAGTGTTTTAAACTCAGCAGGGAAAGACCCTGGTGCCTTGATTGGCGGATGGGTCAATAACTTCGATAGCAACCATCGTCTCGGAAAAGAGCCTTTTTTTGTAATCGAAGGGGATGAATACGATACGGCTTTTTTTGATAAAGGACCCAAGTTTTTACATTATCGTCCCAGTCATGCCATTCTCACGAGTATCGAGTTTGACCATGCCGATATTTTTCAAGACCTTTCGGCGATACTCAATGCCTTCCAGAAATTTGTTCAACTCATCCCGAAAGAAGGTTTCTTGCTTGTCGCTGCCGGATCGCCGGAGATTGATCAAGTGGTTCAAAATCTTCCTTGTCGTGTTGAGCGATATGGCTCAGAGATGGATGAGGGTGGACAAGAAAAAGAAGTCGATTGGCAAGCTTTGTCAATCAAGCAAAACAACGACCTTATTGAATTTGATGTGTGGTACCGACAAAAAAAAATGGGCCGGATCTTGAGTCCTTTATTCGGAAATCACAATCTTAAAAATAGTCTCGCGGTCATTGCCTTATGCTATCACCTGGGTCTGTCCTGGGATGATATTCAACAAGGTTTTAGAGCATTCAAGGGGATCAAAAGAAGACAGGAAATCATCGGAACGGTGAACGATATACTCGTCATGGATGATTTTGCGCACCATCCGACGGCCATACGTGAAACACTAGCAGGACTGAAACTTCGTTATCCCTCCCGACGACTTTGGGCCATATTTGAACCCAGATCGGCTACAAGCCGCCGGAATATTTTCCAAAAGGAATTTACTTCAGCCTTTCAACAAGCGGATCAAATTGTACTAACCGATATTTTTTCCTCCGAGAAAATTCCAGCAGAATCCCGGCTTGATCCTGAAAAAATTGTATCGGAACTGAATGCCTTAAATCGCCAAGCCTATTTTTTGTCCACGACAGAGCAGATTTTAGATGTTTTAGAAAACCAACTTTCTTCAGGCGATTTGGTCTGTATTATGTCGAGTGGCGGTTTTGATGGACTTCATCAAAAATTGTTGACCCGTCTTCGCCAATCTGTCTAATGGGCCGCATATTTGAAAAAATGAAAGAAGGACTCAGATCCTCCGTTTTTCCCGGTGCCGTACTCCTTATTGCCCACCGGGAAAAGATTGTGATGCATGAGGCATTCGGTGCTGCCATGATCATGCCCGAAAAGCAGGAGATGCGCCGTGAAACGGTTTTTGATTTAGCTTCCCTCACAAAACCACTGGTGACGACAGCGGCGATGGCCCTTCTGCTACAAGACAAGGGACTCTCACTTGAAGATCGTCTTACAAAATACATTCCTGAGTTTTCCGGGGGAGACAAAGACGATATGACCCTTTTTCATCTGCTCACACACAGTTCAGGACTGCCTGCGTGGAGACCATATTCCCAAGCGATTTTAGAACAAGAAAAAAATGAAAAAGACTTCATCGGCTCAAAAGAAGCGGAAACGACTGTTCTTAAAATGGCCCACGACGAAGCCCTCATTGCCCTGCCAGGGGAAAAAAGCCTTTACAGCGATGTCGGCTTTATCCTATTGGGGGAAGTCATTGAACAAGTGTCTCAGATGTCGCTGGACTTATTTTATACGCAGCAGATTCTCACCCCCTCCAAATCAACGGAATCATTTTTTGTGCCGATCGATGAAAGCCCTTCCGACTTAGAACACTTCCCTTTTGCTGCGACGGAAGATCTTCCTCATAGAAATGGGGTTATCCAAGGGATTGTTCATGATGACAATGCCTATGTGATGGGGGGTGTCGCAGGTCATGCCGGTCTTTTCTCTACGGCCTTAGGGGTCTACCACTTGGTGAGTGCTTGGAACAGCGCATTGAAAGGCAGTGGCTTTTTGAGTCCTGAAATCGCGACCCGATTTGTTACGCGCCAGCAAGGTCGTGAGGTTCCAGAAGGTTCGTCTCGGGCTCTGGGCTGGGATACGCCTTCTCACCCGAGGGGTTCTGATGGCCCAGGGATCTCCTCATCGGGGCATCACTTTTCTGCTTCCAGTTTTGGTCATCTGGGTTTTACTGGAACCTCGATCTGGGTTGATCAAGAAAAAGAGCTTGTCGTCATTTTTTTAAGCAATCGTGTTCATCCGAGCAGTAAAAACGAAGCGATTCGGAAATTTCGTCCTGAACTCCATGACATTATTTTTGAAGAGGTTGTGGGTGCTTAATACGGTCAATCCACAAAAAAAAATCGTTAAACCTAGGCCTCTCCTCAAAGGAGGCCGCATCGGCATCGTTGCCCCTGCAGGTCGCGTGAATGTGGATATGCTTCAAAAAGGCGTCACTTGGTTAGAACAACGCGGGTTCAAAACCATTCTGGGGAAACACCTTGAAAAAGAATGTCGTTACTTTGCAGGAAAAGACCCGGAGCGTGCAGAAGATTTTGAGCAGATGTTTCAAAACAAAGAAGTTGACGCCGTTATTTGCGCGCGAGGGGGCGTGGGTGCTGCCCGGATTATTCCTTTTTTGAATCGCAATCTTCTTGTCGGATCTCCAAAGATTTTTGTGGGTTCAAGCGATATCACGACCCTCTTACTTTACATGAATGAATTATTAGGATGGGTCACATTCCATGGCCCAATGGTGGCCACCTTGTTTAGCCAGTCCCCCAGTACGCGGCTTGAATCCGAGCTATTTCAACAATTGGCTGGAGAGGTCAGTGAGATGCAGTTCGAAGGGCTTACCGTACTCCGAAATGGCATGGCACAAGGGCTTTTAACAGGCGGCTGTCTCACCCTGATTTGCACAACAATCGGCACCCCTTATGAAATTGATACAAAGAATAAGATCCTTTTTATCGAAGACATTAACGAAGCGGCTTTCCGCATTGATCGCATGCTGTCCTATTTGAAATATCTGGGGAAGTTTGATCAGGTTAAAGGTGTCGTTTTTGGGGAGATGGTTCAATGCCAAGCGGAAACATTGCCGGAAATCATTCTCGACATCCTGGGCGATTTTTCAATCCCGATTTTTTTCGGGTTTCCATCGGGTCATGGGGAGGGAACGGCGACCCTGCCCCTCGGGCTGCCGGTTGAAATGGACAGCAACTCGATATCAATAAAAATGCTTGAACCTGCTGTTCAATAAGAGAAACCTTCCTCTTACGCGAGCCAAAAACTGGAGAGATCTGTTTTATTTTCAATATCGGCTAAGACAATCCATAGAAGCGAAGATGCGCCAAGAAAGAAAATTAGCAGCGGTGACCACTTCGGTCGGCTTGTTTCTTATTGTGGCGGCGATTTGGGGTGCAGGGGGGATTTACCCCAAATCGTCGCCACCAGAATGAAATTCCCCCTCAAAGGCCTTTAATGGTTTCCAGCCGGTCCCCTTTGATATAACGGCTCACATCGATCACATCAATAAGCAATGATCCCGCATTTAAGATCATCAAGGTCCGCAGCCAAATCCCGAAAAAATCATCAGCCGGGATCTGGCTGAGTCGTGTCCAAAAGAAATAAATCATCGGAAACCAGAGGAAATGGCCCAAGCCTAACAAACGTGTGAACCCGGTTTTTTGAGTGACCGCAGTCATGAGCATCATGCTCAGCATCATTGTGCCCAAAGTCATCTGGGCCTCCAAGCGGTCGAGATAAAAGAATGGCACGAGCATGTTGACCATCACAAGCAGCATA
>JAJDBX010000032.1 GCA_029261135.1 Nitrospirota bacterium
TCATTTTACAGGGATCGGTGGTGCAGGGATGAGCGGCATCGCAGAGATTCTTTTGAACATGCAATTCCACGTGACAGGCTCAGATGCCAACAGCTCTGAGCGGACAGAACGCTTGGAGGCCTTGGGTGGAAAAATCTATCGGGGTCATGATGCACGTTTTATTAAAGGGGCAGAAGTGCTCGTCTATTCCTCTGCGATTCGACCCGATAATGTCGAGATCGTCGCTGCAAAAGAAAAAAAAGTCCCAGTCATTCCAAGAGCGGAGATGCTCGCGGAGTTGATGCGTCTTAAATATGGCATCGCCGTCGCCGGGGCACATGGGAAGACCACGATCACAACGATGATCGCTGCGCTGCTCTCGGAAGGTGATCTTGATCCCACTGCGATCATTGGCGGAAAAGTCAATCATTTCGGCGGTCACGCAAAAAAAGGAGAAGGTGAATTTTTGATTGCGGAAGCCGATGAAAGTGACGGCTCTTTCCTGAAGCTCTCCCCGACCATTGCCATTGTTTCCAACCTGGATTACGAGCATCTCGACTATTACCGTACATTTGAGGCTCTTCAGCAGACCTTTCTTGATTTTATGAACAAGGTGCCCTTTTATGGTTTAGTGATTCTGTGTAGTGATGACCCGATTTTAAAAAAAGTGATGCCAAAAATTGAAAAACGACTATTGACTTATGGGATCACCAAGGATGTTGAATTACGGGCAGAGAATATCAAATATCAACCTTGGAAAAGCGATTTTGATGTCAGTTTCCAGGGAGAACCTTTAGGTCATTTTGAGCTTCCCGCGCCTGGTGAACACAATGTACTCAATGCGCTTGCTGCCATTGCCGTCGGCCTCGAACTGGATTTAGCGGCGACAACAATTCAAAAAGGGATTGCAGCCTACCCCGGTGTCGAACGGCGCTTCCAACTGCTCGGCAAACGTAAAGGGGTCACCGTGGTCGATGATTATGCCCACCATCCGACAGAAATTTTAGCCGCCATCCAAGCCGCCAAAGAGGGCTGGAAGACAAAATGGGTCGTGGTCTTCCAGCCTCATCGCTACACACGTACACGCGATTGCATGGAGACCTTGATCAGCGCATTCGATGAAGCAGATCATTTAATTTTAACCGAGATCTATCCAGCGGGAGAAGATCCAATTCCTGGTATTACGGGAGAGCGTCTTTTTAAAAAAATACATGAACATCGAAAGAAAAAAACCATTTACCTACAAGACTTCGATGAAATTGTCACCACAGTCAAAAAAATAACAAAACCAGGCATGATGTTACTGACACTCGGCGCCGGGGATATTTGGAAGATCGGCACCGCATTTTTATCCGACACAAAGGATTGACCACCGAATTAAAGATATGATCGTAGAGGAAATGAAAACAGAAAAAATAACAATCGCTTCATTGCAATCGGCGCTCAAAAACTATTCAGGTCAAACCCGATGGAACGAAGTAATGGCACCTTATACCTCCCTCAAAGTGGGTGGCCCTGCCGATGTGATGCTTCTACCTAAATCGATTGAAGAAGTCTCATCACTCATGCAGATCATTTCAAAACATCAGTTCCCTTATTTTGTCTTGGGAAACGGCAGCAACCTGCTGATTAAAGACGGTGGGATTGAAGGGATTGTCATTCACCTGAAATACCTTCATCAAGTCCGATTCGTGGATCAAAACCACATCTACGTCGAAGCAGGACTCCCCTACCCGAAGCTCGCGATTTACGCGATGGAACAAGGGCTCACTGGACTTGAGTTTGCCGCAGGCATCCCTGGCACGGTTGGCGGCGCCATTGTGATGAATGCAGGCATTCCAGACTTTGAGACTGCAGCCCACTTGGAGTCAATCACGATCATTCGTGAATCATCGGGGCAGCAAGAAACCATTCCAGCAAAAGAGCACCTTTTTTCATATCGAAGATCAGAACTTCCGAAAGGGATCATCGTTTCAGGAATTTTTTCCTTAATGGCTTCCTCAAAAAAAAGTATTGAACTGACAATGAAAACCTATCTGAAAAAGCGGCAAGACACACAGCCTTTAAGTTTTTCAAATTGCGGATCGGTCTTTAAAAATCCTGAAAATCATCACGCAGGGGCCTTAATCGAATCAGCAGGGTTGAAAGGGCTGCAAATTGGCGGGGCGCAAATTTCTGAACGGCACGGGAATTTCGTTATCAATCGAGATGCGGCAAGCGCCGCCGACTTCCTCGCGCTGATTCAAAAAATGAAATCCGCCATTTTTGATTCAAAAGGCATCCCCTTGGAATGTGAAGTCAAAATTATCGGGAGGGATTAGCACTTGTTTAAGAAACGATTTATGGATCAGCGGATCGGGGTTTTGATGGGTGGACTCTCCTCAGAACGTGAAGTTTCACTGAAGAGCGGCGAAGCCATTTCTGCCGCATTGTCCCGACTCGGCTATCAACAGATCCCAATCGATGTGGATAGGGATATCGCTTTGACCCTCAGACGTGAGGAAATCGATGTGGCATTTATCGCCCTTCACGGTCGTTATGGAGAAGATGGTGCGATCCAAGGGCTTCTTGAAGTCATGCAGATTCCCTATACCGGATCGAAAATCACCGCCAGTGCGATTGCAATGGATAAAATCAGATCACATGATGTTTTTAAGGCCCATCAGCTCCCATGCCCTGCAACACACATTTTGGAGAAAAAAATGGCGGAGGATTTCCAAATATCACAACTCCCTTTTGGACTTCCCGTCGTAGTCAAACCGATTTCTGAAGGATCCAGCATTGGCGTGTCCATCGTAAAATCAGCCAATGAAATAGATAATGCCTTGAAACTTTCCTTTCAGTTCGGCTCGAAATGTATGATTCAGAACTATATTTCCGGCATGGAAGTGCATGTCGGGATTTTAGATAAAGAGGCATTAGGGGCCATCGAAGTAAAATCAAAAGGGGAATTTTATGACTACAGCGCCAAATATGTGCCTGGGATGTCCATGCACATTTTCCCCGCCCCCTTACCCAGCCTAGAGTATCAAAAAGCCCTCGACTTGGGATTAAAAGCCCATCAGGCACTCGACTGCAGCGCTTACAGCCGTGTTGACCTCTTAATTGATTCAGAGATGAAGGCATACATCCTTGAGGTCAATACATTGCCGGGCATGACAGAAACCAGTTTGATGCCTGAAATAGCACGCGAATGCGGTATCGATTTTGACACATTGGTTGAGCTTATATTAGAAAAGGCCCGTACAGCTTACGGGGAAACATCATGAGTCCCAAAACCAATAAACGGAGGAAAAGTCCAAACAAAAAAAAGAAAAGCACTCCTAAATCTGCCATGCTTTCATTTCGAGGGGCCGTCCAGATTTTTGGCATCTCGATGATTTTTGGCACCATCCTATTTAGCCTGACTTTGGGTGTTGAACGAGTCGGGAAATTCCCAGTTTTTAAAATCAATAAAATCCGATGGGCCGGGCTGAAGCATCTCAAAGAAAAAGACATGAAAGAACATTTTAAATCCATTTTTGGTAAAAACATTTTTCAAGTGGATATCAATGAAATTCATCGACGCCTCCTGGCCAATCAATGGATCAAATCTGCAACAGTCAAAAAAGAATACCCCGATGAACTTCTGATTGTTGTGGTTGAACAAAAACCGGCCTCGGTGGAATATAATTCTGGGAATAAAATCGGTGAATGGGTCAATTTTTCAACAGACCCCACCCTGCTGGATCAAGAGGGAAATACACTACAACAAGGTGGACCTTTTCCACCCAACCTGCCGCAATTAATTAATGTCAGTCAAGCGTCTTATACAGAAGCGCTTTCTTTCGGTCACCTGCTTAAATATCGTTCTGGAGCCTATATTGATCTCTCTGATCCCAATGACATGCTTGTTTATTTCACCGATCCTCAGAAAAAAACCCCCATTGGACAACTTCATCTTGGCTTAGGGCAGTATCAGGAAAAGTGGCTCCGTTTTTTAAATATTGAAGCGGATCTCACCAAACGCGGCTTTCCATATTGGGAAGTCGATTTTCGCTTTCTCGCACAAGCTGTGGTCAAGTTCGGGCCTTCAAAATCTAAACGCGAAACATTGTATTTTTAAGGAGCACCTTTGTATGTCCAAAGAAGAGGAAATTTTAGTCGGTCTTGATGTCGGCACCACGAAGATTTGTGCCATTGTTGCTGAAGTCATCGATAACAAGCGAATCGACATTATCGGGATCGGGAGCCACCCTTCTACAGGTTTAAAAAAAGGGATGGTCATTAATATTGAAAGCACAGTCAAGGCAATCAAACGGGCGATTGAAGAGGCAGAACTTATGGCGGGTATTGATATCGGCTCGGTTTACACCGGAATCGCCGGAGGTCACATTAAAGGGCTCAACAGCAACGGGGTCGTCGCCGTAAAAGAACAAGAGGTGACGCGCTTAGATATCGAACGGGTTCTGGATGCCGCGAGGACACTGGCCATTCCCGACAATCAACAGATCCTTCATGTGCTCCCGCAAGAATTTATTATTGATCACCAAGACGGCATTAAAGAACCATTCGGGATGTCAGGGGTTCGTCTCGAAGTACTCGTTCATATTATCACTGGGGCAGTGACTTCCGCTCAAAATATCGAAAAATGCATTCAGCATGCCGGACTCGACATGGCCGAAATGATACTGCAACCGATCGCTTCCAGTGAAGCCATCCTGACCCCTGAAGAAAAAGAATTGGGTGTTGCGGTTGTTGATATCGGAGGCGGCACAACAGACATTGCCACCTTTGTGGATGGCGGAATTCGTCACACGGCGATCATCCCCATCGGCGGATCTCATTTCACAAATGATATTGCCATTGGTCTCAGAACCCCGCGGGCTGAAGCGGAAAAAATCAAAATTAAGTACGGCTGTGCTTCAGTGGACTTGCTCGGAGAAAATGAAATCATAGAAGTCCCCAGTGTGGGAGGTCGGCCTCCCCGTCAGCTCTCCCGTCAGCTTCTCGCTGAAATCATCGAGCCCCGTGCAGAAGAGATCTTTTCGCTCGTCGCGCAAGAGATTGAAAAGCTAGGGGACGAAGACCGTATCGCCTCGGGCATTGTGATTACGGGCGGCACCTCGTCTTTTAATGGGATTGTTGAAGTCGCTGAACGCATTTTAGGGCTACCGGTTCGGGTGGGCGTTCCAATAGAGATTGGGGGATTGGTCGATGTCGTAAACAAACCCGAATATGCCACGGGCGTCGGGCTGACACTTTATGCTTTTAGAAATAAAAAAGAAAAAGTAACACACCGTAAAGGAAAACAAAAAACGTTCCAAAGAATGAGCGCTTGGGTTAAAGGATTTTTTTAAAGATTCCGGGAATCAAGATCTGATCCATTCACAAGAGGAGCAGGGTGGCTCCTCAACAAAAAGGAGAAAAGATGTTTTTATTTGACGAAGAAGGACAAAATTCACGGGTCGCGCGAATCAAGGTCATCGGGGTTGGGGGTGGCGGGTGCAACGCCATTAACAACATGATCCAGTCTGATGTAATTGGCGTTGATTTTATTGCGGCCAACACCGATATACAAGCATTAAACCTCTCCAAGTCATCACAAAAAGTGCAACTGGGGGTCAAACTCACAAGAGGTCTGGGTGCGGGAGGCCGACCCGAAATTGGCCGCGAAGCCGCCCTGGAATCCATTGATCTTATCCGGGAAATGCTTACCGATATCGACATGGTGTTCGTCACATCCGGCATGGGTGGGGGAACAGGAACGGGTGCCGCGCCGGTCATTGCTAATATCGCAAAAGAGATGGGGATTCTCACGGTAGGGGTCGTGACAAAACCCTTCGATTTTGAAGGGCCCAGACGGGTAAAACAAGCCAATGAAGGATTAAAAGAACTGAAAAAAGGCTGCCATTCCGTCATCATTATCCCCAATCAACGGCTCTTGGAAGTTGTCGAAAAAGGGACGCCACTCGTTGAATCCTTTTTGGTCATCGACGATGTCCTCAGGCAAGCGGTGCAAGGCATTTCAGATTTGATCACCACGCCGGGTTTGATGAATGTCGATTTCGCGGATGTTCGTGCGGTCATGTCGCACATGGGCCGTTCCGTCATGGGAATGGGGATTTCAAAAGGAGAGAATAGAGCCGTCGCAGCGGCACAAATGGCCATTTCCAGCCCACTGTTGGAAGAGAGTTCCGTAGAAGGGGCACGCGGCGTCTTATTAAATGTGACCGGAGGGCGGGATCTTTCAATACACGAAGTCAGCGAGGCCTCATCGATTATCCAAAAAAGCGTTGATCCTGAAGCGAATATCATTTTTGGCGCAGTGATTTCTGAACATCTCCCTGCGGATGAGGTTCGAGTCACGGTCATTGCCACGGGATTTGAAGAAGTCGCACATGAACGTGTAATCGTGCAGGAAATAAAAAAAGCGCCGGAACAAGAAGATCAGCAGGTTCAAACAACAATACCGCAATCAAGCCGTGAAAAAGTCGCTCACTTAAGAAAGGTCCTGCGGGAAGAGCGGCCCGAACTTTCACAATTTGGAGAAGACTTATGGGACATTCCAACCTTCTTGAGAAACCAGGTCGATTGATGCTGGCGGAACAACACAAAACCTACCAGTGGGTACAAAATAATGGGCGTGGTTATCTGCAGCTCCCGCTATTGAATCACCCAGAGGTGTTCCACCTTTTCGGATCACGCCTTCTTTCAGCGGAAGCGCTTGAGAATCGCTTTCAACCCATTCGTATTCAACAGGTTCATGGTCAGCACATTCACGACCTCACTACGGATCAAGACTGGTCTCTTTTGAAAGATGTGACAGGAGACGGACTCATCACAGTATCCCCCAATCGCCTCATCTCCATTGGAACCGCAGATTGTGCACCCATCCTGCTGCTTGATCCAACGAAAAGGGTGTGTGCTGCAATACATGCGGGATGGCGCGGGAGCGTCTCTGACATCACGGGAAATGCCGTCAGGAAGATGAGGGCAGAGTATGGCTCAGATCCTGCCGATATATTTGCGGGGATAGGGCCGACAATCAATGCCTGCTGTTTTGAAGTGGGCACAGATGTCGTAGAAGCCATCTCAGAAAAAACCCCTTATCGTGATGAAGACATCTTTTATCAAGGCAAGGGACAAGAGGCCGCAGAAAAATGGCAGATGAACTTGGTCCGACTGAACAGGCTGCAACTGATGGATGCCGGCCTTCCTCCCCATCAGATTGAAGCCGCAGGGCTTTGCACCCATTGCCTGCCCAACCTGTTTTACTCATACAGAAGAGATAAAAAAAAGCTTGGAAATATGATCAGTGGAATTATGTTACTCTAGCGCACATGTTTTCTATTCCAGATGCACTGGATCAGGTTTCAAGTGCAATCCAAAATGCGGCAAACCGCGTGGGGAGAAATCCGAATGAGATTACCTTGGTTGCGGCTTCAAAAACAACGACACTGGATCAAGTCAAAGAAGCTGAGAAGTGGGGAGTTCGCATTTTCGGGGAAAACCGGGTTCAGGAGGGTATTGCTAAATTTCTAGAGTCGAATTTTATCAAAAGCATTGATGCACTTCATTTAATCGGGCCGCTCCAAAGTAATAAAATAAAAAAGGCAGTTGGATTTTTCGACCTGATTCATTCGGTCGATTCATTGAAATTAGCGGAAAAAATCAACAGAGAGGCCGAACGTCAATCCATCATGCAATCGATTTTAATCGAGGTCAATATCGGCGGGGAGGAAAGCAAAAATGGGGTTTCAATTAAGGAGACCTCCATATTGGTCAAAGCCATTCAGCCTTTGACACATCTTTCTCTTTTGGGCTTGATGACTCTCCCCCCCGCAACAGAGAACCCAGAGGAAGCAAGACCCTATTTTTCGACCTTAAGGCACATGGGAAATGATCTTGGACTCGATCGGTTTTCAATGGGCATGTCCTCTGATTTTGAAGTTGCCATAGAAGAAGGGGCCACATGGCTTCGACTGGGCACGGCCCTCTTCGGGAGAAGAAATCATTGAAAGAACGGAAAGTTTCAAGTATAGAAATTGCCTTTCTGGGTTCGGGCAACATGGCCGAGGCCATCATCAAAGGCCTACTCGACGCCGGGCTCTATAAACCAGAAGCACTCCTCGCTTCAGATCCCTCTGAAAAACGTTTAACATATCTGGAACAATCCTATAAAATAGGGACAACCCATTCTAATCGTGAAGCGGTGCGTGCTGGACAAAGTGTTGTCTTAGGCGTTAAGCCAAACCTTGTGAGTGCGGTTCTTGCTGAAATTCGCTCAGAACTGGCGGAAAAACTTTTAATTTCTGTCGCAGCGGGTGTGCCGCTCTCTCGACTGGCCTCTGTATTGGAGCGGGAGGCTCAAATTATTCGTGCGATGCCGAATGCCCCAGCACAAGTACAAGCCGGGGCAACGGTACTCGCCCCGGCGAAAGGGGTGGATGAAAAACATCTCAAACAGGCTTTAAAGATTTTTGACTCCGTTGGAAAAACTTGGGTCTTGGAAGAACACCACCTGGATGCCGTCACGGGACTCTCCGGTAGTGGTCCCGCTTTCGCTTTTATGATGATGGAAGCCCTTGCCGATGGAGGCGTAAAAGAAGGGCTTCCCCGAAAAATCGCGATTGCGCTTGCAGCGCAAACCGTACTGGGCGCGGCAAAGATGATTTTGGAAACAGGGGAACATCCAGCACAGTTAAAAGACTTTGTGGCTTCGCCCGGAGGAACAACGATTTCCGGGCTTCATCGTCTTGAAGAAGCAGGCTGTCGTGCCGCATTTATCGGAGCGGTAGAAGCAGCAAGCCAACGTTCACGGAAATTAGGGGAAAGCTAGTTCGCTCTTTATAAAAAATTAGTCCGACCGTTCCAATTGGAACAATTTCATTTTTAGGAGTTTGTATGTTTATCGCAGGAAATTTGGTATCTGCCATCGCACAAATCTTGGAGATTGTTTTAGAGTTTTTTACGTGGGTGATTATCGCACGCGCGATCCTCTCTTGGGTAAACCCAGATCCCTATAATCCAATTGTCCAATTTCTATATAAAATCACAGAGCCTGTTCTTTACCCCGTTCGAAGAGCCATGGGAAAATATAGTGGCGGCTTAGATCTTTCACCCATGATTGTCATTTTGATTATTATTTTTTTAAAACGGTTTTTAGTTGGGACACTTTTCGGAATCGCACAGCGACTCGGATAAGCACGGTCGAGTCCTAAAGCGCGACCTATAAATTTAGACTTTATGTATAGAGAGGTTCACCATGAAATTAACACCCCTTGAAATACGGCAGCTTTCTTTCAACAAAAGTTTCAGAGGATATACCACAGAAGAAGTCGATGCTTTTATTGAGGGTCTGGCTGATGATTTGGAAAAACTGCTCAGACAACATACTGATCAAAAAGAACAATTGGATCGCCAAGCCAAAACCATCATCGAACTCGAAAAAACAGAAGGTGCGCTGACAGATACTCTGCTCATGGCACAAAAGGCCATGGAAAATGTAAAAAACAATGCACAGGAAGAGGGAAATCTCATCATCCGACAAGCACAAATCCGATCTGAAGAGATTACCGGAGAAGCGGTTCGAAAAGAAACACAGCTTCAGGGTGAAATAATGAATTTACAACGGGTCAAAGGCTTTCTCATAGAGAAGGTCCGAAACATTCTTCAAAGCATAGAACGCGATTTAGAATGGGAAGACAAAAATTCGACAGATATTTTATCGGATGCGTCCCTTTCAGAATCACCCAAGAACATGAACATTTAGAATCCTTCACTTTACGATAAATGGGCTCATGTGAAATCCAAGATCAAGCCGAAATGGGATCTTAGGCCCTATAAAAACGGAGCAGTGCTTCATCTTCGGGTTCAAGCAAACGCAAAAAAAAACAGTGTCAGCCCAGGAGCAGATGGAATGATCCGGGTTAAGTTGACTGTCTCTCCCATAAAAGGCTCAGCCAATAAGCACTGTATCAAATTTCTCTCATCTTTCTTTAAAATCCCGAAATCTCGCATAGAAATTAACCGAGGCAGCACATCCAAAGAAAAATGGCTTTGGTTTAAAGATCTCGATCCTTTCTCTTTATTCAAAGTTCTGGATACAGCATTTTTTCACTCATCTTAATTTCTTTCAATTAGCGTGTTCGTGAACTGAATATGAAAAAAAATCGCTTTCGTCATACAAGAAAAGAACGGAGTAAGTTAGCATTTATTTTTACGATTGCTGGAAGCGTACTTTTTCTTTTGCTCGGCACCTGGGCTTGGGGAGGCTTATCGAGTGATCCTTTAACCGACACCCCCCTATCCATCAAAAAGGAATTGATCCGGTTTAAGAACTTTCGCCCTAAACTCGAACACTTGAAAGAAGGAAAATACATCAGCCAATTTAAAAATGGCATCACCGCAAGCTACACCATAGATCAAAAGATACAACAACGCATTGAGAACTATTTTGAACGTTATAAAGTGCCTTATGGTTCCTTTGTCGCGATGTCACCCAAAACGGGTAAAATTCTCGCGCTTGTCGATTATTCGGCAAGAGAACCTAAGCGACGGGATCTTGCATTTCAGGCAAGCTATCCTGCCGCATCAATCTTTAAACTCGTCACAGCAGCCGCAGCAATTGAAGAAAAACAGATTTCTCCCGACCACTCTATTTCCTATCGTGGACAATTCAATCGACTCCGTCCCGCATATTGGGAGGATCACCCAAAAAAAGACAAACTTAAGATGTCCGTATCAGACGCTCTGGCAAGGTCAAATAATGTCGTATTTGCTAAAATTGCCAACCGATGGCTTGATATCCCGACACTACTCGACTATGGAGAACGGTTTTACTTTAACCGGTCTATTCCGTTTGAATCACAGGTTCAGATGAGCCGCATGGAGATTTATGCGAAAGAAGGGGCACTTGAAAATACAGCGGCAGGCTTTGGAAAAGTGGGGCTCTCTCCATTGCATGCGGTGCTGATCGGATCCGCCATAGCAAATAATGGCACCATGATGACCCCCTGCATGGTGGATCATGTGATCAATACCGCGGGAGAGATCCTTTACGAGTGCAGGCCCAAAGTGTTGAAAGAATCCATAAGGCCAGAAACGGCAGCGATACTTCGAAAAATGATGGGAAAAACGGTGCGAAATGGCACGGTCAAAAATATCTTTCGGAGGCGCTATCGAGACCCTAGCATCAGAAAAGTGAAAATAGGAGGAAAAACAGGCTCACTACGCGGGAAAACTCCCAAAGGCCGCTACACCTGGTTTATCGCAATGGCACCGCTAGAGAATCCCGAAATCGTCGTGGCAGCGATGGTTGTGAATGATCCTGTTTGGCATATCAAGGCGCCCCAAGTTGCAAAAGAAGGACTCACCGCCTATTTCGACGGATTATCGAAATAGAATTCGCTACGTTCTTGCCAGCTTCTCGGTTTAAGCAAATCTTCAGGTGAATTGTGTGTCTGCTCTTTTACCGTTGGCGGGATCAAATGTCCTTCTTTCAGCCAAGTCTGCAGGCGATAACTCGTTTGAAGGTCATGAGCCGGTATCCTGACTGTAGACGATTCAAAGATAAAACCCTTCTCAATCGTCCCATTTTCTTTCACAGTAACTGGCTGTGCCTGAACCTTCATATTGGGATGCCAGGCGACCAAGTAATACGTTCCGGGTGGGACTTGCGCAATCTCATATTCACCATTTCTATCGGTCACTGCAAAATAAGGATTTCCGACCGCGATTCCCCATGACTGCATGAAATCATGTACACCACATTGTGTCCTAAAAATAAAATGATTGGGCCGAAATTTGATATCTTCTTGAATATTGGCCTTTGCCGGTACAGGTTTATTGAACATTTGAAAGGTATACTTGTCGTCCAACGAGTAGGCCTGAATATCATGAAATATCGGGTCATTATTGGCAATGGTTACAGGCTGATTGTTTCGAACGGCTGTAACAAAGGGGCGTATCTGACAATCCTCTAACCATATGATCGGTTTATGATTAAAGGGTTTACCTTTTTTTACCCCGACCAGGGCAACAACAACATCTTGGAAACCGCCATCAGCAGAGGTTAGAAATTCATGTAAAATTCGATTACCTGCGCCATCAGAAATACTCCGGCAAAATTCGATATTGGGGGAAAAAATTAAATGGTAAACGCGTGCCGGAGGAGGAGATCCATTTAAAAACACCCTCCCTTTAATCGTCCCGCCATTCCTGATAGTGACTTCCTCGTAGGCCAAACCTAGGGAAAAATGGCCAGTCACAACGAACAAAAAGAGCAAATAGACGATCACCTTCCTAGTCACGATAATTCCCCTTCTGTCTCCCAAAAAAATGGGAATAACACTTAATCAATATATCTCTTCGCCTGCTCATCGAAAACTTGATAGTTTAAACTACCACATTTCACATTTTTTTAAAACTTAGTCATCAATAATAAATCGTTCTTCCCCTTCGTGTAACATATTTTCTTCAGGCGTTGCCGGATCCATTCTAAAGCGTATTTGTGATTCATAAAGTGGCCTTTTGATGATATCGCCATCAAATTTAAAATCCAGTTGTATGCTTCCATTTTCCGAAACCACCACTTTTCTCTCATAAACAGGGTAATGAGGGTGCCAAATGCCAACGATGTACTCACCCGGTAACAGTTGATCAATTTTATAGGTTCCATCTTTAGCGGTCATTGCGTAATATGGATTATCGACAACAAATCCCCAGCTTTGCATAAATTCATGCATGCCGCAGATTAATTGAGAGATGCGTTTATCCCGACCAAAATGCAAAGCCCCACCGCGTGGACGCCTTGAAACAGGAAGCGGTGCATTTAAGATAATATTGCCACGCTCATTTTGAAACACCTGAATATTATGAACGATGGGATCTTTATTAATGACTGAAATCGGCTGGTGGTTTTCAAGAATGGCCACATTCGGATGTTCGTGGTGCATCTGACCGAAGTCATCAACGAAGAACTGTTCACGGGCTGCTACATCCGCAGGATGAAACATGCAATCTGTTGCAACAAATTCTTTTTGAATCAGAGGAAAGGGTTTTCCTTTTGTGACGTCTTTTACGGCAATCACAACATCCCATAGGCCACGATCTTCACCTACAATAAAATCCTTAAGGAAGACATGGCCTTTTCCATCAGATATTTTCTTGCAAAAAGAACCGAAGGGATAGAGTGAAAGAGAAAAAATTCGAGGTTTTGGAATTGATCCTTTTAGGGTGATTTTTCCGTAAATAGAGCCAGTAAGATCAACATCCACTTCCTCATAAGCAAAAACATCCTTGCTCGTGATCAAGTGAACGAGCATCAATAACACAAACAATAAGGTGATTTTTAATCGTTTTGTCATCTTTTTATGTTCTTCTAATAAAGGATCTAGATTTTCTACATTGGAAAAGTGGTAAAAAAGTGAATGCCGTCAAGGATGGATAAAAAAGCGAATCCATCAATCTAATGAACTCCGTGGTTCAATCCATAATAATTCGTTCATCTCCTTCTTTTAGAAGGCTCTCTTCTGTGGTCGCCGTATCGACCCTAAAGGTTTTCTGAGACTCATAGCTTGGGTTTTTCACTTCATCCCCATCAAAATAAAAATCCATTTCTGCCGTCTTATTCGCCACAATTTTTATTTTTTTGGAATACACTTTATAATGCGGGTGCCAAATATTCACTTCATAGATCCCGGGTAGCAATCCATCAATTCGATAACGACCATCTTTTCCACTGATGGCATAGTAGGGATTATCAACCACAAAACCCCAGCTCTGCATAAACTCATGCATGCCGCAAATCATCTGAGAAATTCTTTTTCCTCTTTTGTAGTGAAGTACGCCTCCTCTCATCTGATCTGAGACGGGTAATGGCGTATTCAGAATAATGTTTCCTCTTTCATTTTGAAAAACCTGGATATTGTGGATCACAGGATCTCGATTGATCATGTTCATCCGTTGGTGGTTGTGAAGGATCGCGACATTGGGATGTTCATGATGCATTTGACCTTCTTCATCCACCGTAAACATTTCATTATCAGCGACATCACTGGGGTGAAACATACAATCCACGGCAACAAAGTCGGCGACTGTCGGCCGATAGGGTTTTCCCTGCTTAACATCCTTTACTGATACAACGGCTTCCCATAAGCCTTGATCTTTTGCGACAATAAAATCTCTGAGGCGAACATAGCCCTGTCCGTCGGATATTTTTTTGCAAAAAGGACCAAATGGGTAATTGACCAGAGCAAAAACTCTTGCCTCAGGACGTTTTCCTTTTAAAAAAATTCTACCTGCAATAGACCCACTCTTGCTGACATCTACCTCTTCATAAGCCATCGCACTTGGAAGTTGAACGATTCCTGGTAATAGCAGAATCAGAATGGCACAGAATCCCAATAAACTCAATCTCTTCATCAGTCGACTCCTTCAATTTAAAGCAAAATAGGGCAAGGGGTATAAATATTCACCCTTGCCCCATTTGTGTGCTTCCTTATATTTACTTACTTGATACTTCTACTTCTCGAGCATGGAGATTGGCCCAGGCGTTTCATCCAAGCCAGTCAACACTTCTGGTACCTCTGTACCAGGCGCCTCTGCTGTTCGGCCACCCATTCCACCACCTGAGTTCAGCGGAAGAATCGATTGATTCCCAACCGGGAGGACTTTCAAATATCCCCACTGTCCGGCTGCCGCGTATGGCAAGCGATGGTTCTGCCAGAGGTAGATTCCTGGAAGATGTGTCGGACCCCCTGCGGCAGGCACGAAGGCATCAAGGTTTTCAGATCCACCGAACTCTTCTGAGCTAAACAAATCAGCACCTGGCATATTGATTTTAAATGGCCATTGGTGTCCTTCGAGGCTGAACATCTGGTTCTGTTCGTTATGGGCGCCAAAGACATGGATCCGAACAGGATCACCCGCATGCGCCATGATGGTCGGTGTGACTGGATCTGTCGCACCTGCAACACAGGGTTGGAACATCGTACCCAGTTCACAACCATTCTCTTCACGGTACATCCAAGGCTCAATCCGATAGTTCACACCGGTCAATCCAGCAATTTGCTGAATGTAAGGCATAAACGCGGTGCCGATGATGTTGTCCTCATCTTGGAAATACAGGGACACATCGCGGTAGTCGGAACGTCCGGCCATTTTTGGATTGCTGCGATCTAAGATCACATCAACCGCCCAGGCGTTCTTCATCGAGACATCTTGCCCGCTCACAGGATCACGATATTTCGCGCCCCGTGGTCCGACGACAATACCGCCATAAAGACCATCACGAACAGAGTTGATGAAATTCCCCCAATCCCACACGATGGCTGAAAACTCGCCATACTCCGGTGGAGCATAGAAGGTGTAGGTTCGGCTCTTACCCGGAGCAACGGTCTGATCGCCTTTATTCAAGCCCACATTGACGCCGTGTGAATCTCTCGGGTCAAAAGCCATCATGTCGGCACTGAAGGAGGCGCGGTGATCCTTCAGATTATTCCGAAGATTGATTTTGACACAATCCCCGGAATTGACATGCAAGGTCAAGGGATGCGGCTGATCACCTGCTGCCACTTTGGCCATGTCGCCTTCGAGCATAAAGACTTTGCCGGTCGGGTTGGCCACTAGAAGCTTCCGGTCAAAATCGACCTCAATGACGTCCGGGGCATTCGGATTGTACTTCATGGCATGGTCGGTTGCGACCACGTTGAAGCGTTTCACCGCTGCACTTGATGGACAAACATTCTTCGCCGATTGCGGGATATTTTCATGCCCGGGTAGGGTTTTTAAGGTTTTATCCTTCTTATCCATAACCCGAATAATCCCCCAGCTTCCTTCGGCGAGGTGAGAGGTCCGTCCATTATAGTGGAGATAATCTCCGGCCATCTTCTGTGGTCCACCAGCACGGGTCACGAAGTCATACCGCTCTGCGATCCCGATATGATGGGCATTCCGGAGATCCGACTTATCTGCATATCGCTCTGTCCGGAAAGCATGTCCTGCCAAATGCCAGGTGTGGGTTTCGTTCATCATCGTGTGAAGCGTTCTAAACACCATCGTATCGCCGAGATAGGCTCTGAGCAATGGCGTGCCCGGATCTTTTTTATGTGCAATCGACGAAAAGACCAACGATGGATCAGGGTTGTTCTTCAGGCGTTTTGCAATGGATTCCGCCCGAAAGAAGAGCCCGCCACCCGTGGTATGCGTTCCACCATTCAACATCGGCGCAGCAACATAATCCAGGTCATAAGGCATTTGGAAAAATAAGACCTGACCGGCATCAATCGCTGCACGTTTGGTTTGACCTGGCGGATTCCCTTCCGTCACGACCTGTGCGGTAAACGGCACGGTGTCATGAAGCATCAGAACCATCTCACGGAAACTCCCGCTGTAGCTATAACCCACTGGCTCAATCGAGTGAATATCCGCTATCGGGCCCTGACGGATTTCTTTACCCGTTTCAGGATCATGATAGGTCGAACCCACTGGTTCGATAATCAATGCTCCGACGGCTCCATGCGGCCAGGTGGTACCACCCAAGGCATGGTCATGCCAGAAAACGGTTCCGACATCGGCATCCGCCCACAAGCGATAGCGGACATACTCTGTGGATACAATCTGAGACTTGGTGTGCGCATGTTTCAGGGGCTCACTAAAGGTCAGTGTGTCCACACCCGTTGCCGCATCATGTTCAATTTTCCGAATCCAACGGACTTCAGAAGTTTCCACTTGATGCATGCCGATCATGATGTCGGCATTTTCATGGAAGGGCGTTGCCCCTTTGCCCATCTTGATCTTCATTTGTATCGCACCGATTCGGGTCGCCTCGGTCACCAGTGCATTCATCGGCGCGGGCAGACCACGGTGCTCTTCTTTACCGAGCATCGTGAAGGGACGCATCGACTGGTCATAGGAGAAACCGGTGATCACGCCGTCTGAGGCTTGGTTGTCAAACTGAATAAAATGTGGATGAATGTTGATCTTCGACATCTGGAAGTTGGTGGGATTGTTGTCAATCCACTCACTCTTCAAGATGACGTCGATGCAGTCATACACGTTGGCACGATAGACCAGAGGACGGGCCAAATCTGGATTGGCACGGACTTTGGCGACATCTTCATGCAACACAAAGATG
>JAJDBX010000033.1 GCA_029261135.1 Nitrospirota bacterium
AAGGCCTCGATCTTTGAATACATTGAGGTCTTTTATAACCAAAGACGAAAACACTCTGCGATCAATTACAAAGCACCTGTGGTATTTGAGCAACAGAGTGTTTTAGCTTAACCAGGTGTCCGCTTTATCAGGGGAAGGTCAGTGATCTCTACGTCAGCCTGTTTTAAGGTGTAGAGATGGTGGTATAGGCCTTCTTTGCCCATCAGAGTGTCATGGCTCCCTTGTTCCACTAAACGACCTTTGTTAAAAACCAGGATGCGATCTGCTTTTTGAATTGTTGTCAAACGGTGTGCAATCATAAAAGTCGTTTTATCCTGCATGAGTTGTTCAAGTGCTTCCTGAATAAAGCGCTCAGATTCGTTATCGAGATAGGCGGTTGCCTCATCTAAGATTAAAATTCTCGGATTTTTCAAAAATGCCCTGGCGATGGCGATTCTGTGCCGCTGTCCTCCAGATAACGTCAGTCCTTTTTCTCCCACAATTGTGTCATATCCATCAGGGAAATCCACGATAAAATCATGGGCATGGGCTGCCTTTGAAGCGGAAACCAGTGCCTCTTCATCGGACTCTAAGTTCCCGTAAAGGATGTTTTCGTAAAGCGTCCCGCCAAAAAGAATGACTTCCTGTGGCACATAGGCAATTTGGTCGTAGTAGCTTTTAATTTTGATCTCATTGAGGGGTATCCCATCAATGGAGATAGTGCCAGAGACTGGATCATAAAAACGGTGTAGCAGGTGAATTAAGGTGCTCTTTCCCGCGCCACTGGGTCCGATCAGCGCAACCTTTTCCCCCGGCTGGATCTTAAAACTAATTTCTCGAAGGACAGGATAATTGGCTTGGTAATGGAAGAAAACTTGGTCAAACTGAACTGTCCCAGAAATTTTTGAAAGACATTTGGCATTGGGTTTATCTGTAATTTGAGGAAGGCTATCTAAGAGTTCAAAAACACGACGGCTCGCTCCCAGACCCTCTTGCAACTGTGAAAATAACCGGGCAAACCCTCCGACGGGTCCGGTGATGATGGCCGCATACATCACAAAGGAGATCAATTCACCAGGGCTGATGTTGCCGAGGAAAACTTCACGAGCTCCATACCACATGAGACCGCAAGCTGTACTAAACCCTAAAAAGACCATTAAGGGGCCAAAGGCAGCAGAGACTTGAAGCCGATTGAGCATGACCTTGAGTGTCTTCGCAGTTTGATGAGAAAAGCGACCCTGTTCATATTTTTCTCTGGAAAAGGACTTAATGGAGCGGATGCCCGTAATCATCTCTTCCATCAAGGTCGTTGTTTGTGCAAGGTGATCCTGTACCTCTGTTGAAAGCTTTCTGAGCCGCCTTCCCATAAACCGGGCGGCAGTGACGACAATCGGAATAAGGAAAAAAGCCAAGAGGCTCAATCGCCAGTTCATGTAAAGAATAATGATAACCCCGCCGATTAATATAAGTCCTTGGCGGATGATATTGACAGGAAGCTCTGTTGCCAGGGTTTGAACGACGCCAAGATCATTGGTCATTCTGGAGAGCAGTTCTCCCGTTCGGCGATGTGAAAAAAAAGGGAGGGCTAAGGTTTGAAGGTGAGAAAAAAGACTGTTCCGAAGATCGGTTAATACCCGTTGCCCAACGGCACCCGAAAGGTAGTTATGTCCAAAAGATAAGAAAGCCTGAACCAAAAAAAGAACGGTGAGGCCAAATAAAGTACGCATTGATGGAATATTTTTTTGAGCGAGCATGACATCGATTGGCTCACGGACAAGCCAAGGGAGACTCAAGCTAATTCCAGAGGAGAGCAGTAAGCAAGTTGTCGCTATGGTTAAAGTCCGCCAATAAGGCCCTGCGTACTTTAGGATACGTCGTGCTTGTGAAGTGCGGTTTCTGTGATCCACTAGGGTCTAAGCACATCCTTTCTAAGAGGAGATCATGAATGACTTGTCTAAAGGAATAAAGCCTCTGAAAACTATGCACAGTATATAAGGGAAGTTCAAGGCAAGTCATGAAAATTCAGAGGCCTGAGCGGATTAGATGTCACTAAGGTGGTGGTCGCAGAAAGAAGGTTGGAGCCCTTAGGGTGAACTTAGGTCTTTAAGGATTGACGTGTCTTCATTTGTCGAACAGATTTTAGAATGAGTAGGCCGATAATAAGAAGAGGCCCTGTTGGAAAAAGAGAGAGCCGGGCAAAATCGTAAAAAATGATGACAAAAACGGGTTTAAGCGTGACCAATGCGTCCATTGAATCGTTGTACTCAATATCTCCACGATTCAGCGCATCGACAACCATTTGATTCTGGCTGTTTTCGACCCGAGCTTCTGTCGCATCGACACTTTCACTTTGACGGGCTTCGTAACGGGCGGGCTGCCAATTTGCGCCTGCAAAGGAAAGAAGGAGGGAGACCAAGATCCCGATCGCCCAAAGAACAGCCAGATCTTTTTGGTCAACGATTTGACCTTGGGAAGTTGTTTGTGACGATGAAGGAAGTCTTGCTTCTGTTTTGATTTCGACCTGATCGTGCATAAGAAAGTAATAAACCCTATTTAAAAGCTACTGATCATAGCGAACTCGGATATAAAATACAAGGGAATTGACACGATTAAATGATTCGATTATCATGCGCGCCATGTCTGACGAAATAGAAAAACGGCTCAGCTGCCTTGAAGCCGAAGTCCTTCGCTTACAAAGCCAAATCTATAGCATTCAATCAGAAGTGCAGCGCTTTCTGAAAAGATACCTCTCGGCATGCCCCGCCTGCAAAAAAGAATTCGATCTCTTGGTAAATCATTACAGCATTGGGCTTTTTGACAACCTTGTCTACGTCAAATGTCCCCACTGTAACAAGTCGATGCCTGTTGTCGATCAGGAAGACGGGAGTGTTTCAGTTGTTCTGGAATAGGGTGTCGGTTTCTTGTTCTTATATGCAGGTTTTAAATAAATCGCTTTTATGGGCCGCATCTGGACTTCCGTTATTTAAATCCAGCAAATAATGGATGACTTCGTGTCGCCAAACATAAAGGGATCCGACCTTTAAATGGTTGGGATTCACATACTCCCCGCTACAACCGCCCGCATAATGTTCGCAGGGAAAAGTAGGGGGCATCATTACAATTGAAACATCTTCAAATGAACCATTTTCAAAACCCCCACATATTTTTGTGTCATTAAATTCTGCTTTTAAAAAATTTTCCGTGGAATTATCGATAAATAAACCCGCTTTCCCGGCAGAGGCTTGTTCCCCACATCCGCTCATTGAAAATAGAAGTAAGAATAAGAATGTAGTTCTTAGCATGAGCAAGAAATGTGTTTTCATTTAATTTACCCCAAGTTGTTTTGAAGACAGACTGATGAAGCCTACTCAAGAAATCAGACCTTATATGTTGTGTGCTATAGAGTCTTATCGGCGAAGAAAGGGAAACCTTGAGTTTCTTTGATGTGAAAAAGAAATTATTTTATTTGGATGGAAATTTCTTGATTTTTGTTGCTAAATCGTAATGGTTTTGGGTTCTCTTGATGGATAAAATGGGCTTTTTAAAAACAGAAAACCTGAGGGGAGAGTATTGTTTGTGCCTTTACCCTGACGATCAATTTTCTGAGCCCTCATCAAAACCTAACAAATCTAGTGTACTTTTCTTATTTGACAGCTTATAACAAAGACGCATTTGGAGAGGAAGATAATTGGACAAAGCAAAGCATGTTCATGTCATTGAAGATGAGGAAGATATCGCACGACTGATCCAATACAACCTGGCCTTGGAAGGGTTTGAGGTCACCGTCTTGAATACAGGTGAAATCGGACTGAAATCGACTGAAAGAAATCCTCCCGATCTCATATTGCTTGATTTAATGCTGCCAGGCATTGACGGGCTTGAAATCTGTCGACTCTTGAAATCCAAAGAGAAGACTGCGACGATTCCAATTATGATGGTCACCGCAAAGGGCACAGA
>JAJDBX010000034.1 GCA_029261135.1 Nitrospirota bacterium
ATCGACAGACCATGTGAAATTTTCGTCAACTGGATCATCGGCCCAATCCGCAACGCCTGTCCCATTAGTGTTGAAGGTGTATACATTGATCTCCCCAGGAAAATCACTGGCTATAACTTGATACACACCCGGAACAGTCGCTGCATTAAAGGTAAGCAGTGGACTATCTTTTTTCCCAATAAATGTCCCGGATTCGACGGGATCAGTACTTTCCCAGGTGCCTGAGATATCTCCGGTAAGCGTAATGGTTCCACTAAAACTTCCATTCCCACCGACAACACCAATGGTTGTGCTTCCATCGCTCAGAACACGTCCTGAAATCGAATCCGGAGAGCTGCCTTCCGGATCAGAATCATCTTTCACCGTGCCCGTGATGTTTCCAGAGGCATCAATTGTGACGCGCCAAGTACCGCTTCCGTCTCCGGAAAAAGTGCCACTGTAGTTTCCGGACATTTGCTGAAAGAGAGAGTCCTCAAAATGGGCCTGTGCATCTTCTGTGGAAACCAGGGTTGGGTTTCGGGGGGCACCGGCCAAAAAAGTACTGACGGCTGCTTCAAATTCGGTATCGCTCGAAAGATTGAAATCGATAGAAACCCCTGCCGCCGTATTACGCACCTCCACAGTAATTGTAATGCCATTATCCGGATTACCATCGGAATCAAGCGTTTGCAACAGGCGAATCACGTTGATCACCACTTGATTATTCACATCAGTTGATCCGGCTAAATCAAGCGGCGTCACTGTGCCTTTGGCTGTCACGGGTGGAAATACAATGTCCCCTATGGAGAAGGTCACTGTTTCACCTTCGATGTATTCAAATTCTCCGGCTGCATTGGTTTCTCCGGACCGGGTTTCCGTTTCAAAATGACCCCCCCCGATTGGACTATCGACGAATACGCCGGTTTTTGTAACCGGGCTGTCATCCACTGCTGGAGTACCGGCAGAGTCACTACTACTGCCACAAGAAAAGAGTCCGAGACTTAATACAAGAACCACAACTGCATTTATAAAAAGATTTCTGAACAATTTCATTTGTTTCTCCTTTGATTGACTGGTTTCTCGTAGACGTGAAAAAGACATGGAACACATTTCCTAAAAGCAGAACGAATTTCACACATAACGATGGGGAGCAAAACCGCCGACCTCGTTTTGGGTGAAACCGCAAGTTCACAGGTTTTTTGATGCAGATATCAACGGACTACGATTAGACTAGATATTCGGTATGGTGAAACCTCAATAGATCAGACTAGAGAAGAATGGAGGATCGTACTCCAAAATAGACCAATAGATTTGGAATTGAGTAAGACTATTTGAAGGTTACGAGTGAAAAATATCTAAATTCTCTAAAAAAGTCAACTGTATTTTATTTTTTACCTCAGAACAATTTTAAAAACAGAAGATCACCAAACTTCCCCCTTTTTCTAGGTGGGGAAACAACAAAAATCAGTCAAAAAATTCTTTAGAAGAGTCCATTTTATTTCGACCTGAAAATGTATGAAACAATTATCGCATTAAAAAAATTCAACCCAGTTGACAACAATTTGAAAAAAACAGAAAAATCTGGTAGTCTTGAATTAATGTAATTCGTTAATTACGAAATAACTATTTCATGGAGGCTGTATGTCTATTTCAAAGGTGCAAAGGAACTTCCAAATTACCATCCCGGCAGAAGTCCGTAAAAAAGCACACTTTAATGTGGGAGACTTAATCGACTTCGAGGTCACAGAAGAGGGGATTTTAATTAAGCCATTGGAAACAATTGACCGAAATCAGACTTGGTTCTGGTCGAAAAAATGGCAGACCGAAGAGCAAAACATTCAAGCCGATTTTGAGGAAGGTAACACACTGTCTTCAGAAAACGTTGATGTATTTTTAAATGAACTCGATCAGGAATGAGGATTACACGTTCTCCGCGCTTTGACCGAGCCTACCGTAAACTCCCTGCGGATGTTAGAAAAATCTTCGGAGAAAAGATACGACTTCTGGTCAATTCCAGGTTCACACATCCATCGCTCCGAATTAAAAAAATCAAAGGAACTTCTTTTATTTGGGAAGTAAGTATCGACATGAATCACCGCTTTACTTTTGAAAAAATAGAGGGTGGCATAAAATTGCGTGTGATCGGCACGCATAAAATTATTGAAAACCCTTGAACCAAATCCCCCCTTAAGCAAAGTGGGGATTTTAATGTGCGTGGCGGCTTTTCAGTGATAGAACTGTTAATTCCCGGCGATCATCATTTCGGATATTTTTAGGGTCGGGGCGGCGACTTTTCTTGTGAAATCGACATCGTTGCCCAACATTTCGATTTGGTGATACATGTCTTTCAGGTTTCCGGCGATGGTGAGTTCTTCGACGGGATAGGCCAATTCGCCATTTTCAATCCAAATACCGGTGGCACCCCGCGAATAGTCTCCTGTAATCAGGTTGACGCCAAAGCCGATCAATTCAGTGACATACAATCCTGATTTGACGGAGGCAATGATTTCTTCCGGTGAATCATCGCCCGGCATCATGTGAAAGTTGGATACCCCCACACTCGGCCCACCCCCCGTGCCGCGAACGGCATTGCCTGTTGAGGGCATGCCCAGTTTTTTACCCGAATAGGTATCAAGCAGGTAGGTAAGTAAAATACCGTTTTCGATGACCGTTTTTTTTCTCGAAGGTAGTCCTTCGCCATCAAAGGGTCTGGA
>JAJDBX010000035.1 GCA_029261135.1 Nitrospirota bacterium
AGTATTGCCACGACCTCTGAGAACCTTGCGGCATCTAAGAGTCGTATTGAGGATGCTGACTTTGCTATGGAGACAGCAGCCTTGGCGCGTGGTCAGATTCTTCAGCAAGCGGGTATCGCCATGTTGTCTCAGGCGAACTCATTACCACAATCTGTGCTGGCACTGCTGCAGTAAAAAGCAGCCCGTTAGTACCGTGAATCGTATGTTGTTCCGGAGGAGTATGGTCTTCTCCGGGACAACACCGCGATAAAAGTCGGAGGATAAACTATGAGTCAGATCAACTCTATCCCTCAGGCGGTTGCACCAGTGGTCAGCTCGATTTCAACAGGGCAGTCGGGTCGTAAAGAAAAATTGCCTAAAACTGGGCAAGATGTTCCCACGAATGTGGCAAACGTTGCACCTGAGCAAGAAAAAGGAAACGAGCGTACGACAGAAAAGTTATCTGAAGTACTCCAAAAAACGGTGGACAACCTGAATGCTTATGCGAGTAATTTAGACCGGAATTTATCGTTTCGTGTCGATGAAGCGGCAGATCGTACCGTGATCACCGTAAGAGATTCTGAAACCGATGAAGTGATACGACAAATTCCGTCTGAAGAAGTGCTCTCCATTGCACGTCGTACACAAGCGGCCACGAGTGCCATTTTTGATGCGCTGGCCTAAATATTTTTAGGCATCAAAGATGCATTTCTAAAATATGAATGCAGTCGCAAAATACAAAGGCCTTGAAAGACCCTGTGTTTTAAGGATCTCACAGGATACTTGTATTTAAACGCCTTACGCGTACTTTGTTCCGTTATGGTTATAGTTTTATTTTTATTTTTATCCCCCTTAACTAAGGAGACTTGTCTATGGGAATCGCATCCCCTGGGGTCGGCTCAAACCTTGATATCAATGCCATTATCAGCTCGTTAATGCAAGCAGAAGCGCGACCTTTATTATTGTTAGATCAAAAAGAGGCCGTATTTCAGGCACAACTCAGTGGTTACGGTTCTTTAAAGGGCGCGATCTCCAGTTTTCAATCTGCGGTGAAAGATTTAAGCACCTCTTCAAAATATCAGAATATTTTTGCAACGCCCTCAGACCTGACGAAATATACGGCATCCGCCGACACAACGGCTGTTCCGGGAAGTTATGCTTTAGAAACGACGACATTGGCGACCCAGCAGAAATTGGTGGCAACGGGGCAAGCCAACGCGACAGATTCAATCGGAACCGGAACCCTCACCTTTGATTTTGGAACCATCAGTGGCGGTACATTAACCAGCGGAAAGTATACAGGTGCTTCCTTTGCCACAAACGGATCGGGCATAAAGACGGTTATAATAGATAGCACGAATGATTCCCTTTCAGGGATTCGAGACGCGATCAATGCTGCAGCCATCGGTGTGACGGCTACGATTATTGATGACGGCACGGCGTCTCCAAAACGATTATCACTCACCTCAGACACACTCGGCTTAGCAAACAGTATCAAGATCTCAGTCAGCGGAGATGCCGCGCTTGACACGCTGATTGCACATGATCCCGCCGCCACCCAAAACCTCACCCAAACGGTAACAGCCACAGATGCTGCTTTTACAGTGGATGGTGTTTCGATCACAAAATCCACGAATACGGTGACAGATGTCATTCAAGGGGTGACCTTAAACCTGCTTGACGCAACCACTAGCGCGATTACGCTCACTGTTTCACAGGATAAAGAAACGGTTAAAACATCCGTAGAGAAGTTTGTCAGTGAATTTAATTCAATTACCGCGATCATTGATAATTTAACTTTGGTTGATCCAGATACGGAACAGGGCGGATTGTTGCAAGGCGATACTTCTGCCTCATCGATCAATACCCGAATTAAGCGTGTTGTGACCTCTGCGTTGACAGCACTCACGGGTTCTTTGACTTCATTGACCGATATCGGGGTGTCATTCCAAACAGACGGCACGCTTTCGGTTGATTCTACAAAACTACAGACCGCAATCGATACCAATTACGATGAACTTGCGGGTCTTTTTGTGGCCCAGGGGAAACCGACTGACAGCTTGGTGAAATATGTGAGTGCGACGGACGATACCACACCCGGAAGTTATGCGGTGAATATCACGACACTGGCGACACGAGGCACCACAGTTGGGAGTGCTGCAGCAGGCTTGACCATTACGACAGGAGTTGATGACACCATTATCATCACAGTAGACGACGCAAGCGCAACGATTACGCTTGCGGCCGGAACCTATGCCAGCGCCAGTACGCTTGCGGCCGAAGTGCAATCCAAGATCAATGGTTCAAGTACTTTCTCTGATGCCGGAATCTCTGTCACTGTTTCAGAATCTGCAGGTGTTTTGACGATTACTTCGGATGGCTATGGCTCCAGCTCAAAAGTAGATGTGACCGGTGGGAACGGGGAAACAAATCTTGTGGGCGTAAGTTCGATAAATACAAATGGTTTGAATGTGGCCGGAACGATCAACGGAGGGGCGGCGACGGGATTTGGCCAGTTTTTAACCGTATCGACAGGAAACGATGCTGAAGGCCTAAAAATTCAGATTACAGGAGGGGCGACCGGTAGTCGGGGAACGGTTGAGTATACAGAGGGTTATGCCTACCAATTAGAAGCGTTGACAAGTGAGATTCTTGATATTAGCACGGGGTCTATCGTTACCCGAACCAACGGAATTAATGCCAGAATTGAGGACATTACTGAGGATCGTGAGGATATTAATGCGAGATTGGTGACAGTTGAAGCGCGTTACCGGCAGCAATTTTCCGCGCTGGATATTCTTTTGAGTGAATTTAGTACAACGAGTAATTTCTTGACACAGCAATTGGATGCCTTGGCGAAGATTCCGAAATCTGGAACGAAATAAGGTGCTTATTCTTTACAATAGGAGATTGGATCTGTGAATAATTACACACAGCAATACACGAAAGTTGGCATGGAAACAGAGGTGGCTTCTGCTGATCCACATCGATTGATTTTGATGTTACTCACAGGGGCGATCACTGCAATAACTCATGCAAAACATCAAATCAAAAAAGGCAATCCTTCTGAAAAAGGAAATGCAATTACCAAAGCCATTAATATTATTGGAGAGCTTGATGCCAGCCTCAATATGGAGGTGGGTGGGGAACTCGCCCTGAAACTGAGACAGTTGTATGAGTATATGGGGTTCCAATTGGTTGAGGCCAACCTTCATAGCGATTTAAAAAAACTCGATGAGGTGGCTGGATTGATCTCCGAACTAAAAACAGGGTGGGAAGGAATCTCTGACGAGGCAAAAGAAGGATTTTTATCAACGAAACCTGATTCTTCGAAGGAGATGGCAAGTTATGGCGCAGCCTAAAAAACGGATAAGCGGGGAATTAGACGTTTATGCATCGATTTGTTCGCACTCGGAAGAGATGTTGTCGGCGACAAAGGAAGGTAATTGGGAGCAGGTGATCATCATTGAAGAAAAACGTCGATCCCTCATTGATCAGGCGCGGAAGTTAAGCAAAAAAACAAATCTCAATGAGAGAGCCCGCGCTCGAAAAATTGACTTAATCCAAAAAATTCTATCTGTGGACACCGAGACGAAAACCTGGGTTCAGGCGCGGATGAAAATGTTGGAAACCGGATTTAAAACAGGAGGCGAGATCCTTAAGGCTTATGGGAGTGGTGTGGTTTCTTAAGAATTATTCTTAGAAAATAGGATAAAAAAAACGCCCCAGGTTGGGGCGTTTTTTTTTGCTTGGCAAACAAGTAGTGAATCTGTACTCTGCCCAGGGTCTTTAATGGATAGCGGAGAGGGTGTTTTTGGTGCCGAAGGGGGGATTTGAACCCCCACAGGTTGCCCCACACGCCCCTCAAACGTGCGTGTCTACCAAATTCCACCACTTCGGCAAGGTCGAGATATTATATTTTTGTGTGCTCAGTGTCAAGCCTATCCACATAATGAAATTAAGATTTTCTGAGAATGGACGCCAGTGAAAATTACATCGATTGAATATATTAAAGCGGCCCCCCGTTGGGATGACGGGCCGCGTGATGGTCTGCCTGAAGTCGCTGTGATTGGCAGATCCAATGTGGGAAAATCTTCTCTGATTAATTTGTTGCTGGGACGAAAGATGGCCTATGTGGCCAAAACTCCGGGAAAAACGCAACTTATCCAATACTTTTTGATCAATCGCTCCTTTTATCTTGTCGATTTACCGGGTTATGGGTATGCAAAAGTGGGGAAGAAAACCCGAAATGCCTGGGGTTCCATGATTGATGCCTATATGACAAAAAGAAAAACACTGTGTGCTGTCGGGCTGCTTATCGACATCCGGCGTCCTGATAGCCCTCTCGATTTTCAAATGAATGCATGGCTCAATCATCACGAGATTCCAGCATTTTATATGGTCACAAAGGGAGATAAAATCGCGAAAGGAAAGCGACAAGCCTGTGTTGATGCAATTCAGACGGCTTATGGAATGACGGAGATGATTATGACCTCCGCTTTGAAAAAAGAGGGGAAACGGGAGGTTTGGAAAAAGATTGAAAAGATGATTCTTAAAAAAGGAGAAGGACTTATTTAATTTCGACGTAAGAGCGCTTCCACAGATTGTCGATCCACTTTCCCCGAAGATCCGTGGTTTGTTCTGCAATGAGCCGTTCTTTAATGCTTTGTTTGACTTCTTTAAGGGTTTGCATCCTTCCGGTTTCTTGAATTTCAATCTTAAAAATATGGATGCCTAAAGCTGTTTGAATGGGCGGGGTGATCCCTCCTTCGTTTAGACTAAAGATCACGGTATCTATTTTTTCGTTGAGGTCTCCTTGCTTGAAAAATCCAAGATTGCCTCCATCCCGCTTTTCCAGTCCTTCGCTATATTCTTGAACCAGCTGGTGGAAATCTGTCCCTTTGCGTGCTTTAGAAAAGATCTCTTCACTTTTTTCTTTAATGCGATCGAGGGCCATCTCACTGGCGTCATTCGGAACCAAGAGTAAAATCTGTGTGAGTTTTACGCGATCGGGGCGTCCAAAAATTTCTTTGTGTTTTTGATAATATTCCTGAATGGATTCATCGTTCAATGAAATCATGGTATTGACTTCTCGGCTCAAGAGCTTTAAAGCCATGAGTTGGTTTCTGAGATTTTTGACATATTCTTCCCAAGGAATATGATCTGTTGACACAGCTTTTTTAAGGGTGTCTCGATCAGGAATTTGGTTACGGGTTTCAATATCTTTTAGGGCAAACTCGATCTCATCTTCGGTGATATTGATACCCCGCTTCCGTGCTTCTTGAATAAGCAGTTGTTCTTCAATCAGTTGCCGAAGTATTTTCCATTGATCGTTTTTTACATCGAAAGCTTCTCCCGCCTCTTTTTTTACGCGGATAATCAGGTCGAGTTCACTTTGTGTAATGACCTCGTTCCCTGCGATCGCGACAATGCGGTCAATGGAAGTCGTCGCATGTGCTATTCCACTTCCAAAAAGAAGCACGATTAGCGCCTTGACGCCGAGTCGATTAAGAAAGGGTCTTAAGTAGTTCTTCATTGATGCGAACCTCCGTCCTGTGTCTTAATTTTTCAATCCATTTTGAAAAGATGTGTTCTCTTTTTCGTTCCAATAAGGTTTGATGCAGTTTCTCTTTGATTTCTTCAAAGGGGAGAATCTGTTCCGGTCTTTTGTCTTCGATCATGACAATATGGTAGCCGAAGGGCGTTTTAATGACTTTGCTAATGGAACCGATTTCTTCTTTAAAGAGCGGATCAAATTCAATAGGAATTTCGCTTTGAGTGACATAACCCATATCCCCTTCATTTTTAACTTCAGCTTGCCTCATGTTAATTTTCCATGTTTCAGCGAAATCAGCCCCATTTAAAATAGATCGGTGAATCATGTCCGCTTTTTCTGAATTGTCCACAACGATCTGACGTAACTTGAGTTGTTTCCCGACGCGCCATTGTTCCTGGTTGTTGTCGTAATAGTTGTGAAGCATCTCATCTGAAATAGATACGGTGTTTTCTTCATCTTCGCGGGCAAGTTGATCCAGTAGTTTTTCGATGATCAGGTTTTCACGGGTGGCTTTTTCCCAGTCGATCCGCGCAATGCTTAGATCAGAAAGGCGTTGGGTAAAGGCTTTTTCATCCAGGCCATCCTGCAATAGATTTATTTGCTGGCTGATTTCGGATTCGCTGAGTTTAATGTTCAGCCGACTGGCTTCTTGAAGCAACATTTTCCGGTCAATCAATTGATTCAGCAATTCTCTTTTGAGGAGAGCATTTTCTGCGGTAGTGGTACTGTCTTTTGTGCCCTCTTCTTGATTTTCTTCAGGAAGGAGAGCTGAAACTTCTTCGACGGTGATGATCTCATCATTCACAAGCGCAACAGTGGCACGGAGTGGATCGACCTCTTTTTTTACACAGCCCCCTAAGGGAGAAAGAAGAATAATTAGAAGGATTATGCCTTGTTTCACTTAGTTTTCCTCATCCAGTAAATGTTTTAAACAAAGCGCCGTTTCCAGATATATATTTTCCCATGTATTGCTTGTTAATGCCAGTTCAAAGGCATAAGGCCCGATAAATTGAATTTTACCAGGAAATTTTGCCAATAGGGATTGGGGATCAATTTGAGGTGGTTTTCCTGAGTCATTGAAAGAAAATCGGATCGATTTGCCTCGTTCTTCAATTTTTTCTATTTTAAGCCGTTTGGCCATGCCTTTGAGTTGAATGATTTGTAAAAGATGTTCCACTGGCATCGGCACGGCGCCATAGCGGTCTTCTAATTCAGCACGAATGGTTTGAATTTCCTCAAGTGCAGAAGTAGTGGAGAGCCGTTTGTAAATGGAGAGCCTCTGGAAATTATCTGAGATATATTCCTCTGAAATAAAGGCCGAAATGCGAAAATGGAGTTTTGTCTCAATCTTTTTTTCGATGGGTGCGCCCTTTAAGCTGGTCACCAATTCATTGATCATATCGAGATACAGCTCAAAACCAACGGCGGAAATCTGGCCTGACTGTTCTTGGCCCAAAAGATTTCCTGCCCCGCGGATTTCGAGATCACGCGCCGCTATTTTAAAACCGGAGCCGAGTTCCGTGAATTCTTGAATCGCGTCTAAACGTCGTTTCGCATCTTCAGTGAGGATGCGATCTTCCCGCACAAGCAAGTAGGCATAAGCTTGGTCGCCAGAGCGACCAACACGGCCGCGGAGTTGGTAAAGCTCTGAAAGCCCGAAACGGTCTGCATCATTAATAATGATGGTATTTGCAGAGGGAATATCGATGCCGGATTCAATGATCGTTGTGGTTAAAAGGAGGTTGTATTCTTTATGGATGAATTTATGCATTACCTTTTCAAGCGCACCTTCATTCATTTGTCCATGCGCGATACCGATTTTCGCTTCTGGCAGAAGTTCACCTAAAAAAAGACCGATTTTTTCAATGTTATGTACGCGGTTGTGCAAAAAGAAAACTTGTCCACCTCGGACAAGTTCCCTGAAAACCACTTCACGAATCAGGGTTGGATCAAATGGGGCGAGGATGGTGCGAATGGCCAGGCGATCTGCCGGAGCGGTTTCAATGACGGAAAGATCACGTACCTGAGCCAGCGACATTTGTAATGTCCGCGGAATCGGGGTTGCCGTCAGGGTGAGGACATCGACTTCTTTTCTTTTTTGTTTTAACCACTCTTTGTGTCGAACGCCAAAGCGGTGTTCTTCGTCGACGACGATCAGCCCTAATTCACGAAAATCAACGTCTTTTTGAAGCAGGCGGTGGGTGCCGATTAAGATATCAATGGTTCCTTTTTTGAGTTTTGCGACGGTTTCCCGTTGCTCTGCCCGAGAGAGAAAGCGGCTTAAGACGGCGACGTTGATGGGAAAGTGGCTGAATCGATCGAGAAAAGTCTGGTAGTGCTGTTGAGCCAAGAGGGTTGTGGGGACGATGATGGCCACTTGTTTGTTGTCCATCACGGCTTGAAAAGCCGCCCGCATGGCCACTTCGGTTTTGCCATAGCCCACATCGCCGCAGACCAGTCGATCCATGGGTTTTGCTTTTTCCATGTCTGAGATGACTTCTTGTATTGTTCGGAGTTGATCGGGCGTTTCTTCGTATTCAAAGGCCGTGGCAAAGGCTTCTGCTTCTGAAGCTGGTGCCGAAAAAGCGTGTCCTTCGAGCACTTCACGTTGCGCATAGAGCTCTAGCAATTCTTGGGTCATCTCTTTAATTTCTTTTTTGACCCGTGCCTTGGTTTTTGCCCAGCGGGCGCCCCCGAGTTTATCAATCTTCGGTGTTTTCCCATCCATCCCGACATAGCGCTGAACTAAATCGAGAGAATCGAGCGGGACGTAGACTTTGTCATTGCCGATAAATTCGATCACAAGAAAGTCAGATGCGTAGCCCGTATCTCTTTCTCCTTCACGAATGGTTAAGCGTTTGAGCCCGACATATTGCCCGACCCCGTGGTCGAGGTGAACGACGTAATCCTCGGGTTTGAGCTCTTCAAAGGACTTTAGAAAACTGGCGCGTTTTTCTTTGTGATCGGGGGGGCTTGATACGGGTTTGGTGTGGTGTCCTGTTTTTCCGCCTCCGGTGAACTCTTCATCCGTAATGAAAATGATGCCCAAATCGCTCATTGTAAAACCTTCAGAAATGGATCCCACTTTTAATAGGATGGGGGCGGGGGAGGAGAGTTTGGGGGATGATGTCTGATTCCACATCGCCCAAGGGAGATCGTGATCATTGAAAAGATGTCTAAATCGCGCGATTTGTTGTTCATTTTTAACGATAAGAACGACAAGCTGTTGTTGCCGCAATTGCTCAAGCTTTTCACAGCTTTCGGAAAACGTTTGTCCGGATTGCGCTAAACCCAGTGAGGCAGACGAGCGGGTTTGAAATACAAAACGGGCGCATCCTTTCTCAGCCTTGATAAAAAGGGTTTCGATATCGATAGATGTCCGGCCTTCTCCTGCATCAAGCAAGTGTGAGAGGGGCAGATAAAGTACATCCACTTTGGGATGTCGTGGATCCCTTTTGCTGGCAAAGACTGAGGCATCTTCGACCTCTTCAAAAAAACGTTTTCCCTTCTGAATCAGTTCGTTGGATTCATTTAAGATCAAGAGGGTTTCTGATGAAAGATAGTCTGAAAATGCGCATTCGTGGTGCTTGGCATCAAAGAGGTTTTCTCGTCCTAAGATAAGTTCAATTTCAGGAATTTGTTGTTCAGAACGCTGTGTTTCAGGATTGAATCTGCGAATGGATTCAATCTCGTCGTCAAAGAATTCAATACGAACCGGATCGTTTGAAGACGGTGGAAAAAAATCAACAATCCCGCCACGCAAAGCACATTCTCCTTGGAGATTGACCGCTTCCACGCCTTCATATCCGGCATCGCCGAGTTTTTTGACCAGGGTGTTCCTCGAAATGCTTTCACCAACACGGAATATTTCCCTCGTTTTTAATAAGCGCGTTTTTGAAACGACGCGATGTAAGAAAGCTTCGCTAGTTGTGATCACACAGACGGGTTCTTTTAAGGCCAAACGCTTTAGGGTCAATAGTCTTTTCGCAATCCAATCAGGGCGCGGTGTGGAAGGTTCATAAGGCAAAATGTCCCAGGGAGGGAAAAAAAGAGGGCTTAATGGGTTGTTGTCATTTTCACCTTTCCCGGCATCAAGCGTTAAAAAAAAAGAAATTTCTTGAAAGAGCGCAGCAGCTTGTTCGGTTGATGAAGTGACACAACAAAAAGGCAGGCCGGCACGTGCGAAGGATGCCAGCAAAAAGCCCTGAGATGAGCCACTGAGGCCATTGATTTTAACCTTTCTCGGTTTGTCGGAGATGGCATTTAAAACAGGAAGAAAGGGAGAGGATGTGTGTTGATCTAAAATCATCCCGGCTCCATAAATCGATCAAGCACTCTTTGGATCATCGATGTCGTTGAGGCCCCTTTGACCGTCTTAATTCGAACGACTTTTCCGCCGTGCTGTTCGACATGATCACGGCCCACAATTTGGTCTAGAGCCCAATCGCCCCCTTTCACGAGGATGTCGGGTGTGAGGCTTGTAATCAGGGTTTTCGGGGTTTGATCGTTAAATAAAACCAGGTAGTCGATAAACCAAAAGGCAGAGAGGACTTCAAGTCGCTCGGCTTCTGAAACGATGGGACGCTTCGGGTCTTTGATTTGTCGGATTGAATCATCTGAGTTGACCCCGACCACAAGGACATCTCCGAGAGTACGGGCTTCGCTTAAATAACGAACATGTCCGACATGGATTAAATCAAAACAGCCATTGGTAAAAACAACTTTATTCCCTTTTTTTTGTAAAGATTTCACCACTTTTTGAAGGGCGTTCAGCGTCATAATTTTTTTTGATTTCACAGTAAGCCTTTTTTATGTGAGATCAATACGATCTTAATATGGTTCGTTTTTTGATAAAAAAGCTTTTATGCGATCTCGTATTTCTACCGCATGCCTTGGATTTTTCATCTGAGAGGACACCGCGATGGTTGCGTCATCAGCAGAGAAGATTGCAGGCACCCAAAAATCACCCGGCGTTGATTGATCCGCCACATTCAACCAAACCTGCTCTTTTGTTGCTTCACGTGCGACCGCGAGGTTGACTTCTCTCTGGTCTGTCGCAGTAAATGCAAGCGTGGTTTTTTTCAAATCTCCCTCACGATAAACACGTTGCATCGTTTTAATTTTGCCTGCTTTGTTCCACTGGATCAAGTTTGACGTGAATTTCGGGCTGATGTTTGTGATATCTGCGCCGGATTGGATCAAAGTGCGTATTTTTCGCTCGGCAACAGCACCACCACCAATCACCACCACGCGACGGTTTTTTAGATTAAGAAAAATAGGATAGTGGGCTGTGGGCTTGTTCTTCACGAAAATTAAGAGGGGATTTGCAATTGATCTTGTATTTTCTTAATTTTCGATCCAAAGGAAGATTCCGGATATTTTTCTAAAAGGGTTTGAAATGTTTTTGAGGCCAAAGCTTGATCTCCTGCTTCGTAATGAGAAAGCCCGAGAAAATAGAGCGTTTTTTCCAAAAGCGCCTCTTTTGTTTCTTTGCTTAATATTTTTTCAAAACGTGCAATCGCTGCCGGATAGGCCTCTGTTTTATAATAGAAATGGCCAATGAGAAATTCATGTTTGGCTTTTCTGAGTTTGAGTTTTTCGATCTTATCCTTTGCTTCATCGACATACAGTGATTGCGGATATTGTGACACCACTTTTTGAAATGCAGACATGGCTTCATTCATTGGGCCTGAATCGCGGTCGATGGTATTGAGCTGTCGATCATAGCTCATTGCAAGTTTGAATTGTGAAAAAGCGGCCATTCGGTGAAAAGGGTGAAGCATCAAAAAGCGCTCGAACTCCGCAACCGCCTCGATATAATCTTCCTTGATATAAAAGGCCTCTCCACGTTTGAGTAAGGTGATGGCATCATAGGTGTCTTCAGAATCTTGCTCTGTATCGACGATTTTCTCATCGACCCCCAATAGGGAAAGCAATTCAGATTTTTCTTCCGGCCCCGTACAACCCGTTAAAAGAAAAACAACAAGAATCCATACACTCAGACGAAACACCCGATTACCCCTTAAAAATAATGCCTGTCCCGTAAAGTGAGACGGTCATAAATATCAGATCTTGTTCTAAATCGCAAGAACAAGACCTTACAAACTGTGGATGGGAAGCTGTTATACTCTCGCCATGATGCAATCAAAAATTATCGCTTCAGGTCGAGCACTGCCAAAACGGCTCGTAAGCAATACTGAACTCGCAAGGTCTTTTAAACTCAGCGAAGAAGAGATAGTCCGAAAGACCGGTGTGCATACCCGGTACTGGGCTGAGCCGGAAGACAAACCCTCAAGTCTTGCGATTGAAGCGGCGAAACAGGCCTTGGCCTCAGCGAAGCTTTCCCCGGGTGAAATTGATTTGATTCTTGTGACGACAACCACCCCTGATATGTACTTCCCTTCAACAGCGAGTCTGGTTCACAAAGGACTTGCAGTGCTGGATGATTCCCTCGGGAACATCCCCGCATTTGATATTAACGCCTCCTGTTCCGGATTTATCTACGCGCTTTCTATCGCGGATCAATTCCTAAAAAGTGCTTCGGTGAGCACAGCCTTGGTCATTGCGACAGATTTAAAATCCCGTTTTATCAATCCTTTAGACGCATCGACAGCTATTTTGTTTGGCGATGGTGCAGGGGCAGTGATTTTAAAAAACGGGGAGCGGGGTATACGAAAGATCACAATCGGTGCAGATGGCACAAAACATCAGTTGATCTATTTGCCTGGTGGAGGCGCCATGCTCCCGACCACAGCAGAAAGTTTGAAAGCGGATCAGCACTACATGAAGATGGAAGGAAAGCGACTTTTTCGTGTTGCGGTAAGAACGATGGCATCTGCTCTGAGTCGCTTTCTGAAAGCATCTGAACTTACTTTTGATGATATCGATTTTTTTATTTTCCATCAGGCCAATTTACGTATTTTAGAAGCGCTTTTTAAGCGGATTTCTATCCCGATTTCGAAAACGGAGATTACGCTTTCTCAATTCGGAAATACCTCGTCTTCCACCATCCCCATTGCATTAGATGTGGCCATAGAATCAGGGAAACTCAAAAAAGGAGATCGAGTCTTGCTTTCTGCCTTTGGTGGAGGTGTGACCTGGGGTAATGCGCTGATTGATTGGTAGTTCCAGAAAAAAGCCCTCTTTCACTCAGAAAGCACGCATGCTATAATCCACTCAATATTTTGGCTGATATTGAGCGAAATTCGGCGAGCGAGAGTGGCGGAATGGTAGACGCGCCAGATTTAGGATCTGGTGGGATTTCCTGTGGGGGTTCAAGTCCCCCCTCTCGTACCGGATTCGGAAGGGTTGCTTCAATCGCATTTTTCAGATTGGGCACTTATTGTTGCTTTGTTGACATCATCTATTCTCGTCGATAGAATGTCTCTTACCCGAGTAAAAAGAGGTTTATGAAAGTTCAAGTTAATGAAATTACCCCTGTAAAAAAAACACTCACCGTAGAAATACCCGAAGATGTGGTCTCAAAAGCGTTTTCCAAGGCCTATTCTGATTTAGGACGTCGGGTGAAGGTTCCGGGTTTTCGCCCCGGTAAAGTCCCTGTCTCTATTTTAGCAAAAAAATATGGCCCTTCTGTTGCTGATGACATTGTTCGACAACTCATTCCAGATTATTACGAGAAAGCGATAGAAGAGACGGGGATATTCCCCGTGGAATTCCCTTCTTTTGATGAGAAGGTGGAAGCCATCAATGGGTCGCCACTCTCTTTTACGGCCACAGTAGAAGTCAAGCCCGTCGTGACCCTGGGTGATTATCATGGCATTGTCCTGCCCGAGCAGGAAGTCCGTGTTTCCGATGAAGCGCTTGAGAAAGCACTGGAAGCCAAACAGGAAGCCCATAGCCAACTTGAAGCTTATCCAGACAAGCACGTCATTGTTTCAGCTGACTTTGTGACCCTTAATTTTGAGGGTTCGATAGAGGGCTCGCTGGTTAAGGATGGTAAACAAGAAGGCTACACAATTGAGGTCGGCTCGAATACCTTCCCGCCTCCCTTTGAATCAGACTTGATTGGTAAGAAAAAAGGGGATGCATTTGATGTCACCGTTCCCTATCCAGAAGATTTTCAAAATAAGGCTGCGGCAGGTAAAGAGGTTCAGTTCCATGTTGAGATTCAAGAAGTGAAGAAAAAAGTGGTGCCCCCCTTAGACGATGAGTTTGCCAAAGATCTAGGCCATGATACCCTGGAGGAACTGAGGGATGAAACCAAGGCAACGCTGCTGAAACATGCAGAGGACAAACAAGTGCAGGATCAAAAAAAGGCCTTGGTTGATAAGATGATAGAAAAAAATCCTTTTGAAATTCCTTCGTCTCTCGTGGCCCGTGAACTCAATGGGATCATGGGTTCTTTTCCGGATCAGAATGCCTTTGGAGAGGATGCAGAAAAGAAAGAAACCTTCATGAAAGAACTGGAACCCCTCGCCCGAAATCGTGTTGCTGAGACCCTCATTTTAGGTGAAATTGTAAAAATAGAAAAAATTGAAGTAACAGATGAGGAGGTCGAAAAAGAACTCGAAGAAATTGCAGAGCGAAGAGGCTCCCCAGTGAATGAGATCAAGAAAGCCTTCCATCAAAAGGAGGGTGCGATGGAGGGCTTGAAATCTCAATTGAAAGAGCAAAAAGCGCTTGATTTAATCTATTCCAAAGCCAAATTTGAGACGGTGGAAGAAAAAGCAGTTGATGTAGCGAAAGGAGAAAAATCCTGATGTTAGTGCCGATGGTAATTGAACAGTCTAGTCGTGGTGAACGCGCTTATGATATCTATTCCAGACTCCTGAAAGATCGGATTATTTTTATGGGAACGGGTATTGATGATAATGTTTCAAACCTCATTATCGCCCAATTGTTGTTCTTAGAATCAGAAGATCCTGAGAAAGATATCCATCTTTACATCAATTCTCCCGGAGGTGTGGTGACTTCGGGGATGGCAATTTATGATACGATTCAATATATCAAACCCGATGTCTCGACCATCTGCATCGGACAGGCGGCCAGTATGGGCGCACTGTTACTGACTGCGGGGAGTGCTGGAAAGCGCTATGCTTTGCCAAACGCGCGGATTATGATTCATCAGCCTTTGGGCGGTTTTCAAGGGCAGGCAACCGATATCGAAATTCATGCAAGAGAGATTTTAAGAATCAAACAACGATTAAATGAAATTCTTGCGAAACATACAGACCAAGCGCTCGAAAAGGTTCAAGCCGATACAGAACGTGATTATTTTATGTCTGGAGAAGAGGCAAAAGCATATCATTTGGTCGATGAAGTCATTGAGCATGCAGAGAATATCAACAAAAAATAATCTCACTTAATTGCAATAGCTGGAGAAATTCATGTCAAAACAAGAAAAAAATGAAATCCTTTTACGCTGTTCTTTTTGTGGAAAAAACAGAGATGAGGTTAAGAAACTCATCGCGGGTCCGACCGTTTACATCTGTGATGAATGTGTTGATCTTTGCAATGATATTATTGCCGAGGAATGGGAAGAAGAAAAAGAAGAGGGTTCTTCGGCGCGTCCAAACCCGATTGAGATCAAAAAGACCTTGGATCAATACGTTGTCGGACAAGATCGTGCGAAAAAAATTCTTTCTGTTGCCGTTTATAACCATTACAAACGTGTTGCCTCAAATGCGCAGGGTGATGATGTTGAGCTTCAAAAGGGCAATATTTTAATGGTCGGTCCCACCGGGACGGGGAAAACATTACTTGCTCAGACTTTGGCCCGCATTATTGATGTTCCCTTTACCATTGCGGATGCCACGACCCTGACTGAAGCAGGGTATGTGGGGGAGGATGTTGAAAACATTGTTTTAAAATTACTCCAAGCTGCAGATTACGATGTTGAAAAGGCTGAGAAGGGTATTGTTTATATTGATGAGGTGGATAAGGTTTGTCGAAAAGGTGATTCGCCCTCTATCACACGTGATGTCTCCGGTGAAGGTGTTCAGCAGGCCTTATTAAAGCTTATTGAGGGCACTGTGGCAAACATCCCGCCTCAGGGTGGACGCAAACATCCTCACCAGGAATTTATTCAGGTGGATACCACCAACATCCTTTTTATTTGCGGGGGAACTTTTATTGGTTTGGAAAACCTGATCGAAAGTCGTGTTTATAAAAAGTCGATGGGATTTGGGGCCGATATCAAAGGAATAGGGGAACGGAAAATCGGAGATCTTCTCTCGAAAATTCAAGGGAAAGATCTAATCCAGCATGGTTTAATCCCGGAGTTTGTCGGGCGAATGCCGGTGACTGCAACATTAGATGAATTAGATGAACCCGCATTGGTTCGTATTATGACCGAGCCAAAAAATGCATTGGTCAAACAATATGAAAAGCTTTTTTCTTTAGAGAAAGTCAAACTCAAGTTTACTGAAGGTGCACTTAAAGCGGCCGCCAAAAAATCTTTTGAGCAAAAAACGGGGGCCAGAGGCTTGAGATCGATTCTTGAAGAAATTATGCTTGATGTGATGTATGAGATTCCATCACTCAAAGATGTCAAAGAATGTGTTATTACAGAAGAAGTGATTCACGGTTCCAGCGAGCCCATTCTTGTCTTTGAGCGCGAGAAAGGCATCAAGTCTGCGTAGTCTTTACGCCCTTGTAAGCGTTTCAGGTTCTATTCTCTAGAAATGTCTTTATTGTAAGTGAGCAGTGGCGGTACATTGAAGGGCTTTTCTCCGCGAAGTATTTTACTGATAGTAAACAGCCCCATCATATCTTCACTTGATTCCTAATCTAAATAAATAGTGACAGCAATATTTTCCGCTGATTCCGCAATCCTTTAGATCTTCCTCAGGGCCTGCTCATTACGGAAACCCAAGGCGGCACCATCACCCTTGAAGAAATTCCCGGTTTTGCCTTGGAGATTGAAGCGAATTCAGCCACTTTCCCGGATACCTCAAAAAGCGGCCTGATCTCTGTGACCCCTGTCCATGCCGATAAAATTCCCATGGTGCCCAATTTTGGCCAGCAGCCGCGTCTCATTGTCACCATTCAACCGGCGGGTGTACTCTTTGATCCCCCGGCCAAACTGACCTTACCCAATGTCGAAGGGCTTTCACCGGGAGAGATTACGGAGTTGTATTCCTTTGATCATGATGCGGGGCGCTTTGTGAGTATCGGGCCGGGCATCGTGAGCACAGACAGCAGTGTGATTACTTCAGAGCCGGGCATGGGCATACTCAAAGGGGGTTGGCATTGCGGGGGCAATCCACAGGAAACGGGATGTTGTGCGAAAGCATGTGAGGGGGGAGATGCGTGTAATACAGTGACTGGGGATACGTGCGGTGAATGTAATGTGGTGAAAAATCCATGTCCACCCACAGATGATCCTATTGCAGGAAGGCTCGTGTGTGGAACCACAGACGAGTCTTCCTGTCCGGTGCGTAATAATTGTCCAGAAGATAATAAATGTGGTGGTATTGAGTATAGTTGTGGTGCTGGAGGAGATTGTTAAATATCACAAGTATCGTCTATAGTTTGTGACGATGGCTTATGTGGCACAGATGATTCTTGTGTGAATCCGACCGGGTCTTGCACATTTCCGACGTTTCCTGGGTTTCAAGGTTGAATTATTTTGTGAAAAAAAGAACAAAAAAACCAGCATTATATTTTACGCTAATAATAGCGTTAGGAATTTTAACTGGTTTATTTCTTATTATTCAGAATGCTGAGTCTACTAATATGGAGGACTTGGAATGGCGATTGCCAGCTGAAGTCGAATGGTTTTTAATCGTGAATGATTTTACTAATAAGAGGAAAGATGCTGAAACAATCTTTGCTGACGACCCTAAACAATTTGAGGTTGAGATCGCGAAATTGAATAAAGAGGAAAAGCGTTTAGTGCAACATATCTTGGACTTACATGGATTTGATGCAACTTTTTTAGGAGGTTTTGCGAAAAGAGAAAAAGGACTTAGGCTCTCTCTCTTGGCAAAGGATTCAGAGTTATTCAGGAAGGAGCGAATTCCAGCACTTAAATCTATGATTGCGTCTGGTCTGGAGGCTATCAAAGTCTTAGACCAGCAAAAACCTGTGGCTGTAGATGAAGTTAGGAGAGAGATTGAACGGTTTAAGGTTGAACTTGCCGAGCTTGAAGTAGAGGAGAAAAAGTTTAACTTTCCGCCACTTAAAAATGAATTAGAGGCTTTTCCCCCAATGGAACGCGAGTGGTGGGAATTGAAAAAAGATTTCTTTAGAAAATTCTTTAAACTTCCAGTTAAATCTGAGGAATTTAGGAGGTTACGTTGGAGGCTAGTTGAAGAGTACCGTAAAAAACTCAGTAAGTTGATGCATTCAAATCAGGTTAAGCCAGTTCATTACCAAGAGTATCAACGACGGAAGCCACAGGCTTTTAAAGCGTATATTCAGAAACACTCTGAATATCAAAATTGGTGGAACCAGCTTGGTCGGGTTTTCGCAATTCAGACACCAGGATTTTCTCTGGAACAGTCTTCGGGTATGGCAATAATAGTTGGGTCAATTGTTGAATGCTCTGTGCCACCACCACAATGTAGGGGAGAACAAATAAGTACAAGCCGTCCTTTGTCAGGTATAGAAATGACACTTACCCGTACTGAAGGAGAACTGACTTTGCAGGGCATGCCTTCCGGAGGGCAACGCTTACTTCCTCCGACATATCGCACTATTAGCGATCAACAAGGTCGCTTTGCTTTCCCCTCACTTTCCCCTGGAGATTATTCTTTGTCAGGTGAGTTGAGTCTTGTAGAAAAAAATGAGAGATATCGAAGTTTGGTGCGCAACGTTTTTCTAGATGGTGAACACGAAGTGTTAATTGTTGACTTACCTGCTGAACGTCTTGATACAGATAATGTTTAATAATTATATGCCTTGAAATAAGGGAATAGCTCTATATCAGGATTGATCGCGGGGGAGAAGGGTTTTCAGCCTCAGCATGTTTCATAATATAGAAAGAGAGGGTGCATTGAAGTATTTTTCTACGCTTATTTTTTGTTTTACTTGTTTCTCAACTCTATTTCCCGTTCACGCCGAAGGTGAGAGTTGCGACATCTCTGGAATAGGGTGCAAGGACGAAAAAATAAGTCAGGTTGTCCAAATCACGAATCCAACGCCAGCAAAAAAACACAGCAAAAACCCAAACCATTACCCCCGGCGCCTTCCATCACGTCTATCCCTGACATACCTAAAGCACATCCCTTTCTAACCTTGGCCAAAGGTTCTGACCACGGGACGGGGACCATCATCGCCTACCCCGATTTACAATGTCCGCTCTGCGCCCGGGCACTTGGCCGCGGCTTGAATACGACCTGATGCCCGTGCCGGGAGTGGATAATGCGATGACCATGCCGATCTTCCTCTTGCCTTTAGATCTTCCTCAGGGCCTGCTCATTACGGAAACACAAGGCGGCACCATCACCCTTGAAGAAATCCCCGGTTTTGCTTTGGAGATTGAAGCCAATTCAGCCACTTTCCCGGATACCTCAAAAAGCGGCCTGGTTTCTGTGACCCCTGTGCATGCCGATAAAATTCCCATGGTGCCCAATTTTGGTCAGCAGCCGCGCCTCATCGTGACCATTCAACCGGCGGGTGTACTCTTTGATCCCCCGGCCCGACTCACCTTGCCCAATGTCGAAGGGCTTTCGCCGGGTGAGATTACGGAGCTTTATTCTTTTGATCACGATGCAGGGCGCTTTGTCAGCATCGGGCCGGGCATCGTGAGCAGGGACGGAAGTGTGATTACTTCAGAGCCCGGCATGGGGATACTTAAAGGCGGTTGGCATTGTGGGGGTAATCCGCAGGAGACGGGATGTTGTGCGACAGCATGTGGTGGTGGGGATGCGTGTAATACAGTGAGTGGGAATCGTTGTTCTGGATGTGTGACGACTTGTAACTCAAACTTTAATCAATGTCCTGAAATTGTGGGTAACTGTAAATTGGAGACCGGACAAGTGGATCAATGTGGTTGCGCAGCCGATACCTGCTCCGATGTTGTTAATGATGGTGATGTGCCACAGGTGCCGAATGGTGGATGCTGCCAAAGCAATACCATGGACACACAAAACCAATGCTGTGAGGCAGCTGGTGTAGTTCCAAAACATCCTATTCAAGATTTATCACAATGTGCGAATCGGGTACCTAACTTGGAAAAGCCTTTCCAATTCGATGGTTGCTCAGTTCCAGATAGTTTGAACGAAATATTAGGATTCGACAAAGACAATCCTTCAGGAGGAAGTGACACCCATTTTTCAAATGCGAGTTGCCAGTTATCTGGTGTGAATTGTACGGCAGCCTGTGACCTGCATGATATTTGCTACCAATCATGTGATAGCAGCTTTGGAGGAAGAACCTCATGCGATCTCTTATTAGGGAATACCGCAGTGAATATTTGTCTGAATTCCCAAGATAGTTTGCTGACACGGGCCGTTTGCCTGGAGTGGGCAGATACATACACAAATATTCTTTTATTAGCTGGTGGTTTTGCCTATAACGATCGGCAACTGGAGGTATGCCAATGTTGTCCATGAAGAATGTAATTAAGACAGCTCTCTTGCTATATGCTGTTACGGCACAATATCAGGTAGCGTATTCAATTGCAGAGCCCTTAAAAAAAATCCCAAATATTGTGTGGGAAAAAACAATAGGTGAGGACACTTTATGGTACGAACCTATGTCAATAACATTGACTAAAACAAATGATATATTAGCCGCAGTAAAGGTTAGTATCCCACCATGGGAAAAACCCTCTGATATTCTAAAGCCGAATCAGCTATGGCTTTGGAGGATCGATGAACAAGGAAATAAATATAAAGAGACGAGGATCGAACAGCTAGAATAGATACTAAAGAAATAAAAATTAATACAGACTCATTTAAAGTTGTTGACTTAACATCATTTAAAGATGGAGGGGTCCTCATTATTGTTGAGTTACTGCCAGGATATCCTTGGATCATAGGAATAAACAAGGCGGGACAGCAAACTCTTACTAAAGAACTTACGGTACCAACTCGACAGGTTTATTTTTCTAAAATATTGCAAACAAATGATGGTCATTTTCTGTTAATTGGACATGAATCTTTTGACTCTTTAGTAATGAAGATTAAAGAATCAGGAGAGATTCTTCTAGAAAAGAAGTTTGACCGTGGGAACAAAGATATGTTTGTTGATGGCATAAATAGTGAAGATGGTGGTTTTATTCTGGTTGAAAATTCGTCAAATGACGACTCACTGAAACTTGGCCCATCTATAACAAAAGTCGGTAAGTATAATATGATGATTGAATTGCAGAATGAAAAAACAATTTCAGGCCGTTATGGTAGTATCTCAAAATCGGGGAATGGCAAATATGCTCTTATCTTTGATTCGAGTATTTCAACCAATCAAGAGGTTTGGGCATGGCTGTTTGATTCAGAGTTTAAAGTATTGTGGAAGTCTAAAGTTTTCGACACTAGTTTTGGTGTTTCTAATTTTCAAATTGCACATGTACCCAGTGGCGGTTTTTTAGCCGTGGGATCAGATAGGTCACAAAACTTCAATTTATTCATTTCAGAAATTGATCATGAGGGGAAAAATGTGTCAGAAATTCTCGATCCTGAAAAGGTTTCGTCTAAATACGGATTAGCCTCTCATAATGGGGAATTTTTCATTATCTATAATGCGTATAAAGAGATTAAAAACAGGCGCATAGCAAAAAAGGTTGGGCTACTTAAATTCATACGAAAATAAAAAGGCATAGTTATTTACTGTTAACGCTGTGAGTCAACTTCTAGGATGGGTAAAAATAATCAAGAAATTGAACAGATTTATTTCTCTTTTTATTTTGTGGAATGCTCGACTGTGTGCTGTTTAAAGATTTTAACAATGTCTGTACGCCCAGCATCTTCGGCAAGTCTAATCGCTGTCTTATTATGGGGATTTTCTATCGTAATATCTGCTCCTTCCTCAAGAAGAAGTCTTACCATTTCAATGTGGCCTCTTTGTGAGGCGATCATTAATGGCGTTCTTCCATCTCCGTGTATAAAATTTCCTTTTTTGAGGTTTACATCAGCGCCCGATTGGATTAATAGTTCGGCAATTTTTGTTCGACCATGATATGAGGCAGTAGCCAAATGCGTCCACCCGTCAGCCCTTATAGCGTTAAGATCTGTTCCAGTTGCAATGCTTATTCGTACCTGCTGAATATTGCCTCGGACAATTTCAGAACTAAGTTTCAGCACATCATAAGGGGTTTCTTGACATCCCGTCAGAGCAAGTATTGAGGATAGTATGATTAATATGTTCTTGGAGTTAAGGTAATGTATCATTTAGCATTGGAAGGTGGTGAAATCGATCCATAATAGCTTTATTAGTTATATCTGGTGTCTTGCAGGATGTCAAATATAGGTTCGTAGCTATCTAAGAACGCTAAGCAGTTCTATCTACTATATAGGGAATTTGGATTTTCATAGTTGAGGTTTTTTACTTTGATTCGGGAGGGAGCAACAATGAAGCACCTAATTTCAATTGTTCTTTGTTCTATTTTATTCTTACACTCGGTTCCGGTGCACGCCGAAGGTGAAAGCTGTGACATCTCTGGAATAGGTTGCAAAGACGAAAAAATAAGCCACCCTGTCCAAATCACGAATCCGGTGCCAGCAAAAAAACCGAAGCAAAAACCCGCACCCTTGCCTCCTGCGCTTCCCATCGCCACTGCCCCTGAAGCACATCCTTTTATTACCTTGGTCAAAGGCTCCGACCACGCAACGGTGACGATCATTGCCTACACCGATTTACAATGTCCGCCCTGTGCCAAAGCAAACGCCATCTTAAATCAAGTGATGGAAGCCTACCCCGATGAGATTCGCATCGTCTACAAGCACTACCCCTCAGCCCTACGTTTGGATGCCGTCATCGGCCACGAGGCCGTATTGGCTGCAGCGGCCCAGGGGCAGTTTCAAGAGATGCAAGGCCGTTTATCCACTCACAAAGGAGAGATGAGCCAAGCCCTGCTTGTGGATTACGCAAAAGATTTAAAACTCGATACCGGCCTTTTTTCGAAGGCGCTTGAGACACACCGCTACAGAATTTAAAACATGGTCATTGGGGGGGGTGATTTTCCTTAAATCTATCCTCAATAAAATAAAAAATCACTTAAAGGAATGTTTCCAGAAGTTTTTAATCCCCCTTAAGCACTCTTCTTGGCACTGACGAGGGCTGAGCCCTGTAGCGTGAATGATTCCACTTGAATGTCACTGAGGCCCTCTGCCGCCATTGCTGTCGTGACTTCGTCTACCCAAGTGGTTTTACGAATGACCCCGGGTAGTTCCTGCAATACCTCTTTCCATTCCGGGTAAACCCAACTACCAATCGCTTGAGCACATTTAAAATATAATTCAAAGATAAGCTGCAATATTTTTGATGAGGGATAGGTAAAATCATGCAGAAGAATGATCCCGTCGCTCGCAAGCATTTGGCTTAATTGATGGATGAGTCGTGGGATGTCTGCATATTTGGGTAAATAGCAGGAAATAATCAGATTGTAAAATTCTGTGGTGAGGAAGTCCTCGGCTGAAGAATGAACAAATGTGATGTCTTGCATATTCAAGGCAGAGGACTTCTCTCGGGCGATCTTGAGGTAGCCTTCGGTGATATCCACACCCGTGATCTTACAGTTGGGAAATTTTTCTTTGATCGAAAAGGTGAGGATGCCCGTGCCACAAGCAAGGTCTAAGGCTTTTTCTGGTGTGGGGATCCTGGAAAGCATCTTTCTTTTCCAACGCCGGTCAATCCCAAAAGTAAATCGGTCTACCACTTCATCATAGCTTGAACCGGTGTCTTTAAAAAAGCGTTCAATGACAACGCGTTTCTCTTCTAGATCAATCATAAAACAAAACCTTATCATCTTAAACTAAAGAAAGACATTATGCGGTTTTTGTCAAAATTGTCAAGAATATCGCTTCTTACTTGACCTTCAGTCTTGATTTCGCTAGCCTTTAATTCGTGAAAGTTTTTGGTCTGATGTCGGGTACTTCTGCGGATGGGATTGATGTGGCCTTGGTCGATATCCGTGGCGGTGCGCTTCGTCTTCAGGTCAAATTGGAAGCCTTCAATATCTACCCCTACCCAAAATCTCTGCAAAAAGAACTGATTGAAATTGCGTCCGGTACTCCCATCTCTGTCGAGCGATTGTGCCATCTTAATGTTTACATCGCGGAGCAGTTTTCAGAGGCGGTGATTCGCTTGGCAGTTGAGGCTGAAATAGATTTGGCTGCTGTTGATTTGATCGGCTCACATGGGCAGACGCTCCAACATTGTCCGACACCGATCCGACAAGGGAAAAAGAAGATTCGCTCGACCCTGCAGTTGGGCGAACCTTCTGTCATTGCCGAACGCACCGGCATCACCACGGTTGCGGACTTTAGACCCCGTGATATGGCCGCAGGCGGGGAGGGGGCGCCGCTCACCCCCTACTTGCATTATCATCTCTTGCGTCATCCAAAAAAATCGCGTGTGATCATCAATTTGGGTGGCATCAGCAATGTCACCTATCTCAAATCTGCTGGAAAGTTAGAAGAGACCATTGCCTTTGATACCGGGCCGGCCAATATGTTAATCGATGCACTGGTTACGCATGTGACCCAAGCCAAAAAATGCTTCGACCGAAACGGTGCAATGGCAAAACGGGGAAAGGTTCATCCCCGTCTTTATTCCGAATTAATGCGGCACCCTTTTATAAAAAAAATGCCTCCAAAGAGTACGGGTCGAGAAATGTTTGGTTCAGACATGGTTCAAAAAATCCTTCAAAGGGGAAGAATCCTAGGACTCTCAAATGATGATTTAATTGCGACCACTACCGCATTTACTGCAGGTGCGATCGAAATGAACCTCAAACGTTTTGTTCTTAAAAAAGCTGCGATTGATGAAATCATCGTGGGGGGGGGAGGGGTTTGTAACCCGGTACTGATGAATACATTAAGGGAATTCTTGGCACCCGTCCCTGTTTTAAGTTACGAAGATATTGGATATGATTCAAGAGCGATCGAGGCGATGACTTTTGCTGTTCTGGCTTACCAGACCTCGTTTAATCGACCGACGAACATTCCCTCTGTGACGGGGGCGGATCATCCTGTTGTTTTGGGAAAGATTATTCCAGGGAGATTAAAGACAAGCCTCTAAAAGAATTAAGGGTGTTCCGGTTTTGTCTTTATAATCGTTGATATGGTTTTAGGAAAGAAGAAAGGCCGACATTCCATCAAATCAAAAATAAGCTTGGAGCCGAGATTGGGTTAAGTCCTTGTCTGCAAGCCATTATTGGGTAAAAAAGAGCGCCCTCATATCGTTTTCGATTCCATGTTTTTTGACCGATATCTTTTAAGGCAAACTAAGCCGACCCGCCCATTTTTACTCGACCACGTCAGACATCTATTAATAGATGATATAAGCAACTGTAATCTTAAGGTCTGGCCGTTATCAATGCTTTCCCAACTGCATTAATGCACTACGTAATAAACTACGCCGCGGCAAAAGGTCTGGACCTTCATAAACATTTTTTACATCCGATACGGAATAAATTGCAGTCTTATCCAGTTCTTTAATTAACTGGATAAGCGAAGGGACATTACGCCTTTTTTCAATAATAATCAGAAGTTCAACCGGATAGGCTTCCCCCATATCTCCATCGAATGAAACAACTTTAAACCCCTCCTTGCGTAATTTTCCTGCTAGGACATCACGATTGAATGATATGCAACGGATCAGTTCATTGCCAATTGCAAAACGGTTTTCAATCGAAATACCAACATAGTTACCCACGGCAAAACCACTCGCATAGGCCAATGCAAGATACCACTGATCGAGGTTTGTCAAAACCTGGGCTGCTGCAACTAACCAAATACTGATTTCAAAAAAACCAATAAATGAGGCCAGAAATTTATGGCCACGAAAAACAACAATTGTTCGAAACGTTCCTAGAGAAACGTCAGCTACTCTGGCAAAAAAAATTAACGGTACTAATAAATACGGATATTCAACTAATAATTCGATAATGACTACTCCTTGTTAATTGCGATTGAAAGATAAGGGCTGTATAGGGGCGCCGAGCTGATTATGGTATCCCAGTGAGCGAAGCAAGTAACGCGAATAATTGTTAGGCCTTTACGATTAAATAACCGCCAGCCCCAACCATCAAACTGCCAGCTGTTTTTCGGGCGGCAATTTCCAGTTTATGTTTTCTCGACAATAAGGCCAGTTTTTTGGCGGAAAATGCATAGATAAGCTTTACACCACCTACTCCAATTATCGTAATAGAAATAATAGTGAGAATATCCGGGAAATTGAGTGCTGATAAATCAATGAATACTGGAAACAAATTCACGTAGAATACAATTGCTTTAATATCTCCCAGGGTC
>JAJDBX010000036.1 GCA_029261135.1 Nitrospirota bacterium
AGAGACGACGAACAGGAAGCGGATCAAGAAAGGATTGGATCTTTTCAGGTTTAACAACGAGAAAACCGTCTGGTTTTCCTAAATCGCTTGCGACCTTGGCCACAAACTTATTGGGTGCAATCCCGACCGAAGCACATAAGCCAATCTCGTTCTTAATTTCTGCTTTGATCCGCCTTCCAATGACTTCAGCGTCGCCGAAGAGTTGTTCGCATCCGCTGACATCAAGAAAAGCCTCATCCAAAGAAAGAGGTTCCACCAAGGGCGTGTATCGTTTAAAAATGGCATGGATATCTTCGGAGACCTTTGCATAATGATCAATCCGTGGTGATAAGAAGACGGCTTCAGGGCAAAGCCTCTGTGCCTTTGATATGGGCATTGCGCTTTTAATTCCAAAAGCACGGGCTTTATAACTTGCCGCGGCCACAAACACCCCGTCCTCCCGGTTTTCCTCCGACAATGACCGACTTCCCGCGAAGCTCCGGTCGATCTCGCTCTTCGACCGAGGCATAAAAAGCGTCCATATCAATATGAAGAATCACCCCCACATTTTATGCCTTCACCAAGTAAAGCGTCAACGAAGCGAGAAGAACCCCATCCCCCAAAACGCAAAAAAAACCACACCCCCCGCTATTTAACTGAACATTCAGTTAGCGCAAAGCAGTTACTCCCCCCAAAAAAAAGAAGCCATTCACCTCCCTGCCGTCCCTTTTTCTCGATCCTTAGCCTTCCTCGCGCGAAAAAAACTCAGGAAAATTCTCTGAAACTCTGGGAAAGGGGCGGGCAAGTGAGGTGAAGGGAGGGGTAGATCACGGGTATGGCTAGGCTCGGAGGGGATAAAATAGGGACGGACGGGTGGGTTTTGGGGCGGAAAAGATGTATTGCGTTAACTGAATGTTCAGTTAGTTTGTAGGGGTGTGGGAGATGAGGTTTTTGGTGGCTTGATTCCAATTTAATGGCTTGGCGTGCTATCATTGCAATCATTTAAGGAGTTAAAGGAGAAGACATGGCGAACTTAGTTGTTAGAAATCTGGATCAACGGATCGTTGACACGCTGAAGCAACGCGCCGCAAAACATGGCCGCAGCGCGGAAGCTGAACATCGGGCCATATTAGAATCTGTATTACTTGGCCCTAATAAAAAAAGTTTTGCCGAAATATTGAGGAAGATGCCAAATGTGGGTCGTGATGATGATTTTAAACGTGCAGAAGATGGAGCGGAAAAAAACGATGTATTTAATTGATACAAATGTCGTCAGCGAAGTACGAAAAAAATCAAAGGCCAATAAGGGTGTGAGACGTTTTTTCAAACAGATCATTGATGATAAAACGGCGCTCTATATCTCTGTTGTAACAATTGGAGAACTTCGGCGAGGGATTGAATTAATACGTCATCGGGGTGATCTCCGCCAGGCAAATTTACTGGAAAGATGGTTGCAATCACTCCTGTCTGAATACGAGGATTTTATCTTAAATATTGATGAAACTGTTGCTCAACTCTGGGGGCGTCTTCGAGTACCACATTCTGAAAATACTCTGGACAAACAAATTGCAGCAACGGCGTTAGTTTATGATTTAACGGTTGTTTCTCGTAATTTGAAGGATTTTAGAAAAACAGGTGTCCGTATTATTGATCCATTTGAAAACTAAATGGGCAAGTTTAATTCCTTGATGCCTTCCTGAACTCTTGGTTTTTGAATTACATCAATTAATACAATCTTCCATCCGGAAATCACCATATTTAGAGCCATCTATTTTTTGAAAAATCATTATTTTTACAACTATATTTAACTAAAATATGAACAAACCTTTAGAGTAGTTCTGACTTATAACTTTGATCATATTGTCATATTTTGTTCGATTCGTTACTATCCAAGGAGAGGTGAATATACAGCCTTGGATCAATTGTAATTAAAAAGGACTTACGGTAAATGACACAATCGCCTGAACTAGCTGGAGGAACTGGATTTAATTATGAAGCCTATGTTTCCGCATTTTTCATGGTAGCGATGATTGGAGAAGAGTCTAGCCCTGCTTTAAATCATAGGGTAGTTAAAAGAGTTGGCGTTCAGCAAAAAGCGTTCGGGGAACCGTTGGATGATGTGATTGTCGATGCATGTTCCACTAACGGTGAAGAAATCCGCCTCAGTCTTCAAGTTAAACGTAAACTGGTCATAAGTGACGCGGCTTCAAACAAAGACTTTCGTGAAATTGTAGAAAATTCCTGGTTAACCCTTAAGAAAGAAACCTTTCGAGAAAATATTGACCGTTATGGTGTTGCAACAGGCACAATTTCTGAGTCCTCTCGTCGTGAATTGACTAGTGTTTGTGAATACGCCCGAGCCAGTTTGGATACTCAAACATTTTTCAAGCGATTTGAAGAGGATGGGAATGCGGGGAAAAACCATTTACGGATCGTAAAAACATTTCGCTCCATTCTCAATAAATTCATAGGGAAAAAAGTTTCAGACGAGGATCTGCATTGTTTTCTTAAACATTTTGTTTTGATCAAGTTTGACTTTCTTCATGAGGGAGCAACTGACACATCTAATGCTGTAACGCAACTTCGGCATACTCTAGCGGAAAAAGACCGTCATCGAGCACCTGATTTATGGGGACAGGTCCTTGGCCTTGGTAGAGACGGAGCGGGTCAATCAGCAGAGTTTAGCCGTGCCAGCCTTCTGACTATATTATCTTCTAACTTCCAGTTTGACGGTGCACCTTCAGTAAAAGCCGACCTCGACAATCTTACTCAGCTAGCCAACCTATGGCTAGACGATATCTCTACAGAAATAGATGGCTACCATGTGGTGCGACAAAGCATTCTAAGTGAAGCCAGAACGTTACTTGCATCGCACCGATTTGTCCAAGTAACAGGTTTTCCAGGTACAGGGAAGTCGGTTCTATTACGAGCGATGGCCAAGCACCATTTGGCCGAAGGGCCAATTCTATTTCTTAAAGCGGATCGCCTTTCAGGATGTAGTTGGACAGAATTTGCAAATAGTATTGATCTGAAAACCAATAACATTGAGAACTTACTTTCCGAAATCGCTGTGACAGGCACATCGATACTTTTTATTGATGGCATTGATCGTATCCAGCCCAAGCAACGAAAAATCATTAAAGACTTATTGAAATCCATGTTAACTTCTCAGACCTTATCGGGCTGGCACGTATTGGTAACGTCTCGTGATGTGGGGATTGAACCTCTCCGAAACTGGCTCCCATCTGAGCTAATTAGTGAAGGGATTGGTACTCTTAACGTTAAGCCTTTGAACGACGAAGAGGCTGAAGAACTGGCTAATGCAAAACCATCCCTTCGCCCTCTACTGTTTGGGATTGAAAAAGTCAGGCAAATCGCTCGACGGCCGTTTTTTGCTTCTGTGTTGGCGCGTGGCCTCTCTTTCTCAACAATACAATCTGACTTCGTGCCTCATTCTGAGGTTGACCTTATTGAATGCTGGTGGAATGGGGGCGGTTATCAAGCTGACGACAGTGAAATCTATAAGCGACAACACGCTTTGGAAGAATTGGCCAAAATTGGTGCTCGGCGATTTGGCTTAAGAATCTTTCGCTCCGAATTGAGTCCTGAAACTATAGAAATTCTTCACGACTTGATTAGCGAAGAAATAATCAGCGAAATAAAAAAAGGGATCGATTTTAGATTTAAACACGACATCTTTTTCGAATGGGCTTACTTTTATTTACTACAGAGTAAAGATGACCAATGGATAAATGAGTTGATTGATGCTGGCGAACCTCCTGTTTTAGGTCGAGTGGTTGAATTGCTATCGCAGATGCGATTCTCCGAGGATATGGAATGGCTGTCACAACTTAAGAGGATTGAAACGTCTCTCCTACGCTCTCAATGGTTAAGAGCATGGTTACTAGGTCCACTTGGAACGCCAGTTTTTTTTGATCATTCAGAATCTTTTATGAAGGCTCTCATAGAGGATGATTTCAAGAGACTTCCTAAGGTATTTGTCTGGTTTCAGGCGGAGAAAACGGCTCCCAATACATTAGTATTGACTAGTCAATTGAACTCGGAGGATACACCAAGACATGAACTGATACGCTTTGCCGATTCTCTCGGATGGCCATCAGATTTCCCTGCTTGGCAACGGCTCATATCATGGACATTGGCTTGTGTTGACAGCCTTCCTTGTAGGGTTATCCCAGACATCGTTTCAATTTTCGAGGTTTGGCAAAATACCTTAGAAAATTTCTCCAATCCACTATCCAAACAGATCGTGAAAAAGTGTATGGAGTGGTTAACTGACATTGAAGACAGAGGACACTCTGAAGAGTTTAAATATGACTACGGTAAGTGGGACAAGCTCGTTCGTGATGAACTGGAGGAGCTTGAAACTGAGCTTCGAATGATCATTCTCCGTTCTTCTCGATCTGCACAAGAGGAAGTAAAAGGCTATCTTGAGCGAGTGACCCAACGAGATCAGCTCCGTGATCATGTTTTTTCAGATATTATGGGGTTTGCATTTCTACTTTCTCAACTTTTTCCAGATGAGTTGATTGAGTTTGCATGTTTGGAACTTAAAGCGGAGTTGCCAGAGGAGACTAAAAAACGATGTGGAGAAGAACAAAAAGCTCAAAGTGAAGCCTTAAAAAGAATTAGGTCTAAACCAGAAAATCAAAGAACTCAAAACGAATTAGCAATGTTAGACTTTGGTGGCCCCCTTCTTTCAACAGAAATTTCACATTTCGATTGGGATCGTCTGTCAATTGGAAGAAGTACCCAAGGATATTTTCCATCCTTCCCTCTGAGAGAGCCTTTCGGATCACTATTTAAGTATTCCCCTTCAAAGGCTTTAGATCTCGTTCGAGATCTAACAAATCACGCTATGACAGCATGGCTGCAATTACACAATGTAAGTCATGAGCACCGAAACACACCCATTCCCTTAATTATGAATTTCCCTTGGGGGAAACAAGAATTCTGGGGAAATGCGCAACAATACGGGTGGTTCAGAGGGTGGCATGGTCCTCAAGCGGTTCAGTGTGGGCTAATGGCATTGGAAGACTGGGCGTTTCGTGAAATTGATGGTGGTCGTGATGTTGATGATGTTTTGAAATGTGTCATTGAAGGACATATGTGTTGGTCGGTTCTTGGCATTGCCATTGCGATTACCCTAGAAACCCAGCACGTATCGAAAACAACTTCGGCACTTTTGTCGTGCCAAAGGCTATGGCACATTGATATTCAGAGAAAAATAGAAGAAAGCACGGGAGTGCAATTGAACCTTATCGGGTTCAGTGGCCCCAGAGGCTTAAAAAAAAGTGAGAGACCTCACTACGAGGCGATTAAATCAGGGAATAGTAAAAAATGTCGAAAAATGACTTTACGTAATTTAACTCCGCTGTTTGTTTGTAATCATGACGAAGATATACGCCGACTGATTCGTGAAGCATTGAAAAGCTTTCCTGATAATCTTCCATTTTCCTATGAGGAAGAAAAAACATCAAAAGAGCGTGTGAAGAAGCTTCGTTCGATAGCATTGTTATGGGCAGAAGAAGGCAAACAAGAAAACTACAGCGTGAGCCAAAACCCACAGAACGAGAAAGAGGTAATTATAGAACATGAAAACCCACAAGCTAAGACGACCGATTTTAAAGATAAATCAGCTCAACTTGAGGAAAAAGGGCATGAACTGTCATTGTGGAATTGGGTATACAACACATTTGAAAATGCGTCTCTTTGTAGTGATTTGGCATTAGAGGATGCGATTAAGTATGCTCAGCAGTTTGATAGCCCTGCACTTTTTAGTATTCGTTCTTTAGGAGATAGCAGCCTCCTACTCGGTGCGGTTTCAGGTGTTGCTGCTGGAATTCTCTGTTTCAGCGACCGGTCCAATCAAGAACGTATGTCATGGGCATTGGACGTAATATCTCGGGCCTACGAAACTCCTGAGAAAGAGTCTGATATTTATTCATCCCAAGCAATCATTCCGTGGCATCCCTGTATTTTTGTTGCGCGTGCCTTATCTGCAGAAATTAGACATGGAAACGAAATCCAAATTACTAAAGAAAAATTACTAAGGCTTGTGGCACACCCATTGGAGATAGTTTCGCTTGAGGCGCTGAAATGTGCCTTTGATCTTTGGGATATAGATGACAGATTTTCATGGGCGGCGATCGATCTCAGCATGCGTATTTCCATAGTCTCGCGCAAGGAAAATGGGCGGATGGCAAATGGATTAGATGATATCAATTCCCATGAACAATCAATTCAAGCTGTTATAGGGGCATATTTTGACGGACAAGGGTATCCAGAGCTGACACTCCCTCCTCCGGCATGGGTATTTGCACCCCTAAAACAAAAAAAGATTTATCGAAAGAAAAGCGCAACCGAGTCGATTTGGCGTGAGCCTGATGAAATTTGGCGCTGGGATTACGCCCCTAAGGTGCTTAAGCAAGTGCCTATTGACAAAATTATGGCAGACCCAGAACGCCAAGAACAGTTCTTGCGTTTATGCGATAGTTTACTAGTATGGACGATTGATAAACTCAATCCCTCATGGAAGAAGGGTGAATCGAATAGAAGAAACAGAAATGGACCTGACCTTTATGAGTGGAGACGCGAGTATTCCCAGCTGCTTGCAAATGTTTCCGGGCACTTGAATGAGAGAGCAGTGCAGTCAAAATTCCTTGATACAATATTTGAGCAAGAGGATGAACTATGTGTTTCTTTTCTTGCTCCGTTTGTCAGCCTTTATATATGTACGCATGTTCTGGATGCAAAAAAAGTTAAACCTGAAGTAGTTAAAATCCTAGAGTCATGCCTCAATCGAATACTTAAGGATCGGGCATTCAAGCACACTGGATATCGTGACGGGAAATTGTATGGCTATGACCTTCCTTACCTCGTCGAGGACTTATTTTTTATTTCCGTTGAAAATGCAGACGGTGCCACCCGATTTGCTAATGGATGTTGGGAGGAGATCAATGTCGTTATGCCAATCATAGACAAGTTTGTAAGGGCTGCAGGTTGGTCACCGTCGGTGGCAAGTGCCTTCTTGACCTTATGCGAACGTTGTGGTCCCTGTTATCCTGCCGAAATATTTGCTGATCAAATCCTAGCATTTTGGGACTCTTCCAACATGCAAGGATGGCGAGGGACAACCCTTCCCGCTCGCATTGCTGGACTTATTCAGATCTACGCAGACAGAGAGCATCCTATTGAACCCAGTATTTCTCAAAAAATGCTCCGGATTCTGGATTCGCTTGTCGATCTTGGTGATCGTCGAAGCGCGGCATTACAAACCAGCGAAGCGTTCAGAGATGTGCGCATAACATAATGACTAATTTCCCCACACAACTTCCTGAAAGCGTAATTTTTAAATTTCTTCTATCTGCGCAACCTTTCAAACAGAAACCAATAACAATTGAGCGTAGGGTTGGATCTCTCTGCTCTGTATTTTACCGAGGGATAAGATATTATTATTCGGGACTGGCATAGATGTTATTAACGCCTACGCCAGCCCCAATAATCGTTATAACCTGTGACTTTACCTTTTAGTTTAAGGCTTGATATTCTGGTTCATGCGAAATAGGTTCTCCGGATCATATTTCTGTTTGATCTGCACCAGCCTATCCCAGACTGTTTCGGTATAAGCCTCTTTGACACGGCCTTCACCTTCTTCACTTAAAAAGTTGACGTACACCCCTTTTGCAAAGGGCTGTGTGGCCGCATGGAAGTCCCGGGCCCAAGCCATGCAGCTCTCGTCATCTGCGGCATCTTGCCAGCGGGTATGGATGTTAAGCACAAATGGCGTCTCACGGTAGGAAAAGGCGGTTTCGTCGACCGGTACACGGCTTGGCGCCCCCTCCATATGCGGGATGAAGACCTCGCAGTCCGGTGAAGGCATTGCGCCCCCGAAGGCGATAATTTCGTCGATGCAGTCGTCGGAGAGTCCCTTGATGTGGTGCGACTTCCAGTAGTTTCGCGCACCGTGTTCAACAAGTGCGTCGAAGCCTGCCTGCCAGCCTGTCCAGGGGTTCATCCCCATGGCTTCGCCGTGAGACGGTGTGGCTTCCTGAATCGGTTGAATCAACGACTTACCCTCTTCCTCGTTTCCGAGCCACACAAAAGGCACGACGACGACCATCTTTCCGTGGACATCGCCCGGCAAAAAAGGCAGCGGCGGCGCGTGCCGTACCACCATCCAAGCCGTCATCTCATCGGGTAGCGTTCGGACGTAGTCACGGTGAAATTGTATGTATTCTTTTGCATTTTCAAACTTTTTGACGATCAACCCTGAGTAAACCTCGGTTCCGATGGCCACACACTTAAACGCAAAGGAAGTCACGATGCCGAAGTTGCCTCCTCCACCCCGGATCCCCCAGAAAAGGTCGGGATTTTCGTCTGCACTGGCCGTCACCAACTTCCCGTCTGCGGTGACCACCTCCGCCGAGATCAGGTTGTCGATGGCCAGCCCGTGTTTGCGGCTGATCCAACCGAAGCCACCCCCAAGCGTCAGGCCTCCCACGCCGGTGTGGGAAATGATGCCGCCACCCGACACGGCCAGGCCGTGAATCTGTGTTTCGGTATCCACATCTCCGAGTAGGGCGCCGCCGTCGATTCGGGCCACTTTTTTTTGCGCGTCCACATGGACACGACGCATGAGAGAGAGGTCAATCATAAGGCCATCGTCACAAACCGCGTTTCCAGCCGAGTTATGCCCCCCTCCCTTGACCGAGGTTAAAAGCTTGTTGGCTCGGGCAAAGGTCACGGCGTTCATCACATCCCGGGTGCCCACGCAACGGACGATGATGCCGGGCTTCCGATCAAACATTCCGTTCCAGATCTCACGCGCGGCATCGTAACCTGCATCGCCCCGGAGAAGCACCTCCCCCCGGCATTCTGCTTTTAAGTTATTGATTGCATCTGCATTAACGTTTTCCACTGTATTCCTCCGTCAATATTTTGGCCAGTCTCTTAGATTTGAGCAGACATGATCGCTCGTCTTCGATTATTACCCAGATAATAAGAGCAAATCAAAGTCCTATTCCTCTTTCTGGCATTGTCTCATCTGCCCAAGGCCTGAGCTTAGGTTGGCGGAGCCGCTCCAAATCCCAGACCTTGGGACAAATCGTTCGGGGTTCGATGAGTAGGACGCGAAAACTCAGTGTTCCCCTTGTTTCACTTCAATAATTTCATCGGCTTCCCCTCCATGCGATTCGCGATGCACAGCAGCGGCGGACTCCTTATTCGGAGCTTCGCATAGGCAGAAAATGGCCCCCTCCTGTTCGCTGTACCAGTAACTGACGAATTTGACTCCGTGTTTTCCTTGTACCTCTACGTCCTTTGCATGGGCTTCGTTCAGTTTTTCCTGGGTAAGACCTTCTACGTTTCTATGGATGTCCATGTACAGTGGCATGTCTTCTTCTCCTTTTTTTAATTGAAAAACATTCATTTTCCTTCAGGCAACAGAGCCCAACATCTTTCCTTTACTTGGTCCCGACTGAAAGAACCAGCTCGCAAGGGCCCTCAAAACCATTTGCCCCTTCAAATTTTTTGAAGGCCTGCTCAATTTCCTGCCATGCGGCCTCGCATTCATCATTATTCAAACCGGACAACATTTGATGAAGGGCACCGAAGGATTCCTGCTCGAAGCGGAGACATTCGTTTGCTGAAGACACACGCAAGGGCGCAGAAATCACCTGTGTCTGGATATCGCGAAACCCTGCCTGCCGGTAAGCCTCCTCAAGCACTCCGGGAGCGCCCAGGCTGAAGGGGCCGGGCTGTCCGGGCAAGGGTGGTGGCAACTTTGCGCGGCGGCGGATAATGGAGACAGGAACGGAGAAAAACCCATTGTTCTCTGCCGTCGAGTAGACGATGCTGGCCATCCTACCGCCGGGCTTCAGCGCTCGATGCATCCCCTTTAAGGCCTTTTGTTGATCCGGGAAATAGATCATTCCGACCCGTGAGATCACGACGTCAAAGGATTCCGGATTCAGAACATCCAGTCCTTCTCCGTCCAGCACGCGTGTTTCGATGTTGCCAAGCCCTGCTTTACAGGCGTCTGCGGCGGCAAACTCAAGGATTTTGTCTGAAAGGTCCGTCGCCAATACAGAACCTGTCGGACCGACCCGACGAGCCGCGACCAAAGTTTGTCCGCCCGCGCCGGCAGCCACATCCAGAATGCGATGGCCGGGGCTCACCCCCGCCATATCCAGTAGGGTATCGGTGGCCGACCCCAGCCAGGTGGAAAGGAGTGGTCCCCATTGATGCCATGCCTGGGCCGATGCTTGCCACTGCTGTTTTGTCGTTTCTTTGTATTTGACTGAATCAAATGTGATGGTTGTCATATTCATCATGTTCCTCCTTATTTCAGGTTGCGAAAAGAGGCTTCCATCTGCCTCTGAGTGTGAATATACAGAGGGGAGCGTTCTTGAAACGTTCTATGAAGCGTTCTTTGGAGAAATATTTTAAAAAAGAATCGCCCTTGGCACTTCGGGCAAGTAAGGGGCGGATGAACATAGGATAAGAAACGTTATTTTTTGGAGAGTTGCTCCAGGAGGGTTTTGGCCTCTCTCAGGTCGCAAGTTTCACAGCCTTCATTAAAAAAACCGACGATCTTCTTGAGTCTTTTTACGGCCTGTGCCTTCTTTTTGTCAGATTTCAAAGAAAGCCACAGACGACTGAGGCTGATCGCTGCCGGAAGCTCTAGGGAAATTGCCCCTTGCTCCTGCGCAACCTTCAGGGCCTTTTTAAAAAGTGCCTCTGATTCAGCGCCGTCCTGCCCGCCTTGTTGAAGGAGGAACTCGCCTTTTAGCCGGTATAGCGCTGAATCCCGAAAATGTAAGCCCGACCGGTTCGCCAGGGAGAGGGCTTCATCCAGCGCCGCGAGCGCCTGTTCGTATTTCCCTGCCTTTTTGTACACCTGAGCCAGAAGAGAGAGCGCATAAGGGCGATAAAGATCTTGCCCGGTGGCTTCATACTCAGCGAGTGCCCCGCGTATGATTGTGATCCCCGTCTCAATCTCTCCATCTTGTGATAGATAATACCCCTGGAAGATCTCTCCCATAGGCTTTAAGAATCCGAGCCGCTGTTCACGAGAGAGGGGGGCGGCCTTTTCGTTGAGCGCGCGTGCGCCCTGCCAGTCGCGACAATCATGATGCAGCCATGTCGCAAAGTTGAGCGCATAGGCCAGACTGAAAGGGTGGGCCAATGCTTCGGCCAAATCAAGGGCTTCTTTGCATTTTATGGCGGCGGCTTCGGGCTGCCCGAGATACCACAGGAGGTAGGACAGGCGAATGAGGCAAATCACCCCGGCATCCTGCGAGTACAAGGCCACATGGGAGTGGTGTTGATCGGGACGATAAAATGAAATGGCCTGCTCCAGATGTTTCCTGGCACGAGGAAATTCCCCCAGCCAGAAAAAGCTCACCCCCAGTACATAGTGGGCCTCCACGTGCAGAATAGTATTTTGGGAGACCGCAGCCAGGCGAAGAAGCTGGTCTCCCAGTTCACAAGCCTGTTGTAGATCTCCCCGTACAATATGGGCAATGGCCAATGCCCGTAGCGTGGGTGGGCTCAGAGGCTTTCCGATCTGCTTGCACAGCGCCTGAACCCGGTTCAATGCCGTCATGACTTCTGAAGCGCCGTATCCCTTGATTGCAACAAGCGGGATGCCAAGCGATGTTTGAAGCACGAGTTCCTTCTCCGCTCGCTCTTGATTTTCAGGAAGTGTTTTGAGGAGTGAGAGGGCCCGCCTAAATAGACGGATGGTTTCTTCGTTTGCATAGATGCGTTGCGTCACCCCGGCGGCCCATTGGTAATAGAGGATGGCCTGCTCCGGGCAATCGGCCTGTTCATAATGGGCAGCCATCGCCGCGCTCACAAGGTCCAGGTCTTTCGCATGAATGGTTTTTAAGGCTTGGGCGACCCTGGAATGAAGGAAACGCCGACGCATGGGACTGATGTCCGCATAGGCCACTTCCCGTATCTTGTCGTGACTGAAGTCATAAGACTCTGCGTGGAGCTCACGAATCATTCGCCGCTGCCACAACTCGTCCAAGGCCGAGACCAGGGCATCTTCCGTAGTCTGACTGGCCTTTGACAGCACTTCCATTGTGAATGCTCTTCCGATAACCGAGGCCACACGGAGCAGGTCCATGGCATCGGATGACAGTTGTCCCAGCCGGGCCTGGATAATCGCCTGGACTTTTTGGGGAAGCCTCGCGGCTCCGTCTTCCCGGCCAGTATGTTGGCCGTCAAGGTGGCCACTAACTTGCCCACTCACTTGAGCAGACAAGCCCGCCCGCATGTATTCCACGACAAATAAGGGATTGCCTTCTGTTTCCTGATAGAGATGGTTTTGCAAACGAAGGTCAAGAGGGTGATCCTCTAAAGATTCGGCGAGGCGCCTTGTTTCAGTTTCATTCAAAGACTCCAGATTGATTTCGCTCAATTGTCCGGAACTGCGGAGCGCAAGTAATAAGCGGCTGAGCGATTCTGCAAGTTGTGGTTCTCCTGTTCGTATCGTTGCGATGATCAATATGGGTGCGTCCTGATCGAAACGAAGCAGGTAGTGAAGCCACTCATGAGTTTCCCGGTCACACCATTGCAGGTCATCGATCATCAGGATTAAAGGCTGTTTTTTTATGAGAACCGCCCGGGTGAGGGCTTCAAAGAAGCTTTGGCGCTGGGCATCCTCTGTCAAGGGCGCAGGACGAGGCAGCTCATGGTGTTCCAAAAGCATTTCCGGCAGTAGCCGTGTAACCTCCGTGAGCCAGACCGGAGCCAGTTGATTGAGGGCCGGGTTGATTGCCCCGGAGCGCAGCCAGTCTGCCACCGGTGCGTAGGCCAGCTTTCCCTCCGCGTGATATGAGCGAGTTGCGGTACTTGCAATCCCTTGTCGTCCGGCCCACGAGAGTAGTTCCTGTGCCAGTCGGGTTTTTCCAATCCCCGCCTCACCCGTGATCGAGACAAAATGAGGCGCTCCCCGGACACTTGACTGCCAGATGGATTGAAGTTTTTCCCACTCTTTCGTTCGCCCGACAAGTGGGAAGGCATCAACAAGGCCGACCGGAGGATGGCTTGTTTCCGTATTTGTTTCTGTCGTGGAAGAAGGCACCATTCTAATTAAACCTTCATAGGCTTTTTGGATCGCCAGGCCGGGTGAGATATCAAACTCCCGCTTGAGGACGGTCACACAGCGATGGTAGACGCGAAGCGCCTTGGCCCGCTCGCCGTTTAGTGCATTCAGGCGCATGAGCTGAAGGGTGTTTGACTCGCTCGTCGGGTCCTGCTGAAGAAGCCGTTCGGCATATAAAATGGCCTTTTGATATTGCCGCTGGTCTTCTAGTCGCCCGACCAATCGCTCAAGGATTTCCCCAAAAAGACCGCGCAGGCGATCCCGTTCCGGGAGGATCCAATCATCATAACAGCTTGGCAGAAGATCCCCTCCGTAAAGGGAAACGGCGCGTTCAAGTTTGGACAGCACAGTCGATTGATCTTCGGACGAACCTTTCCAATCAACTTTATTTGCCAGGCGATCAAATTCTGCGACATCCAGTTGAAAATTTGAATCAAGTCGCCACTGAAGGGTTTGTGTCGTGATATCCAGGAATTGATCGGCAAAGGGAAGGGAGCGCCGAAGGTGATGGAGTAACTGACGAAGGTTGGTCCGCGCCTGTCCTTCGAGCGAATCCGGCCAGAGGAGGAATGCCAGGTGCTGTCGGGATTGCGGGGCACTACGGTGCAGCATGAGATAGCACAGCAGGGATCGTAAACGTGCTGTGTTGACCCCTGTCAGTGCTTGTTTGTCATAAACAAGGCTGAAATCTCCGAGGAGTTTGATTTGAAGTAAAGGCATGAGGTGTCGGCTAACAGGATACGTCCCTTTTCCGATGGTTTTTTTCTGAAAGTATAGAGTGGAGCAGAAGGAGGATCAAGAAGTGTTTGAGGCCTTAGAGAAGACCAAGGATCTAGAACCGTAAAACCTCTGACACCTGAACCATACAGATAAGAATGAGTTTTATCTAAATCGTGTAGCAAGTTTGCTGGTAATATTTTGGATCTAATTTTTAATTGCAGCTTTGGGATATGGGCAGCTTGGTCGAAAAAATAAAAAATAGGCTGATGAAAAGTAGAAAATATAACTACTTCTTAAGCATATAATAAAACGATCTTTTTCCTGGTATTCGTCAATTCTCAGTTTTCTGATTCTTAAGGCTTTGTAGATGTTTTCAACAATTTTCTAGTCAGAAAGCTCCTAACTGTATTGGGTGGCCCTATTGCTTCAATAAGCTTTCTAAAGCAGTCTGTCTAACATTTGTTTCCTGTTACGGCTTATTATTTTATAGGAACTTGTAGCGAGTT
>JAJDBX010000037.1 GCA_029261135.1 Nitrospirota bacterium
GCTTTTTCCGCTCTTTTTGACCAGATCAACCGCTTCTCCTTTGAATGATGAACTGAACTTTCTGCGTGTTTTCATCCTTTACCTCCCTCAGCATATTATGCTAGATCGGTGTCCGTGAAAACAGGGGAAGGTCATTCTTTCGCCGTCATCATGTAGACTTGTTCCCTTTGATATTAGTATTGTGTGCAAAAAACACAAGACTAACTCAGAGTTTATGCTATAGATTTAACTCAGTTTGGGAGATCGGCATGAAGCAGGTCAAAAAAGATAGGTCATTTAATCTTATCCGATGGTTCTCATTACTCAGTTTCTTTTCGATTGCTTTAATCACGGCGGCCTCCTCTGTTTTGCTTTCTCGGTTTCTCACTCAAAATATTTTAGAACGCGATGCCATCGTTTCCATGGAATTTGTCCAAAGTAATCTTGAATCAGTGAAAGCAGCAGCCTATTTTGAATCGAAGCCAAAAGGGAAGCTGAAAACAATCCTCGAACGGTTTTTTGAACGGATCGCGACGATGCCGGAAGTTGTCCGCACCAATGTCTACAATCGAGAGGGTTTGATCCTATGGTCAAATGACGCTCGGTTTATAGGTCATGCCTTCAATCCGAATCGGCATCTTGGGATCGCCCTTACAGGAGAACTATCTATTTCTAGCGGTATTTCCGGACGCCCTGGGAAAGGGGAGCATATTTTTGATGAAGAGGTTGCTTTTTTTTCTGAAGTATACATTCCGATATGGAATGATTCTCATGATGAGATCGTGGGTGCCATAGAGGTCTATAAGGCACCCCTTACGCTTTTTCACGCCATAGAGCGTGGAAACCGTTTGATCTGGATAAGTGAGGTACTAGGAGGAGTTTTTCTCTTTGCTTCCCTTTTTTGGATAGTCCGTCGTGCTGCATTGCTCATCCAAGACCAACAGGCTCGACTCGTGGGTGCGGAAACGATGGCCACGATTGGCGAGATGTCTTCTGTGGTTGCCCACGGCATCCGGAATCCACTCGCGTCAATACGATCCTCTGCGGAAATGGCCTTAGACGAAAACCAGCTGATCACTTTTAAGCGTTCCGCCTCAGATATTATTGGCCAAGCAGACAGACTTGAGGACTGGATTCGGGAGCTTCTGACCTACTCGCGGCCGACTCAAAATAAATTGACACTTGCAAAAATTGATGAAATGATTCGCGCGGCACTTACTTCACTCAACCATGAGATCGAAAAATATGAAATTCAAGTAGCCTTAGATCTTGAAGCTACCCCTAGAATGTATGTCGATGAACCTCTCTTAACGCATGCCTTGATCAATCTTATGAGCAACGCCATTGATGCAATGCCAAACGGAGGGTTTTTAAATATTCAGAATCGGAGGATTAAAAAATCAAGTCAGATGGAAATTACAATTAAAGATACGGGTTCAGGGATCGCAGCAGATAAAATGGACAAAGTGTTGAAACCTTTTTTTACCATAAAACCGAAAGGACTCGGCGTTGGGCTTTCATTGACCCAACGGATTGTAGAGCGGCATAGGGGAACGATGCACCTTTCCAGCCAAGAAGGAAAAGGGACCACTGTGACGCTTCAGATTCCGATTTCGAGATAATAATATGTCGCATGGTATTTTAGTAATAGAAGACGAAGAGATGCTTGCCAACAACATCAAGCAATATCTGGAGCGTCATGATTATGAAGTCCGCATTGCCTCAAGCGCTGAAGAAGGAATGGTTCAATTTGATGTTTCTAAACCGGATGCCATTCTCTTAGATCTGAGACTCCCACAAATGGACGGGTTGGAAACGCTCTCCAAAATGCTCAAAATTGACCCTCAAGCCAAGATCATTCTCATTACGGGACATGGAAATGTGGAGACTGCAGTAGATGCCATGAAAGCGGGGGCCTATGACTTTTTAAGCAAACCCCTGGTATTGGCCAAACTTAAAATATTGCTTGATAAGGCCGTGGGACAAACCCGGATGGAAAGAACCCTTTCGTATTATCGGGAGAAAGCAGTCGGGGTGACATCTCCATCTACTTTTATTGGTGAATCGCCCCCGATGCGGGTTTTAAAAGATCAGATTTCACAAGTCGTGCAATCCGATTTTTTGTTAGATAATGTCGATCCTCCGGCCGTCCTTGTTACAGGGGAGACGGGTAGCGGGAAAGAATTGGTTGCACAAGCGCTGCATTACACCGGCCCAAGAAAAGAGGAGCCCTTTGTTGAAATAAATTGTGCGGCTATTCCAAGCAACCTCTTGGAAGCTGAACTTTTTGGCTACGAACGTGGTGCCTTTACAGATGCCAAAACAAAAAAAATTGGACTGTTTGAAGCCGCGAATAAAGGCACGCTGTTCCTCGATGAAATCGGAGATATGGAAATTTCCTTGCAGTCAAAGTTGCTAAAAGTATTAGAAGACAAGATGATCAAGCGATTGGGTAGTATTCGAGAACATCACATCAGCGCCCGGATTATTGCCGCGACCAATCAATCACTCGAAGATCAGGTTCGTGAAGGACAATTTCGTGCCGATCTTTTTTTTAGGCTGAGGATTATTCATCTGAGCCTGCCGCCCCTTCGAAAGCGTGGGGAAGACATTCTTCTGCTCGTACGCCATTTCCTGGATATACTCAGCAAGCGTTATCGGAAAAAGGACATATCTTTCAGTCCCGAAGCCGAAAACCTTCTCTTAGCCTATTCCTGGCCCGGAAATGTCAGGGAACTCAAGAATATGATTGAACAAACAGTGATTCTTTCTAAAGAAAATGTGATTGAGGCAGCGCAATTGAGTTTAAATCCAAGCCTTGAGAGCTTGAATCCAGAAAAATCCATCTTCCCCGATCGCTTGTTTCAGGAATCCCTTCCACCGGAAGGGATTTCTCTTAAAGAGGTTGAGCGAAACCTTGTATTAAAGGCGCTTCATCAGACCTCATGGAACATCACCCGCTCTGCAAAACTCCTTGGCCTTTCGCGAGATACCTTGCGTTACCGATTAGCAAAATACAAAATCAGCCACCCTGATTGATCCCATGAAGCTTGTCTCGATTTTTTCTCTGTATATTAACGTGGCATATTATTTGCTGTATTCAGGCTTTTATGGATTGTAATAATAGTAAACTGACTTCATCGAACCAGCGGGTCTTAATTATTGAAGACGAAGAGATTCTCAAAAAAGCCATCGCCTTGAGTCTACAAAAAGTAGGCTATAAAACGATGGAGGCCTCAAACGGGAAAGAAGCCAGAGAGATTCTAAAAACCAGTTCAGTGGAAATTATTCTTCTGGACATTGGGTTACCGGACTGTAACGGCCTTGACCTGTTAGAGGATATTCTAGAATTTTCTCCAGAGGTTGCTATAATTGTTATGACCGCGCAGGACACCGTGGAGAATATGGATCGGACGAAACAACTAGGTGCTTCAGCTATTTTCATAAAACCCGTCATCTTGAAACAATTAAAGGAAACGATCCATGCGGTTGAGAAAAACCAAGTGCAGCGGCATGACAATTCTCCTCAGTCTATACTGGGGCTAACCTAATAGACTAAGACCAATCTAAAACCATTCATTTTGGGGGATATCCCCCGTTTTGGGGGATATCCCCCGCGTCAAATCCCCCACTGTGACCTAGATCCAATTGAAGTGACATGAAGATATCAATAATTCTTCCGCTCTAAATTGCGGTCGAACAAGTATATTTTAATAAAACATTTCGTTTTTACCAGTCCAGATAAGGGAACGCACCCTAAAGCTAAACCAATCAGTACTGAAGCAAAATGGCACAAGACTTGCGAAACTCTAAATCAAAACAAAACGAGATGGATAAATTGAACACAGCATTGATCTTTATATCGAATCACCCATTTCTGAGTAGAAAAGCTCCACAGGAAAGTCATACTTTTTTAAAAATTTTACCAGGGATTTCTCTTTTTATTCTTATTTCACGGATAAAATATCCCAAAATATTCCAAAAAAAAGAATTAATAGGAGTAATACTTGATCATTTCTTGTTGCATTTCATCATGTTTGGGATTATAATCCCAAACATGAAAACAAAAACACATGAAATATTATACGTAGCCGTACTAAAACTACTTCATCCACTGGTTCGCATCCTGCTCCGAAATAGTGTTCCTTTTAGGACATTTGCTGATTTAGCAAAACGCGTGTACGTCGATGTCGCCAAAGAAGAATTCAGTATTGTCGGTAAAAAACAAACGGATTCCAGGGTTTCTGTCATCACCGGACTCACTCGCAAAGAGGTTCGCCGTGTAAAGACCCTTCCAGAACCCTATGATGGATCTGTCACAGAGCGATACCACCGTGCCGCCCGTGTCATTAGCGGATGGGTGCGGGATCCTGAATTTTTAAATATATCCGGCCAGCCAGCCGATCTACCCATCGAAGGCGAAGGAGCGACTTTTAGTGAATTAGTCAAAACGTTCAGCGGCGACATGCCAGCGCGTGCGGTCTTAGATGAACTCTTACGCGTCAGTTGTGTCTCACGTTTAGAAAATGGACATATTCATCTCAAGACGCGAGCCTATATTCAAGGAACAGCAGAAAGTGAAAAACTTGATATTCTTGGAACCGATGTACGGGATCTCATCGCTACAATCGATCACAATCTTACACCTCAAAGCACCCGGTTTTTCCAGCGGAAGGTGGAATACGACAACCTTCCGGAAGAATTTATGAAAAAACTCCGGGCCTTGAGCGGCGAGCAGGGACAATATCTGTTGGAAGGACTGGATCGATGGTTAGCGAAACATGACCGAGACACCAATCCCGCCGTTGAAGGGAAAGGCCGGAAACGGGCAGGGATAGGCATTTATTACTTTGAGGAAGACCTAGGGGGCGTTCTCAATTAGCGAATATTCTTTAAAAGAGTGTAAGATAGCAACCTTTTGAGGGATATAAATGAAACGGACTGTATTGCGTGATGATCAGTGGGAACGTTTGAAATATCTACTACCGGGCAAATCAACAGACTGTGGCGTTACAGCGGCAGATAACCGCCTGTTCATAGAGGCCGTATTATGGATTGCCCGAACAGGTGCTCCGTGGCGGGATTTACCGAAGGATTTCGGACATTGGCATCAAGTCTATGTACGCTTTGACCGATGGTCTAAAAAGGGAGTGTGGAACCGGGTATTTGAAGTGCTTTCCAGCGATCGGGATCTGGAATACTTGATGGTTGATGGAAGTATCGTCCGGGTCCATCAACATGGTGCCCCCAAAAAAAACGCAGGAATCAGAAGCCGTTGGCAAATCACGAGGTGGTTTGAGTACAAAAATTCACGCGGCGGTGGATGCCTTGGGTAATCCACTGCGCCTGTTGCTAACCGCAGGACAGGCCTCGGAATACGGACAATCCGAGGCATTAATCAAAGGCTTTTTAGCCGACTACGTGTTAGCGGATAAAGGATACGATTCCGATCAATTCGTTGCAACGGTGGAAGCAACAAAAGCTGTGCCTGTCATTCCAGCGAGGAAGAACAGGCGGCAGCCAAGAGATTATGACAAGGAATTGTATAAGGAACGTAATTTAGTGGAAAGATTTTTTCAGAAGATAAAAGATTTCCGCCGCATTGCGACACGATATGAACGCTTGGCGAGAAACTATCAGGCTATGTTGAGTTTAGTGGCCTCTGTGATTTGGCTGGCTTAATTGAGAACGCCCCCTAGAGAAAGGACAAAAATAATGAACTATTTTATCAAAACAATACTACCCATCGCACTGGTTGCCCTTTTATCCGTTTCTTGTGGAAGCAGTGGCAACAGTGGATCCACAGCTTCCGGTGGCATTGGTGGAACTGGGATCAGTCAGGGCACCATTACAGAGTTTGGCAGCGTGTGGGTCAACGGGGTGAAATTTAACACCGACAACGCCACTTTTACAGTGGATGATAACTCCGGGACGCAAAATGACCTCGCCATCGGCATGGTCATCAATGTCGGAGTCAAAGCCGACGGCACAACAGCAGACACGATTGAATTTGAGGCCGAAGTCGAAGGCCCGATAGCAGGCACACCGGATGTGAATAACAACACACTTACCGTTCTCGGTCGCACCGTCATTGTGGATGATAACACCAAGATCGAACGGCGCAATCCGGATGAGACGATCACGACTGGCATCGCTTTCAGCACCCTGGAAACCAACGACATGCTTGAAGTCAGTGGCCTGGTCTTCACAGACGGCAGCATTCAAGCCACCCATATCAGAGAACGTGCTGACACCACATTCGGTGCGGGAACGGAAGTAGAACTCAAAGGAAAGATTACTTCCTTGAATGAGAGTGCCAAGACTTTCAACATCGGCACACAGCAGATTAATTACAGTGCCGTCACACCCGGATTTACTTTGGCAAACAATCTTTTGGTGGAGGTTAAGGGTCTTTTGGATGGTACGACTTTAAATGCCAGCGAAATTCAACAAGAAGATGCCTTCGGCCCGGGGAACAACCTCAAGGTCGAAATCGAAGGCTTGGTGACGACATTCACTAGCAGTGCCAGTTTTTCGGTCAATGGGCAAGCCGTTACGACCGACAGCACGACCGTTTTTGAAGATGGCGCAGCGGATGACATCGCGGCCAATGTCCGACTTGAAGTGGAAGGCACCATCACCGGGGGTGTACTTGTGGCGAAGAAAGTACAGTTCCGTGGGAACCGGATCAAAATCGAAGCAAATGTCGATGCGGGAAGCATCACGACATCCCCCAATACAGTCACCCTGTTAGGGATTCCTGTCCGCATCAACACCGCAACTGAAATGGATGATAAATCATCCATTAAGGAGCCCAACCTCACGTTTTCAGACATCCAGGTGGGCCAGCGGCTTGAGATCCGAGGTTATTTGACGGGCACAGGTTCAAACCGCGTGGTTGTCGCGACTCGGGTTGATCGGGAAGACGACAGATCAGATGTGCTTCTTCAGGCTCCGGTCGATTTGCTTGCCAACCCCGATCTCACGCTACTGGGTGTGACGGTTAACACGAGCAGCACACTGATCTTCAAGGATCGGAACGACAATACGCTATCGGCAGACACCTTTTTTAATCAGGCCAAAGCAGGCGACTTGGTCAAAGCAAAAGGGACACTTTCGGGAGCAAATATTATCGCCGAAGAGGTGGAATTCGAAGGATAAACAAAGGGATTTGGTCGGCCATAAAGGCCGACCAAATCCTAATTATTACCGACGATATTATGGAGAAAACAATGCGCATCTTTCATTATTCTCATGACACCTATGGGCTTGGCCATATCCGGAGAACCCTTGCCATCGCGGAACAGCTGGCTTCTGATTTTCCTCTGGCAACACAACTCGTGGTCTCCGGAACACCTCAACCCAGCTGCTTTAAACTACCGAATCGACTCGATTTCATCAAACTTCCGGATATTGATAAGCCATCTAATAAAAAGGTTCACGCACCCTCCCTTTTGCTCTCTTTTGATGAGCTTAAAACATTCCGAGAAAAGATCATCTTGGATGCGATCAGACATTTCAATCCGGATGTCGTGTTGGTGGATAAATCTCCGGCAGGCGTTTATGGAGAACTCTTGCCTTCTCTGGATTATCTGAAACACGAACGGCCTGAGACAAAGCTGATTTTGGGATTGTCCGACATTGAAGACAGCGCAATGATGCATCGGCAAAACGAACGGCCTGGAACAAACCCTTTTGCTAGAATCGGAGATATTAACGATGAAACAAGGGTCTGTGATCTATGGGAAGATCAAGACCTGCATGGTTTGATGGAGGATCAGTATGATCTAATTTTACATTATGGCAATCGGAAGGTTTATGATCCTGTGAGCGAGTATCGTCTTTCCCGGAAAGTAGAGAGGAAAATGGTTTCTTGCGGTTACATCGGGCGGACTTCTCCCATCTACCCAAAAGAGCAGATTCGTCATTCATTAAAGATGAAAACTGATCGGCTTGTTGTTGTTACCGCAGGCGGTGGTGATGATGGGTTTGGCATGCTGGACTTCTATTTAAAAACGCTTTCTTTATCTCAAGACCAAGGCACCTTGCCCTTCGATTCACTCGTTGTTCCAGGCCCTTTGCTGTCCACAGCGAGCCGCAGCCAGCTTCAATCTTATCGATCAAGGGGTCTTCCTTTTACATTTCTCAATTCAACTAATGATCTGTTCAGTTATCTCAACGCTGCCGACCTTGTGATCTCAATGGGTGGATATAACTCCCTTTGCGAAATCTTATCCCTTCGTAAACGGATGATCGTTATCCCCCACATCAAACCGCGTTTTGAACAACTCATTCGAGCGGGTCGCTTTGCCGCCCGCGGTCTCCTCGAGATGATTCATCCTGAGAAATTGACGTCGGAAATCCTCCTTAGAACAATTCATGAGAGTTTAAATGGGAGAGAATTCGTAACGACTGAAGAGGCGGGCCTGGAGATGAACGGAGCCTCGAACGCCAGCCGGGCCATTAAAAGCTTGTTCAGAAAGAAAGCGCCGATAGATCGAATAAGCCGCAGAAACCACGTTGAGCTTAAGACGCTTCCCTCTCATAAAATATCTCCCGAACCTCTTTCCGCGTTTTCCTGAAGTCTTGATCATGAAGAAGATGAAACGATTATTGGTTTATTCCCATGATACATATGGTCTTGGAAATATTCGGCGTATGCTCTCAATCTGTAGCTATCTGATTGAACATTTTCAGGATCTCTCTATCCTTGTCATCTCAAGTTCTCCCATGATTCATGCGCTTCAGATGCCGAACCGGCTCGATTACCTTAAACTCCCATGCCTGCACCGATCTGAAGAGGAGGGCTATACCGTAAAGTTTCTCGGGACAGAAATCGAAGAAACAATAAAACTGCGCGCGAGCTTGATCCGCTCTGCCGTCTTTAGCTTCAGACCGGAACTTTTTCTTATTGATAAAAAACCCTTCGGGATCAATAACGAATTAGAAGATTCACTCCATTACATCAATCGTCACCTTCCCGAGACTAAGGTCGTCCTCCTTCTACGCGATATTCTAGATAATCCGGAATCGACGATCAGAGTCTGGAAAAAGAACAGTTACTTCAAAGTCATTGAACGCTTTTATGATCTTGTTCTCGTTGTCGGAACTTCAGAAGTATTTAATGTGACCAAAGAATATAGATTTCCGGAAGCAGTTTCCAAGAAGGTCCACTTTTGTGGATATATTGCTCGTGAGCACGGCCTGAAGACGCGTGAAACCATCAGACAAGAATTGGGGATTGGAAGAGATTCTTTGGTGCTGGTCACGCCGGGCGGCGGACAGGATGGGTATCGACTTCTTGAGACATATATTTCCGGACTCGATCTTATTCCGCATGGTGTTAAAAGCCTGGTGATCAGCGGGCCAGAAATGCCGAAAGCTCAAAGAAGTTTTCTCTCTGAGGCAATGCTCAGATTTCGCTCTCTGAAGGTCTTGGAATTTACCGAGGATATGATGAGCTATATGGATGCCGCCGATCTTGTCATTTCTATGGGAGGATACAACACGCTGTGTGAAATCCTGACGCTGAGGAAGCGCGCCATTGTTGTGCCAAGAGTGAAACCGGTAGAAGAACAGGCCATCCGTGCCGAGCGGATGGCAAAGTTAAACTTGTTTAGGACAATTCACCCGAATCAACTGAACCCTCATAAACTGGCATCGATACTCACCGAAGAACTTCAGGATAAAGCAAAGCGCACTTGCAACGAATTGGATATGAATGCTTTGCCCAGAATTACAGCGTTGCTTGCATCCTTATGAATAGATCAAGAAGTCGCGTCTTCAAAGATTTCGCATTTATTTTTTGTGATGGATCAATCCAATCATGAAGCAGAGAAATGAAGTCTCTGCTGATAAAGGCAATAAAGAATGAGCATTAAAAACGATCAAACTGAAATCGCCTACATTATGAAGGAATATCCTCGTCTTTCAGAGACCTTCATTATGAACGAGATCTCACTTCTGGAAAATATGGGCTTGAATATCCAAGTATTTTCTGTAAAAAAACCCTCAACATCATCAAAACAACACTCGACGTCTCGCCCGCTTCGGTCTGAAGTTACATATCTTCCTTCGGTCACATCCTTATCAGGGAGCAGTTTATTGGGCTGGCTTTGGGTGAACCTGTCTAAGTTTACTCAAAGTCACTTTTATTTATTGAGGCGACGGCCTTGGGCCTATCTATCCACATGGCTTCAGGTTGTTCAGATGACGGTTCGGTATCGTTCGGGGTTTTTCGATAAACCAAAGAAGACCTTTATTAAGGAGTTCCTTCAAGCAGGATATATCGCAAGTCAAATACTCACCTCGGGTCGTATTGGTCATCTGCACGGTCATTTTTGTCATGGATCGACAACCATCACCATGTTTGTAAGTCAACTCACGAATATTTCTTTTAGTTTTACAGCACACGCAAAGGACATTTATCTATCGAAATTGAATCCAGGAGATCTTCTCAAAAGAAAAATAAAAAAATCTCGGTTTGTTGCGACCTGTACCGGGGCAAACCAGGCCTACCTCAGCAAGCTCTGCCAGGGGAATCAAGCCGTCCATACAATTTATCATGGCTTAGATCTCCGTGTTTTTAAACCGATTGAAGGAAATAGAGGTTCTCAAGAAAGACCGATTATTTTGTCTGTGGGTCGCTTTGTTGAAAAGAAGGGTTTTGTCTATTTGGTAAAAGCGTGTAGGGCCTTAAAAGATAGAGGATACAATTTCCAATGCAGGATTGTCGGTGAACCAGATGAACAAACAGAAGTGATTAAGAAATTGATCCAAGACTTAGGATTAAAGGAGAACATCCTCATCACCGATGGCGTGACCCAGGAAGCCTTAAGAAAAATATACAACGAATGTACTGTCTTTGTTCTGCCCTGTCAAATTGTGGATAACGGTGACCGCGATGGCATCCCTAATGTCTTGGTAGAAGCTATGGCAATGGAAATCCCGGTGATTTCTACGTCAATATCGGGCATACCCGAACTGATTGACGATGGAATCGATGGGCTATTGGTCCCACAGAAAGATGTCAAGGCTTTGGCAGATGCACTTGAAAAAACCCTAAAAGATCCAGTAGTCAGAGTGAAATTAGGCCAAGCTGCTAGAGAAAAAGTGTCTGCACGATTCAACTCAAATAAAACAAATATCGCCTTAAAGGATTTATTTGTATCGTGTGTAGAACGAGGGAATCATTTTTAATGACCAACATTGAGATAAATAACGCAACCGGTATCTTTCGTGAGCCCTATCGGTATTGGTCTCCGGAGAAACTCTTGTCTTATTTCCAGAATCGAACCGGGATCCACTATTTTCCTGTCATCGACGAAACAGAAACGCGTCGAAAAAAGATAGAGAATATTCTCCTGAATCGTTTTGAATTTAATCATGAGTCATATTGTTTGTCAGAAGCTTTTGAGTGGACTGATAATCCGAGTTCGGATATCGAGTGGTTGATACTGTTTCATAAGTTCTACTACTCAGTCGGATTAGGAATCGCCTTTCATGAAACGAAAGATCGACGGTATCTTCAAAAATGGATCGACCTGACTACTTCCTGGATCAACACAGTTTCTCCAGGGTTTCTATCAAGCGATGTGGCGGGAAGGCGTATCCAGAACTGGATCTATGCACATTACTATTTCGTCACCCTTAATCCGACGGTACAACTTCCTTCAATATTTTATATCCAATTTTTGAAATCAATGAACGATCAAGTCATCCATCTTGCAAATCACTTAACTCCGGCCCGTAACCATCGAACTTTGGAACTCTATTCAATTTTTTTAGCAGCCGTCGTTTTCCATGAGTTAAAGGGCTCTGATATGTGGCTTGCATTTGCTAAAGAGGAGCTTCTGAAGAATATCCAGACAGACATTCTCGCAGACGGCGTCCATTGCGAGCTTTCTACAGATTACCACCACATTGTCCTTAAAAATTATCTCAATATTCGAAAACTGGCATCTCTTAATCACATTTCTATGCCTGAAGAGATGGATAAGCAGATCATGAAGGCACTCGAATTTTCTATTTATGTTCATAAACCGGATGGTTTTATTCCTTCGCTCAGTGATGGCGATGTCGGAAGTTATTTAGATCTTTTAAGAGAAGGGCATCTGCTCTATGGTTGCGAAAAAATGTTATATGCCGCTTCCAAAGGAAAATCGGGTCATCCTCCTTTGGAAAGGTCAAAAGGGTTTGTCGAAAGCGGATACTATATCCTCCGGAGCGGGTGGGGAAATAGCGCAAAAGCATATGAAGACGAGCGCTACCTTGTTTTTGATTGCGGCCCATTGGGGGCGGGAAACCATGGACATCTGGATTGTCTGAGTTTTGAAATGGCGGCCTACGGCCAGTCGTTAATCGTCGATCCGGGACGCTACACCTACGATGAATCTGGAGGCATCAATTGGCGTGTCCGATTCCGCGGAACGGCCTATCACAACACGGTACTCATCAATCAAAAGAATCAGACACGCTACGCCTTTCATAAAAAGAAATTTAAAATAAAAGGCCCGGAACCGGATCAGGAGATCAAAACCTTTATAAGTGAGCCAGGATTTGACTTTATCCACGGAGTGGCTCGTAGTCACGAGTACGAAGCTACACACGAGCGAAAAATCTTTTTTGCCTGTGCTGAATATTGGATTATATCAGATCTTTTACGGGCTGAATCATCACATGAATATGATCGGTTCTTTCATCTTTCTGATCAAGCCGATGGAAAGGTTTCAGTCATAGATGATCAGGATACTCTATTGGTGAATGCCCCTCATTTGATCATGGCGCAAGCCCATGATCCACAGGTGAACCTTTTTGTGGAGGAAGGCTACGTTTCTAAAACTTACGGAGTAAAATTGCGTGCGCCCGTTCTCCGTTACGCGAGCCATGCCGCTAATGCGATTTACCATACGATACTCTATCCGTATAAAAGGGAAAAACCCGAAATTTCTGTGGAAGTATTGCCTGTTTTATATAACGCCCAAGTTTGTGACAGTGCTCAAGCTTCGGCGCTATGTATCACGATTTCTAAAAATGGACAAACGCATAAAGACTATTATTTCAGTAAAGACCCTGATTGCATTGAAACATGCACTTTCGGAGATTTTTCCTACAGTGGCACGCTCCTTTTTATTAGAAAAGATCCGAAGGGAAACATAACGGCTCTTCATAAAGATTCGGGAAAAATATTTAAAGAGGAGTCATCCTTCATATCACTAGGACAGCGCTTCTTAACCAGGTGAAGCCTACTACAAGTGAATGCAATTGATTCCTAAAATATCGGAAGAAAATTCTATGATCTTGAGTCACGACAATCCTCCTTTTAATTTTTTGTCAGCACCATATGATTCCATGGGTTCAAAGGCCTTGTTGTCTTATTTTCAAAATCGGGATACGGTTCGACATTTCCCTCTTTCAAAAGGCTCAAGAGACTATGGACAAAAGGCTGATCAGATTATTGAACATGTTTTTTCTTTTAATAATGAAACCCACCATTTTTCTAAAAGTTTTGATTGGAAGGTCAATCCTAGTCACGATATTGAATGGCTTATTTTGCTACATAAATTTTATTTTGCGAATGATCTGGGTAAAGCTTATGCATATTCTAAAAATGAAAAATACGCTAAAAAATGGGTTGAGCTTCTTTTATCTTGGATAAAAAATGTACCCGAAGGGTTCATTAATAGCCAAGTCACCGGGAGAAGAGTGCAGCAATGGGTTCTGTCTTATCGTTACTTTATCCCAGAAAGCGCTTGCGCTGAGATACAGCCTTTTTTTCTGATTGCGTTCCTCAAATCTATTCACTTACAGGTTCGTTACTTAACAAAAAACTTAACAGCCTCAGGAAACCACCGAACCATCGAGTTGTACGCGATCTTCTTGGTTGCCACCCTCTTTCCAGAACTGCGCGATTCGGACATCTTCCTCACCTTTTCCATAACGGAAATTCTCAAAAATATGCAACAAGACCTCCTTTTAGATGGGGTACAGAAGGAGCTTTCACCGGATTATCATCATACGGTACTCAAAAACTACCTCAAAATTAAAGAACTCGCCACTTTAAACGAAATCCCTTTACCACTCGAATGTGACCATCTCATCCAGAAAGCACTCGAATTTTCACTCTATATACACAAACCAGCAGGTTTCATCCCGGCTGTGAGTGACGGAGATCGTAACAGTTATCTTCCTTTACTGAAAAAAGGAGTTGAATATTATCGGGATCCACACCTGCTTTATGTTATTTCTCAAGGGAAAGAAGGCTCATCTCCGCCGTCTCGATCAAAAGGATTTCGTGAGAGTGGATACTATGTCCTCCGAAGCGACTGGGGGGAAATGCCCTACGATGAAGGACTTTATTTCTTTTTTGACTGTGGACCGCTGGGAGCAGGAACGCATGGTCATTACGATCTTCTCAATTTCGAAATGTCGGCCTATGGTCACGACCTGATTGTCGACCCTGGAAGATATACTTATAGCGAAGAGAGCGATGACGGCGTCAATTGGAGAAAAATATTTAAAGGAACCGCCTCCCATAATACCGTGCTTGTTGATGGGAAAGATCAGACCTCGTATCGGCGTGGGAAACCAATCAGTCCAGAACCGAAGGCTGTTTTAACGGAATTTACCACTGCCGAGGGATTCGATTTTATTGCTGGGAAAGCTGTCAGTCAAGAGTATCCGGTGGTCCATGAACGGAATGTTTTCTTCCTTCCCTCCGAATATTGGATTATCTCAGATAGATTACAGGGAGAGGGGTCTCATCATTATGCCCTTAATTTTCACTTACACCCCAGGGCCGTTTGTCAGACTATCATTAAGCAACGCGAGAGAGGGATTGCTGTTACATCTCCGAATCTCATGATTGTGCAACCAAAGGTAGATAGGGTTTCATCTACGATAGTAGCCGGTTTTGTTTCTCCACAATACGGGGTGAAACAAAAAGCGCCTATCATTACTTTTTCACAAAATTCAATCGGCCCGACGTTTTTTGATACCCTGCTTTACCCCTATCGAACCAATGAGCCAGATATCTCGGTCGAAGAGATCCCTGTTTATCATCATGGGGTATTGTGTCCAAAAAAAGAAGTCACTGCCCTGAAAATCACAATTAAAGGAGATCAGGGCTTCTATTCTGACTATTTCTTACACACGCATGGAGCGGGACTGAAAGAATATGACTTTGAAGACATCACATATAAAGGGAAATTACTATTTCTTAGAAAAAACAAGCAAGGCCGCATCTTGAATTTACAGGCAAATCATATCGATTATATGAGCGTAAATGGACACCTCATCCTAAGCTTTGAAGGGTCACCAGGAAGAGTCAGCTATCAGAAGGAGATCCTTCACTGTGACACCGATGCCGTATCATTCAGGGTTGACTTAGAAAATGTTCAAAAAATTATTCATACGAAATCGGCAGACATTAAAAATTTTAATTAAGGCAATTATGCTACAAAAAAAAATAGATCCCCAATTTCCACAGATGACATTCGCCTTAGACATGACATTGGTGCGTGAGATCTTGCAAGAAAAATTGTTTGCTCATCCCCATAATCGAGGCGGTCGCTTTGTCATCGAATCGTGCAAGTTGGGTGAACAGCGATACAAACCGGGGAAAAGCTGTGTTTTATCCTATTGTCTACAGATTTTAAATACCGACAACAAGACAGTTCGAGAACAAATTCTTTATGCGAGGCTTTGTAAAGTAGGCGAAGGCTTGTCTTCATTTGAACGCGCGCGTCAAAAAGAGCAATTTGATTTAGAAGGTATTCTCCCGATTATTTTTCTCTCTGATCTTGAAATCGTCATTTGGACTTTTCCAAATGACCGGAAACTCACCCACTTACCCAAAATGTTTGACCTCTCTTTTCTGCATAACCTCCTACCGAAAAGACTGGCAGCCTTGGATCTTCTCCAATCCAAACACTTGAAAACAATAAAGGCAGACGTGGTTCACTATTTGCCAGAGCGCTCTTGTATGGTCCGCTATGAATTGGGAATCGAAAATCGAAAATCGGGTGAAGTGAGTCCAAGGATTATTTTCGGAAAAATCTACCCGGATGAAAGCAGCGGAAATGTCTATCGCATCATGACCTCTTTATCGAGTCAAATAGAAGGGATGAGGGTCGCCAAACCCTTGGGGTATGACCCGGAGATTAAGGTTCTTTGGCAATCAGAGCTCCCGGGTCGACCTTTTGAGAAAGAGGAGATCAATAAGGATTGCGGAAAAATCATGGCACAAGTGGCGGTGACTCTTGCAAGATTTCATAGCAGCAACTTGAAGAGTCAAACCCAATTTAAATTTGAGGACATTAAGCCCCTTTTAAAAGAAACCTCTGCTCTCGTGGACAAAACTTATCCCCAATTGTCCAATCGTGTGCGATTACTGGTACAGACCCTACTTATTCAGTCTGAAAATGTCGAACTTTTAACAACACCCATCACCCCGATTCATGGAGATTTGAAAATAGGGAATATGTTGATTGATAAGGGTAAGGTCGGCTTGATCGATATGGATTGCGTCTGCCTCGGAGATCCACTGCATGACCTAGGTAGTTTTATCGCAAATTTTTATTATAACGGCATCCGCGTTGAATCTGATGAGAAACGGGTCAGATGGCTTGTGGAGGAATTTTGTCGCGTTTATTCCAAGCAGGTGGAATGGGAAGTGTCTGATGCGCGTCTTCATTGGCACATCTCCGCAGCTTTCATCTATGAAATTGTCAGGAGAAGTATCCGTCAATGGAACGTGAGACGTCTGAAACACATCAATCAATATCTAGATCTGAGTGAACGTTATTGTTTCCAGAGCCGGTAAAATCAGGACAAAAAATGATGCCGACAATCCAAGACCATAAAATAGACAACAAAAACCGATGCATTGCGCTCTATCCGGGAGCTTTTCGGCCACCCCATGCAGCCCATCTTAAAGCAGTGCTTGATCTGGCCAGGCGGCCGGATGTCGACGAGGTGATCGTAATCATCTCCAACAGATGCCGTAGCATTCCCGGGACGACCAAGGCGCTTGGCCCGGATGTCGCCCGCCGTATCTGGTCAATCTATTTGCAGGGGATGAAGAAGGTTCGAGTAGAGATTGCATCTCACACTTCAGTGAAACATGCCTTGGGTTACTTCGCACGTGTCGAAAGCGGTGATACCTTATTGTTCTGTATTGGAGAGTCAGACTTCAAGGCAGGTGACGAGCGCTTTAAAGGAATAAAAAACTTTTCAAAACAAACTGGCGTTGTCGCGCTTCCCATTGCCGCCCCGACCGGGTCTATCACAGTTAGAGCGACTGATTTGAGAAAAACGTTGGCACTTGGGGATGCCGGGCACGATGTTTTTAGCGCTGCTCTTCCAAGAGAACTGGATGTCGCTCAGCGTGAGCGCGTCTGGACAGTATGCCAGGAGGGGATGAGGGAAATAAGCGAAATCATCCAGGAAAAAGTCCGATCCTTCATCATTAAAAATGAACTAGGCGACATCAAAGAAATCAGCAGTGCTTGTGATGGGAAGTTAGATCAAGTCTACCGTGTCCGCTTCAAAGATAATCGGTGTTATTTTGTGAAATATGCGGGAGATACTGTGACATCGGGATCTTTAGGAAATAAACTGAGCCCCAAGCCTAAACGACGTCTTTCTGCAGAACGGCGCGCGCTCAATAGATTAAGAGATCATGGTATTCATGAGGTCGATCTCCCTGAAGTCGTACTTTTCGATAAAGAGACCTTGACCCTTGTGTTGACAGAGGTCTGCCCGGAAGGGAGACCGTTACTAGAAGACATGAGAAAGGGCCTGTTTGATCCGAATGTTGCATCTCAGGCCAGTCGATTTCTCGCACGATGCCACAACTTGAAGACACCTATTGCGCCAGTCTGGGGGGATCAAAAAAGCGATCAACAGCACTGGGAGAGGATGCTGGAGTTACACACCGGGGGGATCAAGTCAGGTAGGCTTTCAGAACGGCTTTGTCATGGCCTGAAAAGGTTAAAACGAGCGAGCAAGATCACCACTGAAGAAACGATTGGAAACCGGCTTTTGATGCTGGATTGCTCACCCAAGAATATCTTTGTGGAAGGGCAGAAAATCGGGGTCATCGATTTTGAGCTCAGCTCAAGTATCGGAGATCCCGCTTATGACCTGGGTCTTTTTTTAGGACACTATGTTCTTTGGGGACTCATCGCCCCGTCACATTTTTCTGCTCAGAAGGCCCTTCAAGAAGCGATCAATGTCTATCGAGACAAGATTGGAGATCTGTGGTCGGATATTTATCCACGAGTGCTTGCATTTACCGGAGCCACAGTACTCTACCAAGTTATTGAAAGTGATCAGAACAATTTCAAAAAATACGAGTTGGGCTTAATTCGCACGGCGGAGGCCTTGATTTCATTTGGGCTTGATCAGCTTGAACCCATTGATCAGGTACTGAGCAGTGCCATTTCTGGAAAATTTGCATAGTGATAAGGATGAAATCTTTGGAAAGGGAATCACAGGAAAAAGACTTTGATCGTTTCACTGATCCAAGTCAGATAAAAACGCTCTTTCAGGCGAAGCTCCCTCTATTTTCGGAAGATGTACTGAGGATTAAAAGCTGTGAGATCGGACATACTTGGTATAAGACATATCAGAAGCAGTCATCTTATGCCAGGTCGTTTCTTGCAATCTGTTATCACCTTCGTGTCACGAATCTCCTAAGTAAAAAATCCGGGGAACAGATTCTCTATGCCAAGACCTATCTCGAAAACCGCAGTCGAGATGAATTTGAAAAGGTGAGAAACAACGGATTTGTAAGCCCACACTTCGGAGAAGCGATCGCACACCTCCCTAAGCTTGACATGATTGTGTGGGCTTTTCCCAATGATCCCGTGTTGCTTCATTTGCCACAATGCGTTAATCCTGAAGAAGTTTCAAAATATTTTCCCTATGAAAATCTACCTTCAGGTCTTAATCGCACCGAAGATATACGAAAGATCGATACTGAGGTGATTCACTACCGTCCAGAGATCCGCTGCACCACCCGATATACCCTGAAATGGGGAAAGACTTCAGAACCAAAGGAAATGCTTCTCTTTGGGAAAACATTCAATGATGATCAGGGAGGGGTTCTTTATGAGAGATCCCTTGCTTTTTGTCAGGAGAGTCGGCGTGATCGCGACAGTTTTTTGGTTGCACAAGCTTTGGGATACAACAAAGCAATCAAAACCCTCTGGCAAGTCGGGTTAAAAGGGAAAGCATTGGTTGACTTGATGGATGAAACAAATTATGTCCCCCTGCTTCAGTCGGTTGCAAAGGGGCTTGCGAGCTTTCATCAAAGCAGACTCACCAGTCCGGTTCGGGTCTCAAAATTCGACCAAATCATAGAAATTAAAAAAAAGATCGCGAAGTTAATCCATGCCTTTCCACAATTTAACCTCACGCTGAAATCGATCGAGCAAGGCTTGGAAAAGGACGGGAAACAATTACCGACAATCTCGGACAAGATCATTCATGCCGACTTTTCTGTGCAGCAACTCCTTGTGTGTGGGAACAAGGTTGCCTGCTTTGATTTTGATGAATTTGCGATGGGAGATCCGATTCAAGATATCGCAAATTTTATCGTCGATTGCCATTTCCGTTCCTTCAAACAGAGTATTATTCCATCAATGATTTCGGTTTTTGTCCAGGCTTATGAAAAAAAAGTCGGTTTTAAAATCTCAATGGATCGCTTGAACTGGTATATCCAGATGCTCTTTCTCACAAAGGCCTATCGGTTCTACCTTCAGCAAAGACCTCAAATGGAAAATGAAATTAAGAAGATTATTTCTCTCGCTCAAAAAGACATCCTGTTGGGAAGGGCAGAATGAAGTATGAATGAATTATCCATACAAGACATCAACATGAAGAGCTTTGAGGTTTTTACTCATCAAGAAAAAATGAAAGACTTATTTCAATTGAGGCTTCCTCGCTATTCCCGGGGGGATCTAGTTATAAAAAAATGCACGCTTGAGATTTACAGGAATAAGACGCTCTCAAAGAACCCTTTGAAATACAAATGCCCTATGGAGATTGCTTATAGACTGGAAGTGATCGACCTTTCTGGGCGACCCTACGGGATACAAGAATTATATGCAAAAGCTTATCATCCTGGTCAAAGCCTGGTGGAATTCAAAAAAATCCGTGATGGAGTTCTCTCTCATCCCCAGATTGGGGGCTTTGTCGTCCATCTTTCTGATTTAGATATGATTGTTTGGTCGTTCCCAAATGATCCGGTATTATCCAACTTGTCTGAGCTGCTCTCTTCCAAAGAAATAAAAAAATACTACCCATACGGTAATTTTCCCTCGGGCTTTGATGAGCCGGGAGACATCATCGAAGTTACGAAAAACATCGTGAACTACAGAGCTGAACGTCGTTGCCTCATCCGATATTCTTTAAAATGGGGGAATTTAGCTGACCCGAAAACTTTCACTGTATTTGGAAAAATGTTTAGAGGAGAGCAAGGAAAAGAGATCTCTCGTCGGATGCAAATATTATCCGCGATATTTAATGAATCCCCAGATCGTTTTTTGGTGGCACGGCCATTGGGGTACGATGACAGGATCAACACTGTTTGGCAAGAGGCTTTAGAGGGTGACCCTTTGGTGGCTGTCATTGATTATACAAATTATAAACATTTCATGGAGACTGTTTCAAAGGGGATTGGACATTTTCACAATTGTACGCTTGACAGCCCTGATAAGATCTCAACCATAGATCGTCTCAGGGAAGTCAAAAAAAAGGCGACCGTCCTCTCCCATACATTTCCACAATTTAAGGAGATATTTCTTTCCATTGTTGATAACCTGGAAAGAAATATCTCCCATTTGAGTCCCATTGAAAATAAAATAATCCATGCCGATTTTTCAATCCATCAGTTACTTGCTTGTGGAGATGAGGTTGCTTTTTTTGACTATGATGAGTTTGCAATAGGAGATCCGTGCCAGGATCTTGTGAAATTCATTGTCGATTTATATCTTAGGGGTTTTGATTTGAATCTTGTCAAATTAATGGTGGCATCATTTTTTAGCACCTATCAGCAACAGATCGGCTGGAAAGTGCCGCTTGATCGCTTCGCCTGGCAAATACAAGCGCAGTGTATCATCGAGGCTTACATCATTTACACCAGACAGGAACCTGAGTTGAAAAAAAAACTTGCAACCATTGTTCAAATATCCCAGATGAAGTGGAACCCGATTGACAGGCTTACCGCAGTGAGGTTCGTATAAGTTGTTCCAACTCATCCTCTATCTTTATGATTTTTCCCGGGACTTGAAGAAAGAGGCCTAGCGATGTCTGTGAATTCCGGTCGATTTTTAAGGAGACAAGATGGACTCTCTTAAGAAAAAAAAATATTTCGAGAACCTATGTGTTGACGATTGATGTCGAAATTGATGCAGGGCGGAAGTGGAAAACATCAAATCCTGCGACCTACGAGGGAATGACCCTGGGGATAGGAATCCTTCAGAAGCTTTGTGAAAAGTACGGGGTAAAACCGGTTTATCTTATCAGCCCGGCAGTCATGGTGGATCGGACATCCGTCCGATTTCTCAACGCGCTCAACTGGGATCGCTGTGAACTCGGAACACATCTACATGGAGAGTACATCGCGCCGATGGCAAAGTTTTCTGGAGAGGATTTTAGCGGGTGTGACCCGGAGGAGATGCAATGCGAATATGCGGAAGAGATCGAATTCAAAAAACTGGAAAACCTGACCGACAAATTTAGAAACCTCTTCGGACACACCCCGAAGTCATTTCGCGCGGGACGTTTTGGTGCACGAGGATGGACATTGGCGTGCTTAGAAAAATTAGGGTATACCCATGACACGAGCGTAACTCCTTTTCGAAAATGGCACGATGTTGTCGATTTTTCAAAGCCCGAAAGCCTTTCTCCCTACTACCCCTCGAAAGAAAATATTTGCACCCGTGGAGACGCCAGAATTTTAGAGGTCCCGGTTTCCATCACGCCGGATATCACATGGCTCCGGCCCACACCGCGCCGTTTTTCGGATTTTGAGCAATGCAAAAAAGTCATCGACTGGTACGAAGAGCACGTCAGCCCAACCGTGCTGTGCAGCATGTTTCATAATGTCGAGCTGGTCCCGGACAAAAGCCCTTACTGCAAAACAGAAGAAGACTGTGCGGGCATGCTGGAGACGATCGAAAAGACCTTTCAGCTGCTGACAGATCGGAACTATAGATTCAAAACCCTGAGCGAAGTCACGGTGGACGGATAAAAAATGGAGAGTGCGTCTCAAATCCACAAAGTACTCATCATCCTCGATAAGTTCGGCTGGTCCTATGACACGATTGCAAAAGGGCTTGTAAAGCATAATACCAACAGCAGGGTTTCGCTGGACATCGTCTCTGTCAAGTCGGATTTCGATTATATCACGCAAAACCACAGGCGCTACGATCTTGTTTTCGCCCTGGGCTGGACGCTCGTCATTTCAAAAAAGAAAAAGGAAGATTACCGGGAACTGCTGCCCTTTTTAGACCGCTCGAAACTGATTACAGGGATTCACTCTCATCGCTCGTGGGACGACTATCTGTCTCTTCCCAAGTCGAACCCTCCGCCTCCGGCGGCGCTTCTCAATCAACTCGCAGGCCTAAAAAGCATCAATATTATCAGCCGGAGACTCTATGAAATATTTAAAGACGCCGGGCTGAAAAACATTGTCTTAACGGAAAACGGCGTGGACACGGACTTGTTCACGCCCTCGCGTCCGGTGAATACGGATCGAAAGTTCCCGTTGATCCTCGGTTTTTCAGGCAGCACGAGCATCCCGAAACATGACCGTTTGAAGGGCTTTTCAGAATTTATTCTGCCCTTGAATCAGATTCCGAATGTCGCGGTCAGGGCGCTTGGCGGAAGAGGCGAGGGCCAGGTGAATAGGGAAAAGATGCCAAAACTTTACAATGAGGTTGATCTCTATGTTTGCGCCTCCACTTCCGAGGGATTTTCTCAAAGCGTACTGGAGGCCGCATCCTGCGGTCGGGGCGTCATTTCAACAAAGGTCGGCGGCTGCGAGGATTTAATCGAAACGGGTAAAAACGGGTTTTTTATCCAAAGAGATTTGATGGACATCAAAAAGCGGGTTTTGGAATTAGAGCTGAATCGCCCCTTGGTTAAACAGCTTGGCGAAAACAACCGAAAAACCGTGCTTGAAAAATATGCCTGGCCCATCCGGGTGAAGGAATGGCTGAGGTTTATAGAGTCGAACCTTCCTGTCTAGGGAATTAAAATGACGATTATCTGCACCGGGAAAATCGCAAACACCACTGTGGGTCATATCGACCACGCCATGTCCTATGTGAGCGGTTTTCAACACCTGGGCCATGAGGTCTATTTGATGGAACACGTGGGGGCAAACCGTTGCACCGATGCGCGCGGTCAAAAAGTCCCTTTTGAGCTTTGGGAAGGCCAGCGCCACTTTGAGGCCGTGGCGAAAGCCTACGGCGTCTGGCCGCGAGCTTGCCTGATCTATAAAGGGGGAAAAGCCACATTCGGGATGCCGTTTTCCGAGGCGGTCAAGGTGGCCAAGCGTTGTGATTTACTGATGACCCGAAGCGGCCAGATTCATAAGGCGCCGGAAATTTTCAATCATGCGCGGCGACGCGCTTATTTTGACGGCAATCCTGGGAACACGCAGGTCATGCTCGAGAAGGAAGGCGGCGCTTATGAAGCCTTGGACCAATATCATGACCTTTTTACCCTCGGACTCAATATTGGCGCGGCCTCATGCGGCATTCCCACCGGAAACCGCCGGTGGCGTCCATTGGTTCGTCCGGTGTTTCTGCCGATGTGGCCCGTCCGCAGCGATCCCGCAAGCCGAGGGTTTACAACGATTTCGACTTGGAAGGGTAGGGCGCTTTTAGAGTGGAAGGGCCATTTTTCGGGGGAGAAATCAGACAATTGGCTCAAGTTCATCGCGCTCCCGAAAAAAACTGGGGCTCAATTTGAAGTCGCGATGAAGCTCGAGGCCCACGGTGACCAGGCCGATGCGGCGCTGTTTACGAAAAATGGCTGGCGGCTGACAGACCCCGAAAAACTCGAAAACCTTGATGATTATAGGAATTTTATCGGGCAATCCGGCGCCGAATTTAGCGTGGCCCATAACCGTTATGTCGCATTTTCGACGGGCTGGTTCAGCGACCGCAGCGCGCTTTATCTGGCTTCTGGAAAACCCGTTTTGGTGCAGTCCACCAGTATTGAAAACCATCTTCCGACGGGAAAAGGTCTGCTGACCTTTAACACAATGGACGAGGCCGCTGCAGGCGTCGAGGAAATCAAGCGGAATTATCCGGCCCACTGCAAGGCCGCGCGGGAAATCGCCGAGACGTATTTTGATTCGGACAAGGTTCTCACGAAGCTACTAGAACAAGTTGGAGGGAGCGCAGGATGATTTCTGTGTTATCCCTGAATGATTGGGGAAAGTCCGTTTTAATCAGAAAGACGCGGCTGTCGGAGACGAGATGAACATAAATAATAAAAAGGTGCTTTTTTACTGCCAACACGTACTGGGCATGGGTCATTTAATCCGAAGTCGGGAAATCGTCCATGCCTTAAGTGCGTTTGAGGTCTGTTTCCTGAACGGGGGAGAACTCATCCCCGGTTTTAAATTTTCTCCCGAGATCGAAGTCGTGAATCTCCCGCCGATCAAGTCGGACGCGGACTTTAAAGACATCCGGTCATCAGAGGGTTTTCAAAGTCTCGATGAGATCAAGGCAGCGAGAACGAAAAAAATTCTGGCAGAATACGCGCGTTTTCAGCCGGACGCGCTCATTATCGAACTCTTTCCCTTTGGAAGAAGAAAATTCGCCTTTGAATTGATGCCGCTTTTGACCCGTATCCGATTAGACGGCGGCCCAACAAAAGTGGTGTGCAGTCTCCGCGACATCCTCGTCGGGAAGCGGGACCACAAACGGCACGAGGATCAGGTCATCACCACGATGAACCGGTATTTCGATTTGCTGCTCATCCACTCCGATCCAAAATTCCAGCGCCTTGAAGAAACATTTTCGAGGATGTGGGATCTTAAACCTTCGACGAAATACACGGGTTTTGTCGCGGAGGCCTGCCTTGAAGCCGCGCCCGATCCCACTCAAAAAGATGCTCTGCTCGACGATTTTCTGAGTGGAGAAACGGAAAAACCCTTAATTCTCGCCAGCATCGGCGGCGGGCGGGTGGGCATCGAACTCTTGGAGTGCGCCGTGAAAGCCAGCGTAGGCATCGAAAAAACCGTGCCGCACCGGCTTCTCATTTTTACAGGCCCCTATCTTCCCGAAGCAGATTACTTGAGATTGGAGAAGATGGCCTCTACGCACTCGAACATTTGCGTCAGAAAATATACGACCCGCTTTCTTTTTTTTATGAAACAAGCGGCGCTCTCCATCAGTATGGCGGGCTACAACACCTGCATGAATCTCTTGGTGACTGAAACAAAGGCCCTGCTCCTGCCTTTTACAGGGAATCAAAATGAGGAGCAGACGATCCGGGCGGAAAAACTGGAGGCCCTGGGGCTGGCCGCAATGATCCCCCCGGAGGCCTTGGAACCGGCAGTGCTGGCAGAGAAAATCACGGCTTTGCTTGAAGCCGCACCCGCTTCGACCCCTTTGGCAATCGACGGCGCGCAAAAAACGGCGGCGTTTCTTACGGAAATGCTGTCGGAGCCGGATCGAAAAATCGGTACGGGCAAAATCAGATTAAAGAGTTCCGGGACAAGATTTAAGACCCTGGAGTCAGGGCTGAGGCAGAGCCTGGACGAACTGGCGAAAAAAAACAAAGCGATTCGGATTTTTTTGAGGGATGACGACGCAGACGACGATCTTGAAGCGCTGCGGAGCCTCTTTGATGTCACCCTGGCCTCAAGTGTCCCTTTAAATCTTGCAATCATTCCGGGCAGTCTGAGCGATGCGGGCATCCGGCTGCTGGACAACCACAAACATCTTCACCCTGATCTCTTTGGTCTCAATCAGCATGGGTGGCTTCACCTCAACCACGAAAAGGAAGGCCGGAAGTGCGAATTCGGGCAAAGCCGCACATTCGATCAACAATTTGAGGATGTCTCACAGGGAAAGGCCCTGCTCGAAAATGTTTTTGGAGACAAATTTTATCCGGTTTTCACGCCACCTTGGAACCGATGTACAGAAGATACTTTCAAAGTGCTTGATCGATTAAACTTCAAAGTGTTCTCGAAAGATAAAGGCAAACAAGCTGTGACTGGATTCGCTTTTCAGGAGATCTCAACGACCCTCGATCTTTACCGTTGGAAAGACAAGCCCAGCATGAAAACACCAGAAGAAATCATAGAGGCCTTACTCGTTCAGATGAGAGCGGAGGATCCCATTGGGATCCTCCTGCATCATAAGGTTATGGGTCCTGAGGAATTTTCTTTTTTAGATTTCTTGCTCCGTGAACTTCGACGCTATCCAAATATACCATTTCATACCTTTGAGAGCCTTTCAACTCCGTCTATTCATGATGAGGCATTGAGATGAATCGATGTAAAATCGTAATGATTGTCAGCGGTTTTCCCCGGTGTTCAGAAACCTTCGCCTTACAGGAACTCCTTGCTTTGTATAAAAAAGGATTGCTTGTTCGGATCTTTGCAACAAAACCGGGGGATGGTGCTCCCCTCCATCCTGATTGTCAGCCTCTTTTAGAAATCGTAGAACCGCTCGCTCCGGGCAGTCCTGCTCAGCAGGCCAAAGTTGTGATTGAACGACTGAAGGGTCAAATGGTTTCCGCCATACATGGTTACTTTGCCCATGTCCCGGCAGAGGTTGCCTCACTGGTGGCCAAAGGCATGGGCGTACCTTACGGTTTTAGCACACATGCGCTTGATGCTCGTAAGGTTCTTGCAAAGATTTTAAAAAAAAGAGCGCGAAATGCGGCTTGTATCATTGCCTGTAATCATGACGTGGCCAAGGATCTCACCAACATTGGCGGCAAGGTCACCTTGATTCCACATGGGGTTGATATCAAACGATTCAGTCATTCCCCCCTGACTTTAAACGAGCCTATCCGCTTATTGGCCGTCGGTCGACTTGTTGAAAAGAAAGGATTCGATGTCTTGATTAAGGCCATCAGTCGCGTTTCCTTTCCTTTTCACCTGAGAATCGTCGGGGAAGGGCCTGATCGGGAACAATTAGAACAGGGTATTCTCGCTGCCAATCTCTCTGATCATGTTGAATTCTCTGGCGGCATGACTCACGCAGCACTTCCGAATGAATACAAAAAAGCCCACATAGTCGTAGTGCCCTCTATTGTTAATCGCGCTGGAGACCGCGATGGCTTGCCAAACGTGGTACTGGAAGCCATGTCCTCTGGACGGCCTGTAATTGCCAGTAAGGTGGGTGCGATAGAAAGCGCCATTGATAGTGGGGAGACAGGAATTCTTTTGCCGCCAGGAGATCCTGAGGCCCTCGCAAAAGCACTTGAATCACTCGTTAAAAACCCGAAACTTTACGAAAGGCTCGGCCAGAATGCCCGACAACGAATCGTACAAGATTTTGAGCTCGGAATCTGCACCGAACGGCTTTCTCGTTTTTTAATCTCGGTGTATTCAGAGCAACCCATCCACGTTAAAACAATCGCCAATTAGGTCCTTCAATTGAAAAAAAAATCGGCTCCACTTAAACACATTGTTTTAAGTCACCTGGCTCAAGCCAAGGGAAGTCTCTTTCTCGCGGGTACCTGTATGCTGGGGTATACTCTTGCGCAGCTTCTTAATCCCTGGCCGTTGAAGTTAATCTTCGATTATGTCCTGCTTGAGAAATCCCCCGCTTCACCTTTCCCGCTTCTACAGAAGCTTATTGAAGGAAATAAATTCTTTTCGGTTATTCTCCTGTCTTCCTTAATGCTCTTGATCGCCCTCACTAGAGGCTTATTTTCTTATTTTCAGATTTTTCTCACCTCTCGAATTGGTTTTCACCTGGTTCATAAATTAAGGAGAGAACTCTTTTCCCATCTGCAAACCTTATCCCTTTCATTCCATGATCGGACGAGGTCTGGAGAGCTTTTAACTAAAATTACAGGAGATACCAAAATTCTAAGGGATGTCTTTTCGGATTCTTTCTTGGAGTTAATTGCACAGGTGATGCTCCTCACCGGTATGTTAATCGTCATGGCTGTTCTTAATTGGAAACTCACCCTTATTGCCATGAGCACTTTTCCCATTCTGATTTATTCACTGTCGTCCCTCTATAATAAATTGAAAAAATCTCAGAAGAAACAACGGAAGAGAGAGGGAATCGTAGCCTCGAAGATTAATGAACTTCTACCCGCAATTTCACTCGTGCAATCTTTCGCAAGGGAGCAATATGAAGCAGATCTTTTTGATGTGGATAGCACTCGAACGCTGAAACAGTCGATCCATGTGGCAAGAATGGTCGCATCAACCTCCCGAACCGTTCAAGTCATTAAAGCCTTTGGTGTTTCTACGACGATCCTTTTTGGTGCTTTGCAGGCACTTAAAGGGGCGATGACGCCGGGTGACGTCTTAATATTCTCAACCTATATCAACAATATGTATGGTCCTATTCAAAAACTCGCCAAGCTTTCTGTACGATTTTCTAAGGCGATGACCAGTGCGGAAAGAATTTCCAGTCTCCTTGAAATCGAACCGGAAATAATTGATCGGACCGGCGCAATAAAAGCAAAAAACCTTGAGGGCAATATAACATTTCAGGAGGTTTCTTTTGCTTATGAAGGAGAAAGAACCCTCTTTGAAAAGCTCTCTTTTTCAATCGCTTCAGGCCAACGGGTCGCACTAGTGGGGGCGTCCGGTGCGGGAAAATCGACGATTGCCAAATTGTTATTGCGCCTTTACGATATTCAAGATGGTGCGATATTCGTCGACGGGCTTGATATTAGAGATTACCAAAAAGAATCGCTGCGCCAAGAAATCGGCATCGTGGCGCAGGATCCTATTCTCTTTGGGACAAGCATCAAAGAAAATATCCTCTACGGCAAACCGGATGCAAGGGACGAAGCAGTATTAGAAGCGGCGAAAATGGCGCACGCGCATGAATTTATTTCAGCGCTTCCCGATGGATATGCAACCGTGTTGGGCGAGCGGGGGAGTACGCTGTCGGGTGGACAACGACAGCGTATCGGGTTGGCACGCGCGATTATCAAGGAACCATCGATTCTCATTCTGGATGAACCCACGTCAGCTGTCGATGCAGAATCAGCAACATTAATCCATGAAGCGATGGATCGCTTTCAGGAAGGGAAAACTTCTTTGGTAATTTTGCATCAATTTAATGCAATTCAGGATTTCGACAAGATCATCGTCATGAAAGATAGACAGGTTGTAGAAGAGGGAACGCATAGTGACCTCATTGCTCTCAATGGCTACTACAATGAACTCTATCGTCATCAAGGCCTATAAAACGCACTTTAGTTAAAAATAAAAGGCCTTTTCCGAAATAAAATAAAGAGGATGTCCAATTTCAGCAGAGGGAATGCGGAGCCCTATGCACTAGGAAAAATAACAGGGATGAAATTTATTTGCGAAAGATTTTTGGAGACCTCATGCGCAGGCTGAGTTCAGATTCTTGTCGGGTTCTTATTTTCTTTGCTCTTTTTGTATCTCTTTTTTGGATAACTGAAGTGAAAGCGACGGAACAAAAATCTGGTAATCTGCCAATGGATAATGAGAAGTCAGCCCTTGTTATGATCGATTCGGAAGCCTCGCCCCCTTTGAGTCATGAAGTCACCCCAAGGTTCTCCTGGGGCGCAAAACTTAACTTTGAAGAACGGGTTCGGGATAACCGAGATCTTGATGATGAAGATGACGACCGTGATGTCCAGACAAGAGGGAGCCTATCAGTTGCCGGATTGTTGCTATCTGAACCAGGTATTCTTAAGCCAAAATTTGAAATTTTTGGAGAAGTTCGGGTAGAGCGCGAAGTGGAACATGAAGAGGGTGAGGGCAAAACACAAGATGAAACAGCCTTCGATTTTAATAAAGGGTATCTTGTTTGGTGGAATTTTATTTCCCCTACGCTCCATCTGCAGATAGGGCGTCAGCGGTTTAAAGACGCTCGCGAATGGATCTTTGATGAAACCCTTGATGCAGTGCGTCTTTATTTTAATAAAGACGCACTGCATCTCCAACTCTCTTACAGCACCAACCTTTTTGATCCGGAAGATTCAGAAGATAAAATCAAAAACTTGATCTGGCATGGGACTTATAAAGTCTGGAAGAGAGACAAGGCTGCGGCCTATATAATCAATCGCCGTGGGGATAACCCTGATAATGACCCGACAGATATCGACCTGACCTTTATCGGAGTCTCATGGGAGGGGAAGTCCTTAAAAAAACAGAAGTACTGGCTGGATGCTGCTATCGTGTCAGGAGACGAGGCAGGGAAAAATGTTCGTGGCTATGGATTTGATGTCGGTTGGACCTCTCGATTTAAATATCGCTTCAAGCCCGCTTTCACAATCGGGTATGCATTCGGATCGGGTGATTCCAATCCGGATGATAATCAGGATAAAAGCTTCCGCCAGACCGGCCTCCAGGATAATTCTGCAAAGCTGCGCGGGGTCATTAGGGTCGAGCAGTATGGAGAAATCTTTGAACCCGAATTGAGCAATCTGATGATCACAACATTTGCATTCGGGATTCGTCCTCTCCAAACAGCCTCTATTGACCTCGTTTACCACCACTTTCAACAAGTATGGGTGCTTCAGGGACGAGATAATGAACTACGCGATGTTGGAATCAAGCCAGACCCCAACGGGGTATCAGGCGATCTTGGTGATGAGGTCAACCTGATCTTCGGGTGGAAGGTGAGCAAAGATTTGAGACTTGTAGCGATTACGGGCATTTTCCTGCCTGGCTCGGCTTTCCCCGGCACAGATAACGCTTATTTAGGAAAGATAAAAATGGAGTTTCTTTTATAAAGAACATCGAACATTCATAAATAAAAGAAGGGGGAAATCTTATCCATTTTATTTTCTTCTACTTAAGAAAGCCTTATGAAATGCAGAACACAATAGAAGAAAAAATGTCTCCAGAAACTTTGACAAAGAGCACTTTTTTTCTGGTTCTGTCGTAAACATTGTGAAGAGAGATAAAAGTGTCTGCAACGATATTGCCTATGCAGGCACAGTGAGTAAAATTGTTGGGCGGAGGTCTGGTCTTGCCCGGCCCGTTGTTTCATCTGGCCCTTGCGAATCATATGAATTGTTTCAATACCACCCAAGGTCATGCGGGCAATTCGGAATGATTTGAATCCAAGCATAGGTCGTATTTTCTTTTTGATGAAGCGGGGGTCTTGCTCAACAATATTATTGAGGTATTTACACTGTCTGATCTTGATCTATTTCCGGTTTTCCTGATTATATATTCTGATCCCTGCTTTATTGGCCCCGCGGTTGAGTGGTCCACATCAATTCAACGTTCTTGCATCATCTCTTCGAGATGAAGATAGCTCAAGGGATAAGCCAAATGCCAACGGGTTCATAACAAAATAACCTCTTTCTCAAAATGACATCCTTTGAAACTCAGCATGAGGACTCCAAAAATATTCCTTGTTTGATACTGCAGATGCTCCGATGAAACCATCGCTCATAACAATCCGAACTTTGCGACAGAACCTTCCTAATCTGGCTTGATGTGGGCAAACTTGATCAAATCCGATGCTATTGCCAGTGGCGGGCTGGATCAATCCCAAGACAAAGACATTTTGGATAAAAAGGGAGAAACCGGGCTCGTGTCAGAAAAAGTCAAAAAATATCGAATTTCTGGAATTTTAAGATTTAGGAAGCTCTGATTAAGTCTGTTTGAATTTTTCAGGAGATCACATCCTTCGATTTAAGGCGAAAATCCCAGAGAATAGCCCGTTATTTTCAAGATTTGTAACGCAGAAGCGGGGAATTTTTGCCGTGAAAAAACAATTCACGACTTGATCAGAGCTTCCTTAAGAAGAAAAAAACCGGGTGGCCCAAAAACAGGCCCACCCGATTAAAAAAGACAATCTGGCTTATTCCCTAAGCGTCACCAAAGGCTTTCTTTAACAAAGGCTCCACTTCACCCTTGCCTTCCATTTCATCCAAGATATCGGTATCACCATAAAACTCGCCATCGATAAACACTTTTGGCAGGGTCGGCCAATTGGTCATTTTAGACAAAGCTTCACGTTTTTCATTATTTCTCAGCACGTCAACCACTTCAAAGTCATAACCGTACTTATTAAAAAAGACAATGGTCTCCTTTGTAAATCCACACATCGGCATTGATTTCGTACCTTTACCGTAGATGAGGATTTTGTTGTCGGAGACCTCTTGTTTGATTTCTTCTTCGATGTTATTTGCCATTGTTTCTCCTTAAAAATTATTGATGAAATCTATTTATTTTTTAATTAGGCAGATGCCGCTTCCGCGGGGGTATGTGACTTAATTTCCAAAGCATGAATTCGACCATCCTTCATCGGTTCATCCAATGACTGATAAACAAAGCGCTGGCGATCAAGCAAGTTTTTCCCCTCAAATGCCTCCGAGATAATTTGAATTTGATAATGATCCATCGTCCCGGTTCGGTCCTTCACAGTCACCTCAGCATCCGGCATCGTAACTTTGATGTATTTTATCAACGCATCCTGACTAATCATCTGCATCCTTTCATTTATGAAGATTCATTTTTAAAAGTATAACCCACAAGATTTCTGATCGTAAAGTGAAAATATTATAGGATACTGCTCTGACAAGGAAGAGAAGTCTTTGCTATCATTGCAGTATGAACCCAAAAGAACCATCACTACTCACCAGGAATTTTGCCCTTTTATTTTTTGCCCACCTCTTTTTCGGCTTTGCCTTTTGGCCCTATGTACTGCTACCCGTCTTTCTTCAAGGTCTTGGAAGCAATCTCACCCAAGTCGGCATCATTATGGGCCTTGCTTCGATCTCCGGGATGTTCATCCGGCCTTGGACAGGCAAGGCCCTCGACCAAATTGGCCGGAAAAAATGCCTTTTAACAGGGGGTATCATTTTTCTCATCACCCACATGGTTTATCTCTCGATTGATGAAATTGGATGGATCCTTTATATCGTTCGCCTGCTTCACGGCCTCAGTATGGGCATTTTATTTGCTACTTTTTTTACCTTCGCCGCAGACATGATCCCCGAATCGCGCCGCACGGAAGGGATCGCCCTTTTTGGGATTGGCGGACATTTATCAGGCGCCTTGGCTGTGCCACTGGGAGAATATATCATTCAGTTCGGCGGTTATTCCGACCTTTTTAAAGTGTGTGCAGGTTTTACGTTATTATCGACCGGACTCTGCTATTTTTTAAAAGAACCCGAAAATAACCATGAAAAACCAGAGGTCAACCTAGGCCATTTTTTCAAAACAGCCTTTAAAACTCAAAATCGCGTTCCGCTCGCAGTGACCGCATGTTTTGCATTGGGACTCATCTCATACATGGTTTTTTTAAAACCTTATGCGCACTCCAAAGGCTTAATTGTCACCTCTTTTTTTCTCGCCTATAGTTTAAGTGCTGTTTTTATTCGTCTCATTGGCAGGAAATGGCCAGATCAGTTCGGGCTCAAACAGGTGCTCTATCCTGCTCTATTTTCCCTTTCAACCGGGATCACCTTGCTTGCCTTATGGCCCTCTCCAATAGGCTTACTTTTAAGCGGAATTCTCTGCGGAATCGGCCATGGCTTTATCTTTCCGATATTGTCCGTGCTGCTCATCAACCGTGCCCCAAGTAACGAGCGAGGTGGTCGAATGGCCTTATTTACCCTCTTCTTTGATGTGGGTATCTTTATCGGATCACCGCTCTGGGGCTTCATCGCCAATCATTATGGCTATCAATTGATGTTTCTTCTCTCCGCCGCAAGTGTTCTGACCAGTGTCGGTATTTTTGTTTTTTTGGATCAGCCCCATCACTCACTCCCCACCATGAAGGTCAGTCCAGAATACCGCTCAAGATAAGCCAAGATCATCGGCTTCATATCCGAGATCGTGGACTTGAAGATAAGCATTGCTTTTGTCCCATCCCCTTGCTATAACACTTTCGACATTACATAACCTGATCAGGTGATCCCGGCCTCAAGCCGGGGTTGAAAAGGGAATCCCGTTAAAATCGGGAGCGGTCTCGCCGCTGTGTTGGGGGACGAAACCCACAAATGCCACTGTCGTGATGACGGGAAGGTGTGGGGAGTAGGACGAACCCAAAGCCAGAAGACCTGCCTGACTAGGAATCGCGACCTGTCTTCGATGGACAAGACAACGGGATCACACGAGATATCCCCAGTTTTTGACGATCAAAGCTGGGGATTTTTTTGTTTTGAGACAGAGAATTTTAAACCATGCTTCGCTTTTTCATTTTTTGGCTTATCATCATGAATCTGCTGACCTCACCCTCACTTGCAGCTGAATCGCAAGTACCCGATGACCCACCAGTTTTTTTGGAAGGCATTACCGTAGTCGCAGCCCCATACGATGAAGAAGACGATAACACGGAACCCTCACATAAAACCTTGATCATGGGAGAAACACTTCAGGAACGCTTTACTTCTATTCCTGAAATTCTCTCAGAAACCGTTGGCGTCAAGATCAATCGTTTTGGCGGACTCGGAGATTTTAGCGCCATCTCCATTCGAGGTTCCTCTTCAAAACAAGTTTTGATCTATCTCGATGGGTTTTTACTCAACAATGCACAAGGTGGCGGGACGGATCTTGCACGCGTCCCACTCTCCCAAGTGAAGCGGATTGAAATTTACCGTGGCAGTGCGCCCATTCGATTCGGTCAAGTCGGCATCGGCGGGGTGATCAACATTGAAACGAAACAGGCCACGCACCAAACATCCGCCTCTGCTCAAATCCAGTATGGATCATTTAATACCTCTCGTTTCAATACAAGCCTTTCGAGCAAACCGGGAAAAAGTGACTTTTTTATCGGATTAAATCATGAAGAAAGCGACAACGATTTTATGTTCTTAAATGATAAGGGAACCCAATTTGATCTTGGTGATGACACGATTGAAAAAAGAGAAAACAATCAGTTTGAATCGCTCAACCTGATTAGCAAAATAGGCTATGACCTCAGCACGAAAAACCGCCTCAATCTGTACCATAATTTTCTAAAAACCGACAAAGGCCTGCCGGGCCTCAGCCGATTTCAATCGAAAACCGCAAACCTCAAAGCAGAAGAACATCGAAGCAGTCTCCGCATCGATGTAAACGATCTCTACGGCGCAACAACAAATTTAAAGTTAGGGCTACACTACGCGCGTAAAAAAGAACAATTTGAAGACCGAAATGGCGAAATCGGAATCAACCGCCAAGATACCGATAACCTGACTGAACACTACGAAATCCGATTGAACTCAGAGGTCCTTCTCGGAGAAGCTCAAACCCTCAAAACACTACTGCAATATAAAAAAGAACGCTTCCGACCTTTTGATAACCTCAGCACTGATGGTTTGAGCACAAGCCGTCGCGCAACCCTTACGATTGGCATGGAAGATCAGATCGCCTTCTTCCAAGACCGTCTTTTCCTCACACCCAGCATTCTCTATGACAAGGTCAAGAGCCGATTTAAGGGAGAAACTTTCAAAACCCGGATTGGAGGGCTTCTCCCCCCAACAAATGAAAAGGGGTTTTTAACACGGCAACTCGGCTTGTTTGCCCAGCTTACAAATACCCTGAGCCTACGCGCAAATATCGGACGTTATCTTCGACCCCCCAGTTTTTTTGAACTCTTTGGGGATCGAGGCGGTACCGTGAACAACCCTGATCTGCTCCCGGAAAAAGGCTTAAATCGGGATATCGGACTGAGGTACAGCAAAAGATTTCAAGGCTTCGTCAAAAAAGCCACAGTGCAAGCGGCCTACTTTAACAATGTTGCCGACAATCTCATTGTCTTTGTCCAAACCAGCCAATTTACAGCAAGACCAGAGAACATCGGAAAATCAAAAACCCAAGGACAAGAACTCTCCGGAAAACTGGAAATAGGAACATACCTTATGATCGAAAGTAATTACACCCATCAGCGGGCAATCAATCACTCTCCCAGAGAAAATGGGAAAATCCTTCCGGGCAGACCCATTCATGAGGTCTCAAGCAAAATGGAATGGGGTTCAGATCATTACGATTTTTTTTACACGCACGATTTTACCGATCAAAATTTTCTCGATGCACAAAATCAGAGAAATGCGACCTCACGCCATATCCACAACCTTGGGGTCTCCATCAAATCACATCAAAACAACAGATCCAAAAAAAGTTGGTCGATCACACTCGAAGCAAAAAATATCACAGATAACACAATAGAGGATGTCTTTGGTTTTCCATTGCCGGGACGATCCTACTTTATCACCCTTCAAGGCACAATTTAATAAACACCAAAACAAAAGATGAGGAGAAAAGAAGAAATGAACCGAAAAACAACAAACATGATTATTGCCATTTTATTTTTTGTTACCATCAGTGGCTGTTCCGAAAACAAGACATCCGGGGGCGGCGCGAGCCCCTCATTTGGGTTTGTCATTACAAATGATTCCGGAGTGGGAAATCTCACGACAATCACCAGCACCACCCCTCGGAATACAGAAAAAGACATACTCGGCACCACAGTACTTCACTCCGATTCGGTTATCCGATCTTTTGGCCGTTTTATTTATGTGATTCAACGGTTAGGGGCCAACTCTATTGTTGTCATTGATCCAAACAATCCAAATACCCCAATTGCGAACTACACCACAAATGACACGGACAATCCCACGCAATCCAATCCGCACGATATGGATTTTGTCAGCAATTCAAAAGCCTACATTTCCCGCTATGGACTCAACACGATCTTGATTGTCAATCCCCTGAGTGGTGAGCAGCTCGGCACCATCGACCTGAGCCAATTTTCCGATAGCGATGGCATCGTCGAAATGGACCAAATGGTCATCATCGGTGATAAACTTTTTGTTTCCCTGCTTCGTTTGGATCGAGATACCTTCTTTGCTGCAACAAATGACAGTTATCTTGTCGTTATTGATACCAATACAGATCAATTGATAGAGGCCAGCCCCGGCGAAAATAAAGTTCTACTTGCAGGTCGAAACCCCTTCAGTGTGAACTACCTGGCCTCAACGGATCGGATTTATGTCTCAAATGTTGGGTTTTTCTCAACCACTGGTGATTTCGGCGGGATTGAATCCATCAACCCCAACAGTGGCTTAAGTGAAGGCATGCTCATCCATGATGACAATTTTAATGGCCCACTGGGAACCATTGCCATTCTATCTGAAACCATTGCCTATGTGACTGTTTTTGATGCCAATTTTAATAATTTTGTGGTGCCTTTCAATTTGACAACAAGACAAATTGATCCCGCCTTAACCGGCATCGGCACAGGTTTTATTCCAAGTCTGGCTTTCGATAAATCCGGTTTTCTTTACGTGACAGATCGAGACCCGGCCAACCCGGGGCTTCAGGTTTTCAATACAACGACAAACCAAAAAGAAGAGGGGCCGATCGACACAGGACTTTCCCCAAACGATGTGATCTTTATTAACCCTTAACGCAAATCTACCTCAATCCCCCTTTGACAAGGGGGGAGGTTTTTGGAGTGAGTATGCATCCAGTCTATTTGACAATGGCCTTTGGTCTTGACTTACTTTTGGGGGATCCCTTGTGGCTCCCCCATCCCGTACGGTGGATTGGCAAAGGGATTTCGACGTTTGAAAAAATACTTCGCCGCCGGGTCATGCCTCAGATCGGGGAAAAACTATCAGGAAGCGTGCTTACGGCAATGATCGTATCCGCCACCCTTGGACTTACCTGGTGCATCATGGCGTTTGGACAATTCATTCATCCCCGTTTTGAAGTGGTTTTGATGATCTATTTCTCTTACACCATTCTTGCCACCCGATCACTCGGCGATGCGGCGGCAGGGGTAAAAGAAGCCCTGCAAAACGCGGCACTTCCCCTGGCGCGAAAACGCTTGTCGCACATTGTCTCTCGGGACACTGAAAACCTTTCGGAAAAAGCCGTCATTCGTGCAACGATTGAAACGGTTGCCGAAAACACTTCGGATGGCATTGTTGCTCCGCTTTTTTATTTGTCGCTGGGTGGCCCGGCGCTCGCGATGGCTTATAAAGCCGTGAACACCTTGGACTCGATGGTGGGATATCGTACGCCACAATACCGTGACTTCGGGTGGGCTTCTGCAAAGTGTGACGATGGGGTCAACTATTTTCCCGCAAGAATCACAGGATTTTTAATGTGTCTTGCGGCCAGTATTCAATTTCGGCGGGGCAGACGATCTTTAAAGACCCTGTTGAGAGACGGGCACAAACACGACAGCCCCAACGCCGGCATTCCCGAAGCCGCAACTGCCGGGGTCCTGGGCATTCAGCTCGGCGGCCCCAGTGTTTACAAAGGGATTGTAAAAGAAAAACCCTGGCTCGGCGATGGGGCAGAAAAACCGGAACCTCGACACATTCAAGACAGCATCCGCTTGATGCGCAGCACCGCAATCTTGATGTGGCTCTTGTCGATACTAGGACTGAGTCTATCGCGAGGGGTTTTATGAAGGCCTTTGTCATCGCGGGCACGCACAGCGGCGTGGGCAAAACCACGGTCGCCATCGGACTCATGGCCGAATTCAAACGGCGCGGCCTGGCGGTGCAGGCCTTCAAAGTCGGGCCGGATTACATTGACCCTTCCTATCACCGCCTTGCCACCGGCCGCCCTTCGCGTAACCTCGACACTTGGCTCTGCAGTAAAAAAACGGTGCGACAGAGTTTTGCGCGGGCAGCCCTGGATCTAAACGTCGTCGAAGGCGTCATGGGTTTGTTTGATGGCGCAAAAAATGGCAAAGGCAGCACAGCCGAAACCGCTGCCTTGCTTGAACTTCCGGTCCTGCTCATCGTCGATGCCAAAGGCATAGCGCAGTCTGTCGGTGCCCTAGTGCAGGGTTTTGCGCAATATCAGCCAACAACGCGCATTGCCGGTGTGATTTTTAACCGTGTGGCTTCCGAGGGCCATTATGTTTATCTCAAAAATGCCGCGAAAATTCCGAGCCTCGGCTGGATTGCAAAAAATCAAGACATCGTCCTGCCAGAGCGGCATCTCGGATTGGTGCCCGCATCAGAGCGTGTGCCGGACATCGAAAAAATCCGTGAAACCGTTGTCGCCCATCTGGATCTAGAGAAGCTCTTGCGGCTTTCAAAAATAAATGTGCCGCAGACACAGGCTTTACCAAAGCGAAAAACGCGGGCGCGCATCGCCTATGCCTTGGATGCCGCCTTTCACTTCTATTATGAGGATAATTTGGACTATCTGCGGGCGGCAGGCGCGGAACTTATCCCTTTCAGTCCACTCAAAGATACGCGCCTGCCAGATGCCGACCTGCTCTATTTTGGCGGAGGTTTCCCAGAACTATTTGAAAAAATATTGCGCAAAAACAAAGACTTTTGTGAGGCGATGCAGTCCTGGAAAAAACCGATTTATGCAGAATGCGGGGGGCTTTATTACCTCAGTCTCATCCACAAAATCCCCGGAAAAATGGAAATGCGGGATCGTCTTCAGCACTTTGGTTACGCCAAAGCCACGGCCCAGGCCGATACCTGTCTTCTCCGCGCGGGAGAAAGCGTGAAAGGCCACATGTTTCATTATTCACACTGGGACGGACCGGCGAATCTCTACCGCTTTGAAAAACGGGGTGCGCGCTTGAGTGAAGGTTATGCCGCCGGAAGGATTCACGCCTCGTACTTGCACGTGCATTTTGCTTCGAATCCTAAACTTGCGCGGCATTTGGTCGCGGCCGCATCGCAGGCGCAAAAGGAGGTCTGATGAAACAAGCCGTACTTCTGGTCGGACATGGCAGCAAAGATCCCGAAGGCAACAAGGAATTTGAGACCTTCGCGGCGCGTGCGGGTATGCGCCATTGTATGCTTGATTATATCGAGCCTTCATTGCCCACTGCGCTTTCACTGCTTGCGGCAGAGGGCGTGCGCGATTTAGCCGTCATCCCCTATTTTCTCTTTGCTGGGGGGCATGTAAAACAAGATATTCCGGGCCACATTCAAGCCGCAGCGGCGAAATATCCAAAAATGAACATTCGGCTGGGGCGGCATCTGGGCTTGGAGCCAGCCCTGTTTCAAGCCAGCGCCGCGCGATTGGGGTCCATCGAAAACCGAAAGGTGCTCTTGGTGGGACGCGGCAGTTTGCACCCCGATCCCATTCGTGACATGGCCGCGCTCACACAGGCGCTTCAAACCCGTATCGGCCACGCGGAGATCGACCACTGTTTCATTGCCTTGGCGCCGCCATATCTACCGACAGGCATCGCGCGAATGCGCGAGGCTTCGGGTGATGTACCGATTGTCTTGCCCTATTTTTTATTCACCGGGGTCTTGGTAAAACGTATCATCCAAATCAGTGAAGCACAGGGCTGTGAGGTCCGGCCGCACTTGGGGGCGCACGAGGCCTTGCTACACTTGCTTCATCAACGGAAGACTGAAATTTGGGAGGGAAATGACCATGCAAACCATTGTTGATCCGCAAGCCATTGAAGACGAATCGTTCCGAATTATCGAAGCAGAATTTGGCCCCCACGCCTTTTCACCAGAGGCCTTTTCCATCGTGCGTCGCGCGGTACACGCGACGGCGGATTTTGATTTTTCAAAAACCATCCATATTTTTCCGGGGGCCATTCGAGCGGGCATTGCCGCCATTCGCGCCGGTGCGCCCGTCATTGCTGATGTGCAGATGATTCAAGCGGGCATCAATAAAAAAGGGCTCGCGGCTTTTGGTTCAGAGGTTTTGTGTTACATCGGTGACGAAGACGTCGCGAAAAAAGCGAAAGCGGTAGGCGTCACCCGGGCGATGATTTCCATGCGAAAAGCAGCCTCGTATTTTCCGGGGGCAATTTATGCGATCGGAAACGCGCCGACCGCGCTTCTGGAATTGATTCGCCTTGCGGAAACCGCCAAACCTGCGCTGGTCATTGGTGTCCCTGTGGGCTTTGTTTCCGCCGTGGAGTCCAAAGAACAATTGGCGAAAACAGATCTGCCCTACATCACCGCCCTGGGACGCAAAGGCGGCACCCCGGTGGCGGTGTCCATCATGAACGCACTCATTAAACTCGCAGGAGAAAAAATATGAAACCGTATCGGTGGCATTTGTTGGTGTGCACTGGCTCTCGCTGCACCGAAAACGGGGAAGCCGAAGCCCTCTTTGCCCAACTCGGCGAAAAACTGAAACAGCACGGGCTCGATGATGGCGAGCTACGTGTGAAACGCACACGTTGTAGCTGTTTTGCAATCTGCAAAGAAGGCCCGATCGTCACCCTTCATCCCGACGGGACCTGGTACAAGCGCGTCACGCCGGAGGTTTTGGACGACATTCTGGAAAAACATCTCAAGGGTGGTGAAGTCGTGGAAGCCCATGTCTATCATCAGGCGGAAGTGCTCCCCGTTTTAAAATAGGCGGCACGGTAAAATAAGGAGGTGCGTCAAAAGAAAACACAATCAGCCTTTAAAACAGTCGTCAAAGCGCGATGTATTTAGGGAAGGCGGTGAAAGTCCGCCACTGCCCCGCAACTGTAATGGGAGACGAAGACTGCCTCATGCCACTGTTCTTTAAAGAATGGGAAGGCGCAGCCAGTAGGATGAACCCAAAGTCAGGAGACCGATGAATCGCACACACAGGGAAGCTCAGACTTAATCAGAGCTTCCCTAAAATCGCTTTAATTTTCGAGGGAAAAGGAGGAAGCACATGAACACCACCATTCAAAGTATCGTCTTTTCAGCACTTTTATTGAACAGTTCTTTGTCGGTCGCCTGGGCGAGTGGAACAGAAAAAGGACTCAGCGGCTACGACCCCAAAACACTGGCTTTTGTCACCAATCGGGATTCAAATGACATTGCCGTCATCGATACCGAAGCCGATCGTGTCATTGCCCGAATCCCCTTGGGTGCAATGAGCAATGCCCACATGGCTCAGCCGACACATGATGGCAAAAAACTCCTGGTTTCCGCCACGGGACGCAATCAGTTTTTAGTCGTCGATCTCGCCACGCTTCAAATAGAGCATAACATCCAAACCGGCGCGGCCCCCGAACATTTTGGCCTCACGCCAGACAACAAATATGCCACCGTAGGCAACATGGGCGATTCCAGTGTCTCCCTCGTTGATTTGAATGCAGGAAAAGAGCTGCAACGTTTTGCCGGATTTCCTGAACCGCATGGTTTTAGTTTTTCCCCTCAAAATAAGAAGATTTACGTTTCCAGTTTTGGTGCACACGAAGTGCGCAGTTTTAATCTTCCGGCCCAAAAATGGGCTGTGCGGCATCCGATTGGCACAATCTATCGAGCGGCGATTCAAAAACCGAAACCGTATCAAAGTGTCTTAAAAGGCGTGGCGCACCCGACGCTTTCGATGAATGGAAAATACATCTACGCCGCAGATGGTGATTCCGGGCAAGTGGGCATTATCGACACAAAAAATGACCGGCTGATCTCAACGATTAAAGTCGGGAAAGCCCCCTGGCGGGCTTATGCCTCTCCCGATGGACTTTGGATGCTGGTTTTAAATAACGGCGATCACAGTATTTCCGTCATCAGCACCGCAACACAAGAAGTCGTTGCGACCCTGAAAGGCGGCGCGGACATGAGCGGCGTGAACTTTGTTCAGGGCGGCAAAAAGGCTTATGTGGTGAGTCAGTCCGAGGGCGCAGTGTATGCCTTTGATTTGCGGACGTTCAAAAAAATCAATCGCCTGAAACTGGGTGAAAATCTGATTTTGGAAACCGCTGCCACCAGCGCGGACGGCAAAAAAGTCTATGTCGCCTCTTCAAGCGACGGCGCGGTCTACGTGATCAATGCGGCAAGCGATGGCGTGAAACGCATTGCCGACGTGGGGCGGTTTCCCTGGGGAATTAGCATCCTCGGCGCGGCGAGCGCGAATTATTGTCACTGAATGAGGCAAATCCCCCCTTACCCCACTTTGGCAAAGGGGGGATTTGCCTCCAAGGCATGCGGTGCAGGCAAAAAATTTCGATAAAAAGAACCTGCACAATGGTTGGACGACCGGCATCTGTGCGGCGGCTGCGGCAAAAGCAGCGGTAATTGCCTTGCGGACACAGCAGAAACAAGACTCCGTTGAGGTCATGCTCCCGATGGGGAAAACGCAGGTTTTTGTGGTCGCGCAGTGTGAATTTTGCGACGTTTCCGCGACCTGCGTTGTGATTAAAGATGCAGGGGATGACCCGGATTGCACAGATGGTGCGCACTTAACCGCCACGGTTTCCTGGAATGATGAAGTCGGACAAATTGAATTGAAAGGCGGCGCAGGCGTGGCAACGGTCACTAAAATGGGTTTGGGATTGCAGGTCGGTCAATCTGCCATCAATCCCGTCCCCTTCAAAAACATCACAGAGATGGTTCGGGAAGGGGCGGTTGATGGACTTGAAAACAGGGGGCTTCGGGTTGTGATCTCCGTTCCGGGTGGAGGAATCATGTCGGAACTGACCCAGAATGCCCGGCTCGGCCTCATGGGCGGTATTTCGATTTTGGGTACGAGCGGTATTGTCCGGCCCTATTCTTCTGCCGCCTTTAAGGTATCCATCGCACAAGGCATGGATGTCGCGGTGGGCGAGGGGCTTTCAACCGTCGTGCTCACCACGGGCGGAAAGAGTGAAGATTATCTCATGAGACTGACGGGTCTTCCGCAATCGGCCTATGTGCAAATGGGCGATTTTGCGGGTTTTTCCCTTAAACGCGCCGCAAAAAGTGGGATTAAAAAGGTCATCATCGGCGGCATGCCCGGCAAGCTGAGTAAAATCGCGATGGGCAAAATGCAGACCCACGCCGCCGGCGGACAGGTGGATCTTGGGTTTTTGGCTGAAATCGGACGGGAAGCGGGCGCCTCCGCCGAAATCATTCAAAGGATTGCTGAAGCCAATACCGCACGGCATGTGCAGGAAATTGTGGAACAACATCAGGTACAGGGTTTTTGGGACATCGTTGCCTTCAAGGTTTGCGAGGTCTCGCGAAGGCATGTGGGTGGGGCGATGACCTTGGCCTGTATGCTCGTTGATTTTGGAGGCGCGATCATTGGGCAAGCGGAAATCGGAGAGGAGCAGGATTGAATCAATTCGTTTACATCATCGGTATCGGCGACAAGGGCGCGGAGAGTTTAGGGCGCGAGGCGCTTCAAATCATCACGGCAGCGGAAGTCCTGCTCGGCGGGGAGCGCCATTTGGCCTGTTTTCCAGACCTGTCTTCAGAGAAATTCCCCATTCAAAACAACCTTAAAGCCATCACCGAAAAAATCGCGTCGGAGACGCGCCGTGTCGTGGTTCTGGCCTCGGGCGACCCCCTGTTTTATGGCATTGCAGGCTATCTTTTGAATAAAATCGGCGCAGAGCGCTTGAAGGTCATTCCCAGTACATCCTCCATGCAGCTCGCTTTTGCGCACGTGCTGACCTCTTGGCACGATGCACTTTTAGTGAGTTGTCATGCCAAGCCGCTTGCACCCGCCATTGAATCCATCCGCGAGGCCAAAAAGGTCGGGATTTTCACGGATCAAAACAACACGCCCGCGTTTATCGCAACACAGCTCGTCAAAGCGGGGATCTCTGATTTCAGGGCCTTTGTCTGCGAAAACCTGGGCGGAAAAGAAGAGCAAGTTATTGAAGCCGATCTGATTGATCTTCAAGACCGCAGCTTTGCGCCCTTAAATGTGCTCATTCTCATTAAACAAGTTCGGCCCGTCGCCCTGCCTGTACGTGAGTGGTCTTTTGGTATCCCGGATGATGCCTTCCATCAGCGTCAGCCGCTCAAAGGGCTCATCACCAAAAATGAAGTGCGGGTTATCAGTCTCAGTAAAATGCAGATTCATCCAGGCGATATCGTTTGGGACATCGGCGCGGGTTCAGGCTCCGTGTCAATTGAAGCGGCTCTGCTCGGTGCGAAGGTCTGGGCGATTGAAAAAAACCAGGGCGATTGCGACATCATTCGCAAAAACATCGTGCAATTTGGCATTCTCGAAAAAAAAGGGAAGATACAAGTCATCCACGGCAGGGCGCCGGAAGCCTTGGCCGACTTGCCCGCGCCCGATGCTGTTTTTATCGGCGGTTCCGGTGGAGAGATTTCAGAAATCGTGCAACTTTGCCAAACCCACCTTAAAAAAGGCGGGCGCTTGGTGATCAATCTCGCAACACTTGAAAACGTTGCGGCCCTGCAAAATATTCTGGGGCAAAGCAGCGCAGTCACGCTCGTACAGATTAACCGCAGCCGCCCGATTTTAAACCTCACCCGTTTTGAAGCACTCAACCCGGTATTCGTCATTTCATGGGAGAAAATATGAAAACAGCCACTATCGCCATCACCAAACACGGTGCAGCCATCGCTCGAAAACTGGGTGGAGACCGTTTCATTAAAAACAAGTTCAGGCCCGAGGGCGAAGCCGATCAACAAGACCTCATCTATTTTGACGCCCCGATTAAAAGTCTCACGGCAGAGATTTGGCCGCGATACAAGGCCCTGGTGTATGTCGTCTCGCTCGGGGCCGTGGTGCGTACAATCGCCCCGTTTTTAAAAGATAAACACGAAGACCCGGCGATTATTGTTGTGGACGATAAAGCACAGTTTGTCATCAGCGTGCTTTCAGGGCATGTCGGCGGGGCGAATCAACTCACGCAAGAAATCTCAGATAGACTCTCCGCCACTGCGATTATTACCACGGCGAGTGATGTGGGCCAAACCATCTCCGTGGATATTTTGGGGCGCGAGCTGGGTTGGACGACGGAAGGCGAGGCCTTCATCACAGCCGTGAGTGCCGCCGTTGTCAACGAAGAAGCGGTCGCCTTTGTGCAGGAAACGGGTGAACTTCAGTGGTGGAACAGGCAAAGCCCTCTGCCCAAAAATATCGTTGTTACGACATTGGATGCACTCGAAAAAGACGCGGGTCATTTTTCAGCGCTGCTCTTTGTTACGGATCGCGTCATTGATATGACGCCGATTGAAAAAAGTGTTTTGTATCGACCCAAAAGCTTGGTTCTGGGCATCGGTTCCGACCGCGGGACTTCCCTTGAGCAGATCGAAAGTTTTGTGTTTTCCCAACTTACAGTGGCCCACCTGTCTTTTAAAAGTGTGCGCAATGTCGCCACGGCCGAAGCCAAACGGGACGAACCCGGTCTGAATGCCTTTTGCGAAAAACATGGGCTCGCGCTTGTCTGTTATGCCAGCGAGACACTCAAAACCGTTCAGGCTCCCAATCCCTCGGCGATGGTGCTCAAACACCTTGGCACACCGGGTGTCTCGGAGCCTGCGGCCATGTTGTCATCGGAAGGTACCTTAATCGTCCCCAAACAAAAAACGCAGGGTGTGACGCTCGCGGTCGCCCGAATTGATTTTGAACAAGGAGATGCGTCATGAAAAAAGGAAAACTCTTTTTGGTCGGTTTTGGTCCCGGGAGCCAAGATCATCTGACGAAGCGGGCAAAAGAAGCCATTGCCGAAGCGGAAACAATTATCGGCTACACCACCTATATTCGACTCGTCAAACCGCTTTGCGAAGGGAAAGAAGTGATTTACACCGGCATGACCGAAGAGCTTGCCCGCGCTCGAAAAGCGGTGGACATGGCCTATGCCGGAAAAAAAGTCGCCCTGGTTTCTTCCGGGGATGTCGGGATTTACGGCATGGCAGGCCCTGCTTTTGAGTGTCTCAAAGAAAAGGGATGGAAGCGCGGTGGCGAGATTGACGTGGAAGTCGTGCCGGGGGTGACGGCAGGCAGTGCTTGCGCGAGCATCATGGGTGCTCCTCTGGGTCACGATTTTTGTAACATCAGTTTGTCTGACTTGCTCACCGATTGGAATGTCATCAAGCTCCGCTTAGAAGCTGCAGCCAAAGCCGATTTTGTGACCGTGCTGTACAACCCTAAAAGTGGCCGACGAACCAAACAAATCATCGAAGCGCAGAAGATTTTTTTGCAATATCGAAAAAGTTCAACCCCGGTGGCCCTTGTGAAATCGGCCTATCGGGATTTAGAGCAAATCGTTCTAACGGATTTGGAGGACATGCTGGAGCACGAAATCGGCATGCTCACC
>JAJDBX010000038.1 GCA_029261135.1 Nitrospirota bacterium
GCAGGTGGTTGAAGCGATGAGTGATATCGATAGAGTGACGACTTCTTTTGCGTCCACGACAGGTCAAACTGCTGCCAGCGCGAATAAGTTAACGAACTTATCTCAGCAGCTCAAAGCAGATATCAGCGGTTTTAAGATGGATCATACAACTTGAGGAAATAAGCTCTTGTCTTAAAAATATTCTTTTTGTATTCCCCGATTCAGGGAAATGTTCTTCCAAATTTACTCTAACCCATCTTCTTCTGTATTGTCTGATTCTCTGTTTTTCGTCCATTTTTTTACAATCAGAGTCGCACTAAAAAACCACCTTCGCGTGTCCTGAGGTCAAAACCGTTTAGGATGATCTCGGTACCAGAGGTTAAATCCCCTGCTGTTAATATTTTATGCGTCATCCCTTGGATAATCAGGGTTTCATCCCGAATGGCAACTAAAATTTCATCGCTAATGTCTTGACCGGGTTCGGGTAGGAAAAGAAAACCCTGAAGTCCAGTTTCTTCAATGCCTGAAATATCGTTCTTCATGCTCCCATGTAGGCTAATGGAGTCATCAATCTCAATTCAAGCTCTTCTCTTTCTAAAAACGGGTATGTAGATGAATATTTTGATTCATGGCAAGGGCATCAAAGGCAAGAAAATCGCCTGTGGCATTTACAAGGCTTGCCTCATCTGAAACTATAACTTCAATCAGGTAAGCGTGGAGATATTCATCATCGTCTTTTGCATGAGAAAGGTCGTGCATGCGCCGTCTGAGCATAAACGATTTTTTTCAGTGTCGATTGATTCGATGGTGCCTCCGACGGATAAGAGCCGATCATTCATATCTTGGAGTACTTCGATAAAAACCACAGGCCGGAATTGATACTTGAACTTACCAGTTTCGTGTATATGGATTGAATTTTTGGCATCCAAATCGATGCGCACTAGGGGTCTGAAGCGCAATGGAACAGAAAGTCGGGTTAAGGATATTTTCATTCTTGAATCGTCAGATATCGGTAGAATGTAGCCCGTGATATCTTAAGGGTTGAGCATATTTTTTGAATACTGATTGCGTTATTTTTATGCATTTCCCTGGACATAACAACACGGGGATCGTTGGCGGTAATGGCTTTTCTTCCTCCCTTCTTGCCTCTGGCTCTCGCGGCGGATAGTCCCGCGTTTGTTCTTTCCTGTATCAGTCTGCGTTCAAATTGAGCCAAGGCAGAAAATATGTTGAAAACGAACTCCCCGGATGCTGTGGTTGTATCCATGACACCATCACATATGGACCTAAATCCTATTTTATTTTCAAGGAGTTGTTCGACCAGCTTGACGAGATGAGACATCGACCGTCCTAAACGGTCAAGCCTCCACACGAGTAATACATCTCCTGGCACTAACGCTGCCAGACAGGCATCAAGGCCTGGCCGCGCTGCTTTAGTGCCAGACACTTTATCGACATATATATTTCTTTTTGTACATCCCTCCTTTTTCAGGGCATCAACTTGTAGGTTTAAGTTCTGTTCGTTTGTGCTAACGCGGGCATATCCAATTATTTTCCCCATCTTTTATCCTGCCTAATAAAAATATGTCTTGTTTTTATAACACAACAATGGGTTTATAGGACATTGTTTTATAAGACAGTATTATGAGACAAAAGCGGCCGTGTTTCTCATGATTTATTTCGGGCAGAAAAATTGTCTTGAGAAACGACCGTTTGATGAGATCAAGAAATATGCCTGTAGAATTTTTATCTGATGCACAATTGAAGCATTACGGACGCTTTTCGTCTTCCCCGTCAGAAGAGCAACTCGCACGTTATTTCCATTTGGACGATACCGATCGGGTTCTGATTAGAAAACGTCGGGGTGATTACAACCGGCTCGGTTTTTCCATACAGCTTGGAACGCTACGATTTCTCGGAACTTTTTTAAAAGATCCTACCGATGTTCCTGAAAGTATTATTGCTTATGTTGGACACCAATTGGGAATTGACAACCTTTACGAGCTGAATCGATATGGTGTCGGAGAAACGCGTTGGGATCATATTGCCGAAATCAAAGTATTCTACGGATATAAGGATTTTACGGATAGAGTCGAATCATTTGGCCTTGTTCGGTGGCTCTATAACCGTTGCTGTTTCAGCAACGAACGTCCGAGTATTCTTTTTGATCTGGCAACAGCCCGTTTGGTGGAAAGGAAAGTCTTGTTGCCAGGGTCAACAGTGCTGGCACGACTGGTTGTCAGAGTACGGGAACGGGCCACGAAAAACTTTTGGTCTGCTCTGGCAAAGTTAACAACACCGTCACAAAAATACAGTCTGGAAAGGCTATTGGAGGTTTCTGAAGGCGATCAGCAGAGTCCTCTTGACCGCCTGCGGCGTGGTCCAGTGCGTATCAGCGGACCAGCCTTGGTCTCATCCCTGAAAAGGGTTGAAGAACTTCGTCGTCTGGATGTTGGCTCTATTAATCTTTCGTCATTTCCAGCAGGTCGGATCAAAACATTGGCTCGTTATGCCTCCAAGAGCACAGCCTATTCAATTAGGAGAATGCCGGATATGCGACGGACAGCGACACTCTTGGCATTTGCTAAAAGCTTTGAACGCACGTCCATGGACGATGTGCTTGACCTGTTGGATTTGCTTATAGACAAGATTTTCAAGAAGGCGCGAGAAGTAGGGAAGAAAAACCGATTGCGCACACTCCGAGACCTGGATCGTGCCGCTCTTGATTTACGCAAGGCCTGTGAAATCATCCTGGATGACACCCTACCATCAGAGCACCTGAGAGAATTCGTATTCAGGAACATCCCCCGTAACCGTCTTAAGGACGCTGCCGAGCGTGTTGGCGAACTTGCGCGGTCTGCTGATGATAATTACGAAGCGGAAATCACGGAGCGCTATCGGGCAGTCCGAAGGTTTTTTCCAAAAGTTGTACAGACGGTTGTATTTTCATCAACTCCGGCGGGGAAACAGGCATTACAATCACTGAGATTTTTGAACTCCATTGAAGGGAAAACTAACCCGGATATGACAGCCGCACCACTTTCGGGTATTCCGAAAGCCTGGCTGCGCCGCATTATTAACCAGGACAAGAGCATTGATCGGAGAGCCTACACACTTTGCCTCTTGGAACGCTTGCAGATGGCTCTGCGTCGCCGGGATATTTTTGTGCCTGCCAGCACCAAATGGGCCGATCCGCGTGAAAAATTACTTCCTGTGGCACATTGGCGATCTTTGAAAACGCGGTTTTGCCATTCCATGAGTCATCCAAAATCAGGTGAAGAAGCAGCCGCATTACTCTCCGTACAGTTGGATGGTTCCTACCGTGACACCCTGGCCGGGCTTAACGAAAATACGGCACTATTACTTCATCCAAAAAATGAGAACAGAAATTTCACCTTATCCCCTTTCGACCGTCTTGAAGAGCCGGAAAGTTTAATTCAGCTTAAAAACGAAGTATCGGCACGCCTACCCCGTGTGGATTTACCGGAAGTGTTGCTGGAAATTCATGCTCTGACTGGATTTGCCAATGAGTTTACCCATCTCAGCGAAGAAAATGCGCGAGCGGAAGACCTTGTCATTAGCCTTTGCGCAACATTGATGGCGCAAGCCTGCAATACCGGATTGGAACCTGTGATTGATGCATCCTTTCTACCTCTTACGCGCCATAGACTGAGTTGGACGATGCAGAATTACTTCCGAGCGGAAACACTGATCGCGGCCAATGCCCGCCTAGTAGGCTTTCAAAGCACCGTTCCGCTTGCAGGACTTTGGGGTGGAGGAGAAGTGGCATCGGCAGATGGAATGCGGTTTGTGGTACCAGTCCAGACAATCCATGCTGGGCCGAACAGAAAATATTTTCGTGGCCGTGGCGTAACCTATTACAATTTTACATCTGATCAATTTGCTGGATTTCACCACATCATTATCCCCGGGACATTGCGGGATTCCATGTACATTCTGGAAGGGTTGCTTGAACACGAAACATCACTCAAGATCAGGGAAATCATGGCTGACACTGCCGGGACTAGTGAAATTGTATTTGGGTTGTTCTGGCTACTTGGATATCAGTTTTCACCTCGCCTGGCTGATATTGGCAGAGCCAGATTCTGGCGATGTGATGCACAGGCTGATTATGGTGCGCTGAATTCTCTTTCCCGTAATCGCGTTAATCCGGAGAAATTCATCCGACACTGGGATGACATCCTGCGCACGGCCGCATCTCTGAAAATGGGTACGGTCAGCGCATCGGAGCTGATCCGTTCGTTATTTAACAGCAAACGTCCGACTGCTCTGGGCAAAGCCATCGCTGAACTCGGTAAAATACAAAAAACCACATATATGCTGAACTATATCGGTAATGAAGGGTATCGAAGACGTATTCTAACCCAACTCAATCAGGGTGAAGGACGGCACGGTCTCGGCAGGGAGGTTTACCACGGGCGAAGAGGCGAACTACGTCAACGCTACCGTGAAGGGCAAGAAGACCAACTCGGAGCGCTTGGTCTGGTTATGAATGCCATTGTTCTCTGGAACACCATTTATATGCAAGCCGCTCTCGACCAAATGAAAAAGGAAGGGCATGAAATCCGCTCAGAAGATGCAGCGAGACTTTCACCCTTAGCTCATGAGCATTTTAACTTTCTTGGACGGTATTCCTTCCGCTTAGAAGGCCTTCCGGGCAAGGGGAAACTACGTCCTTTACGAAATCCAAGTGAACAAAAAATCTTGGCCACCTAAATCCTTAACCCGACTTTCTGTTCCATTGCGCTTCAGACCCCCACTACAGGTGTCTTTTCAGGTATCACTTTAAATTCTTCTTTGGTCATGAGGTCGATTTTAGCCATTGGCGACCAAGTGAATGTGTTCAGTCGGAATCACTGTCCCCTCGGTTTTGACGAATTCAGGTGTTAGACGATGAGTCGATTTTTTTTATAGCTTCCTCTGGGGACATTTTCTTGAATCATAAAAGAGGTCTTCGACTTCTTTCAGCGCAAGCAGATCAAGGCGGCGACTTCCTTGAAAAAGAATGAGACTGTTTTCATTTTCAGCAATCACTTTGTCCTCTTCCACCGTGACAAATATTTTTGAAAACGTTTGGATTGGTGCATCCGTAATAAGTAAAGCCACATGACCTGTTTGGTCATTTATCCCGGCGTTGTTACTTGTAGAACCACATCCAGAGATAAAGAGTGCCATTGTAAGGATGATGACCGGAAGAGAAAAGGATTGCTTGAATAAATGCTGACTCTATCTTCATTTTTTAATCTTTCTACATGGGACCAGATGAATAGATATTTAGGTGTGCTGGGGAGAGAAATAAACGGTCGAATCAGAGAAGGACTTTATGTCCTTAAAAAAAGAGTGTCAAACAGACATGAAATGGAGGAAATTATACACTTAGTCCTGGGAAACTTTATGGTGCACTTGCTCGGGATATCAGACCTGAAAATTTTTTTAACATAAAAACCCTTGAAAACATTGACCAGTGTTCAAAACTTTGTTACTAATTACATGATACGTGTTTTTTTATTCTAAAATACCCTGTTATCAGAAGTCATCATGAAGTTGCGTCATTTTATTTTTGTTGTTGTTTTGCTCTTTTTAGCGTCGCAGAGTTATGCGACTCGCCCGGCTTCTATTTCCCCATCATCTGATTTTGAAACCATCGCCTACGGCCCTGGAGAGCGTCTTGTTTATGGCGTGAGTTATTTGGGTCTCCCGGCTGGAAGAGCTGAAATGTCGGTCTCAGAGATGACTAAAATGAAAGGTAGAGATGTTTACCATATCATCTCTACCGTACAATCTAATAAATTTGTCACTGCATTCTATCCTGTGAAGGATCGTGTAGAAACCTTTATTGATGCGGAAGATGGCTATTCACATGCGATCAAGATCAAACAACGACAGGGCCGGAAAAAAAGAGATAAAGTGATTGATTTTGATCAGGTTCGCCATCGCGCCACCCAGGTCAAAGATAATCAGGTCGAAATGTTTAGCATCCCACCTATGGTGCAAGATTCCCTCAGTTCACTGTATCACTTTAGAAACCAAACGGTCTTAGAAGTGGGACAGTCCACATTTATTGATGTCCATGAAAGCAACAAAAACTGGGAGCTTGAAATTCAGGTGCTTGGAAAAGAAGAAATCACGACCTCACTGGGAACATTTAATACGATCAAAGCGAAAGCCCTGGTACGTTACGAAGGTCTGTTTATGGACAAGGGCGATGTCACATTTTGGTTTACGGATGATGAAAGACATGTTCCGATTATGATCAAAACCAAGATCAAAATCGGTTCTATTACTGCCTCGCTCATTGCTTCAGAACCCGCCCAATCACTACCCGCCGTATCTTTTCAGGCGAAAGTCAGTACTTCAACAGAAATACCTTAATGTGATTACAAGCCCAGCTTTGTTTAATAAAAGCTGTGACTTTTTTAATTGGCAAAATTCTGTGCAAACCCTCTGTCCTATCTGTCAAAAACAAACAAGCTGGAAAGAAAACCCACAGAGACCCTTCTGTTCGGAACGTTGTAAGATGATTGATTTGGGAAACTGGTCGGATGGATCCTATCGAATTTCCGGAGACGAGGTCCTTGAAGATACTGATGCTGAATTTGAAGATTAACACCCTTCACTCGCTTGTAATGCCCAATTATTGGGCTTTGATAGCGAATCCTCCCTCTATTCTATAGTCCAGTCTCGTACTTTCTTCCCAATAAAATCGGTGTTCCAAGAATTACTTAATCACGCTTTCGCGTTTACTATTCTCTTAATTGGTAACACGAAATTCTTTTATTTGTTATGGATTCTAGAATCCGTAAGTGAAAATTGTAATATCCCCCTATCAAGATATTAAAAAATAAAAAATTTATTATAAAATCAATATCTTAGCAAAAGGTATCTCTTTTGCTAAGATCATACCATCAAGATCATTCATCGGCTGTATACCCCCCTCGTTTGAGGGGATTGTCAGAAGCCATTTCCCGCAGTAAGCTTGAATTATAGGGTTTGATTAAGTAATTTTGTAAATAATTAAGATGAGGTTGAAAATGAATAAAAAATACGCCTTCAAAATCTCAGGGTTTACATTCTTAATCACACTGTTGGTCACCTCTAGTACTTGGGCAATGGGTCTTTCTGATGTTTTTCAGACAGGGGCAGCCTATTTAAGCCATGTTGCCGCGCATGAAATGGGTCACAGTGCAATGGGTCACATGGCCGGTGGCGAAAATGTTCAAACAAACTTCTTCCAAACGCAAGGGGGCAACTTTTTTGTGGGAGTTTCCTCAGCGGATACACTTGATTCAGAAGCGGTTCTTCCTTTTAGAGCTGCGGGTATCGCGGCTTCCAATCACACGTACAATTTCGCATTAAGCAACTATCGCGCTCAACCCACAACCTACAATAAAGCCCTTCTCTTTTTTTCGGGGACAGACTTCCTCTGGTACTCTGTTTGGTCCTTCTACATTAAAGGCAGTGATGACCCGAGTTATGATCCCGTTGGCATTTCCCAAGAAACAGGTCTTTCATCTGAAACTGTGATGAGCGTGGCACTTTTACAGACCGCCTTAAATGCATTTCGAGCCTATTCTGGTGATGACACCTACGAACCTTTTGTTTCTGTTGCTGATGAGAGAATGGGTTTCGGAATCCGCGTCCGATTTTAACCGGTCGGTTTCGACGACAAAAACCCTTCCTAAATTAAATTAAAATATCTTATTAAGGTAATAATAAAGACGCTCACAGCGTAATCCTTCCTACATCATTTGCTTTTCATTTCATAGGATATTGACTTGTTTTTATATTGATCAGGTCTTCTTGACTCGCTTAGAAGAGCCTGTATAATCAACGAGTCTATGATGAGAACGAAGCTCTCTACGCTGTCGATAAAAATTGGATTATTTACGCTGTTTATTGGAGTCATTGCGGGGATATCTGCGATGACTGTTGATCCTGCTATTCCGTCATCTGGAACTCTTGACAAGCAACCGATTGCTTTCAGCCATAAATCGCATTCGGGAAAAGAAGAAATCGCTTGTCTTTATTGTCATATTTATGCTGAAAGATCGTCGGTTGCCGGGGTGCCGAGTGTCCAAAAATGTATTGGTTGTCATAAAATGATTGCGATTGATGATCCAGAGGTTCAAAAGCTCCTGACTTACTGGGATAATAGAGAGCCGATTCCCTGGATTAAAATTTATAACGTGCCCGACTTTGTTTATTTTTCTCATCGTATGCATTTGAATGCGGAAGTGGCTTGTGAAGAATGTCATGGCAATCTGCTGGAGATGGACGAAGTCAAAAAAGTTTCGTCTCTTTCGATGGGGTGGTGTTTAGAATGTCATAAAAAAATGAAAGCGCCAATTGACTGCAACGTTTGTCATAAATAGAAGGTTAAAGATCCCATCCTGTGTTTTTATGCGTAAAGTGAAATAAATGGAACGACGCCATTTTTTGAAAATGTTGGGAACTGCTGGGGTGCTTGGCGCGTGTCAGCAAGTTGAACAGCCCGTAAAAAATCTGATCCCATTTGTAGTGCCTTCGGAAGATGTCATTCCGGGTGTCGCCACATGGTATTCGTCTGTTTGTCAGCAATGTCCTTCCGGCTGCGGCATCGTAGTCAAAATTCAGGAAGGTCAGGCCAAAAAAATTGAAGGGAATCCCTCGCATCCGGTCAATCGCGGAAAATTATGCGCAAGGGGAGAGTCTGCGCTTCAAGTCCTTTACAATCCTGATCGAGTCAAAAATCCGCTGAAGCGCGTGGGCAAGAGAGGGGCAGGCGAATGGGAAGAGATTTCTTGGGATCAGGCTTATCAAATATTAGTCAGAGCACTCAAGCAAGTTCAGGATGAAAATGCAAGGAATCAGCTCTATTATGTTGGAAAACCCCTGCAGGGACACATCACAAAAATTATTTCAGAATTTATGGCAGGTTTCGGTTCTCCCCATGACTACCGCTATGAATTATTCGATAAGGCAGTCTTAAAATCGGCGAACGAAATCTGTTTTGGGCTGTCCTCTCTCCCACATTATGATATTGCGAATACGGGCTATCTCCTTTCTTTCGGGGCCAATTTTCTCGAGACCTGGCATTCCCCGGTGGGCTACAGCAAAGCTTACGGTGATTTTCGGCAGGGAGCCCTCCGGGAAAAACGAGGAAAATTTGTGCAATGTGAACCCCGTCTTTCACTGACTGCCGCCAATGCTGATCGTTGGGTGGCAATCAAGCCGGGGAGCGAAGGTATCCTTGCGCTGGGGCTGACAAATATCATCCTGAACAAAGGATGGTATGCGCAAAATCTTTCCAATCAGGTGGTCGCCGAATGGCGTGGACTCTGTGCTGAGTTTAAACCGAAACAAGTCGCGCTCTTGACGGATGTCTCGGAAGAGACCTTGCTTCAACTGGCCAAGGATTTCTCATCAGTACGTCCAAGCCTTGCGCTCTGCGGAGATGCGCCCATGGCTCGAGAAGACGGGCTGTTCCACGCCATTGCAGTTAATATTCTCAATATTGTGGCGGGCAATATCTCTAAAAAAGGAGGCCTTCAGTTTTATGATCCCTTTGAAGAGATTAAAGAACAACACATTAGCTGGAAGAAACTCGCAGCCCTTTCTGAAAAAAGCGCCTCGGGTCAAATCAAAGCCCTGATCTTGAATGAAGCGGATCTCCTTTTTCAGGCCCCGGAATCGCTCCAGCTTCAAAAACTATTTGAGCGTATCCCCTTTATTGTCAGTTTTTCTTCTTTGATTGACGACAGCGCAGCCTTCTCCGATTTAATTTTACCCACGCACACCCCGCTGGAGTCTTTTGGTGATGTTCAGCCAGAGCAGGATGGCGGCTACCGGACAATCGGACTGATGCAACCCGTCGTGAACCCGCTTTATGAAACACGCCATCTTGGAGATATTTTTATTCAATTGGCGGGAGAGCTGGGTGGCGACGTTTCGGAGCGGTTTCCTTGGGATGATTTTGAGTCCTTTTTAAAAGAAACCTGGGAAGAGTATTTTTTCTTAAAAGGCTTTGAAGAAGGCGTCGGGTTTGGACTTGATTTTAAACCCTTTTGGGCCGAACTTTTACAGAAGGGTGGACGATGGGATGAAAAACGCTCCAAACCCAGAGCCATTCAAACGCCAAACCTTCCCAGCATTTCAGCGCTGATCAAGGGAAAGGCAGGAGCGAAGAAGGAGGGGCCTGAGCCTTATTATTTCCATCTTTTCCCTTCAATCCATCTTTATGATGGGCGTGGAGCAAACCAGCCTTGGCTGCAGGAAGCCCCTGATCCGATGACAACCATCACATGGGGAAGCTGGATCGAAATGCATCCTTCGCTTACAAAACGTCTAGGCCTTCAAGAAGGGGATGTGATACAGATATCATCCCCCCAAGGGATGATTGAAGCCCCTGTTTATCCCACCATCGGCGTGCGCCCTGATACGCTGGCGATGCCGATTGGGCAAGGACATACAAGCTATGGTCGTTATGCCTTAGGCCGGGGGGTGAATCCCCTAAAAATTATCCCAGCCAATTTTGAATCCAGCACGGGTACGCTTGCCTGGGGTGGAACCTCTGTTTCGATTGCCAAAACAGGAAAGCGGGTTCAACTCGCCAAAACAGAGGGGAAGGCGCAGCAGCTTGATCATGCTTTGGCACTTTCAATTACAGGGATAGAGGCCGAAAAATTGAAAAAACAGTCGCCATTGGATCGGATTGAAGCCCTCCCGAGCCGAAAGGGCGTCAAACTGCCAGAATTTTTTAATCATGCGATATCAAAATATTTTCGCCCTGAAAAAAATAATCAAAAAGAGGATTATCGCTGGGGCATGGTGATTGATCTCGATCGCTGTACGGGATGCGGCGCTTGCAACGTCTCCTGTCACGCAGAAAACAACCTGCCTATTGTGGGTGAAGCAGGCGTAAAAGAGCAGCGCGAAATCAACTGGATTCGGATTGAGCGTTATTGGCCTGCTGAAACAGATCAGGCCGAACAAACCCTTTTTCTGCCCATGCTGTGTCAGCAATGCGGTAATGCACCCTGTGAGCCGGTGTGCCCCGTTTATGCGACTTATCACACGCCGGATGGGCTCAATGCACAGGTTTACAACCGTTGTGTCGGCACCCGTTACTGCGCCGTCAACTGTCCTTATAAAGTGCGTTCTTTTAACTATAGTCAACCGAAATGGCCGGAGCCGCTTGATCAGCAATTGAGTCCCGATCTTTCAGTACGTGATGCAGGGGTGATGGAAAAATGTACCTTCTGTGTTCAGCGGATACGGACTGCCAAAGAGGATGCCAAAATTGAAAAACGTCAGGTCAGAGATGGAGAGATCCAACCGGCTTGCGTCACGGGCTGCCCGGCGAATGCGATGAAATTCGGCTCTTTACTCGATCCTAAAAGTGAGGTCTCAAAAGCGGGGAGTGACCCACGGCGTTATCGCGCCTTGGAACATTTAAATACAGAATCCGCGGTCATTTATTTAAAACGGATTGTGGATGCCTGAAAAAATCAACACGGGAGGGAATGCCGAATACGCCAAGCTTGATCAGGCCGTCATTCGAAGTATGACAAAGACATCACGGTCTTATTGGATACTCGTCGGTTTATTGGCCTTGATTGTTGGGAGTGCAGTGATGGCTTTTATCTATCAGGCACGGACGGGTCTAGAGGTGACGGGACTGAACAGCCCTGCCTTTTGGGGGATCTACATCCTCACTTTTATTTTTTGGCTGGGTTTGAGTCATGCGGGAACTCTGCTTTCTGCCGTGCTTTATCTCACGAAAAGTCATTGGCGAAAACCCATCTACCGGAGTGCTGAAATCATGACTTTTTTCTCCTTAGTGAATGCCGGCATCCTTCCCATTATTCATCTCGGTCGGCCTTGGTATTTTTATTGGGTCTTTCCCCCTTATCCCAATCAACGGGAACTTTGGCCGAATTTAAGATCTCCGCTTGCATGGGATTCCATCGCGATCAATAGTTACTTTATTGCTAGCGGGCTCTTTTTATTCCTTGGCCTCATTCCAGATATGGCGACACTTCGTGATCACTCCAAAGGCTGGCGAAGACAATTTTATCAGCTCTGTGCCCTGGGTTGGAACAATGGAACAGAGCAATGGCGGCACTTTCGCAGTGCCTATACACTGATGGCCAGTTTTATTATCCCACTTATGGTCTTGGTTTCGAGCATCGTGGGGTGGGATTTTGCGATTACGATGATGCACGGGTTGCATAGCGCGATTTTTGCGCCACTCTTTGTCCTTGGCGCGCTCTACTCCGGGGTGGCGGCTGTGATTACCCTTTCGATTTGTCTTCGAAAGTATTTCCATTTTGAGGCTTATATTAAAATAGAGCACCTTGAAAAACTGGCGCTTTTTCTTTTTGTTCTTTGTCTTGTCTGGATTTATATCATGGTGATCGAAACCTTTACCTTCATGCATGCAGAAGATGGTATCGAATCGGCATTAATGGCATCGAAAATGACAGGGTCCTTTTCGGGGATGTATTGGTTTATGGTGGCGGTTCTTGGTCTTTTTCCCCTATCGTTGATCATCAAAAAAATCCGAACCTCTGTTCGTTATCTCTTTGTGATTTCTATTGTTGTGAACATTGGAATGTGGATCGAACGTTATTTGATATTAGTCCCTTCGCTTGTCGTGAACGATGCCCCTTTTTCATGGGGATCTTATTTTCCTTCTGCCGTTGAAATCACCATCATTATCGGAACCTTTGCCTTTTTTGCCTTGAACTTTTTGTTGTTTATCAAACTTTTTCCGGTGGTCTCAATGTATGAAATCAAAGAACTCATTTCATTGCGAAAGGAGGAGGTTTAATGTCGAAAGAACAAGATCGCATTATTGGGACATTCCCTTCGCCTGAAGAAACGACTGTAGCCCTGGCCGCTTTAAGTGAAGTGGGTCTGAAAGATATTACCCTCTATTCTCCTGTTGATCCTGAAGAAGCAAGCATTCCTATCCAAAAGGTAAAAAGCAGTGTGGGGCGATTTACATTGCTCGGTGCAATTTTTGGGATTGTCTTGGGACTTATTTTCTCTATCGGCTCCGCAATTCTCTATCCCGTCGATACGGGCGGAATGCCGATACTCAGCCTGCCTGCCATTGGGATCATTACCTTCGATCTCATGTTGCTCTGTGCCATTTTGGGGACGATTTTTGGATTTTTGTATTGTGCGATTTGGGCATCCCGTACGAAACAGTTTGTGCCAAAAGCAGTGAGTCGTGACTGTTTCGGTATCAGTGTTTATGGAAATCAAAACATGCTGAAAGCGGCGACTGAAGTTTTGAAAAAAACGGGTGCGCTCAAGGTCGGCAAACAGATCGCTACATTATGGCTTGGCCTGGCATGGGTATTTTTAATTCCTGCCCTGGTTTTGGGTTTTCCCTGGTCGCAAGATATGGTGGATCAGCTTGCGCGCCAGTCTCAGGAAAACCTGGTGTCAACCTCACCGTCTATTGTCCCCAGGCAAGGTCGATCATTTGAAGCCACGACAAAAGATGAATCCGCTTGGCTTGAAAATCCCGCCGCCCTTTCTGAAGCATCGTTTAAACGTGGGAAGCAATTGTACGAAACGTTTTGCGTGATCTGCCACGGCAAAGAAGGAAAAGGCGATGGGATTATGGCAGAGCGGATCGGGGAGTTCCCTGATTTTTCAGAACAGGAATTTCTTGATCAACCCGACGGCTGTATCTATTTTGTGATCACCCACGGTGCGAACTTTGAATCGGAAGTTTTGGGTCTCGTTGTTGATGGGATGGATGAACATGATGAAGGGGCTTTGATATTTGGTGAAGCGGAACACAGCCATGATTCAGGTTCGGATCATGAAGATGAATTTGGCTTATCCGAAAAAGGTCATGAAGATGAACATTCCCATGGAGATGAAAACTTGATGGTTGCCGACTCGGGTCATGAGCATGGATCTGAAGATGAACACGCCCACGAAGACGATGGACACGATCATGCTCCGTCCTGCGGGAAAGGCCATGAACATGGTGCGGGAGGCGGGCACGGTCATGGGGATGAAGCCAGTGGAGATGAGGACGAGGGTCACGGGCATGGCGGCGATAAAAAACATTTTATGCCGCCGCATAAAGACGCCATTTTGCCCATAGGTCGCTGGCACATTGTCAACTACATTAAATATGAATTGGGACAATAGTTAATACAAGTGGTCTTTAAACTTAAAAAACGGGTTTTGGTTGCGGCAATGATCTTCACGCTGATTTCATGGTTTTTTACCGGCGTACCCTGGGATTTCTATTTGGTAAACTATATTTACCTGTTGGGAATCACTCAAGGTCTTTTTGCGATGATTATTTTGTTATGGTTGTTGGGAGGGGATTGGCCAATGACAATCCTTGTTCCTGCAGGCGTACTGACGCTTTCTTTTTCTCCCCTGGCTATTCTGGCCTTAATCGGGCTACTCGGGGGTCAGGATGCCCTTTTTTATTGGCGCAGCGAAAGCCACTCTCTCTGGTTGAACACACCCTTTTTTTTCGCCAGAAATTTACTATGCTTGGTGTTGTTTTATGGTCTGGTCTGTCGCACAATTGCACGATATATGAAAGATCGGAAAAAAAACGTGCCATTACTTCTGATCTTGCTCCTCCTCTTTGTGGTAAATCAAACCATTGTTTCATGGGATTTAGGCATGTATCTTTCCCCAAATTGGCACAATACCCTTTTTGCCCCATACTTTTGGTTCGGGGATCTTTATGCCGGCTTGGCGCTGATGATGCTCATATTATTCGCTGTAAAAAGTAAGGTAATTGACACAGTCACCTGGCTCAGTTTTCGCAAGCTATTACTTGTTTTTTCCTCAGTTTGGGCTTATCTGTGGGTATCTCAATTCATTATAATTTGGTATGCGAATGTGCCAGAAGAGACTGGTCCTTTTTACATGCGATATTTTGGTGAATATTCAGGCTTAACCATTCTGATGTTCGGTTTTCTCTTTTTGTTGCCCTTTGCAAGTATTTTACTGGGTCTTCGAAAAGAAGTCGGACTCAGAACGATACTGGTCTTGATTTTAATCGGGAATTGGATAGAACGTTACCTTATGGTGGTTCCCCCTGTTCGGCGTTTAAATGGTAGCAGTATCCTTCTTCCCTGGGTGCCTGGTCTGACAAGCATTGGTTTCTTCGCGGCCTTTTTACTCTTTTTTTCACTCTGTTATGGTTTGATGGCCAAGCAATCCTCCGGAGGGATGTCCAGTACTAAGTCTGTAAACTAAAGTTCATATCCCATATGAAAAATGATCCTGAAAACTTGCTATTGTTTGATGGCGTTTGTAATTTTTGTGTCGGTACAACACACTTTATGATTCGTCACGACAAACACGCGCGTTTCTCGTTCATTGCTATTCAGTCTGAGTTAGGACGAGCGCTTTATCAACGTGAAGGCCTTGATCCTGAACATATTCAAACCTTTGTCCTAATTAGAGGAGAAAAAGTGTATCTTAAAAGTGACGCAGTGATCGAAATTGCAAACACGCTGGGTGGCTTCTGGAAAGTTTTAAATGTTTTTAGAATTATCCCCAAAACATTCCGAGATGAAATTTATACTTTTGTCGCAAAAAATCGTTATCGGTGGTTTGGAAAACGTGATCTTTAAGGTGTTTAGAGGGAGACCCACCACTTATTTCTTCTAGAAATAAGTGGTGGGATCATGACTGATTCCCTCAATGTTCGTGATGTTTATCTCTCCTCTTTTTTTTACTTCTGAGCTGTTTTCCCACGCTTCAGTCTGTTTAGTTCTACTTGAAACAAAGTATAACGGCGTGAGTTGAAGGTTTTTACCCTGAAGTGTATCCCTGAATCCAAATCATCAAAATGGGGTTTTAATAATATTTATTATTTTTACTACTGTGTTCTTGTTGACTTCCCTCTATATTTGGGAATATAATCCCAAATATAGAGGGAAGAAATACAATAAAAGGGAGGGCATAACAATGAGCATTAAAGTTATTCTTGAAAATAAAAGAGAGCTCGGCTTTAAAGCATCTGTCCCGAGTCTACCAGAGTGTGTTGGTCATGGGATGTACGAAGATGAAGCATTAGAGAATGTTAGAAGAGCTGTCTTGTTTTATTTTGGAATTGAGGAAGTCCTTCATCCAAAAAACTGGATAGACGTCATACGCTTTAAGCGTATGATGACACAAATGGTGTTCTCAAAAATGGACACAGAAAAAAAACAGGCGACTGCCATAACCTTGCTCGGGTTGTTCCTCATGATCGCGGTCATATGGACAGTAGGGCTTTTTACTTAAGCCCTAGAGATATAAGAAAAAGTGGTATTTGAAGGGGATTGAAAAAAAGCGGCGTATCTGCTTGATTTGAGACTGGAAAGAAATCAAACAATCGATGAGGATACGCCACCATGAAGAAGAATACAGTTATTGCGTTAAAAGATGGTGCCATGGGATTTTGGGCCACCCTGGAGGAAATCTATTCCGAATCGCGTCAACAGCGGTGCTGTATGCATAAAACCTGCAATGTGCTCAAAACCTTTCCTAAATCCCTACAAGCTAAAGTGAAGTAAGCTGTACACGAAATCTCGATGTCGAATACCCGGGAAAATGCAGCGCGTGCTGTTGATTTATTTCTTGAAACATTCGAAGCCAAATATCCGAAAGCGACACTTGGTTTGCAGAAAGATCGGGATGAGCTATTGGCCTTCTATGACTTTTTTGTCCAGTCAGAAACAGATAAAAATTTCTTTCTCTGTTCTCCGAATAAATTCGGGAGGATTGTCAAAAGTTCGGATTTCTCTCTGACGGATAATTTTTGAGATGAGTACTCTTAGTTTTGAAGGTGATAACAGGGAAACCGATTTACCAATCGGAACTTTTCTGTGTCGCAAATAGGAATATAGGCTCGCTTTTGAAATACTGAGTTGCTTGCAGATCTGCTGAGCGGATAGTGATTTTTCTCGGTAGAGGCTTGCACAAGCCGTTGCTTCTGCCTCCCTTGTGCAAGCCTTTGGGAGAGTCTCCTCCTTCGCCCGAATCTCAGACAATATTTTTTTTGAGATCAGGACGATCAGTTTTTACTCCGCTTGAGATATCCATAAAGATCCGCTCACATCCTGTTTTTTTATGAGCATCCAAAAAAAAAATTGATGTTATGGGAATTAAAAATAACGGACGTTTTATTGAACTCTATGTCAGATAAAATCACCTGAAGAAATCTTAAATCCTCTGACAGGTTTCTCCTAAATGTGCAATTTCACCCATTTTTTCACCACTACATTTAGATGGTTTCAACTGATAATTTTAAGCCCTTTATAAAGCGCCCAAACAAAATAGACCCCTAAAATGGGTACGATCCAGAGCAGATTTTCTGTTAGGAAGAGACCAAAGGTCGTCCCTCCGATGAGTGCCAAGGTAATCGGCAGGTGACAGGGGCAGGCAATGAAGGCTGTGAGTACAAGTAGGGTGCCTCTCAAGCCTTTGCTTTTTTTTGGCACTTGTCCTACGTCCGTTTTGGCGGGAATTTGTTCGTTTCTTTGTTTTGTCAGACTTTCCATTGCAATGCTTCCCCGCTTCTATTTTTTAATACACCATGTACAAATCAGTATCCATGCGAAGACGGATCATCTCTCTTAAAGCCATCGGTTTGAAAAATTTGGCGGAGACATTTTCAACGGTGCCCAATTGCTCTTCTACCCCGGCAACGACCAGCATCGCGCTGTTGATGTAAAATACCGCGCCTTTTTTATGAAGCATGTTCAAATAATTGCCGTAGGTCACGGGAGTTTGATCGAAGGGGACTTCGAATTGCGTCGCCAAGCCTTCCCGCAGATTTTTCGGCAGTTTGTATTTTTGGATGCCATCTTTGCCGCGCCAACCGATTTTGAAGGTATTGATCGCATCCGCATCCACAAGGACTTTTACGGAAGCGCCTTCTGCCAGCGCGGCCCAAATCATATTATAGGCCACACAAATTTGCGCATCATCATGGTTCAATCCGGTCTTTAGGTGAAACAGGATAGATGATTTTTCTTTGGCACTGACATCGGCCTGTATTGAGAAAAATAGCAGCGGAACAAGAAGAAACAACAATATTGTTTTTTTCATGATTGACCCCCTTTTGTGTATTTCTTTAAGGCTGTAATTGAAGGATTACAGCAGCACTGAAATATGCGTTTGATTAACTTGCACAGCAACTGAGTTGATCCACATTTTTTCGAAAACTCAGGGCCGCCAGTTTAATCGCCTCTGAGTTGGTCAGGTAAGGGTGAAATGTTCCGGCCAGTTCAGTCGCCGTAATGCTGTATTTGATGGCCAGGCTGATTTCCATCACAAGCTCACCGCCTTCCGGGGCAAGAAAGCGTCCGCCAAGCAATTGATCGGTCGCACGGTCTCGAACTAGAGTGATCAATCCCCGTGTGTCTCGCGCGGCCAGTGCGCGAGGTACCTGATCCATCTGCAAAGTGACGGCATGGGCGTCGATACCCGCAGTTTTAGCTTGCCTTTCGTCCATGCCAACACCGGCCACTTGAGGATCGCTGAAGATAACCCAGGGCAGGGCACGATAGTCTCGTCTTTTTTTCTTGTCTGTTAGGGCATTTTCGACGGCTAAAGCGCCTTCATAAGCAGCGGTATAAACAAACTGTGGCGCACCAACCACATCGCCCGCGCCATAGATGCCTGGGACGGCACTCTCCAATTGCTCATCGACGGCCATCTCTCCATTCGATTTTGTCTTGAGGCCCAAGGCTTCAAGGCCCAAGTTTTTTGTATTCGCCCTGCGACCGGTTGCTGCAACGACATGTCCTGCGGAAAAGCACTGTTTTTTTCCGTTTATTTCCGTGTCGAAGATAATTTCATTTCCTGCACGACGGGCAGATTTTAGAGAGACATTTGTCTGGATATTCACCCCTTCGTCTCTGAGATAGCCTGTCAAAGCATCGGTAAGTTCTGGCGACTCATCCGGCAGTATCCGTGATGAACGTTGCAGGATCGTGACTTCAGACCCGAAGCGGGAAAACATTTGTGCGATTTCTAAAGCGATGTAGCGCCCGCCGATCACAATCATTTTCTCCGGTAATGTCGTCAGTGCAAAGGCCTCTGTGCTGGTCATAATGCCGAGGTCTGCGAGACCCGGAAGGGGTGGAAGGTAGGGGGCTGAACCCGTTGCGATGAGGATCTTTTTGCTGCGAATTTCTCGACCGGCGACGATGACAGTCTGCGCGTCCTTCAGGGTGGCCCGACCGGAAATAATTTCAACTTCTGGCCGATCTTTGATGATATCAATATATTTTTTTTGTCGTAAGCTTTCGACAAGTTGATCTTTTTGTAGAATAAGGTCTTTAAAACTAGAGACTTCACTATAGGTTTTGATGCCTTGAAAGGCATGTGAAGTGCGGTGATGGGCCTCAGCCGCCCGAATCAGGGCTTTTGATGGCACACAACCCACATTGACGCATGTGCCGCCAATTAGTCCTTCATTGATCATGACAACACGCGCGTTTAAATCGAGCGCCTTTAAAGTCCCTGCGAAGGCTGCGGAACCGCCACCAATAATGATTAAATCGCTCTCTTTACTCCTTGGCCTATGCTCGGTTGAATCACTCAATTTATTCCTCCTGTTTTTCAGTCTGTTCAGAAAATAAAGAAGCTTTGTAGCTGTAAACGGCGTCGCTTGCCCCTTCGACCGCCTCGATCAACTGATCGACCGTCACGGCCCCTGCTTCATAAACAACCAAAGCCTTCTCTTCTGATTTTGAAAAGGGATTCCACCAGGTTAAGCTTTTTGAAGTCACCTCGGCAGACTTTACACCGGGTACTTTCATCAATTTCCCCTTGATATGCCAACGACAGGTAAAACAGCTCATGCCATCCACTTTTAGCAGCACCTGTTCAAGCGCTGTATTTTCTTGCGCCTGAATTCCTTGAAGCCCAGCACTTAGAAATAGCACCACGGAAAGCATGATGCCCAGAAACAAGCTGAATCGGTTCATCATTTTCATGATTGATTTCTCCGAACACACGTCCTTTAAAGAGGTGTTCTTGCAAAACGGATCTGATTTTTCAATTGCCCTAGAACAAAGGCTTCTGTCATCGAAAGCACGAAGGTGCCGGGATGTTGTGAAACCCATTGCTCTGCTGCATCCGCAGAAGCGAAAAAATGCACGTAACGGCAAAAATGCTGCAAGACGTTTTGCTGCACTTTTGCGGCTTCGGGTGTAATAAAGGAGAGCACGATTTCAGAGGGTGTCGGGTCGAGGAAAGTTTTGGGCGTGATGGTCAGGCGCAGGTTTTTTCCTGTGACTGGACAGGCCGAAACCACCTTCACCGTTTTTTGTAGCAGTTGAGGGATAAAGAGCGTGTCCCAGGCACACCAGGTATACAGTGCCCTGCCATCCACCTCAAAACGGTGCGCTGTTTCCAAAAGGGACAATCCCCAAAAACCGATGACGTTTTTTTCGTCATCAAAATCCACGCCCGGCCAATCCGACAAAAAACGCGCCACGCGTTCTATCAGAAGCCCCAGTGCCGATGCAAGCATTTCAGGCGAAACGGCTTTTCCCTCGGAGAGCAGTTGGTACAATTTGAGCGCGAGGTGTTTCTCGCATGTATCGAGCTTGGGGAAAAGGCCTGCCGCAATCTGGGCGAGGTCTTTGATGTTCTGATCTCTATCCTTTATTGCTTGCATTCATTACTTCCGTGAGGTGACTTTTGCTTTGTAAGTATAAAAAAAGCTACTTTCATCCTCAACGGCCTGAATCAGCTGATCATCGCTGACTTTTCCTTTTTCGAATTCAACTTCCGCATTGGCATCCGCATAACTTACTTTTGCGGCGGTCACGCCAGGCAGTGCTAATAAGGCCTTTTGCATCGGTTTGACACACTTTCGGCAGGTCATGCCGTCGATCTGTAATTCAACCTGTTCTGTTCCGACGGGGTTTTCCGAGGCATAGGCCCTCGAAGGCCCGATTGGGTTTCCAGTGCTGAAACCCAATAATAAGGCATAACCGAACAGGCCAAGAAGACCCAAAATCAAACCCTTAATTTTTGTGCTCTTTTTCATATCCGTACTCCTTGAATGATTAAATCGCCAATAGATAGGGCGAAAGGATAAACAAAATCACTGCCCCCGTGTTGGTCCAAAGCAAAATCTTTTCTCTTTTCAGCTTTTTGGCGCCGTCAATATTGCCATCAAGACAGGTTTTCCGCTTGGGGCCGTAGACCGTATAAAAATTGAGCGCCAAAAAAACAACTGCGCCCGCGATAAAGAAATTTTGAAACGGGATCAGCACTTTTACAAAACCCGCCACCCCCCCAAGCAAACCCGCAGTGCTCGCGCCAACGCCCATGCCGGTTAAAACGGCTGGGCCGACACAGCAGGCAGACGAAAAAAGTGCGGAGACCGATGAGATGAATCCTTTCATCATATTTCCTCCTTCAAAGTACTTTCTGTAGATTTTGTTGTGCTTCTTTCTCAGCCGCCAGGACTTCGCCGAGACAACAGCGGCCCGAAGGGTTTTTGATTTCACAGGCGCAATTTTTAGCCGCGACTTCCTGACGAATGCGATCACCCGATGCAGATTGTCCGGTGCTTTCAATTTCTTCTATGATCATCTTTTTACTGATATCAAAGCAGTAACACGCCCACACCGGATCTTCGGTTTCTTTGAGTCCGACACGCACATTTAGATCTGCTTTTTCAAAAGTCTGTCCACTTTCCGGGTGAAAATAAACCATGTCGCAGTCGGGGGCTTTGCAGAAATAATAACCCGACGCTTTGATTTTTGACCGTTTCTCTTCCTTGATGATATGACGAAGCGTTTCAGAATCAACCGACTGTCCTTTTTTATCATTCACAGGACAGATTGTGTTTTTATGACCTCTTGCTTCCGGCCAAGTGCTACAACAGATTTTTTGTTTTGAATCATTGTTGGGCGTAAGACATTGAAGCGGCGTGTCCCTTTTGTCGCAACAGTCTTTTTTGTGTTTTGATAAGGCATAAAGCGTCATTCCGGTAAAAACAAAGAGCGCCGGAAGCAGGACAATGTCCAGGTATCCCACCATTGCACTCAAACCGACAAGGCCGAGCGCGATGACCAAAATGGGCGTAAAACAACAAAGTGCTGCGATGATTGTGCCCACCACGCCTGTAATGAGAAGCTTATTTGAGGATTTCTTTTTCATCATTTTTATATTCCTCTGTGTTGAGAGAGTCTAAAATTGGACAGTCTTTACTGGAAAGGTCTGGTTCTTTACAGGCTTTTTTTAGATTGATCAGGGTATTTTTCATCCTGAGCAGCGTTTTGATCTTATCTTCCACATCGCACAATTTTTCGTCGATTTTTTGAGTGACGTCGCCACAGGTCGCCGAAGTCGTCACCTTGAGTGCAAGCATCTCTGCAATCTCGTTGAGCGTAAACCCAATGGCCTGCGCGAATTTAATGAAGCGGATGCGGTCCACATCGATTTGTGAGAACTGTCGATAACCGGATTCCCGACGCGGTGGATTTGGAATTAACCCCCGGCGTTCGTAATAGCGTACTGTTTCTACTTTGACCTGGGTCTTTTTGGCCAATTGACCGATGTTGAAGGTTGCCATTTTTTTATCTCCTAGATTCAACTGTAAACCCTCTACCTAAGTATAGAGTCAAGCTTTTTTTTCAAGAGATATTAAATCGTGTTATCGAAGGTGATAAGAATAAGGAGGAATTGAAATTTGGGGATTGAAGACTTTCGGTTAAGAACCTATCGTTACTTTAACTCAGCAAGGTCGCATAGAGCACAAAAATGGCAGTTTACTTCTCCTTTGTTGCTAGAGCCAATCTACCTAAGAGTTAAATAGGTTTCAACCTAGCATCCCTATCATCGAGTTAAGGGCAAAATAGGTTGCTGAGATCGAGATGTGCCTCATTTTTACTAGACTACGTCACATTGAACACCTCCTCCTCTATGATTGATTATTCAATCTTAAGAATATCTCCACTAAAACCCTTCCACCTCAATCTCCGCTGGAACGATAGAGCCGAAAGGAAAGAATGACCTTCCCCTGTTTTCACGGACACCGATCTAGCATAATATGCTGAGGGAGGTAAAGGATGAAAACACGCAGAAAGTTCAGTTCATCATTCAAAGGAGAAGCGGTTGATCTGGTCAAAAAGAGCGGAAAAAGC
>JAJDBX010000039.1 GCA_029261135.1 Nitrospirota bacterium
TTCAATCTTATATGGTTGCACTCACTGAGAAAGTGGCCTGGCGTTTGCGCCGCCATACCCTTTCTGCACGCACTGTCGAAATCAAAATCCGCTTTTCTGATTTTAAAACCGCCACACGCTCAAAAAGCCTTACTTATTCAAGCCATACGACTCAGGATTTTTTAAATGTCGCCCTTAGTCTTCTAAAAACAAACCTTACAAAAAAACATCGAGCGGTTCGACTCATTGGAATGGGGGTCAGCCAGCTAGTGCCTGGGGAAGAAGCTCAGAGAGCGCTTTTTATTGATGAGAGAAGGCAAAAGCAAAAACGTATCGATGCCGCTTCTGATCTTATCAGGTCGAAGTATGGAGAATCCGCTCTAAAGCGTGGAGGGAAGGAAACATAGCCTACTCTTCTAGACTCACTTTCTTTCAGAAAGCGTAATTTTTCATCTGAGCCAAAAGATGCAAGAGTTCTAATGTAAGTCGATGATTTATTTGTTAGAACCTCAACTATAACTGGTTCTAATTTGATTACCTGATAGTTAATCAGTATATTGTTAACTAAGATCCACCCTCACAATTCACAACCTTTACACTTCTCATGAATTTAGGATTACTATCGGTCTTTGACACAGAAATAATATGGTGGGGTTGCGTAATGACCTGGGCCTTGACACACTCGTTCCCAAGAATTTTTTCGGAATATTTAATCTCGAGATCACCTTTGTGGTCTTTTATTTTTTTGATTTCAACGGAATAACCTGCTGTGTTCCGGCTGCCGAGATGAACGATAAACAGCATTTTATTTTGGAAATCGACCCCTGGAACTTCACTTCCTTCTCCCGGATGTTACTTCCAAAAGGCTTCCCAATCATCGGGATTATCAATGATTTCAAGCCTCTCTTCTTTGATTCAGGAAAACACACCTTGGCCGATAGTTTTAAAAGTGTCTCCTTTGGCATTAATTAACACGACAGAGACTTCAAACGTCGGACTTCCTGGGGCAAAAGTATTGAAATGCACACCGAAGAGATTCACATGCTGACCGTTGTCCAAGGCATTAAAATCGACGACGTCACCCTTTGCGTCGATAATCCGTGTTTCATTCGAATAAAATATCTTGATCCGGTAGGGATGCTCGGCATCATCGTCATCAGAATGGGGAAAATGGTGTCCCGTCCTTTTCAGAATAAATGAATTATCTGCCGTGTCAAATGATTCAATCAGTCCTTTTAGAGAGAGCAGACGGTCTTTAAATCCATCCAAGACCGATACGAAGACAACCGGCCTGAGTTGATATTTATCCGATGAAGTGGGATGAATTTTGATTGATTTTTTTGCGTCGAAGTCAATATGAACCACCAAGGCTTCACCAGGGACAACATGAAAATTCTCTTTGGGGATGAGGTCAATTTTCCCATTGGCCACCAAATGAATCTGATCTGAAGAAATTACGGTTCCATCGGCTTTGACAAATTCAGGATCTTCGACTTTTAGACGGATTTTTTCATAGAAGCCACTCGGAACCGCTTCTTGAATCATAAAAAGCTCTTCGACTTCTTCCAGTGAAAGTAGATCTATTCGACGGCTGCCTTTGAAAAGGGTCACCGGTTTTTCAGAATCTGAAAAAATATTCGCCTCTGTGACTGTGACAACCACTTTAGAAAAATTACCTGTCGGGGCATCCGTTAAAAGAAGGGCAATCGCTCCGGGTTCTCCAGGATTTCCGCCCCCTGCTGCATCCGGTGAGGAAGAAGACGAACCACAACCAGTCAACAATCCCCCCATCACAATGCCGATCACGAGGAATAAAAAGAGCGATCTATTAATAAGGGGCTTCAAACAAGAAAACAAATAGTGAACTGTTGAATGGGTATTATTTATGCGATTCATTATGCTGACCTTTCCTAATTTATGAGGGCTATAACTTAAACTGTTCAGAATAATCTGTTGGGAGTTTATGAATTTTCACCCTGCTTTGTCTACTAGATATCATCTTATTCTGCAATCAATTGAATCGAAACCGGATTCTTACCTTGGACCTCGAACTCATCGCTTCTTGGAGCCGAAATTAAGCCCAAAATAAATTCAAATTTCCAGTAACTTATTTTTTGATATGCCCCAAGCAGTGCAAAGTTCTATCCGGCAACATTCGATATTTTGACTGCAACACTCGGAAAACGATTTCCATCAAAAAAGATGAGCCCATACCGATTCGCGGTGTTTAAGCGAAGCCTCTGATCCCCAAAATATTCCCAGTTTTTGATCAGAATTTGTCGCCTCTATATTTATGAATAAGGTAATCTTGAGTAAGTGCGCTCAAGAAAAATCTATTGATTTACTTTTGCAAAGCCTTTAATTTGAATTAATAGCGTACGTGTTGAAACTAATGGCTAGGCAGACCTAATATAGAATAGAGCGAAATAGGGAGGGATCAATGAAAACAAAATCATTAAAAATACACTTAACTATCTTTTTCATTGCCTTAGCTTTTTGTGGCATGGCCCAGCCGAAGGTCGCCCTTTCGGCCGGGAGTCATAACGATCTTGTCGGCAAGTTAACTAGTAGACTGGGGGTAACAAAAGAACAGGCAACAGGCGGTGCTGGATCAATTTTTAAACTGGCAAAAGAAAAACTCAGTTCTTCTGACTTCTCTAAGGTAAGTGAGGGGATTCCTGGGGTAGACTCTTTGATGAGCGCTGCCCCTAAAACGGGAGGTTTAGAGAATAGACTGGGTGGCGCACCCTCTCTTTTTGGAAAAAAGGCAAAGTCAGTAGGCGGGCTGACATCCTTAACAGGAAATTTTTCTAAGCTCGGCTTATCTCCTGATATGATAGGAAAGTTTGTTCCTGTTGTACTAGAACACGCTCAGAACATGAGTGGGGATAAAGTTATGAATCTATTGAAAGGCGCATTGAAATAACAAAATGTCCAACAACCAACGGGAAAATTCTAAATGGAAGTACCCCTAATTGGGGAGGATTTACACTGCAATTTAGACTCTTCACTTTTTGCTGAGAAAACATCAGAAGCAGAACATTTGAAGATACTGAATTAAACCCGGCGAAGGGGGACCGCTGGGTTTAATTCAGTATCTCCCCCAATGAAACACAAAATTCAGAATAAGACTACAGATCGCAAGACCTAAGGCAAATTATGATGAATGGATATGGCATCTTTGACAAACAAAGGGAGAGAACTTGTGACGGCGTACGCGCCTAAACTGGCATTGGCGATCATTACCCTGATTATCGGTTTATGGGTCATCAAGGGTATTTCAGCCTGGTCAATAAGTCGCTTGAAAGCGATGAAGGTAGACAAATTTTATCTCCTTTTATCTGAAATCTAGTCTCCTAGAGCTTAAAAATGATGATTTTGATTAATGTCGCGTCCATGGTGGTGGGGATTGCAACAACCTCATTCATCGCCGTGCGGGGTTCCGCAGGCCTCGCTCTACAGGGGGGTCTTGCCAATTTTGCTGGGGGTGTTTTAATCTTGATTTTTAAACCCTAAAATGTCGGTGACTTGATTGAAGCTCAAGGACATTTGGGTGTTGTCAAAAAAGTTCAGATTTTCAATGCCATCATTCTTTCCCCGGACAACAGGAGGATTATCGTCCCGAATGCAGCGATTTCAAACAACGCCCGTGTTAATTATTCTGCGGAAGGAAAGCTCCGTGTCGACCTGACCGTCGGTATTGCCTACCCCTCCAACAACACATCGGCGAAGGCGCTCTTAATGGAAATGATGCAGAAAGACCCAAAAGTCCTTGAAGAACCCTCACCCAGGGTTGCGGTCTCAGAGCTGGGTGACAGCGCAGTCAGTTTGCTTGTTCGTCCGTGATGCGATTTTTCAGATTATTGAGATGTCTTTTTTGGTATTACGGAAAAATCGAAAACAAGCCTTGAGGGCAAGGGTATTTCGATTCCATATCCTCAACGGGATCTGCATTTGTATGACAGAAAATGGCGTGAACGTACGCGCCTTTTGAGGCTAAGCCGGTGGGGACAATTAAGATCTAATCCTCAAGATCCTTCAAGTTTAAACTGGTTAATTGATTGGAACCCTTGGATTAAGTACCTTTATAATAAAATTTTGGCCCGACTTTAAAAAAAGTAGCGGCTCCCAAGAGCCGTTATTGAGCGTGTCTGATCACTTCCTTGGCTTTAGTTTTATTTTTTGTCGGCCGTTAGGGTAACCACAACCCGGCGGTTTTTCTCCCGTCCTTCAGGAGTGTTATTGTCTGCAATCGGTTTTGAAGAACCATACCCTTTTGCTGTAAGCCGAGATGGATCGATCCCGAAGTGATCGATCAGGTATTGCCGGACACTATCAGCTCGTTTTTGTGAAAGCGACCGGTTGTTACGATCCGCACCGGTATTATCAGTATGTCCTTCAACTTCGGTGGAAGTGTTAAGGAAAGCCAACATAAAATTAGCAACTTTCCGAATCTCACCGTCATACTGAGGTTTGATATCGGACTTACCCGTATCAAACCCTATGCTGAGTTCAACGCTGACCTTTTCTTTCAATACAGTGCAGCCGTCTTGATCAACGGGTGCACCGCTGAGCGTATCGGGACATTTGTCACTTACATCAAACACCCCATCTCCATCGCGATCCTTTTCTTCTCTTGGACAGCCTTTCCCCTCGACAGCAACACTGGCAGGTGTCCCTGGACATTCATCGAGATAATCAGCGATGCCATCCTGGTCACGATCAAGCGGACAACCCTTGCTGTTGACTTTTACACTAGGAGGGGTATTGGCACATCGGTCTTGGCTATCTGGAACCCCATCCTGATCTGTGTCGAAGGGACATCCCTTTCCATCGGGAATAAGCCCTTTGGGCGTATCCGGGCATTGATCGATGTGATCGGGCGTTCCATCCCCATCACTGTCTAAGGGGCAGCCTTCTTTGTCGACTTTGACCCCTGAAGAGGTATTGGGACAAAAATCTCGACTGTCAAGTACACTATCTCCATCGTCGTCTTTAGCTTTTGGACAGCCCTTTCCGTCAACCACTGTCCCGGCAGGTGTGCTTGGACATTTATCGAGATGATCGGTGATGCCATCCTGGTCGCTATCGAGTCGGCAGCCTTGTCTGTCAACTTTGATCCCTGCGGGGGTGGCTGGACAACGATCTTTGCTGTCCGGCACGCCGTCGCCGTCAGTATCCGCCGGTAGGGAAATTAAAGTTTTAACAGGAGCTTTCTTGGGTCCACCCCCCCCAAGCATAGACCAGACCCAAGGCGATTTCTAGGTTATGCTCTGTCTGTTGATCATCCACCAGGATTTGGCGAATATCGCCCCTGAGGGCAATCTGATCAGAAATGAAATATTTTGCCCCAATGCCGAAATTCACCATAAAATTGGAGTCGGCTCCTCTTGGGTACGAATCAAGAGAAATCCCTCCGGCTCCGGCCGCTAAAAAAAGGACAAATTGTTTGTCTGGCATAAAATGATAAAGAGTATCGATATGGTACAGGATGCCATGTATGGTGCTATTGTTGTCGCCAACAAAATTGGATACCGTAGGAATATATTCCAACACACCTTCAAGACCCCAATGTGATGTGAGAGCATGAGCTATTCTGAGGCTAATCACGGGGCTGACATCCAGTTTTTGGTGGTGATCAAACTGATAACGACCGATGGATAGGCTGAGTGAAGACCTTTCAGGATTTATTTGCGCATGGCTTGCCGCTGAAAAACTCAAGATCAAAACAGATGCGAGTGCTACTATTCTCTTCAATGTCCTATCCTCCATGTTAGTAGTAATTGGTTGATGTCACGCTTTTGGGAGAAAGCAAATTCTGTGGGGTTGGATGTGAGGGATCAGACCTATTTTATTTTTTATAAATCGGTAACTAATCGTAGTCCCAGAGTAAGGTCGAGATATTTCTCTAGTCAATATAATTTTATCTTTTCAGACATCCCTGCGTGTGCCCATGGTTTTTCCCTCTCAGGTAAAAAGGTGCAGATCAAAAGATCCGTGCATTACAAAGGGTAAAAGGAAGCCCAGCTTAAACTTAGAGGCTCTTTTGCAAAAAGAGTCCGAGTGGTCTGAATGGTGACTTTAAGATTTCCTGATTAGGCCGTGCAAAGGAAAACTATTTTTGAGGAAAATATTTCCATTTGAATTCAGATATCGCTTTCCGCCCTTATAAAGAAATTTATCTCTACCGAGACCATAAGAGTGCTTAAAGCAAAGCCCAATAATTTTCCTAGAAAGGTAGTTTTAATTTGTTAGAATCCTTACCGGGAACCGATTTTAAGAGATCATTTCCGAGATTGAGACGTTCCGTCAGTTGGGTTATAGGGGTATTAAATCCCTCCAATTTGGATTTGATATCTCCAAGCGGTCCTTCTAGCTTTTTAGCGATTGCTGTTTTCAGCTTTGCCTCAAATTTATCCGCTTCTGCTTCGGCCTGTCTTTGAACGGCTTTTTTCAGAATCTGGTCTAAGTCTGAAGATAGGTTAACCTTGTAATCTTTGAACGTTCCGGAGATCGTGCTGTTTAAAGTAAATGCTTTCACATCGGAGAGCGCTGAGGCGAATGCCTTAGCGATTTGTTTTGATTCAGGTTTACCAGCCGATATTTGAACTTCTTGTAGTTGCGCAGACAGGGTTACATTGAGTGCTTGATCCTGCAATTCGGTGTTGACTTCAAAATCAACGAGACTTCTTTTCAGGGTGATTGGAAACTGAGGGTTTTTTGATAAATGCTGATCCCTAATTTCGTAGCCCTGGACCTGAAAATTTGCTTGGTCTTTCGCTTGAGCGGGATTGACCCGGTTCACCGAACCCGTGATCTTTACTGATTTTAAATTCTTTATTCTCTCTCCAGAAAAATCGAAAGTCATCGGGAGGCCGGTCACGTCCTGCTCTGCCGTAATATTCATGACCTGGCCAGAAAAATTACCATCAGGAACGGCGAAAGAAACCTGTGTTGTTTTGATTAAAAAGTCTGGAAGGGGCTGATTAATACTATAATGAACATTAAGGCCTCTCCCGCGTAGCGGTTTAACAACTTTAACTTTGCCTTTTTGGTCTCCTTTTGTTTTAAGGTAGGGTTGCGTTTTTTCATACCAGTAAAGCCCTTTTTCTATCCAATCTGAGATCTTATTCCCGAAGAGTGTGCGGCTAATGTTAGAGAGACCGCCTGAGGTGAGTGCATACTTTTCCTTCAGACGCCGAATGTCTTCTGTCGGGGCCTTGGATATTGCTTCAGCCTGACTTTTTAGAGTTTTGACCTCATTTCCTAGATCTTGTTTCGCCCCTTTTATTAGGTTGAGATCTTGACGGATTTCTTTTTGCAGGGAGAGCAAATCCGAAGCCCCTCCCACTATTCCCAAAATACCCCCTTTTTTTTTCGACTTTAATTTTTTAATGCGTTCTTGGTATGTCTTAAATTTATTCTTATCTGGCAGTTCCGAAATTCGCTGTTTCCATTTGTTCTCTGCACTAATAATGTCGCTACGGATTACATCGACTAATTTGAGTGATTGCAGGTCTTCTTTTAAAAAGATCTCACGGACATCTGGGATTTCAAAAGACGGTAGTCTGAAACTTTTATCTTCTTTTTTTGTGGTGACTGATTTGTTATTAGACAGTATCGATTTGTTGTCAGTCGATTTATTTGAAATTGCTCCTGAAAATTCTCGAGGGGTATCCAATTGTACCCCATCGATAAGCATTTGATCGATGATGGTTTTTTGCATCAGCAATTGAAGTCCAGACATGGTCATACTGACCTTAGACACCTCGACAGCATTATTCATCGGGACATCGGGGTCAGTGATCTGAAGTCCCTTGAGGATAAGCCCTAAAGGAAAAAGAGAAAGATCGGCACCATCCAATTCGACTCTGGCGCCCACCACTTTTGTTCCGGCGGTTTCAATCCCCTTTTCGATCAAGCTGTCGATCACAAAAAACCAGATGATTCCCCCAGCACCCCAAATTACAATAAACGCTAAAAAACCACCCCATCGAAGACCCTTCATCCCTCATCTCCGATTTCTGTTGAAGAGGTATAAAGCTGATAAAGCCTGCTTCCCTTAAGCGTCTGCATGACCTTGGTTTTTCTGATTTTATCCAAAACTTTTTCGCGGTACTTGAGGATCATCTTTTTTGATAAAAGATGTACTGGGATAAATAAAATAATCGAAAAAAGGAAACTGCCCATCACGATTGAATTATTGAACCTTTCTAAGCGCCAAAAGGTAGATTGATATAAAGTGCTCCACAGAGCTTCGAGGCCACTTGTCATGAGTACGTTTAGGCCGATCAAGTGAAAAATCGGATCAAGTATATAAGCAAGGCCTGAGAAAAAGGCACATCCCAGTATAAATGCAGAGAGATTGACTCGAAGAATAAGAACAAGCAATAAAATCAAGATGTTATGAAGGCTAAACAGTGGGGTCAAACCAAGAATCATTGCAAAAGAAAAGGCAAGACTAACTTGCGAGGGCTCCGCTTCTGAGTTGAGCACCTTTAGTAATTTTACGATCATTTTGAGCATTGAGAGGCCTTTTCATCATTACGTTGAACCAAGTATGTGTCTAGATATATACCATGTAGACACCTCATGCCAACTTTTTAGTTGATGAAGTGTTAGTGCTTGAAAAATCCTTTTTGTATTAGCGCATTGTCGGAAGGCAGTTCATCTTTGGAAGTCAACAACAGCAATGCGTCCTGCACCCTGCTCATCTGTACGGTGAGTGAAGAGGCGACCATCTTCAACGAGGTCGACACGACCGCTGTCCTCACCGAAGGGGTCAATACCGACTGAAGTGGGCCCCGAAAAAGAGACAGTCCCTTAAGTGAAATTCCTGAGGTAAATGACCCAACCACAGGAGAAAAAAATGAAACGAAAAAGGCGAAATCATTTACCGGGATTCAAAGAAAAAGTAGCTTTGGCGGCCATAAAAGGCGAGTTCACGCTGGCAGAGCTTTCAGAGCAATATGACGTACCCCAGAATTAAATCCAAGACTGGAAGAAACAATTACTTGATCAGGCCTCGTCAGTGTTTGGTCACAGTCAAGAGCTTAAAAAAGCTGAGGCATCTCAGCTGAAAGATCTACATGCCAAGATTGGAGAATTGGCATTAGAAAACGATTTTTTAGCCAAAGCGCTCGGTCGTTAAATATGTCTGAGCGCAAAGCAAAAATAGACCGTCAACATGGACTGAGCATTAGCCGACAATGTAGGACACTTGATATCTGTCGATCATCGGCCTACAGGTTTCCAGGCTTGGTAAATGATGCTGACCTTGAGATGATGCGAAAGATAGATGTCTTGTACCTACGACATCCCTTCAAGGGGTCTAGGCGATTACGTGACGATCTATGGGATGACTATGGCCTGCAAGTCAGTCGAAAACGCGTACAACGATTGATGAGACTAATGGGAATACACGCACTCTATCCAGGAGCCAGGACCACCCGTCCCAACCTTAGCCACAAAGTCTATCCCTATTTGTTACGAGATATAGAAATTAAAAATGTGAATCAGGTGTGGTGCACTGACATCACGTACATCCCCATGCGCAAGGGCTTTCTGTATCTGGTTGCGATCATGGACTGGCATTCCAGAAAAGTCCTCTCCTGGAGATTGTCCAACAGCTTGGATACAGTGCCTTGTATTGAGGCATTGGAAGAAGCCCTTGCTCCACATGGCAAACCGGATATTTTCAACAGTGACCAGGGATGTCAATTTACCAGCGATGATTTTACCGGCATTCTTAAAGACAAGGGTATTCAGATCAGCATGGATGGAAAGGGGCGTTGGATAGATAATGTCTTTATTGAGCGCCTCTGGCGTAGCCTGAAATACGGGGAAGTCTACCTCAAGGCCTATGATACGGTCGCACAAGCAAAAGAGAGTATTGGTGTTTGGTTCGCCTTCTATAATCAAGACAGGAGACATGACAGTCTAGACAAAATGACTCCCGATCAGGTTTACTATGACCTGCCATCGGGACTTCCAAAGGCAGCGTGACAATGACTCAGGATTTCACTTATAAATGATATTTCTCTGTGTCAGCCTTGGGGTCCACCTCTCCCTAAAAAATCGATCTTCGAGAAAACCGCAAGATCTTCCGGTTTTCAAAATAACCGTTTCGGCATATGTCTGATGAATAAATCATCAGACTGAAGAGACCGATGACCCAGAATATTGGTTGACGTGGTTTCATCCTCCTTCTCTCTCGAAAATATCAGATGATCTTGCGTTCATTATATTGATAAAAATTAGTTTTATTGAATCATAATAATATGATCAAAAGGAATGCTCTCAACACATTTTCTGGTACGGATTAGCGGATGTTAAGACTTAGGGGCTTGTCTTCTTTTTTGGGGGAGGAAAGTGATCAGACCAAGCACGGGAATCCAGACACGCGTAGAAGTCTGGATTCTTCAAGGCCTTTACCCCCTTTAAAATGAGCATGTTTCCAACTGAGCATCCACGTGCGAATTGCTATCTGGCATGCGATTCGATACTATCCAGAAACTGGATCATCATTTGTTATGATTCTAATAAGAGACAAAGTAGATGGTTTTTACAGGCGAATAAAGATGGAAAGTCACTCTAAGCTTCCGAGGTCACCCGACAGAAAATTCTTGTGACATCACTGCAATTTAGAGCAGGACATATTTTATGATAAATAACGATATCTTACGCCGTACCCGCTATATCTTCGACTTTGACGATTCGACCATGATTGCCATATTTGGCTTAGCGGGTCATCAGGTGACACGGAGGGAGATCAGCGATTGGCTAAAAAAAGAGGGTGATCCTGCGTATCAGGAATGTAGCGACACTCTGCTCGCGATTTTCCTGAATGGTCTGATTAACAAGAAACGAGGCAAAAAAGAAGGCCCACAGCCCGAACCAGAAAAGCGTTTAACCAACAATATCATTTTCATGAAATTTAAAATCGCATTAAACCTGCAAGCCGAAGATGTATTGGGGATTATGGCCCTGGCGCATTTGCACATCAGTAAACACGAACTCAGTGCATTTTTCCGTAAGCCAGGCCATAAACACTACCGTGAATGTAAAGATCAGATTTTCCGTAATTTTCTAAAAGGTCTACAGCTTAAATATCGCGATAACATCGAATCGAAAGCAGAATTCGAAGGGCAATAGCATTTTTAAACTCAGTCAGGATTTTGATAGACGTAAAATAGATATCTCTTTATTTTTCTCATCCAAAACACCGAGAAAGCGGCTCAGAGACTCAATAGACAACACTTTCCAGAACGTCCCGTCCTCAAGGGATAGACACATGCGCCTCGAAACGAAAAACCCTATCCCTCAACCCTCTCATGACGATTCTATGAATTTTTATGTTTTTGTTGAACTGAAAAATAAGAAAAATCCAGGCACTCTTTTATTATGAACATCAATATTGGTTCAATCCTGTCTTCTATATTTATCTGTTTATTCGTATCGGTAGCGGGCATCTTGATCACCGTCGTCAATACTGATTCAAAAACAGAAGAAGGGCATTCCACACACGATTTTGTTTTTGATCGGCTGAACCAAGCTTATAAAGACATGGCCCCAAAGATCTCTGAGATTAAAAAAGGGCCCCTCACCATCCATCTCGCATCTCCCAAGCAGGTGATCGTGCTCCATGAGCATGTTTTGACGGTATCACCACTCAGTGACCGTATACATTCCCTTCGTTTGCAGGTTGATTTTGATGGTGAAGGTGATCTCGTGGCCAATATTGATTTGATGGGAATCAGCGGAAATTTATCGGATCGATTTTGGATTCCTCGCCAAAAAAAAGAAGTCATGGCTGAAGCGCGAATCATCAAAACCGATAAGGGTTACGAAATCAAACCGATCAAGCTACCTAAGGCGGTAAAAGTGAGGATTCGTACTGGCCTCAGTAACAACTTGGTTGATTGGTGCAATGGGATGTCTTTACTGTCTCCCTCTTTTTTGGATTGCCAAGGGATAGAACGCTCGCTCACCGAGTTGACAGTTCCTTTACATCAAGATCGTACTTATTTTTTAGAGGCCAGCTCTCTAACGCTAGAAGAAGAAAAATCATTGGGACAATATTTAGGAAACCTTGGCGCCAGGTGAGGCCGGAATAGGAAAGCCAGAACCATTCATCAGGTCGGATAGGCTCACCCCATTGCTGGGATGAGCCCTCCTAAGAACCGTGCATGCTGCTTTTACCGCACACGGCTCAAGCCTGTCTAAGACCTTTTTCAAGATCCAGCAACAGTGTCTGTTCACTTTTCTTTCGCCCTTTCGTTCGTAGAATCCTGTCTTTAAAGTAGCCTATAAACTCTGGGTCGAAAGGATGGGCTTTAGCTTGAATTTTG
>JAJDBX010000040.1 GCA_029261135.1 Nitrospirota bacterium
GGTTCGTGCTTTTTCCGCTCTTTTTGACCAGATCAACCACTTCTTCTTTGAATGATGAACTGAATTTTCTGCGTGTTTTCATCCTTTACCTCCCTCAGCATTTTATGCTAAATCGGTGTCCCTGAAAACAGGGGAAGGTCACTCTTGGGATGGTGAGTATTCCAAGCAAGATTTTATCGAGGCAGAAACCCTTGATCGTTGAAGAAAGGAAAGTGATTCAATCTCACCCCAGCCTGGCGAAACTGATGGTTGAGCATTCAGAGGAGTTGAAAGAAGTGCTCCCCGGCGATCTTATCCCATCATGAACACGATGAAGCGCTATTCCGCGAGAGCCCCTATTTTTCTAAAGACCGTCATAATAGTTTCACCTGGATAGCCTTTACGTCGCAAAAAATCATATGCTCTGCGGCGATACTTGGGTGTTTGAAGGGTTTCAAGGTTTTTATAACGACGGACGAGAACGCTTTCGGCCTGATGCGATAAATTATATTGACCTGATAGATCGTGAATGAGGGTGCTGACTTCAGTAGAGGGAAGCCCTTTTTTGAGCAGTTCTTTTCTTATACGAATCGGCCCGAAATAGTCCTGTTCTATACGATACTGAGACCAGGCTCTAGCATATTTCTGATCGTTAATGAGTTTGAACTGTTTAAAAAAAAGAACTGTTTTTGAGATGGTTTTCTCTGAGAATCCTTTCCGTGCAAGCTTTTGTGTCATCTCATGGGAAGTATGATCCCGGTAGGATAAGATTTTGTAGCCGGCTTTTTTTGCCGATGGGACGGAATCCTCAAAAATGCTCGACCCCAAATTCACTTTCTCCTGAGGTGTTTTCTTCTTGTGAATTTTCCCAACCATCACTGGTGCTTTGGATGCCTTTCACTTTCAGCGCAAAATCATCGGGGTTGCTGGTCCATTTTAGGGCTTCATCATAAGAAATGATGCCATTTTGATGGTGTTCATAAATGGATTGGTCAAATGTCTGCATCCCATATTGTGATTTTCCTGCGGCAATAATATCATGAATGTTACGCGTTTTATCTGAATCGATAATGGCTTCAGCGATGGTTTGTGTCCCAACCATGATCTCGACGGCCGGGACACGCCCTCCTTTATCCGAGCATGGGATGAGGCGCATTGAGATAATCCCTTTCAAAACGCTGGCCAGTTGCATCCGGACTTGATCATGATGATAAGGCGGAAAAACAGAAATAATACGGTGAATCGTTTCAGCCGCATCAAGCGTATGGAGTGTGCTTAAAACAAGATGTCCGGTTTCTGCGGCGGTCAGTGCAGTGCTGATGGTTTCAAAGTCACGCATCTCTCCGACCATGATGACATCAGGATCTTGTCGGAGTGCAGAACGAAGTGCCCCGCCAAATGTATTCGTATCCTGTCCGATTTCCCTTTGACTGATCAGCCCTTTTTTATCCCGATGAAGGAATTCAATCGGATCTTCAATGGTAATGATGTTTGCCGTACGTGTGGAATTAATGATATCGACAATCGCAGATAAAGTGGTCGATTTTCCGCTTCCTGTCGTCCCGGTCACAAGTAGAAGGCCTCGATGCTCGAGGGAAAGCTTCTGTATCACTTCCGGTAAAATAAGATCTTTCAGAGATAACATTTTGCTGGGAATGACACGAAAGACGGCGCCGATTGTTCCTCGTTGCATAAACACACTGACACGGAAGCGGCCGAGACCCGGAGAACTATAAGCCGAGTCAATCTCATGGTTTTGTTTAAAGGTTTCCCGCTGCGAAGGGTTTAGGACAGAAAAAATCAAAGCGGCAACCTCTTCTTTGGTCATTCTGTGGGCCTCCCTTAAGGGGCCCAGTAGCCCATCGACACGGACCATTGGAGCCGCACCGACTTTTATGTGAAGATCAGATGCGCCTTTTTCCACAGAGGCCTTCAGCAGGGTATCCACATTCATCACAAATCTCCATTTACAGTATAGATTGCGTAGCAGGTTTGAAAATGAAGACTAAACCTCGACCTTTTCTTTGGAAATAGGTTCGGCACTTTTCAAGCCAGCCTCTTCTCGGATTGCTTTTTCAATTTCTGTTGCGAACGTGGGATTTTCTTGCAAAGATTTGATGGCATTTTCTCTCCCTTGGCCCAAGCGCTGCCCTTTATAGGAGTACCATGCGCCACTACGATCCGCAATCCGGTTTTCAATGGCGAGATCTAGTAATTCTCCCATCTTTGAGATCCCCACATTAAAGAGTACATCAAATTCTGCTTTCCGGAAAGGGGGTGAGACTTTGTTTTTGACCACTTTGACCCGAACCCGGTTTCCTGTTGCGCTTTGACCGTCTTTGATCGTCTCAATTCGCCGAATATCCAGACGCACCGATGAATAAAATTTAAGGGCATTTCCACCTGTGGTTGTTTCTGGATTGCCAAACATGACGCCGATTTTCATTCGAATCTGGTTGATAAAAATAACACATGTTTTTGATCTTGAAATAGCAGAAGTGAGTTTTCTGAGCGCTTGAGACATCAGCCTGGCCTGGAGGCCCATGTGAGAATCACCCATCTCTCCTTCAATTTCTGCTCTCGGCACCAGTGCGGCAACGGAGTCAATGACCACGACATCCAGTGCCCCACTTCTCACCAGGGTTTCAGTAATTTCGAGGGCCTGCTCTCCCGTGTCGGGTTGAGAGATGAGGAGTTCATCTGTTTTTACGCCCAGTCTTGAAGCATAGTGGATATCTAAAGCGTGTTCTGCATCAATGAATGCCGCCGCGCCTCCGCTTTTTTGCGCTTCTGCAATAATGTGGAGCGTGAGTGTCGTTTTTCCGGAGGACTCCGGCCCAAAGATCTCGATAACACGCCCACGTGGAACGCCGCCGACCCCTAAAGCGATGTCGAGTCCGAGCGAGCCCGTTGGAATAACGGCGATGCCCGCAGTTACGTCATCTGCCCCGAGCCTCATGATGGAGCCTTTGCCGAACTGCCGCTCAATTTGAGCCATGGCGACATCAAGTGCTCCTTGCCGATTGTTCTCATTTATGATTTTTCCAGCCATTTTTTCTCCTTAAATAAATAAACACGATCGTGTCATTGCAGTGAATAATAGGGACCTTATTGTAAAAAAAGGTGCTTTTCAAGCCTCTTTTTTGAAAGTGTGCACAAGGCGTGGGATATGATGTGGGTCTTGTGCGCTGAGTTGGCTTTCCATGAGGATCATCGCATCCATTGTGCTGCGACCTATTTTTGTCGATGCTTCTTGTTTCATCCAAGCGAGCAAGTCGGGCACCACGATCTTCCCCTTAATTCTCCCAAGGGTTAAGTGAGGTTGGAAGGGGAAGGAAGGTGAATCGACTTGAAAAGGAATTTTCGAAATCTGAAGGGAAAGTTTATGTTGTAATGACATTAATGGTGTTGTTTCAGTGTTTCCAGCCCAAACCACTTTTGTGGGATTGGGGCCGATGGAACACGCCGATTCCTGAGATTTTAAGGGTAAAGGGTGAAATTTTTTTTGCACTTTCATGAATAATGGTTTCGATCTGAATTTAGCGTGAGACATCAACTTTTCCAAAAAAAAGCGTCAAATGCATCTGATTGGGGTCACACCATTTAACCCCATGAACCTGCTCTCGCCCTCGGTCTTGTAGCGCGGTACAGCGCTTTTTGACTGTATCTGAAAAAGGGAGGGCGATAAAAAGCCGCAAGGTAATCATTAGTATTGGAACGCCCCTGCATATTTTCGTTACTTTATATCACTTTTGACTGAGTTTTTTAAGCACTCAGATATTGTTTGAGTATCTCAAGGGCTTTTTCCGTGGCTTTTGCCTGGATCGTTTCCCGATTGCCTTGAAAATGACAAGACATGACCCGTGTTTGCTTGGCGTCAGAGAGGGATATGTAGACCAATCCCACAGGTTTTTCAACGTTGCCTCCCTCAGGGCCGGCTATGCCGGTCACTGCCAAGCCGAGGTCAACGCCTGCATTTTTTCTAATGCCTTCTGCCATGGCTGTGGCGACCTCTGGAGAAACAGCCCCTTTTTCTTCGAGAAGTGACTTGGGGACTGATAGCAGATGCTCTTTCGAACGATTGCTATAGGTGACGCAGGCCGATTCAAAATAGTGGGAGCTTCCGGGGATCCGGGTCACGCGACTGGCAATACGACCTCCGGTGCAGGATTCTGCAATAGAAAGAAGCAGTCCTCTTGCTTTGAGGGATTTCCCGATGACTTCTTCTAAGGAGTTTTCTTCAGTGTGCTCAGGGTTACCCAATTTTAAACGCTCCGAAATGAAGCAGTGCTTCCATGAATCGGAGCAGTCCAACGGTATACAATGCAGCGATGATATCATCGACCATGACCCCTAAACCTCCAGCCATTTTTTCAAACCTTTGAATTGGAAAAGGTTTTTTGATGTCGAAAAAGCGAAAGACAATGAATCCGGCGATCCACCAGCCATAAACCGGTGGGAGCAGGAAGCAGACGAGCAGCATTGCAACAAGTTCGTCAATAACGATCTGGCTGGCATCTTTTCGTTTAAAATAAGGTTCAGACTGTGTCGAGGTATAAACGCCGAGCACAAATAGCGTAACCAAGAGGACTGTGTATGGCAGTGTGGGAAGCCTATGCAGAGGGAAGAAGAGAAAGAGTCCCAGCAGGCTCCCCATCGTTCCCGGGCAACGTGGAAAATATCCGATGCCACCGCAGGTTGAAATCCAGACCGTCCACCTCATACAGTACATCCTTTACCAGTATGAATTTAAAGAGAAAAATGAAAGGCTACGAAGGAAAAGTATCACTGTTTCATCGCCTTGAAGTCAAGAAAACAGCCCGATGTTTGTTTGTTGTGTTATGAGGGTTGTGTCTTTCTTGCGCACTTTAAAGACTAAGCCAATATGATCATTGATATTTTATTCTGGATAAGGGTAGAATGCCACCGTCTTTATTCAAAATTGGAGGTTTCAGTGCAAACTTTGAGAATTAACAATACAGTTTTTATATTGGTAGCCCTATTCTTTTTTTCTTCAATGCCGGAATCGGGTTTTGCTGCACCTTCAGATGAAATTGCGAATGTAGACGGCGCTTCAATTTCTACTGAACTTTTCGAGAAACGGATGAGTCGCCTGACCCGAGAAGGGCAGGGGGATTTTACTTCTCTTGAAATGAAGCAAGAATTGTTGGATATGCTGATTGCAACCGAGGTGCTTCACCAGGAGGGGAAACGTCGTGGTTTACTCAAAAACCCCGAGGTAATGTCTCAAATCAAAGAATTCACTGAATCGCTCCTGGTGAGAGAGATGGTGAATATGATTAGAAAAGACCGGACAACGAATACGGCGATGAAAGACTTTTATGTGAAAAAGCAAGCTGATTTTGGAGAGGTTCGTGCAAATCATATTTTAGTCAAGACAGAACAAGAAGCGCTGGATGTGAAGAAAAAATTGGGAGAAGGTGGTGACTTTGCAGCGCTTGCCAAAGAGGTTTCCAATGATCCTGCCAGTGCTGCACGGGGTGGGGACTTAGGGTTTTTTACCAAGGATCGCATGGTGAAACCTTTTTCAGACGCCGCATTTGCGATGAAAAAAGGTGAAATCAGTTCACCTGTAAAAAGCCCGTTTGGCTATCATATTATTCAAATGCTCGAAATGCGTGCACCTGGCGCGTTTGAGACCTTGACTCCAGCGCAACTTCAGAATATTCAAGGGATGCTTATTAATGATGAAATTGACCAACTTAAAGCAAAAGCAAAGGTGAGAGTGAACGAAGATGCACTAAAGAAAGCATCTCCCCCCTCTCCACCGAAAATGTCAATGCCTGGCATGGGGCATTAATTTTAAGCGGGTTTATGCGTAAACTTTTTGGGACAGATGGTGTTCGAGGCATCGCAAATGTTGAACCGATGACAGTCGAGACCGCGATGAAACTCGGTCGCGCCGCCGCTCATGTCTTTAAACATAAAGACGGGCGACACCGAATTGTCATTGGAAAAGATACGCGTCTTTCCTGCTACATGATCGAGTCGGCCTTAACTTCCGGGATCTGTTCTTTGGGGGTTGATGTTATTTTGGTGGGCCCACTTCCGACCCCGGCTGTGGCCTTTATGGCCCGGAGTCTTCGGGTGGATGCGGCGGTCATGATTTCAGCTTCTCATAATTCCTTTCAAGATAACGGGATTAAATTCTTTTCAAAAGAGGGATTTAAATTACCCGATCATGTCGAGCATGAGATTGAGAATCTGCTCTTTTCTGGTGAGATTGATGCGATTCGTCCTACAGCCAAAGAAATCGGAAAAGTCTTTCGATTAGATGATGTTGAAGGACGTTATATTGAATTTGTGAAACGTTCTATTCCAAAAGGGCTTGATTTACAGGGCTTGAAAATTGTTGTGGACTGTGCCAATGGGGCCGCATACAAAGTTTCACCCACCGTACTCAAAGAGTTGGGGGCGAAAGTGATTGTACTCAACAACGACCCCAGCGGTACAAATATTAATGAAAATTGTGGATCGATGCATCCCGAAGGTTTACAAAAAGCGGTGTTAGAACATCAGGCCCACGTAGGGATTGCCCATGATGGGGATGCAGATCGAACGACCTTTGTCGATGAGAAAGGCGATGTGATTGATGGCGATGCCCTCTTGGTGACATTTGCTCTTGCCATGCATGATGAGCGCTGTTTAAAAGGGGAGACCCTGGTGACAACGCTGATGAGCAATATGGGGGTTGAGCTGGCCCTCAATCCGAAGGGGATTCATGTGCTTCGCACTCAGGTGGGAGATCGCTATGTGATTGAACGTATGGTTAATGGTGCCTATAATCTGGGTGGGGAACAATCAGGCCACTTGATCTTTCTCGATTACAATACAACAGGTGATGGGGTTATTACGGCGCTTCAATTCCTTACGCTCATGGTTCGGACGGGAAATTCAGCTTCTAAATTGACAGATTGTATGACTGCTCTGCCTCAAGTTTTAAAAAATGTGAAGGTGAAAGAAAGGCGAGATTTGGCTGAAATCCCTGAAATACAAGCGCTCATCTCAGATTATGAGCAAAAGTTATCAGGATCTGGCCGAATACTGGTACGTTATTCGGGGACTGAGTTTCTTCTGCGCATTATGATTGAAGGGGAAGAGAAGTCGGTGATTTCAGAAATGGCAGACACCTTGTCCGCCATCGTTCAGAAAAAAATAGGGGCAAAGAGATGACGAAACGAAGTGCTCAAATTGCGCTTATCGTGTTTCTTTTTACAAGCCTTTCTGTGGATATCGAACAGATCAAAGCCTCTCCTCTCGAAGAGGTCAAACACACCCGGCACAATCTTATTGTGCCAATGGCAGAAGATGGAAATAGCTGCACGGTTTGTCATACTGAAGCGATTCCTTGGCGGGCGACATCGAAACAAAAAAAGGGAGAGACTCAGGCGGGTAAGAGAAAAAAGGTAAGTCAGGCACCATTATGGGGTAATAGCCCTTCGAAAAATATGTTTTACCGTGCGACACAAACCGCTCCACTCAGCGAGCACCCCTATAATCATCCCACTGGTGGGTCCCTGGTTTGTCTTTCATGTCATGATGGTGCCCTTGGCACAGACATGCATGGCATTAATGTCGGAAATCCTCGAGTTGGTGCGGCGGCAAATGTGACTTTCGATGGCATGGCGGGACCGCGTGGCGCACCCCCCTTAAGCCGCGTAGACCATCCGATTTCTATCCGCTATCCAAGAACACCGGACGGAAAATTTACACCCTTAAATCCAACCATTACCCGTTCCCGTTATTGGGCGCTTCCTGATCGGCAAGCTCAGGGTTTGGTTTTACCGACCTCTGACATCTCCTCTTATCTTGATCTTCCAAAAGGAAACCTTTCAAGTCCAGAGCATCTCGATACGCTGGTTCGTACTACTGGTGGAATGCTTGAATGTGATAGCTGCCACAATCCCCATAGCGAAGCGGTGCGACCTTTTTTGAGAGTGCCTTCAGCGACGCTTTGTCTTGTTTGCCACGACCGATAATTTCTTCTTCTTGAAAAGAACCCACTAGCCGAATGAGGGGTCTTATGATATCTTTTTGTACGTGAAAGTCTCTTCAAAATCTCTTGAAAGAGCCTTCGTATGAAGGCTCTGGTTATTGAACCGACAAAAACATATCAAATCCTTCTTGATGTGCTATTAAAAGACCGTTCTTTTGAAACCACTTTGACCTCCTCAGGAAAAGAAGGGCTTGAACTCATACAAAAGGAGTCCTTTGATCTGGTTTGCACTGCCCTCTATTTATCGGATATGAGGGGCATTGATTTTTGTCAATCTCTACGCGCCGAAAATAACACAGGTATGACTGTTGTGATGTTTACTTCAGAAGATAAAAAAGTAGTTTTTTCCGAAGGAAAGGCCGCAGGGATGACAGAGGTCTTTTTTAAAGAGGATCTTTTGTCGATTACAAAATACCTCAGTACCTTCAAACCCCAGTCTTTGTCGGCCGATTTGCTGAGTGGGAAAATTTTATATCTTGAATCGGATCTTATCACTGCTGATTCAATACGAGATCAACTTTCTTCTCTTGGCCTAGAAATAGATCATGAAAAAAGTGCGAAAGCCGCGTACAAACGGTTCACTCAAATTGATTATGACCTATTGATTGTAGATGTTTTACAGGATGGCCCTATGACCGGGGCAGAACTTGTCCGAGAAATCCGTCATAGTGATCTCGGCAATAAAAGCCTCTCAATTCTGGCGGTATCGCGTTTTGAGGATCAGACTCAAAAAGAAGAGGCATTTCGGACTGGCGTGGATGATTATGTGACGAAACCCATCATCAAAGAAGCCTTGTTTGCACGTGTTAAAAATTTGCTTACTTCTAAACAACTCCTTGAGCAAATTGAGACGCAGCAAGAAGACATGGAACAGATGGCGATGAAAGACATCCTCACTTCTTTGTACAGTCGAACTTACTTATCTGAGGTGGCACCGAAGTATATCAGTGAAGCGATTCGTCATCACTTTCCTTTAAGCATTATCCTGATTGACTTAGAGAATTTTAACCAGGTGAATCAGGTTCATGGCAAAAAAGAAAGTGATTTGGTTCTGGTTGCCGTGTCTGATCTCCTCAAAAAATTCTCTCGACAAGGGGATGTTGCGGCACGGCTGAAAGGAGAATTATTTCTCCTCATGCTCCCTTACTGTAGTGGGGAAAATGCGGCAGAAAAAGCGGATCTGCTCCGTCAGAAGATTGAAGGTTTGCACCCAAAGGAGATGACAATTACAGCGAGTTGTGGTGTTGTTCAGCTTTCCCTGGAAGGTCCATTGACTTCTGAAACGCTTTTTATGATGGCAGAACAGGCACTTCAGGAAGCCAAAGAAAATGGCGGGAATCTCGTGATCTTAAAAAGTGACGTCGAATAAAAACCTACTCGAATTGGTCCGCATATTGTAAATAAGAATAAAGCAAGGGATGGGCATCGTTTTTCAGTGAAGAAAAACGAATGCCGAATGCTGTAAAATTGCCATCTTGTTTCTCCCAGATAATTTCCCCATCCACTGATTCGATGGCTTCTTTTCCTGAGCGTTGAGAAAAATGAATCTGAACCGAGGCCTTGCCCGCATCGACCAGATCTCGTGTAAATCCGCCGATTCCCCCAAAGGCAATATTCCCCCGCAGCAGGCTGATTTGTTGTTGATTCTCAAGGAAAACTTCCGTTCTGAGATGAAAGTTGCTCCGTATGCTCTCGCGTCGTTCATTCATGCATCATGACTCCCTTGTCAGGTCTATGTTTCGATGACCGGATAGATATAATAAAGCATGACATAGGTGGCGGTGCTTGTAATCAGCGCGATGACATAGAGTATCATGGTGAGTGTCCCAATTTTACGGTGGCGGTTTGCCCCATCGGGGAGTAAGCGCTCGACAGTCCGTTCCAATAATAAGACGCCTGCAATAATAACAAAGGCGGACACCCAAACCAGAATTCGCCCTAAAGGGCCTCCGCGCGCGATGGCGATGATCCCGCAAATCGCTGCGGCCCCTCCCAAGACTCTCTTGAATGTTTTGGATTCCATTTTGAGCAGGCCGGGAATCAGAAGGCGTGCTTGGTCTTTTTTATTGGAGGAGCGGAAGCCTAGGATAATCATGTAAATGGCCAGAATGAGTCCGATAGATATTACAACAATATGAATCAGGAGTATGGGTGAGAAGATGTAATCGTAAACCCAGTCGGGTCCACCGAAACCTTCCTTGCCCTCAACAGAAAGGGCGCCTAAACCGCGAGCAAGGTAGTAAATTGTAAAATAGGCCAGCATCGCAAGCATGCCCCACAGGGTCACAAGGTGATGACGCTGTCCTTGGTGTTTTCGACCTTGCTGCCAACCATAAATAAAAAGAATAGTGAAAGACCATGACATGATTGTGGAAAAATCTGCGCCAAAGGTGCCATAAGGGGAGAGAAACCCAGGGGCCGTTAAAAAGTCTTTCATGAATACCTCCAATTGGTTCTGTGTTGATGTGGTAGACATAAAAAAATAAACATCTGTTTAAATCCCTTTTGTTGCGGCTAAAATCGTATTTTTCTCAATCTCGACAATATTATCGAATCCCGCTTTTGTGAGCCATTCTCTTATCTTTTTCCCTTTGAAGCAACGTCCTTTTTCAGAGTAAACCATCATGTGAATTGAAAAGACGGCATTCCAGCCGGGTTCAGCATCGTCATCCCCGATAAACATATCTTTAATAATGACCACGCCCCCAGAATTTGTGGCTTCATAAAGTCTTTGCAATAGTGCTGCATTTTCGGCATCTGTCTGGTAGTGGAGGATATCAGAGGCAAAAACCACGTCATAGGTGTCGGGAAGTGAGCCTTGATTAAAATTACCTTCGCTTAAGTGAATTTGATCGCTTAGGCCTTCTTGTTCGATATTTTCCAGGGCTATTTTAAGGGTTTGAGGCAAATCAAAGAGCGTTGCTTTTAAATGAGGATACCGTTTACTAAATGCGATCGAAAAAGCACCACCGCCACCGCCTACATCGATAAATGTTTCATAGGAAGAGAGATCAATCTTTTCAGCCAAGGCAGGGGCGACCCGGTTTGCCATGCGATGGAGCACCCTTGAAACCGTCGCCCCCATTTCAGGGCGGCTGATAAAGATGTTGTCTTTAACTGCGGGTCTCCCTGTTTTGACAATTTCTTCCAGTTTTCCCCAATGATCCCACTCTGCGTCTTGCAGCAACATCAATTCCCCCATGTAAAATCGACTTGTTTTCACGAGGAATTCGGCGAGCTGAGGGATGTTGGCGTAGGCGTCCTCCTCTTTTTTTAGTAGGCCGATTGAAACCAAAGCATCCATGAGCCGAGAAAGCGCATCTGTATCGACTTTTATTTCTGAGGCAAGCTGTTCTGCGGATTTCGAACCATTGGCCAGAGGGGTATAAAGATCCAGCTTGACCGAAGTGAGAAAAATTTTGGCCTCCCAGTAATATCCGAGTTGAAAAAGGGAGGGGACTGAGACTTCAGGGGGCATATTGAGCGCCTTTTATGACCATAACACTTGCCAGATTCAAGGGAGGAGTATACCCAGTCCTGCGTACGAAGGTCAATACGCGGAATAATGGTCTGATGTCTTGACAGGGGGAGGGGCTGAGCTAAACTAACACTATGGTGAAGGTCTTTATTATTGGTGCCGGAGAGGGAGGCAAGGCCGTACTCGGCCGTCTTCTTCAGTTTGACTGGTTCCAAATTGTCGGGGTGGCCGATCTCAACCCGGAGGCTCCCGCGATTCAGCTTGCGCGCGACGCACAACTCCCTATTTTTATAGAAGATCCCATTCCTCTCCTTCAGACCATGACGATTGATCTTGTGTTTGATCTAACTGAAAATCCGAGAATCAGTCGCCAACTGGTTCAAATTTCAGAAAATAATTTTGATGTGGCAACGGGTGAGGTCGCCCATGTCTTGTGGGATGTGATTCGAGAACTCGAAGAGCGAGAAAATCGCCTCAAACAAAAGTTGGGCGAAAACCAAATATTGCTTGATACGAGTCTCGTGCTTTCCCGCTCAGAAACGCCGGATGAAATTTTTGAGGCCATTGTTTCAGGCGGAATGCGGATTACAGGGATGCCGGCAGGTTCTCTCTCGGTGTATGACAAACAAAAAAAACAACTATTTTTAGTGGCAACGAAAGGGCTGTCCTCTGAATTTTATAAAAATGCTGTTTATCCTGTTCGTACAGGGGGCTTGACCGAACATATCCTTGCCAATAAAGATCCTCTCCTTATTCCAGATCTTGCAGATTTCCCCTCGTTTAACAACCCTGTTGTTTTGAAGGAAGGTATCCGTTCGCTGATCGCCATTCCCCTCATCGCAGAGAAAGGCCCGATTGGTATCTTATATAGCGATGATTTTGAACCGAAGCAATTTCCGCCGACATTGACAAATAGTCTTAAAATGCTGTCAACACAGGCTGTGATCGCCATTCAAAAACAGCAGGCATTTGAAAAGATCAAAGACCTCTCCATCCGTGATCCCTTGACCGGGCTTTACAATCGGCGATATTTGAATAAGGTACTCGCTTCAGAAATTGGCAGGGCCTCACGACTCAAGCATCCATTGTCGCTTTCCTTGTTTGATATTGATAACTTCAAGCAGGTCAATGATCGATATGGACATGTCACTGGAGATCATGTCCTGAAAGGTCTTTCAGAGTGTTTTGAATCGATGTTACGGCCCTACGATATCTTGTCCCGTTTTGGAGGAGAAGAATTTTTGATTCTGATGTCAGAGACTGGAAAAGAAGAGGCCATCGCATCTGCAGAGCGATTACGAAAAGCCGTCTCGGGTTTATCGCTTTTGCCTGATGGAGAAAGGGTGACCTGTAGTTTCGGCGTATGTACCTTATGGGATATTAAAAAAACCCCAACGACGCCGAAAACATTTATCGACTGTGCCGATAAGGCGCTCTATCAAGCAAAACATGAAGGCCGAAATCGGGTCTGCCTCTACACGGATTAGTACATGTTTGTACTAGGTAGAATCATCGATTCCTCTTTTAGACTAAACCCCAGACAGATCACGCACTCCCTGAAAGAAAAGGCCTTATCCTTGACAAGGCTCTTTCATTTTAATAGGATTGTTGCAGTTAGGCCTCAGAAGGCGCGTAGCTCAGGGGGAGAGCGCTTGCTTGACACGCAAGAGGTCGGCGGTTCAAAACCGCCCGTGCCTACCATAAGAATTACTGGAGTGATATAATCTAATTAAATATGCCTGTGTTAATGATATCTTTAAACACGCCCACTCAATTGAAAAGCCTTTTCATCTTATCCCCCTAGGTCTGCATTGAGCAAAGAAATTACCCTTCGATTAAATGGAGGCATTGAGAAAAGTGTTCCCGCTGGAACGACATTTCTAGATGTCCTCAAAACTTATGGAAAGCCAAAAGAAACGATTGGGGTTCGTGTGGATGGCTCCCCGAAAGATCTTTCTGCAACCATTGATGGGGATGCTGAAATAGACTTTCTCTCATTTGATTCTCGGGAGGGTCGTGAAATTTACAGGCATAGTTCTGCGCACATCATGGCGCAGGCAGTCAAAGAACTTTTTCCTACCGCAGAAGTGACGATCGGGCCGGCGATCGACGAGGGGTTTTATTACGATTTTGATTTTGAACGCCCTTTTACACCAGAAGATCTTGAAAAAATAGAGCTTAAAATTAAAGAAATTATCAAGCGAAATCTCCCTATTTCAAGAATGGAATTGACAAAAGAAGAAGCCATTTGTCTTTTTGAAGCACGAGGCGAATCTTATAAAGTTGAATTGATCAAGGGGGACATGGCTCCGCCCATTACGGCATATCAACAGGGGGAATTTATAGATTTGTGTCGGGGGCCTCATGTGTCGTCCACCGGAAAAATCAAAGCGATTAAATTGCTTTCGACGGGTGGTGCGTATTGGCGTGGTGATGAAAAGAATAAAATGCTTCAACGGATTTATGGCACCTCCTTTTCCAGGCGGATCGATCTTGATGCACATCTTAAAAAATTAGAAGAAATTAAAAAGCGAGATCATCGAAAATTAGGAAAAACCTTAGATCTTTTTTCAACCTCAGATCAAATTGGTGCAGGGCTTATTCTATGGCATCCAAAGGGAGCGATGATTCGAAAAGTGCTCGAAGATTTTTGGCGCGAAGAACATCTGAGAGCCGGTTATGAATTTGTTTCAACGCCTCATATGGCAAAACAGGATCTGTGGAAGCAGAGCGGACATCTCTCCTTTTATAAAGAAAATATGTACAATGCCGTTGATGTGGATGGCATACCCTATCAAGTCAAACCGATGAATTGTCCTTTTCACATCATGATCTATAAATCCAAACTCAGAAGCTACAGAGATTTGCCGCTTCGATGGGGAGAACTTGGAACAGTGTATCGCTACGAACGTTCAGGTGTGTTGCATGGCCTGATGCGTGTCAGAGGATTCACCCAGGATGACGCACATCTTTTTTGTCGACCTGATCAGATCGAATCTGAAATATTAAAGGTACTTGATTTTACAACTCATGTGCTCGGGACCTTTGGTTTTGAAGCTTATGACATTTATCTTTCCACACGACCGGAAAAATATGTGGGGGATCTCGAGCACTGGGAACAAGCCACTTCCGCTTTGGAGGGGGCTTTAAAACAAAAAGGACTGCCTTACGAAATCGATCCGGGAGAAGGGGTTTTTTATGGCCCTAAGATCGACATGAAAATTAAAGATTCATTGGGGCGATCCTGGCAATGTACGACCATTCAAGTTGATTTTAATTTGCCTGAACGATTTGAGATGTCCTATCGAGGGAATGATGGTAAAGCGCATCAGCCGATTATGATTCATCGGGCCTTGATGGGGTCGATTGAACGGTTTTTTGGTGTTTTAGTTGAGCATTACGCCGGTGCTTTTCCCACGTGGCTGGCTCCGGTTCAGACAAAAGTGATTCCAATCACGGATCATCATCAGGCTTATGCAAACGTGCTTCACGAGAAGCTTCGTGAAGCCGGTATTCGGAGTGAAGTCGACCTTCGTAGTGAAAAAATGGGACTTAAGATACGGGAAGCGCAGTTGATGAAAATTCCCTACATGCTCATTGTCGGGGATCGGGAGGTGGAGGAAAAGACCGTTGCTGTCCGAAATCGGCAAGGTGAAAACCGTGTGACGTCTTTTGATCTTTGTATCAACCAAATTAAAGAAGAGATTGCTTTGAAGCAGTCGGCTTAAGTGGAGGGGAATGGCTATAAGAGATAAAAGGAAACCCCAAGGCCCGCCTAAAATGAGGGTCAATGAAGATATTCGGGATAGAGAAATCCGTGTCATTGGTGCTGAAGGGGAACAGTTGGGCATCATGTCTCCACAAGATGCTTTAGCCGAAAGCAAGGAAAATGGATTGGATCTTGTTGAAGTCGCGCCAACAGCCAAGCCACCCGTTTGCCGAATTATGGACTACGGCAAATACAAATATGAACAGAGCCGAAAAGAACGTGTGCTTAAATCGAGTCAAAAAGGAGGGCATCTCAAAGAGGTTAAGTTTCGCCCCTATACGGGAGAACATGATCTTGAATTTAAAATAAAACACGCGAAGGACTTTCTTGAGGCAAGAAATAAAGTTAAAATAACACTCATGTTTCGGGGACGGGAGATGGCTTTTCGGCAAAAAGGTTGGGAAATTATGGCTCAGGTGCAAAAACGACTTGAAGATGTGGGCCAAGCAGAGTATGCTCCTAAGTTTGAAGGTCGCAATATGATCATGGTTTTGGCTCCGAAATCGGTTAAGGGAGAATAAATGAAAAATAAGATTAAAACGCATCGGGGGGCTGCAAAACGCTTTAAAAAAACCGGTTCTGGGAAATTAAAGCGAAATAAGGCAGGAAAAAGGCATTTATTGACCCACCAATCCAGAAAACAGAAACGTAATTTAAGAGGGAGCACCTTGGTCTTTAAGGGAGAAGCAAAAGGACTTATACGCGCTTTACCGTATATCTAGCAATTTTTATTACTTGTAGTACCTAAGGAGTAAGTCATGCCAAGAGCACGAGGAGGCCCAAAGACCCGGCAACGTCGCAAAGCCCGTCTTAAGATGGCCAAGGGATATTTTGGGGCAAAGAGTAAGCTTTTTAGGACAGCCACGGAAGCGGTTGATAAATCGTTGCTGTATGCCTATCGAGACAGAAGAAATAGGAAACGTGCATTTAGAAGGCTATGGATTACACGAATAAATGCTGCCGCACGCTTGAATGGTCTCACCTATAGCCGTTTCATGGAAGGTTTGAAAAACGCAGGTTTCGATTTAAACCGAAAAATATTGGCTGAAATTGCAGCACATGATCCAAGCGCGTTTACACAGCTTGTTCACGAAATGCAGGAAAAAACAAAGGCGATGGGCGAATAAACCCCTAGATATTCCATCAGTTTTTAAAAAAATGCGGTTGGCGGATCTTTTTCTAAAGGGAGTGAGTCAGCCGCTTTTTTTGTTTTCAACAAACCCTTCATATCAAATACCTTCTCATAGAGTTATTTTTTATTTTTCACGACATTGATTTGAATATAAGATCGGTGTATCGTTTTTCTCTACAGCTCAAATTCTTTGAAGTCCGCAGTTCCGTCTTAAGGAAAATAATGTGTCGTCTGACGACTATTTTCGAAGGCAATATTCCGCCATTATTTTCAGTTGCATCCTTATTATAAGTTTATCAGCCTGTGACCTTTTTCCTAATCCACAACAAAAAGATATTTCGATTGTTTTGGGAGCCTCAGATTTAGGGGATGCGGCGTTTTTTCCTAATCTAGCAGTCGTTCATTTTGGGGGAAGTGTTGTGTGGAAAAATAATGATAAGCTGACTCATTCTATTGTGGGTGATGCGAAACATGGTATCTGTGCATTTAAATCTGATGGCATTGCCCCAAGAGGGACATTTAAAAAAACATTTTCTAAACGAGTGACCTGTGATTATTACTGCGGCATCCATGGCCGCGCCATGCGCGGGCGGATTATTGTTCGCTGATCAATAGAGGTGGATTCGGGCAAAAGCACTGGAATCCCTCAAACAATGTGGTTTCTTCCCGCCTTGTTTGAGGGATTCGACTAAACTTCTTTAAGCGGCCTTTACGGCAATGTGGCGGATTTTTTTCTGTGTTTCTTTTGTTTTTGGTAGTGTAATTTTTAAGATCCCTTTATTAAAAATCGCATTAATTTTTTCTTCTTGAACCTCTGCGGGTAAGGGAATTGTCCGTAGAAATGTCCCGTAGGCACATTCTCGACGATATACATTATCTTCTTTTTTCTCTTCTTCGTGCTTTTTTTCACCACGAATTGTTAAAACGCCTTCATTGATTGAAAGGTCGATATCTTTTTCACTCATTCCAGGCAACTCGACTGAGACTTCAAGTATTTTTTCTTTTTCAACGACATCAAGATGTGGATTTAAAAACCCATCGCGTTTTTCTTCTAATCGAAAGGGCATCGCATGAAATCCTCGTATCATATCGTCGAACAAGGTGTTCATTTCTGGAAAAATTGCGTCTGACAAAAATCCTTCTCTAAATGGAACAACTTTTCGTCCCCATTTCCAAGGGGTCATCGCCTTGATTGTCATTTTGTTTTCCTCCATTTCCTTTTCAAGTTTATTATTCTTAATTATAAAATAAGTTGAAATTTGTCTTTTTCAAGGGGTTCTTAAGATGTCCGTGAGTAAAACAGCGGATGAGATCTTGCTTGGATCATAGTCGGCAAGGCATCCTATTGCTATTGCCCAAACCTAAATAGGGTACAGAAGAAAAGGAAAGTAGTCTCAAGGGATGCACCCGCCAGGTTCAATCCCCGACTTACCCTAGTTTTTACAGATAATTTCTTTCGCTAAGGCAAGATAAGCCTGAGATCCTCGTGAGACCGCGTCGTAGAAAAGAACGGGTTTCCCATGGCTGGGTGCCTCGGCAAGGGTAATATTGCGTGGAATGATACTTTGAAAAACTTGATCTCCAAAGTGGGCGCGGACTTCATCTGAAACTTGATTATTCAGGTTGTTTCTTTTGTCAAACATGGTTAAGAGAATACCTTCAATGAATAAAGAAGGATTAAGGGATTTTTGGATTAGCTGCATTGTCCTCAGCAGAAGCTTGAGCCCTTCCAGTGCATAGTATTCACACTGAATTGGAATGAGCAGTGAATCGGCCGCGGTTAAGCTATTCAAGGTTAAAAAGCCAAGAGAGGGAGGACAGTCGATCATTACATAATCATATTGGTCGACGATTCCCTTTAAACCCTCTTTTAAGAGGGTTTCACGGCTGTTCATTGTGGCCAACTCAACTTCTGCTCCCACCAAATCGATATGTGCCGGAAGAAGATCTAAGTAGGGAATTTTTGTTTGAATTTTAATTTCAGAAAAAGGTTTTCTCGCAATAATCAGATCGTAAACGCTTCCATCAAGGTTGTCATAATCGATGCCCACACCACTGGTTGCATTTCCCTGAGGGTCGAGGTCGATCAGTAAAACAGACTTTTCGGCTACGGCCAAAGATGCAGCCAAATTGATGGCGGTTGTTGTTTTTGCGACGCCTCCCTTTTGGTTGGCAATCGCGATGGTTTTTCCCATAAACGCTCCTTAGTGAAGTCGATCATCCTAACATAAAGACTTTTTGAAAGGAAGAAATGGGCGTCTCAAGGTGAAAAAGTTTGAGTCCTTTGATCGTATTAAAAGGGGAAAATTTGAGGGATTAACCAGGTCAGTAATAACCAAAAGATAATGTTCAATGGCGTGCCGACTCGGAGAAAATCAGAAAATTTGTATTGTCCGGGGCCATAAATTAAGATATTGGTTTGATAGCCAATCGGGGTCATAAAACTGAGAGATGCCCCGAACATGACAGCAATCAAAAAAGGACGCGGACTCCAACCTTGAGATTGGGCTGCGAAAATGGCAACCGGGGCGAGCAATACGGCAGTGGCGTTGTTTGACATGACATTGGTGAGCAGGGTTGTAAAAAAGAAAAAAGTTGAAAGCATGACAAGGGGGCCCCATTGGCCAATATAATGAATAAAGATATTGGCTGTGAGCGCGGCAGCACCGCTTTTTTCTAATGCGACCCCGAGTGTCATGAGGCCGGCCAGTAAGAAGATGACTTTCCAGTCAATTGCTTCATAGGCTTCTTCTAAAGTTAAGCATCCGATCAAAATGAGGAGAATTGCGCCAACAATGGCACTGACCACGATGGGTAAGATACCTAAAGCACTGATCAATACGACGCCGGCAACAATAGTCACGGCGGGTACGAGCTTACGTTTTCTAAAGATTGTTTGTTCGACCTCTGAAATAAAAACAAAGGCGGGATGTTTTTTAAGCTGTAGAAGGTGATCCCGCTTTACTTCTATCAGTAGCGCATCTCCCCCGCGGAGTTTTGTTGTCTCAAGTTTTTCATGCCGGACGGCGCCACTGTGCCGGATGGCAAGTGGAGAGGCTCCGAATTGGTCACGCAGGCCAATCTCTTTCAGTGATTTTCCGTCAAGCATTGAATGGGGCGCAATCACGGCCTCGACTAAAACGGCATTTTCGGATTCAAGGTCTTTATCACGCCATTTAAGTCCTGATTTGATGACAATACCTTCACGCTCTTGGATTTTCCGAATTTTGCTCACATCCGCCCGGACACGGAGCACATCATATTCTTGAAGGATGACTTCCTGGTAAGGGATAGGAAGACGTCGCCCGCTTCGCGTTACTTCTAAAATGTCGATATCAAGGTCTTGAACCAGGGGTGACTCTCTCAAGGTTTTGCCAACTGATTTGGCTTTTTTCAAGAGGATCAATTCTGTTAAATAGTCGCCCATCCCAAATTTTTCAGTGAGGTCTTCCTTGATTTTTTGCCCTGGAATCATTTGGACGCCAAAGAGTAACATGTAAATCACGCCAACAATTAGAATGATGATCCCGATGGGAAGGAATTCAAACATCCCAAAAGAAGGAATTCCGTCACGCTCTGCAATCGAATTGACCAAGATATTTGTTGATGTTCCAATGAGTGTACATGCGCCACCAAACATTGAAGCGAAAGAAAGCGGCATTAAGAATTTAGAAGGGCTGACCTTTGCTTCACGGGCGACATTCAAAACAATAGGGATAAAGATTGCGACTGTTGCCGTGTTGTTGAAAAAGGCCGAAATAACGGCGACGGACAACATCATGGCAATGAGGGCCACCCAAAAACTATGTTGCGCAACCTGCTCAAGATAAAATCCGACAACATTGAGTGCCCCCGTTTTGAAAAGCGCGGCACTAATGACAAACATCGCTGCGATCGTGACGGTTGCTGTATTGCTAAACCCTGAAATTCCTTCTTCAGGCGTAATAATCTGGCTGACGAGCAGACTGGCCATCACCATCAATGCAACAAGATCTACTGGAAATTTTTCTGTAATAAAAAGCAGAATCGTTGCAAGAACAAGAAGAAAGACAAATGCTATTTCAAATGTCATGGATGGATTTTCCTTCCAGTCATGTGACAGGGGGGTGTTTATCCCGTCTACTCTACCTTATTTTGATTTGTTGGGACAAGGGTTTGACAGGATGCTCGAATAGTGGGAGAAAAGAAAGGGATTATCGGAAAGATGCAGTGCTGTCTATTTTTTTTAGAAGGTTTTGGCAGTGGTGTTTAACGTTGCTTGCACGGGTGATGTTTGAAATAATCGCGATGCCGTCTGCTCCGGCGGCAAATACATTGTCCACGCGGGAGGAATTGATGCCTCCAATCGCGAATAGGGGCAAGGTCGTTTGGCGTTTTATGGCCCGAAAAGTATCAAGCGTCAATGGGAGTCCGTAAGGACGTTTGGAAGGGGTGTCGTAAATGGGCCCCAATACCGCAAAATTCGCACCCATCGCTTCAGCATTTTTGACTTCTTTTTCAGAATGACAAGAAACAGCGATGAGTTTCTTATCCCCCAAAAGTGTTCTTGCGACATTGACGGGCAGGCCTGACGCGGGAAGATGCACCCCATCTGCATCGATTGAAAGGCAGAGATCCACCCGATCATTGATCAGAAATTTCATTTTGTATTCTTTAGTAAGGGTTCTGATCTCTGTCGCCAGATCAAATTGTACGCGGGGCGAAAGGTCTTTTTCTCGAAACTGAAAGGCTGAAACCCCGGCTTCTGCAGCGGCGCGAATGACATCGGTTAAGGGCCGACCATTGGTTTGATGTCGGTCGCCGATGAAATAGAGTTTAAAATCGACCGTGGCCATAACGGGAATGGAAAAAATCGAGGCTATTCAATCATGCCTTCAATGGGACTGCTGGCTTGTGCGTAAAGTTTTCTAGGAATGCGTCCGGCAAGGTAGGCCAAACGACCGGCCTTTGTCCCAAGGTTCATCGCCTCGGCCATTTGAATGGGGTTTTTAGCGCCTGCAATGGCCGTGTTCATTAAAATGCCGTCAACACCCAATTCCATCGCAATCGCCGCGTCAGAAGCCGTGCCAACCCCTGCATCGACAATGATCGGTACAGATATCGTCTCCATGATGATTTGAATGTTGTAAGGATTTCGGATGCCCAGGCCGGAGCCAATCGGTGCCGCCAAAGGCATCACGACGGCCGCGCCGGCATCCACCAATTTTCGAGCCATAATGGGATCGTCATTGGTGTAGGGCAGTACGATGAAGCCCTCTTTTGCCAAGACTTCAGTGGCTTCGAGTAGGGCTTCATTGTCGGGGAACAAGGTACGCTTATCCCCGATGACCTCTAATTTTACCATGTCAGAAACACCTGCAGCCCGTGCCAATCGCGCAGTGCGAATGGCTTCTTCAGCGGTATAACAGCCTGCGGTATTCGGGAGAATTTTATAGATTTTTGGATCGAGATAGTCGAGTAAGTTTTCCTCGGATTGATCGAGAATATTGACTCGTCGCACTGCAACTGTCACGCAATCGGCACCTGATGCTTCAACCGCTTTTTTTGTTTCCTCAAAGGAGGCGTACTTTCCAGTCCCTACAATCAAGCGTGAGCGAAATTCAATCTCTCCGATAAGCAATGGTGTGTCAACTGGCATGCGCTCCTCCCCCCATAAAACTGATAATTTCGATTTGATCTCCCTCATTCAGGGTGTGCGTATGATAAGCTTCTGCATTGATTACAGTCAAATTAATCTCAATCGCAATCTGTTTTGGAGAAATTTGGAGGTGTTTTAATAGATCAAGCAGGCTCAGTTCTGAGGGGAGATCCTGTTTGATGCCATTAACGATAATCTGCATCCGACACTCCCAGATTATAAAGTCGATTAAAAAAAGAAACCTCCCTTAAAAAAACAAGGAGGTTTCTTTGCAATGCTACGAAAAGAAGGGCAAGTACTGGACGATGCATCGGATAAGCTTAAGATAAATAACGTGGGAAAGCAGTTCTCTTAATTAAAGGATTGTCCACAACCGCAGGTTGTTTTTGCATTCGGGTTTTTAATCGAAAACCCGGCATTCTGCAGATCATCAAGATAGTCCACTTCTGTGCCCGTCAACATTGGCGCACTGAATGGATCGACAAAAAGCTTCAAGCCATGCATTTCAACGACATCATCTTCCTCATTGTTACTTTCTTCAAAGGCCATTCCGTATTGAAAGCCCGAACAACCCCCGCCCTCGACGTATACACGTAGGCCAAAACCGGCCTTGTCTTCAGCAGACATAATCTCTTTCACCTTCTCGCTGGCACGCTCAGTAATAATTACCATAACTTCCTCCTAATAACTTTATAGTGTTTATTGCTTAATTATAACAAAATAAGAATGAATCCCTAAAAAAATCTCTCAAGCCTAGATTTTACTTAAGAAACGGGCTGAGGGATTAATGGACATTGGCCTGCTTCCACATGTGTTTCAAATTCGTTCCGGAAATGTTTCAAAATGCTCTCAACCGCTATGGCCGCACCGGTTAGCAGAAAGCATTGTCCTCTTCCTTTGACCATGCCGCAGGCTTGATCGACTTGGGCGATATCTGCTGCATCGCCTTGGCCTGCTTCTATCTTTTCAAGAATTTCTGCAATATGAACTGTGCCCAGTTTACAAGGAGGGCATTGCCCGCAACTCTCTTTCGCAAAAAAACGGGCATACTGAATCGCAACTTGAAGCATGCAAACGTCTTCTGATATCACAATGACCGCGCCTGTGCCAAGACCTGTTCCTGCTGCTTTTAAAGCATCAAAATCAAGTGGTATATTGACTTGATCTCTTGGAATGACAGGCACAGAAGGCCCTCCCGGAAATACTGCTTTCAGAATTTTCCCTTCTTTAATCCCACCCCCGCAGTCTGTGATGAGTGTTTGAAGGGATGTGCCCAGCGGGCGTTCATAAAGACCAGGACGATTTACATCACCAGTTAATGTGAAAATCATCGTGCCCGGAGAGGTTTCGCTTCCTATGGCCTTAAATGCTTTGCCGCCGTCTCGAACAATAAAAGGCACATTGGACAAGGTTTCTGCATTGTTGACCACCGTGGGCTTCCCATAGAGTCCGTGCATTGATGGGTAATACGGTGGTTTTTGGCGCGGCGCTGCAACCTTACCTTCAATGACCTCCAGCAATGCCGTTTCTTCCCCGGCGACATAAGATCCCGGGCTTTGGCAGATCTTTAATGTGATCCCTGTGTCTGATTTTTCAGAGGCCTCACCCCAATGTCCCTGGGCTTTTGAAATCTGAAGGGCCTCTTCCATAAATTGAATCTCTTCAGGGTAACGACAATTGATAAAAAGGTAGGCCTCATCGGCCCCTGTTGCATATGCAGAAAGAAGTACCCCTTCAATCAGCTGATGTGGACTGGAACGGAGCAGATAACGATCTTTAAATGTGCCGGGTTCATCCTCTGCGGCATTGCAGCAAAGATAACGTTTCCCTGGCTTTTGCTGGATGACCATGTCCCACTTTTTCCAAGTAGGAAAACCCGCCCCGCCCCGACCACGAAGCGCGGAAGTCTTCACGGCGTCTCTAACGCCGGAAGGTCCCAATACTTTGATCGCCTTCCTTAGGCTGCCATAACCTCCCTTTGTGACATAATCTTCATAAGACAAAGGAGAGACAGAGAGCAGCGCATCTAAGGGGACATCACGCTCCGTTAAGATCCTTTTTTCTTCCAAAAAGCTTCCTTCGTAAAAAGTAATGTCTTTAATAAGACATCAACTTCCGATTTCTTGCTTGGTGGTGAGGTCGATTTTCTCGATTTGAACAGATCTCAGGATCAAGGATTTCTCCACAGGACATGCAGCGATATCCGCTAAAAGAAAGCTCTCCTGTGTCACTTCTCAAATCTTCGAACTTCTGAGGCACCATAAAACCACTGCACCTTGGACAACTCATTTTAAACCTCCTATTTTGGTTAATGAATGTTCTGTCCTAAAATAAAAGCAAATAACGTGCCATAAATAAAACAAAGCGATTCCCTATAAAATCAAACGCTTCTGGTTATTATTTCAAGATACATTGTTTTAAAGTGAAACACAAGCCTTAATATTGTTCAGTTATGAAACGATATTTGGTTTTGTTAAGCCGTAGACTTTAATCTTTCTCCAGAGTGTTGTTCGGCTCATTTTTAGTTTTTCAGAAGTTTTTTTATAGTTCCATTTTGTCTGATTGAGTACATTTACAATCAGCTCCTCTTCCATGGCTTGCAGAGGATCTTCATTTTCTACGACTTTGTTGATGACATTTTGGGCGGTCGGCTGAATTTCTTTTTGTAAATGTTCTGATTCGAGGATGTCTCCATCGCAGAAGACCATTGCATGCTCAACGATATTTTCTAGCTCTCGAATATTCCCGGGAAAGTCATATCCGAGTAGGATATTCATGACATCCGGTGCAACCTGTCTGACCTTTCTTCCCATTTCTTTATTGAACCGAAGAATAAAGTGATCCACGAGAAGCGGGATATCGTCTTTCCGCTCTCGTAAAGGCGGGAGTAAAATGGGGACGACTTTGAGTCGATAGTAGAGATCATGTCGAAATTCCCCGGCTTCGACGGCTTTTTTCAGATCTTTATTTGTTGCCGCGATCATACGAACATCCACCTTAATCCGCCGTGCATCTCCTACCTTTTCAATTTCCCCATCCTGCACAACACGCAGTAGTTTGGCCTGTGTTGCCAATGTCATTTCAGCAATTTCGTCCAAAAATATTGTTCCGCCATCCGCTAACTCAAATCGCCCAAGCTTATGTGAAATGGCTCCGGTAAAAGCACCCCGGACATGCCCGAAGAGCTCACTTTCCAGTAGGTTTTCTGCTAAGGCAGCGCAATTGACGCGAATAAAGGCTTTGTCTTCACGTGTGCTGTACTGATGGATGGAATGTGCGACCAATTCTTTGCCGGTGCCGCTTTCTCCTCCAATTAACACGGTGGCTTTTGTCTTTGCAATCTTCGGAATCAGGTCATAGATTGCCTCCATTTTTTCATTCTTCCCGATCATGTTCTCAAAAGAATAACGTTGCCGAATGGTCTCCCGCAGCATCTTGCTCTTGATGCGTTCCTCAATCAATTGCCACATGAATTTAGCGGCAAGGCCACCTATGACTTCAATGCCATCGCTTTCTTTCTCAAGGGCGTCTCGAACGGTGTTGTTGCCGGTGACATCGATAATCAGGTCGACGTCACCTTGCAGGAGATCGTGATAATCGCCCACGGCTCGAATTTTGTGGCGACGCGCAAGGTCAAGCCCGGGTGCTTTTACATAGGGATCCGCAATCCCAACAATTTGAACGAGGGGATCTTTGTGTAGGATCTCGATGAGTGCAGTGCCTCCTTTTCCGGCACCGATAATAACGAGTTTGGTCAAATGAGATAATCCTTAAAATAAGATGAAAAAAATGAAGCCAGTTTTGGAGGAAGAACTAGAGGACTTCGTCAACAACTTTACAAAGGCCCTGCACGGTTTTTGCGGAAGACAGAAGTCCCTCTGCTTCTTCCGTTGTCAGATTGATTTCAAGGATATGCTCTATCCCTTGATTGCCCAGCTTGACGGGAACCCCGACAAAAACATCTTCAAGTTTGTATTCCCCTTTGCACAGAGCCGAACAAGGAAGGATTTTTTTCTTGTCTTTTAGAATCGCTTCGATCATTTCGATAATGGCCGCAGAGGGGGCATAGTACGCCGAGCCGGTTTTCAGCAGTTTAACGATTTCCGCCCCACCATCTCGCGTGCGTTGAACTATTGTCTCCAGGCGGTCTTTTGAAATCAGCTCCAGAATCGGTACCCCCGACACCGTTGTATAACGTGTGAGTGGTACCATGCTGTCGCCATGTCCTCCTAGTACAAGGGTTTGGATATTCTCGACCGAAACATTCAGTTCCATGGACAAAAAAGCGCTAAAACGTGCGGCATCGAGTACCCCGGCCATCCCAATGACTCGTTCTTTATTAAAACCGCTGACCTTATGTGCAACGTAAGTCATGGCATCCAGCGGGTTCGAAACCACAATCAAGATCGCATCCGGTGATTTTTCGACTGTTTTTCCCGTGACCTCTTTTACAATTTTTGCATTGACACGCAAAAGATCATCCCGGCTCATTCCGGGCTTTCTGGGCAGACCCGAGGTAATCACGACGATATCTGAATTTGTTGTGGCCGCGTAATCGGCGTCACCGATTACGCGGCTATTGTATCCATAAATGGGTGCGGTTTCAGAAAGATCAAGCGCCTTCCCTTTGGGCATATCCGAATCGAGATCGATCAGAACAACATCCGCTATTTCTTTTTCTGCGAGACGTTGGGCTGCGGTTGCGCCAACATGTCCTGCCCCAACGATGGTGACCTTATTTCGTTTTAGCATATCCCTCAGATCTCTCAGATTGTAAAAAAAACGTTCATAAATTAAACAACTTTAAATTGTACCTGAAACAAGGGATTGAAGCAATACTGGAAGAGAAAGTTAATAAAAGTTAAACCTTGAGAAGCGGTTTGTCGCGATGACAAACCGCTTCTAGCGGACAAACCTGGCATTTTTGTGGATCGTACGCGATGGGGCAGGCTTCAGAGATCCCCAGATGGCAGAGTGAAAAGTCATATTTAAGTGGGTCGTGAGGATCACATCTTTTCAAAAAATTCGTAATCTCTTTAGCCATTTTCCAGTCTGGGCTTTTTCGGGATGTGAGTTCAAGATATTGAGCAATCCGAATAATATGTGTATCAAGCGGAATGATCAGTTTATCCGCTGGGATTTCCTTCCAAAGTCCGAAATCGACCCCATCATTTGGCCGGATCATCCATCTTAGAAAAAGGTTCAAACGTTTACAGGCGCTCCCAGAATTCGGGGACGGGAGCAGATAAGACAAGCCGCGCGAAATGGGTTTTGACAAATATTTACGTAATGCGGCAACAAAACGTGAGAGCGTTGGCCCGATATCTTCATCGGCCTCGTGATAAAGCGACAAAAATAATGTGCCAATGGAACCATGATCTTGTATGACTCGGCTCATCAAAGCCATCAAATAAAATAAATCTTCTTCCGTGTTAAACCGATAATAAATACCTTTAAAGCGAGGGCGTTCTTGATTTGCTATGAAATGATTCATGTACCGATACAGCTTTCCTTCGGACAAGGCGAATAATTTTTCAAGGGTCTGTTTAAAGAGCTCAACGCGGCCATAAGCCAAAACGGAGGCAACGAAGCCTGCAATTTCGATTTCTCTTTGATCTTGATAACGACGTGGAAATTCAATGGGGTCGGCTTTTATTCGCTGATGTGCCGGGCTTATTTTTAAAAGACGTTCAAGACAATGCGTTAATTTTTTAGCGCGACGTGAATTAGACATTACGGCAGGAGGATGCGGGCGAGTCGGACGATGAGCACGATAACAATAGCCATGACGAGGTTAAGTTTGATCCCTGCTTTCATCATCGCCTTCATCGGGATACGGTTTGTGCCAAAAACGATAGCATTAGGCGGGGTCGCAACGGGCAACATAAAAGCGCAAGAGGCTGAAAGGGTGGCTGTGACCAGGAGCAAAATAAGATCATGGCCACTTCCCACAGAAACTGCCGCTAAAATGGGGAGAATCACCTGGGTCGTCGCAGTATTGCTTGTGATTTCGGTGAGAAAGGTCATCACTAAAGCAATAAATATCATCATGACAATGGGTGAAACTCCGGTCAGAAATGCCATTTGATTCCCGATGCTTTCTGAGAGACCGGAACGCTGCATGCCCATCGCCATCGCAAACCCGCCGCCAAACAAGAGGAGTATTTGCCAGGGAATATGACCAAAGGCATCGGCATCTAAAATAGGGGTGTTGTTTTTGATCGGGATTAAAAATAACAAGAAAGCAGCAGTCATGGCGACGGTGCCATCGTCCACACCTTTATAAGGCAGAAGAGCGGACCATCCCGGAATTGAAAATGTATCGCCTTTGATGCCCTGCCGCGTCATCCAGGCCATTGCGGTCATAAAAAGAATGGAGGCCACAAATTTCTCTTCACGCGTCATCTGACCGAGTTGTGTGATTTCCGCTTTAATAGGGTCAACAGACGCATGGGACCAGGGGAGCTGGCGCACTATTTTTGCGAGAAAAAAGTAGAGGACGGCTAAACCTGCAAAGACCATCGGTACCCCAACGGCCATCCATTGCAAAAAACTCGGGGTTTGATCCAATTGGACATTGCGCATGGTCTCTAAAAAAATCAAATTGGGAGGACTCCCGACCGGGGTTCCCATGCCTCCGATATTTGCAGAATAGGCGATAATCAGCAAGAGCGTTGTAGAAAATACCTGCCGTTCTTTTTCATTAAATTGCTGATCCAATCGTGAAATCACCGCCACTGCAATGGTGACCATTAACATGGTCGTGGCGGTATTTGAAATCCACATGGAGAGAAAAGCGGTTGCCCCTGCAAATCCAGCGACAATTTGGATGAGACTCGCATGCCACTGAGAAAGAATAAATAGGGCGATGCGGCGGTGTAAGCCTGTCTTTTCCATTGCTTGTGCGATCAGGAATCCGCCCAAAAAAAGAAAAACCGTACTGGTCATATAACGGGGGGCGGTTTCTTTGCCTGTCGCAATTCCGGTTAAGGGAAAGGCGATTAGAGGAATGAGGGCTGTGACAGAAAGAGGGATACATTCCGTCATCCACCAAAGTGCCATCCAAAGGGCAACGCCCAGCATGAAGGGTGCTTTTTGATGCTCAGGAATGGTGAGAAAAATCGGGACGAATATCGCCAGCAAGGGACCCAAAATGAGAGCGATGGGTTTGATGTGCGCCTGAGAAAATCGCAATGTTGACTCGCCTATTTTTTCTGATGTTGCTTGGGCATGGGTTGGAGTTTTTCAACATCAGGGATAAAGGGTATCTCTGGTTTTTCCAATTCGACTTTTTCCATCAGGGGGATATTCCAATGAACGATGGCAAGATGGTCGGAGGGTGTGGGATGTCGCGGAGAGACGGTGTGGTAAGTGAGTTCAATATGCGTATCGCCCACGATCCAAACGACCTTGGGGCCAGGGAGCCGTTCTTTCGGTTGCCCTAAACGAGCCGTCCATTTGGGGAGTAGTTTATCGACAAAACCCGGATCATTCGCATTGTTAAAACGGATATGCGCTATGACCAAGCCATATTTTTTATGGATGCCGAAACTTACGGAGCGGATATCTTTTTCGCCGAGTGCCTCCCCGGATACAGTCAACTCTCCCTGGGAAGGTCCCTCAAAGGCCCAGATGCCTCCGGGTTCAGGCGTAAGCGGATTTTTTAAAACAACCTGATAGGCCGAGATGACCTCTTCCCTGTTCATACCCCACTTGACCTTGCCAAAGCCTTGTTTCAGTGAAGGGGCATCTTTCGCGAGCGCTGTTACTGGCAAGAGGAAAAGGGTCATTAAAATCGGGATGATTATTTTAAAATGAAATGGTTTCATTTAAGCATCGATGCTTTTCTAATTTTCAGGAAGCATTTCCTCAAGCCACTGAATTAAATCTGTCACCACTTTTTTCCGGGCGATCTCGTGGAAGACCTCATGATAAAAACCATCGTACCATACTAACTTTTTTTTCGGATATTTTAAACGTTCAAATAGGATCTTTGCCCCTTCGGGTGAAACAATGGCATCATCCCCGGCCTGTAGGATCAATGTGGGCAGATCGATTTTTTCTACATTTTTTTGGAAATAGTGGTTCATTTTTCTAAATTGGATGTAAAACCGGGGGGTCGCTTGCACAATAATCAATGGATCCTCGAGAACGGAATTGACCACCGCAGGGTCATGACTCCGCTTGTGATGTAAACTCGGATAGCGAATTGAAACTGTCGGCATGAGAAAATACAAGAGGTATCCCAGTAGCTCCAAATGAAAAGGGAGTGAAGGGACTTCAAAGGCGGGTGATGAAAGCACCAATCCATCGACCACTCCTGGATTATCGATGCAATAGGTTGCCGAGATTAAGCCCCCAAGACTGTGTCCCAGTATAAATACCGGCGCATCAGGGTATTCTGTTCGGAGAAAAAGCAGAACCGCTTTTAAATCATCATGATAGTCTTGGTAGCGGGCAACATCTGCGTGTTTTCCACCCGAAGTGCCAAAGCCTCGCTGATCGTAGGCCAAACTACTAAAATCTGCTTCAGCCAGATTCTCTTGAAGCAAGGCATAGCGTCCCCTGTGGTCATTAATCCCATGAATAATCAGGACAATTGCTTTAGAAACAATGGGGTTGACCACAGAAAAAGAGAGTGAGATTTCTCCCTGCTGAATGCGTCCCTCTGTCTTCGTCGTCACTCCGTTTTGAGGAGTTTTCATTTCAAGTCTGGGTGAGTACAGGAATGGTAAGTGTTTGACCCAAAAGGGTCGCGGTTGTTGCATTTTTGATCTCAAGGGGAATCAATTCGCCGGGAAGATGTGGTGTTGATGGAAAAATAACCGTCATATTGCCGTCACTTTTGCCCATTTGAAAACCGGGGCGCTTGTCTGTTTCCCCTTCGACCATCACATTTATGGTTGATCCAATTTTGGCTTGATTCTTATTCAGAGAAATTTCATGTTGAAGATCAAAAAGGGCCACGATACGTCTTGTCTTGACTTCAGGTGGTACATCGTCTGGATATTTTTTTGAGGCGATGGTGCCTTTTCGCTCAGAATATTTAAAGATGTAAGCACTGTCGAATTCGACTGTTTTGATCAGATCAATTGTCTCTTGCTGGTCGGCTTCTGTCTCTGTCGGGAAACCGACAATGATATCTGTTGTGATTGAAATATTGGGAATGATCTGCCGTATTTTTTGTGTGAGTTGGATAAATTCATTTTTCGTATAGGTCCGATTCATCAGCTCAAGGATACGGTCACTGCCGGATTGTAAAGGGAGATGAATATGTTTACATATGTTGGGATGTATCGCAATGGCTTCTAGGAGAGGTTCTGGGAAATCTTTGGGATGGGGCGAAGTAAAACGTACCCGCTCAATGCCCGGCACATTGGCCACTTCAAGAATGAGATCCGCAAAGGAGATCCCATTGGCCTGATAGGAATTTACATTTTGTCCCAGCAGGGTGACTTGTTGAAACCCTTGCAAAACAAGGGCGTGTACTTCACCGAGGATATCATCTAAGGCACGGCTGCGTTCCCGGCCACGGGTATAGGGCACCACACAAAAGGTACAGAAATTATCACAACCCCGCATGATAACCACCCAGGCATTGACGCCATCGAAGCGGTTCGGATCAATGCCTTGATAGGTCTCATATTCAGAAAGGTCTGCATCGATGACTTGCAAGTTTTTATTTGTGTCTGTTTCAGAAACTTTTGCAATTAACTCGGGCAAGGCCCGATAATTATCCGGCCCGACGACCATGTTCACCACCGGATGTTTCAGTATCGTTTCTTTGAGGTTCTGCGCCATGCATCCGAGTAGGCCCACAACAAAATGTCCTTTTTCTTGTTGCATTTTCTTCCGAAGGGGACGCAGTGTGTCGAGGCGACCATAGATTTTTCGATGGGCATTTTCACGAATCGCACAGGTATTGATCAGAACGACTTGGGCCTGATCAATCACCGGGACAAGGGTATAACCCGCATTGCTTAAGACAGATCGAATCACTTCCGAATCGGAAATATTCATCTGGCAGCCGTATGTTTCTAGAAAGACATTCATCGCAAGCGCTCATTCTACCTCAAACAAGGTGGGCGATCGCAAGTCCTTCTTCAATTGCTTTAATTTTTACTTCTCGGAGGGAACCGGAAAGATCTTCTGTGGCCTCAAGACCCACACGAATGTAGTTGTCGGTCAGCCCCGTGAAAAAGCCTTTTTTGTTTTGTGATTCAAACAAAACAGAGACCTTTTGGCCCAGTGCTTCTTGGTAGAAATGGGAGCGCATGCTTTTACTGAGATCGCATAGATATTTCGTGCGTTGTTTGATGACCGTGGGGTGTACGGGCGGAAGATCAGTTCGCGTCACGCGTGTCCCTTTCCTGCGGGAATAAGGGAAGACATGCAGGTATGAAAAGGGGAGCGATTTGAGCAGGGAAACGGTTTCTTGAAATGCAGACTCCGTTTCTCCGGGAAAACCGACCATCACATCCGTGCCAAGCCCCAGCTTAGGAACCAAAGCAATCGCCTCTTGCGCAAAAGAGAGGTATTCTTTTCGTGAATAACGTCGATCCATACCGGAAAGGGTTTGATTGCTCCCACTTTGTAGGGGGAGATGCAGATAAGCACAGAGTTTTTTTGATGACTTCATTAAGTGAAGGAGGGATCGGGAAACCGTGGTCGGTTCAATCGAAGAAATACGTATCCGCTCGAGTCCGTTTATGGCCTCAAGGTTCTGAATTAAATTAACCAAGTCTTTCCCGTCCGAAGAATAATCGCCCAGATTGACGCCGGTGAGGACAATTTCCTTATGGCCTCTTGCCACCCACAGATTGACCTCTAGCAGCACATCGTCAAAAGCACGGCTTCGTGACCGTCCACGTGTATAGGGAATGATGCAGAAAGTACAAAAAAAATCACAGCCATCCTGAATTTTGACATTGGGACGCGTGGCATGATCAAACACACTTAGGTTCGGAATGGTAAATTCATCCCGATTTATTTGGGGGGAATGAAAGACCATCGGTTCTATCCGTTTTTGAAGTCTTCCCTTTTGTCCTGACTCTTTTCCTAAAAGACGCGTAATAAGTGAGGGCAGGGACATTTTATGATCTGTCCCGGCGATCAGATCGATACCTTTGATCTGTTTCAGTGCATCAATGCCTATCTGTGCGTAACAGCCCGTGACGGCAATGAAGGTTTGTGGATTTTTTTTAAGAATACGGCGAATGAGGGCACGACATTTGGATTCTGCTTGTGCCGTAACGGAACAGGTATTGATCACACTGAGGTCTGAAGCCCTGCTTTCATGCACAACCTGAAAGCCCTCGGCATCAAATCCTCCGGCCAAAGCCCCACTTTCTGACTGGTTCAAGCGGCAACCCAGTGTTTGAAAAGAAACCGTGGGGGAGGGGTCTTTATGTGTAATTTGGATGAGTGCTTCTGAACTGGAAGGGCTGTTCATCCTTCTATTTTTAGCCCATTGAAAGGTTTCGCCCAAGGTTTTGGGATGAGCAATCGATCCACAATTTCACCGCCCTCGACATGTTTTTCAATGACCTCAAGAACATCGGCCTCGGTTTTCAGGCTGTACCAGACTTCTTCGGGGTAGATCACCACGGTGGGTCCAAATGCACAGGCATCCAGGCAGCCGGCCTGATTTGCCCGAATCTTTCCTTTGTGCCCCCGCATATAGAGGGTTTTTTTGAGAAAATCCCTGATATGGGCTGAGCCCCTTTTGGCACAGCTTCCGCGTTCGTCATCGTCAGCGCGTTGATTGGTGCAGATGAAAATATGATATTGATATTTACCCAATGATGAACCTGCTAGATTGGATTAGAGCGAACCATCTCTTCCAATGCGATGTTCGGACAAATGGTTTTTTGAATATAATCAATCAATTCAGTGCCCAAAAAAACGGATGCGCTTTTCCATATTTGGGTCGAGGCAGTTTCCTGCATCATCAAAAAGGGTATGCACTTGTGCCACGGATACCGGCCCAGGCAATACGATTGCACCAACATGTGAGCAAATACTCCGCAAGCTTTCGAGGGACTTTATGGCCCCAATTTGTCCAGAGGCCACGCCCAATAGGGCGATGGGCTTTCCTGATAACGCAGATGGAAAACCCAAGTTTTCAACAACCAATTTGATGACACTACTATAACCTCCGTGATATTCGGGGGTCGAGAGCACTACACCCGAAGCTATGGAAACAGCTGCCTGGAGTCTTTCTGAATCATCAGAAAGACTCTCTCTTCCAGGAAAGGGTAAATCCATCATCGCAGGATCAAAAAGGTCTACTGTGACATTATCCATTTCTCTCATTTCATCTGCAACAAGCGCGAGGGTTTTCCCTGTAAAATTACTGGGCCGGACACTTCCATTAATGGCAACAATATGAATTTTCCCAGTTCCCAAGGGTCGTCCTCCAATTGTGACTTGTTATTTCTCTACTGGAAAACCAGACTGCAACCAGCTTCCGAAACCACCCTCCATTGAAGCCAGATTGATGTAGCCCATTTTTTTGAGTGATTGGGCTGCGAGCGCGCTTCGCCCTCCGCCGGCACAGTAAATGATGATGGATTTGTTGCGTTCAGAAAAATGTTGAGCCACAGTCATTTCAATGACCCCGCGTGGAATGAAAACGGACTGTGCAATTTTTCCGTTCTGAACCTCTTCTGCCTTTCTGCAATCGATGAGAAGCAGGTCTTCTTCTTGATCTAATTTCTCTTTGACCTGCTCAGGTTGAAGCAGGACGATCTCCCTTTTTGCTTCGTCGATCATCTCTTTCCAGCTAAGCATTAGATCCTTTACTCTTCGGAGTCAATGTCTTCTCCCATGAGGTGTGAAATGGCGGGTTGCGCAAAAAGTTTAAATCCTCGCGCGGCTTCAGGCGGATGTCCTGCGACGCAAACGATGGGTTTTCCCTCGGCGAGGCCAAGCACAATGGGTTTCCCGGAGCGCATCGGGATACCATTGACTAATGTTCCGGGGGGCCCAAGTTGATTGATGAGGTTGGCTGTGAAATCTTCTCCGCCAATGGCCGTACCGCCAGAAATGACAGCCATATCGGCGGCTTGCAGTCCTGTCTTTAATTTTTCTGTGAAGTTTTCAAAATCATCTTCCATAATGCCCTGAAATAGAGGATGGCCGCCAGCCTCTTCGATTAAGCTTGAAAGGCCGTAGCGATTGCAATCCCAAATCGCCCCCACTTTAAAAGGTTCTGTCGGGGGAATGACCTCATTCCCGGACGAAAAAAGGGCGATGCGTGGCGCACGTGCAACCGATACGCCTAAAATTCCTTGGCTGGCCAAGAGAAAAATATCATCGGAAGAAATACGATGTCCTTTTTTGAGTAGGATTTCCCCCTTTTTTCTCATCTCTGCTTGACGTTCAATGTTATCGCCCGGTTTTGAAGGTTTAGAGACGGAGATTTTATCTCCGTCTCGTTTAACATCCCAGGCACGAACAACGGTGTAGTCGCCGGGAGGAATGAAACTGCCCGTTGTGACTTGTAATGCTTTGCCGGGTGCGAGTCCCACTGCTGAACTTTGGCCGACGGCGATTTCTCCCATCACATCAAGCAACACAGCATTGCTTTCGGATGCTGAATTGAGGTCAGAGGCGGCGAGAACAAATCCTTCCATAATGGAACGGCTGAAAGGAGGATCGTCGATTTCTGCCTGGACATTCTCTCCCAAAACCCGTCCTCTGGCGTTTAATATTGGAATGGTTTCAAGTAATGGCATATTTTTAGGGATTGCATCTATAAATAGTTTGAGTGCTTCAGAAATAGGATTATCACTACTTGCCACCGGCTCTCCTTTTTTTGACGAGTACATCTCTGTTTCGTTGAGGCTAAAAATTCAAACAGATACATATCATGAACACTCTGTGGATTCAAGACGGGAGTGATAACGGTTGGATTATGGCCAGTTCTCGTTTATAGTATTAAAGTCTTTTTAATCTTAGAGGGTGGGTATGAACTGGACGGTGGGTATTTTATCTGTGAAAGAAAGGGGCATTCTCCCCGGGGAAGATCGTGTGACCAATGACCTCAAAAAAATGATCACGGATGCCGGAGGCACGGTGACCGTGGCGGAAGTCATTGAAGCAGATCAAAAGAAGATCGAAAAGAAATTGATTTCTTGGACGGATCAGCTCAAGACCGACGTGATCCTGACCGCAGGTGGATCAGGGCTGGGCAAACAGGATTGTACGCCAGACGCGACTCAGGCTGTCATTGAGCGAGAAGTCCCCGCGATTTCTGATGTCATGCGTTTAGAGGTTTTTAGAAAAAGCACGAAAAAAGCAGTCATTTCTCGTGCGATCTGTGGTATTCGAGAGGACACTTTAATTATCAATCTGCCAGGCAGCCCTGCACCAGCGCGTGAAAACTTGGAAGTTATTCTAGATACCTTGGGGCATTTTGTCACGATGATTCGGCCAAGGGTGGTTTAAATGACTTTCGGCAGCCCTGTTGCGTTAGTTTTCCTTTTTTCACTTATTGCGCTCTGTTGTGTTTTTTTTGCCATCCCAGCTTTACGCAGTGCACCTCCCGGTTATAGAAAATGTCTTCAATGTAAAGCATTAAATTCAAACGAATTAAAAAAATGCAAAAAATGCGAGAATCCCTTCCCAGCGCTCAATGATCCCTCCTGATTTTAAACCGATGAATGAGAAGGACTGAAAGGATAGACAGCATGCTCAAGCACATTGTGATGTGGCAGCTCAAACCAGAAGCTGAAGGACGGTCGATGCGGGAAAATGCTCAACTTTTAAAGGATAAGCTAGAAGTGCTTTCTGGGAAAATTCCTGGCTTGTTGAAAATAGAAGTGGGGTTTGATTTTTCTTCAGATGCCCCGGATATTGTCCTGTATTCAGAATTAGAAAATCGGGAGGCCTTGGAATTCTATCGCACTCACCCCGAACACCAGGCAGTGATCCCCTTTGTGAAAGCCGTTAGTGCGACCCGGCAAGTCGTGGATTATGAGGTCTAAAATATGAATGGGAAAAAGGCAAGCATTCTGATCATCGGAAATGAGATTTTATCGGGGAAGGTGGCTGATCAGAATGCACCCTATTTAAGTACTGAACTTCGGAAGCTCGGGGTCTTAGTCGATCGGGTGACAATAATTCCAGATGAAATTGAGACCATCGCCGATGAAATTCGTGCTAGACGAGATCGATCCGACCTCATTTTTGTGTGCGGCGGGATGGGGCCGACATTTGATGATGTGACCATGGAAGGGATCTCCTTAGGGCTTGAACGGCCTTTGATTCTACACACTGTGTTACGCAAACAGATGGAAGAAAGTTATGGAACCGTCTTAAATGGCGCACAGTTGAAGATGGCCTCCGTTCCTGAAGGCACAGAACTCATCATGACGGAATCACTTCGCATTCCTGTCCTTCATTATGAGCAGATTTATATTTTTCCCGGTATTCCAAAGCTTGTGGTCAAAAAATTTGAGGCGATAAAAGAACGGTTTCGCGAAGCACCTTTTTATTTAGTGAAAATTTCCCTTAAGGAGAGAGAAGACCATATTGCGGAAGATTTAACAAAAACGCTGGCAACTTTTCCTGGACTTGCGCTGGGGTCTTACCCTATCTTGCATCAATCGAAGCATCGAACCCTGCTGACCCTGGAATCAAAAGAAAAGGACTATTTGGAAAAGGCTTTGAAATATCTACTGGATCGACTTCCAAGAGATGTGATGGTTGAACCTGATCCGAACTTCCTCAGCGCTTCCTAAGGTCGAATCGTCTTTCCGACAACTTGTGAAATGACCTCGAATAGAGGAATCGTCTTCTCATTGACGATTAAAAGATCGAGTGTGCGAAGATCTTCGTAAGATCCCAAATCAGTCTTTTTTGAGATGAGTTTTTTCTGGACTGAATCGCCAAACCCCTTTAATTCGAGTCCTTCTTCAAGGACATGCAATGTCCACACCTTCGATCGAATCGTTTGTTTTGAAGATTGGGTGATGAGTAGATTGGTTGTGATTCTGGCGTTTTTAAGGAGGAGCATGGGGATGTCGCTCATAAAAATGACCATTTTTGATCTGTTTAGCCGGGTCACCATTTTTTGTTTCCCGGAGTAATCGGCAAATGCCAGAAAATTGATATTAAAGGCTTTTGCCGAAATATTTTTCGGCAGCGCTGCCATCAATTTATTTTTTCCTAAATTACCCTTCCCTGCATAAACAACGTAGACCTCTGTCTCAGCCTGCACTTTTGATTGTGCAAGGGTGAATAATAGAATGGAGGAGAAGAGAAAGACCCAGATCCATTTCGCTGTTCGTTGCTGAAGTGCTATCATATTGTGCGCTCCTGCTATTAAAACGAGAAGATGAGGGAGGCCATATTCATATTGATTTTTTCCTTGCCTCCTGCATTGATGAATGGTGTTGGCGCCAGTTGGAAGTCATCAATTTTGCTCCTTTGCCATTCATAGCGAATTCGGGCGTTGCGTGCAACCTGAAACTCCATGCCGCCTGTGATTCTTGAACGATCCCAAGGGGTAAAGCGCGCCTTGTCATTTGTATCCACATCATCGTAACGGGCAATCAGACGAAGATACTTCTCGGCACTGTATCGAGCAACAACATAGGAGATCTCGGCATACCAAGCCAGCATGGTATAGTCGCCTGTTGTGGTATTGATTGCAGCAGGACCCGTTATTCCTGTCCCTGCAAGAGGATCAAACCCTGCATCTTGTTCGACCTTCGCCGTAACATATTCCCCTTTCAAAGACCAGTTTTTTTCCAGCCAATTGAGGTGTCCGCCGATCATTTCGAGATTTTTTGATGATGCATTGTCCCACTTTCCTTGATACCAGGACGCCCCGATATCAAAAGGTAAAGTCATTGCCATGAAAGTGAGTTTTGCAACCACGGCTTTGTTGTTGTTGTTGTCTGTGAGTTCTGTTGTCTCTTCATTCTGAAGCAGTCCGTCTCTGGGTCGAACTGTGGGTGTGGCAGCACCCCCGGCCAGTTGTACGGTATTATCATCTAAGACCGTAGAATCAGAACCCAGGCCATTCATGACGCCGAGTTTTAAATTGAGAAAGCCCGCTTCGGTACCCAGACAGCATAAATCCACGACAGCACCGGCGTCCGACCAACCGAACCCGTGATTTAAAATGGGAGTGCCAATGACCGGGGCGATGTTAAATGCGGTGAAGGGTTGGCTCATGAGAAACTGAGTAAAGTTTGGTTTGTTTTCATTGTATGAAAGAAATGGGACGAGGATTTTACCGGCCCGGATGTTAATTGTGTCAGTTGCTTGGATAGAAATGTAGGCATAGTTTGCCGTATAGAGATTGCCACTATCCCCGGCTTCAAGTTCGGTTGATGCGATGATGGTGTCTGTTAGGGTAAAGTCAAGGAAAAGTGAGAATTCCCTGATTTGGAAAAATCCATTATTGAGTGAATTTTTACCCACAAAATCCGCTGTTCCAGAATGATCCATATAGTGTGTATTTCCGTATCCGCTAACTTGGAGTTTTTCCTCAGCAAGGCTTGATTGGAGTATGACAAAAAATGTAACGAAGATGAAAACGAACCCCCCTATGAGAAGTCTTAATTCACGGAGCATTGGATTCCTCCTAGTTCAAAAAATAGATGAGTGAGCGATTGGGTCGACCTTGTTAAGGCAAGGAACCCAAAGAATTTCTATCCACTCTACGGATAAATAAGCAAAAGGTCAATATCCTTTTACTATAGCATAAGTCTTTAAATTTGTCGGGTGACACATTGAAAATGTCCCGTGGGTTATTGTGAAGATTTTTGTGTTGAAGACTGCATTAAGGCGTTGGCCTGATCTGGATAAAAACCAGTGTAGCCATTTCGTTCTGTTAATTCAAGTACGGTGTAGGCTGCGCCGTCTCTGACCTCGGCTGCCGTAAATATTTGACGCAGCCGAGAGCCGGGGCTGCCAATCGCCGCACCGGAAAATGGGATCTTTTTGTTTTCCATGACTGAAATCGCTTGTTCTATGTTATCGACGAGTACGGCCACATGATGTAGGTTTTGTTCTCCAAAACGAGAAACCCAATCTGGGATGATACTTTGTTCTCCTTTTTCCCCTTCATAGGCCTGATCGACAAAAAGAACAGGCAGGCCGGGTTTTCGGTAGACTTTTGCCCACCACCCTTGGTCGGGATATTCAACCTGCTCATCTTCGAAACGGTAGCCCTTTTCTAAAAACACTTTTGCGCGTTCTTCCACATTCATACAGCGAAGGGCGGCATGATCGATGACCACGGGCCACCCTTGCTCCTGGCAGACTTCGAGAAAAACCTGGGCAGCATGGTTCCCTTCAAAATAATCAAAAAGTAATGGATCAATGAGTGGGTCGTTGTATATGGGGAATTTTATTTCTTTCATAGAAAGGCCTTCACTCAAGTATACCCGCCCCTTTTCTCACGTAAAGCGGGTCTTTCCCTGTTTTGTTGACTTGGTTTTGTCCCGATATTAGAATTGCCTTATGTTTCGTTATTCTAAACCCTTTCTGCTAAAGCTTCTATCGAATTTTGTGCTCGGATTTTTATTCCTCACAGAATCGAGTTTTGCGGGAAAAAAAACTTTGCCCGAAGGCATGGTTTTAATTCCTGCAGGATCTTTTTGGATGGGTCTTGATGAGCTGCCGCCGGACAGCCCCTGGGGACAAAAGGACGCACGACCGAGACACGCACGCACGCTGCCCGATTTTTTTATTGATCGATATGAAGTGACCTACGGGGCCTATCTCCATTTCGACCAAAAACACAAAATTACAGATCGATCCGCCGAAATCCCCGTGACGCACGTGAGTTGGACAGATGCCGATAGTTATTGCCGTTTTGTCGGAAAACGTCTCCCGACAGAATCCGAGTGGGAAAAATCTGCGAGAGGCACAGACGGACGCGCTTATCCCTGGGGAAATACCTTTGATCCCAAAAAGTCGAATATCGGCTCTTCTCCGAAACCCGTCGGCAGTTTCCCTGAAGATCGGAGCCCTTATGGTGTTTTTGATATGGCAGGCAATGTTTCAGAATGGACGGACACTTGGTACAAAGCCTATCCGGGCAATACCTATGCTTCGTCTGATTATGGTATTTTTCAAAAAGTGGTGCGCGGGGGCTCGTTTAATACCAGTCGCCATTTTGCCGATGAAATGTTTGGACAAGTGACTTTTCGCAATTACAACCGCCCCGACCGTTTAGGTCCGGATGCCGGATTTCGCTGCGCAAAATCGATCCCTTTATCCTCCGGAAAATAGTCAGTCTGTTTTCCGGCAAAGATCGCAGGGACAAATTTTTCTCAGATAGTCGAAGGGATAGATGCCGGTACCATGGCCATCACTCCAATGGATAGAAATTGCATACCGACCTTTCGCCTCGATGTGTTTGGTGTGGATGTCGTCATCGATTTGGCTTCGGGTAATCTTTTTTTCTCCACTCCATTCGTCAACACAGGAAGCACACTGGCAGGCTTCACGAAGGGCGGGAAAAGGATAGATCATTTCATGTTGATCCGTCCATCGAATGCGGAGTCCTTTGTTTTTCAAACTTTCAATTTCCGTGGGTGTTGCTGAGGGTGTGTTCATTATTCCTTCTCTTTCATCAGAGATCGCAATGGGTGATGAGAAACCCGTTTTTTTTGATTGCCGAATCTCAATGAATCATAAGCCAGACCTATTTGACAGTGCAAGATTAAAGTGTTACTGAATTACAATAAAAGTGTATTGATTGTGGTAATTTAGGAGGAAAGATGCGTTTGATTGTTTATTTTGTTGTCCTGTCACTGTCCTTTTTTGCGATGTCTGGTCTTGGTTTTGCCGGATCTGCAATGCATGTCAAGATCGCAAAAGGGCACTGTAATGAAATGATTTTGGCTGGAGAAAAAGGGCTGGATTCCGGGAGTCAGGGCGATGAAGATCTTGCTGTAAAACATTTTAAGAAAATGATTCATGAAGCGAAAGAATGTGTTGTTCATGGGCAAGGGGGAATGAATGCTCCCGATGTCAGTCAAGCGACCCAAATGCATGGCCCCGAAGCAATGGAACACATTAAAGAGGCCATCTCCCATGCAACAACATCGGTCAAGCATGGGGAACTGGGACATCTTGATATTTTGATGGACCATGGAAAGTCTGCCCTGGTTCATGCGACTGAAGGCGATAATCATGCCCGGAAAATGAATTGAATAAGGGCTCTCTCAAAATAAACCAGTCGCGGAAAGACGGATCGTTCCAAGCTTTTCTCCGAAATCTCTTGATTTTTTAAAGCCATGTTGAGTTCTATCTTGTTCTCAAGTATTTAAGTTTGATATCTTACCTGCTGGCAAATTTTTAGAATTTTAAATTAAAGGGCCCTCTTGGCCTTAGCATTGATCCGTTTTAAAGGAGTATTGTATGGAGAAGGAAGCCCTTTATCAAGAAAGTAATGACCTCTTCCCACTGGGTATTGATGGGTTTTCCTATCCAGACCTCTATGATCCGGCACAACTGAAAGCGCTCACCACACGCTTTGATGAAACACTCAAAAAAAGTGACCCCTCTCTTTTCGACCACTTAGACGTTTACCGTAACGATCCTGAAAATTCCCTTTCACCTCCCGAGGTGTCCGAACTTTTAATTCAAGTGGCTTTTCACCAAAGTAAGTTTATCTCCCGGATTTTTAAAATTACTGAAGAACGCCAGGAAGTCATAAACACCATTCAATCGCAAAAACCGATTTTTCGATTTAAAAAGGAGTTTGTACAAAAACGTGCACTCAAAAACTTCTCTGAAGCAGACTTAAGTTCACTCGACTATGAAACATTAAATGAAAAGGCAGGTCTTCTCATTGAACTCATGCTTGCACCCATTCCATCACCACAGGACAGCGAGCTCCTTTTTGCAGAAGTGACCTGTGTCTTGCTTGATGCCGAAAAAGCATTTACCCTGAAAATAAAACGCAATGAAGCGGTTCCCGGAGAAATATTTCAGAATATCTGTGATCTTCATGAAAAGATCACAACCCACCCCGAAGCAAAAACCATCTTTGCCGAATTATTAGAACGTTCTGTTGATCCGACAAGTGAAACAGATCTTTTGGCTTTGACACAATCTCTTTTGGTTTTTCTTGAAAAGTGGGTCTTTATTTCCCAGCACTTATCTGATGGAGAAAATGTGACTGAGGGTTGGGAAGCCTTTCATGTCCCGCATAAAGTGGACTTTCAGCATTTGGTTCAAATCGAACGCCCGAAAACAGATGACCCCGATTTTATGATCGGGCCGGAAGAACGGCTCAGAAGGCGAGACGGTTTTGAATTGACGGATCGGCGCTATTCTGAGAAACAGGTTCTAGCGGAGATTGATTATTGCGTCATCTGCCATCCACGTGAAAAAGACAGCTGCAGCATCGGGTATAAAAATCGAAAAACGAAAGAATTAGAAAAAAATCCTCTGGGCATTGAACTGACCGGTTGTCCCTTGGATGAAAAAATTTCAGAGATGAATTACCTGCATGGAGAAGGTGACCCGATTGCTGCCCTTGCGGTGATAATCATTGATAATCCCATGTTGCCTGCCACGGGTCATCGTATTTGTAACGACTGTATGAAAGGCTGTATTTATCAGAAAAAAGAACCGGTCAATATCCCTCAAATCGAAACCCGCATCCTTACCGACGTTCTCGACATGGATTACGGGTTTGAAATTTACAGTCTCTTGACGCGATGGAATCCGGTCAACGTGAAGCGCCCTTATGCGCTGCCTTATAATGGGAAGAAAATCATGGTTGTGGGCATGGGCCCCGCCGGATTTACACTGGCTCAGTTTTTATTAAACGAAGGTTTCGGGGTCATTGGTGTCGATGGACTCAAAATAGAGGCGCTCCCGAAGGCCCTGGTTGGAGACGATACGACCCCTCCTAGCCCCGTCAAAGATGTGAACACCCTTTATCATGAGCTGGACGAACGGGTGCTGGCGGGATTCGGCGGCGTGGCGGAATATGGCATTACAGTACGATGGGACAAAAACTTTCTAGATTTGATTCACTTGACCCTTGCGCGACGGAATCGATTTAAGGTGTATGGCGGCACGCGTTTCGGCGGAACCATTACTGTGGATAAAGCATGGGATTTGGGTTTCGACCATATTGCCATCGCCGCAGGTGCAGGAAAACCCACTGTGCTCTGGATGAAAAACAACCTGATTCGCGGTGTAAGAAAAGCATCTGATTTTTTAATGGCACTTCAATTGACGGGTGCTTCGAAAAAATCCTCACTGGCCAATTTACAACTTCGCCTGCCCACCATTATCATCGGAGGAGGCTTAACGGCTATCGATACCGCCACTGAGGCGATGGCTTATTATCCAGTCCAAGTGGAGAAAGCCCTCGATCAATATGAAAAATTGACTGAAGCCTTTGGGGAAGAATCAATTTGGGGCATGTTTGACCCTGAAGAAACCGAAATACTGCAAGAATTTGTCGATCATGGCAAGCAGGTGCGTGCAGAGCGTCAGCGTGCGGCCGAAGCGGAAGAAGCGCCGAACTTTGTGCCTTTGCTTCGCTCATGGGGGGGGGTCTCTCTTATTTATCGCCGCGATATCCTCAACTCTCCAGCTTATCGCCTGAACCATGAAGAAATCATCAAATCTTTAGAAGAAGGCATTTATTATATTGAATTGCAAAGCCCGACAGAAGTGATTCCAGATCAGTACGGGGCGGCAAAGGCCTTGAAGTTTGAAAAGCAGATCTTGACCGATGGAAAACTTCGGGGCTCGGGTGAGTTTGTTGTTCATGCGGCCAAATCCATCCTCGTTGCTGCGGGAACCAGTCCGAATATCGTTTATGAAAAAGAACATCCTGGGACTTTTGAAATGGATGATCGGAAAAAGTTTTTTCAGAGATACCAGCCGACTTGGAACGGCTCGGATACCCCAAGCCTCGCCCCATCGACGGATTGGAAAACACCGGCTGTTTTTACCTCTTATGAAAAAAATGGAAAATACATCACTTTTTATGGGGACAATCACCCGGTTTATGCAGGAAATGTTGTTAAAGCCATGGCTTCCGCAAGGGAAGGTTTTTCTTATATTACCCGTCTTTATAAAGAGGAACTGGCCCAGATCTCACAATCCGATCAGGCTGCTCGCGTTGAAGCATTCAAGTCCTTTACGCATGGACTGGATGAAAACCTAAAGGCGACGGTAGTAGATGTTGTCCGCTTGACGCCGACAATTATTGAGGTGATTGTCAAGGCCCCGATGCAAGCGAGGCAGTTCGAGCCGGGGCAATTTTATCGCCTCCAAAATTTTGAAAATGGTTCTGAAATTATTGATGGCATTTCAATGAGTACTGAAGGCATCGCATTGACTGGTGCTTGGGTGGATAAAGAAAAAGGACTGCTTTCGATGATTGCACTCGAAATGGGTGTCGGTTCACGCCTTTGTGCCTCCCTTAAACCGGGGGATCCGGTTGTGGTGATGGGGCCGACAGGAGAACCGACCGAAATTAAATCAGGTGAAACGGTTCTGCTTGCGGGCGGTGGGCTTGGAAATGCGGTCTTGTTTTCGATCGGCAAAGCTATGCGGGACAAAGGGAACAAAGTCATCTATTTTGCCGGTTACAAAAAACCTCAAGATGTCTACAAAGTGGAAGAAATCGAGGCGGCTTCTGATGTCATTATATGGAGTGTTGATGCCGGGGAAGCCATCCAACCGAGACGGGC
>JAJDBX010000005.1 GCA_029261135.1 Nitrospirota bacterium
GATCTTGAAACGGGTCACCATGTTTTCAGGCAGGCCTGAAGTCGCGGATCTCGCTCCTGAACCGCCTTCACTTTCAAAGGGGAGGGTCTCTCGAATCGTCACACCGCTTGCCCGTGCGAGCGTCGAGATATCGACCATCAGGTCCTGCAAGGCTTGGGTCGAAGCGGCATCCACGAAGCGTGCCTCCAGGACTTGCAACTGCTCACGCCGTTCACGCAATTGCCCTTCCACTTTCTCAAGTTCCCGGGTGATCTGGGCGGCATCACGGCTCAACGCGCGGGGCACCCGTTTTTTTTCAAGCGTGGCCGCCAGTTGTTTTGTCTGCGCATCCAACCCTTGAAGGGACAACTCTGCCGGTTTGTAGCGCGCCATCACATAAAACGCGCCTACAGCCGCCAATACGGCAAATATCATCAGGGCCTGCTCTCGCAGACTGAAGATTCTCTTTTTCCAGAACACCTTCATCCTTTCCCCCTTAATTTGGCGTTTTTTTTACCGGCAACAGCCGCAATGTCACACCGTAACCCGACAGCGCCAAACGACCGGATTCTGATCGGACCTCTAAATCTTCCAAGGTAAACGACCAGGGCTGCATCATCTCCGCTAAATCCCGAACAAACTGTTGCGCCGCCTGTTCCGAAAGCGCCCAGCCTTGTATTTCGATGACGCCGGACGGTAATTCTGTAACGCGATTCAGTGCAAATTCAGGAGAAAGGGTGCTGCCAAGACGCCCCATAAATCCACGGACAAAGGCCAGACGTGCGGGCAACACTTCATGGAGCAATATGTAACGTAGATTGGCTGCTTTCAGCGCGCCCTGGAGTGAGATCAAGCGCTCTTCCGCATGCTCCGCCTCTGTTTTTTGCTTGCCAACGCGCCGTTCTTCGCTTTCAATGATGGCCAGTTTGTCAAGATAAGCCCTCTCTTCCTGTACCAAGATCCGCCGCTGTGCATAAAAGGAATACTCCAGTGCACCCAAACAAAAAATAATCGCAAGTGCGGCTGTCGCCGCCCAAACCGCCGGACGTCGATAAACTGGCGGCGGTGGTGGCTCAGCTATGACCCTAACTAACCGGGTTTTCGGCTCCAGCGCAAAAACATGCATGGAAGCGCCCAGCAGTCCGGCCGCCGACCAGGGCGGCGCACCCCCATTTTTAAAGACGACTGGAATCGGCTTCAGCGGGCGGTCAAGACGCTCCTCTAGCTGTTTCACAAGCACCAGATGCTCGGCATAAGATCCACTGAGCCATAAAGTCGTCATGCTTGTGCGCAACAGGGCGTGACAGACCTCCAGACAGTCTCCGACCGACAATCGATCACCGCTGCCTTGTGTAAACTGCATGCCAGTGATCGCACCGGACTCGCCCAGCACACAGGCCACCATGCCCTGCTGGATCTCCAGTACCGGGATTATCCCGTCTCCTGCCCTCGACAACGCGGCAAGAGCCGGGCCGATCTGCGGATAAAGCCAATCCAGACGGATGTGATGATGGGCAAAGGCCTCTCTAAAACGTTGAAGGGATGCTTTGCCAAGAGCGCAACACAGCCAGCCCGTGTACTCCCCGCCATCGGTCGGCGCGGACCAGCCGCAGAGCAGTGTGTCATCCATCACCTGCAGATGCTCCTGGAGTTGAAGCGCTTCCTCAACCTGTGTGCGGCTGACCATGCCCAGTTCAATGGCTCGTTCCCCGAATCGGGCGCCCTGCTTTGCATTCGCGCCGCGTGATTTCAGGATAATTTCCTCCCGCTGATCCTGATCCAAATCACCGCGGCCCAAGAGGATTGTGCCCAGATTCCAACGTGTCACCTGCTGAGCAAAGAGCGGCTCCATTTCCCAGCGAATCAACTCCTGCATCTCCCGCTCTGATCGGGCTTTACCCTTTAAGGGCAGTTCAAGCATCGCCGTCAACACACTCGGGCTCATGAGAATGGCGCGGCGCGGCAAATTCGCCGTATTTTTTTTCAGGGCTGCGATAAGTTCGGAGAGAGCTTCTTTGAGGTCAATGGCTCTGGATTCCGCCCAGGCCTCAATCACCGCCTTACCCTCGTTCAGCACCACCACCGCCGCCCGGAGTACAAAACCGTCGGTTTCACAGGCCAGGAGACGGCGCCCCCCCCCTCCGATCTGTCGGCGAAAGCGGCCGAGGGCACCGGGGAGGGATGCCGGAAGCAGCCCTTGCATGCCGGATCGTTTTTTGAGAAGGGAAGGGAGCTTCATCGAATGACCAGAGTGGCGGTGGGACGGGCGACACGCGGAAAGAAGGTGACGGGACTTGTGGTACGGTTCCCTGTCGCGTCTGTACAATTTTTGGGCGCAGCTACGGCGGGATTAATAACACAGGGCTGCTCTCCGACAGGAGGCGTCACATCAGTGTGAGGTGTCCCATCATCATCGACGACAAGCACAAGCAGATGCTCCCCCCCCGGTATCAGGGTGGGAGGCTGAAAACCACCCGGTGGAGGAAAGATGACTTGAACCGAGGTAGCGCAGGGGCTTCCACCCACAGTAGTATCTGCATCGGTGCCGTCGAGACACGAACCGTCAGAACCCACAGCGACGTTGCCCACAATACAGGCACTGGTCAGGCGCTTCCAGTTAAAGGGATTGGCCTGGTCTGGATCATTGATATAAGTGAGCAGCGAAGCCCGGACACAGCCGGGCGCGGCCACGGCCAAGTCCGTGCTGGATTGATTTCGTATAGTCACCCCCCAGCCGTCCACATTCACCTGCCAGTCGTCTGGGCTAAGTTCAGTGCTGATATCGGCATCATAGACACCCGTTCCGCCGATTCCTCCATCGGCGCCGAGGCTCTTTACGGTAAAGGTCGCTGGAGGCGGGGTCGGATCATTAACCTTCCAGCCGTAATTTGGGAGGGCGGCGACATTCCAACCATCATAAAAGGCGACAACCGTACCGGGTGGCGATGTCAGATAACTCCCTCCGCGATAACCTTTAAAAAGCTGTTCTCCAGAGGCAGAAAGTGGTATCCCCGCGTCGTCATTGATGCCGGTGACAGCATCCGGCTTAGGGTCAAAAATCGGGTTCTTTAACTCATAACTGTCAAAATCTGTGGGTTTCATCAACAACCCCTGAATGTCATCAGGCAGCAGGCCATTATCCGCCGAATAACCCGATAATAAGCGCTGTCCGTTGTAAACCGCGCCCGTCTCTCCGATCACCGCACGGCGGATCAAATCCAAACGGCGACGGGTGTCTTCAAAACGGACTTGATTGTCTTTGTTGTCTACAATATCAATTGCGGAAAACGCGAGCGTGGAGAGAATCAGGACCACCAGCATCATTTCGAGCAGGGAGAAACCGCTTTGTGAAAACATGATTTTTCGGGTCATTTTAATGGGATCAATCTTCTTTATCTTTTTCGGCGGGTTTGTCGATGTCCTCAAACCAGGTCTTCAGCGCGGCGGAAAACTGCTGCCATTCCGTGTGACGGTCAAAATCACTCACCAGGATACCGGGGCCGTATTTTGAGTTATAAACATGATAGCCGTAGAGGGTCACGCGGTCATCAACAGACAAAGCGGCGAGTGCGCGTTTTGCCGTCTGATCTTCCATATAAACATTAAGTTGATGTCCCTTGAGTGAATGGATATCCAGCCCATGGGTCACTGCCGGCATCCGATTAAGTCCCCAACCCTCAAGCACATGCATTAAATAATGGGTCTTGCGCACCTTCGGCGGCGCGGCCACTTGGGCTTCGATCTGAATCAAAGGGAGCGGCAGTAATTCCACGGAGCCCTTCTGCCCCGGGGTGCCGTGTTCGATCATCTTGTCCAGATCCCGCGGGCTGAAGTCGGCGGAGTCGCCGGAAGCGCGTCCCGTCGATACGATCGTCAGCAGCAGACTTGATATCAATATCATTCGTTTCATCATTTAAGTCTTCCCGCCTTTACGGCACGTTGTGCCCCTATCGCAATAAACAAACCAGGAGATCATCTTCCTGGGGCGCACAGAGATTACAAGAATCGGTCGCACCACAGGTTACATTGCCGTCATAACGGCCATTCGGCCCCATGCTCATGAGACGCGCCCTATTTTCGTCACCCATTTCAAACATCAGGTAGGGTCGGCCGTGACGCTCATGCGCCTTGTCGCCGTCTCCATCATCTCCGTCTTTGTCATCATCAAGGGTGCGCCAGTCCAAGAGGCAAGTGTTATTGTCAACATCCTCTTCACAAGCCGCGTAGGAACCCGGTACCGCCGGAAACGCAGAAAAGGGATCGGCCACACCGCGAATATCTTGAACCTGAGCCCCGGTAACAGGTGATCCCCCGCCGTTGCTCAGCAGATCCGCACCGATGTCGGTATACCCTTCGCCCAGAGCACTCAAATACGGCCCGCGCCAGCCGCGCCGATTATCTGGATTCCAGAGGTTGGGCAGAACCACATCACCATAAAGTTCCAAAAAATCAGCCGGATTTGCCGGATTCGGCAGCGTCCCCATGTCGAGGCGGAACTGAAGGATCGCAGCTTTCACTTTCTGCATTTCATTCAAGGCCACGCTTCCCTTCGCTTTCTCCGCCGTCTCTCCCTGTTTAAAGATCATGCCGCCCGCCACGACCGCTAATATCGCGACGACGATCATTAATTCCAAAAGGCTGAAACCCGCCTGCCCGCGCACGAGCCGCAAAATACGGGGTGCCTCTATATTCATTGCCCGACCTGTCAACCGTTTGATCATTCAATCTCGAATAGCGGAGAAGCACCGGGCGGGAAAGGGGGTGGAGAAAACCGCCCGGCGCTAAACACAGACTACGAGCCTGCTTAGGTCTTCTGTCCCGTGAACTCGGCCATCTCCTCGTCAAGGAAATCACCCCGTGCATCAAGCACGGCCACGACGGTCGCGACGGTCGCGGGGAAGTGATCAGCAGGAAGAACAGTCGCCAAATCACCATCCAGATCGCGCCCTAGATTCACCAGAATGGTGTAGTGGCTGTATTTATCCCGTCCAATTTGGCCCGCATAAAACGGCGCTTTGGCAAAGGGCGAACTTGGAAGGCCAACGGCATCGGAAGCCTGACCCAGGCCTAAACCGATCAGCACATCCGTTGCCCCGGCACCGACTTTTACGTTGTTATACCCATCTGTCCCACGATCCCAAACCATCAGCGCCGGAGTGGTCGCTCCGCCGAAATCGATGGTTCGCGCAAAACCCCTGCCGCGATTACGCTGACCCAAAAGACCTGGACGAGGGCCTTCAAAGGCATGATTGGGAATATTGTTTTCCGCCAGGGAAGCCTGGGGGAAAGGCGCCGTCGCAGAGGTGGGTCCTTTCGCCAACGCTGGAGTTAATGGATCTGTATCACAGGATTCGCCGTCCGCATAACGCAGTGAGGTAATCCCCGCGGTAATGAGTGCCTGTCCCATACCAGTCGGTATTGAAACGAGGTTGAATTTGTTGGCGATGTTTGCGCCTAAACCGCCGCCGACACCCGGCAGATCACTTAATCCACCAAATTTAGAGGCTTGGGTTGTCGCTGCCCAGGTAGCGGGTGCGGGACCGTTGATAATACCAAGGCCTATTGTCGGATGCGCTGCCAGTGCAAAATCGAGACAGGTCAGCGACTCCAAGTTATTTGGAATCACGCCGTTCACGGCAACTTGAATACGCATGGCATCTTCAATTCCCGCAATGGTTTGTGTTGCCACACCTCGACCCGCCTTCGCTTCCTGACCGCCGAAGGAGGAAATCATCGCACCGCCGATGACGGCAATAATCCCGACCACCACCAACATTTCAAGCAGGGTAAATCCATGCTCGTTGTTGATCAGGCGTAGAGCGCTTTGTTTTGGTTTTTTGTTTTGAACGGTTTTGTTCTGAATGTCTTCATCCTGAAGACTTTTGACTGTGTTTCTCATTTGAATCTCCTTTTAATAAGTTAATGTGAATGAGCCACTCTACCCACAAGAGCTGGACTCACGGTGTTACTTGGTCTGTGCGGGATACTACGCCGTGTGGACCCACTCCACCACGTCAAAAAACAATGCCTAAACAAATCGGGCTCCATAACAAAAGCCATCACACTGTCGGGCGTAACGCCCCAAAATACCGACGCCGATCACCTCCGATGCGGCGTTCCAATTTGAGATTTCTGGCATCGACCGATTGCCCTCTCCGTTCGATACCATTGCGGCGCTCTTCTCCAAGCCACTGAGGCAGTGCTTTCATCACATCTTTTCTTTGCACGCGATATCCGATATCAAGATCCCGGCCATCGACGACAAAACGATACTGCTTGCCACAACTGAGGACGACTTCCTTCTGTCCCTGACGTAAAAGACGGATTTCGAGCTTGATTTCGCCATAACCATTGTGCCTGACAAGGTCCTCGTACAAATGGATAAATTGATCCAGCACCTTACGACTGGTCATCACCGCAGTGGACATAGACTTTCTCCTTTTCTCCGTGCCTGTTCTCATATTCGAGCCCTGTAACATCTGAAATTTTCACTCCCCAGATCGTGCGCCCGCCGGGCGCATCAAAAATAAAAAAAGCCCGGAACGGTTTTTAAACCGTTCCGGGCTTTTGGACGCTTAAAGTGAGATCGCTAGCCGCTCTTTAATCTTATTTTACAGAATCAATTGATAATGATTCTCAAAACTGTTTTCAACAATAGCCGACGCAGAGGATTCTTGTCAAGCACTCGTTTAATTTTTTTCGATGAAAATAATACGATCATTTTTAATCACCGGTCAGGTTATCCACCCCTTTCATGCCCACGCGATACAATAAGAACCCGGATGGACTACGGGAGTAGATAAGTTTACTTTTGAGAACAGATCTAGGCGATGGCTAAAATACTTCTCTATATATAAATTGCAAAGTCCGTGTTTTCCTTTAAAGATAGAAAAAGCCCAGAACAATAAAAAATTGTCCTGGGCTTTAATTCCTAAAAAACGAGACCGCAATCAACTCTGAATGACTCAAGATATATTAATCGTAATCCTCACATCGCTTTTTTTCTAGGACTGTGGACTGGAAAAAGCCCTGATTTCTCCCGGCCTGCGCATCATCTTATCCACTTCCCCCTGGTGCATTTCTTCTTCGGTGATCATGCGCCGTGCATAGTCCTCCAACAATACGGAATGCCCTTCAACCAAGGCCAAAAGTTCTCGGTAGGTTTGAAGTGCCACGCCTTCGTGCGTCAAAGACTCGTGAAGGATATCGCCGATGTCATGCTGTTCGGTCTCCAGCAGGGGGCCGATCGCCAATGAAGGATGTCCGCCCAAATGCGTAATAAGTTCGCCAGCCTCCTGAGCATGCCCCAGGGATTGCACGGCCTGCTCACGCATCCAGGCGATGATGGGAATCCGGTTATAACCGTAGACCATTAAGGCGTAGTGCGTGTAGCGCACGACCCCCGCAAGCTCCAGTTCCAAAATCCGGTTTAGTTTCTCAGTCGCGGCATTTTTGTCCAGTGTTTTTTCGTTCATGGGTTCCCTCCATATGTATTTAACTTTTGCCACAATATCGATAATAATTATCTTTTGCAATATCTTAGAGATGAATACCGATTTTGGCTTGGACTGACCTCCTCGCTTAAAATTCTTCACTTTTAGATGAGTCGAAAAGTTGTCTAAATGCATGTGAGACCTTCGATGTTTTAAGAAAGTTTCAATGTGAAGGTTACTGGAAGAAAGCGTGAGCAAAACTCAGAAATCTAAAAATTGATCGAAAAGTGATCGCCCAAAAGGACTTGATTCATTCGCGAGTGTTGCGGGGGATAATCTTTATTTCTATCAGGGAAATCTTCCCGAAAGTGCGCCCCGAGACTCTCTCGGCGGTTTAATGCAGACTCAATCAACACAGCTGAGGCTGCTAACATGTTTCCTGTTTCAATCGCTAACCGCGACAGGGGCGGATTTTTCAAAATATCTCGCCAGGGCTGCCATGCGTCAATCGCACGTCTGATCGATTGCTCATTGCGTATCACACCGAGGTTTTGCCACATAAAAACCTTTATTGATTTTTGAATGGCATGATAGGCTTCGGGCCACTTTAGGGTCTCCTGCTCAAAAACGGTTTGTGAATCTGCTAAAGGAAGATCGGCTGAGCTCGACTGAGATGACGACACTTTTTCGAGGGCATCACCAACACGGGCGCCAAAAACCAGTCCTTCCAAAAGCGAATTGCTTGCAAGCCGGTTTGCGCCATGCACCCCTGTCGAAGCGACTTCTCCCACGGCAAAAAGCCCCGACACATTGGTCTGCCCGTTCAAATCTGTTTTAATTCCCCCCATCATGTAATGGGCGCTGGGTGCAACCGGCACCTTTTCGCTAACCATGTCGATGCCATAACGTAGACAGGTCGCATAAATCATGGGAAAACGTTCGCGGACAAAATGAGGGTTCAGATGGGTAACATCAAGAAAAACATGATCGGTATTGCTTTGCCGGATTTCACCTAAGATTGCACGCGAAACCAAATCACGCGGCGCCAACTCCGCATCCGGGTGATAGCGATCCATAAAACGCTTCCCTTCAGCATTTCGTAGTCGCCCGCCTTCCCCTCGAATCGCTTCAGAGAGCAGAAAAGAGGGTGCATCTGGGAGTGCCAAGGCCGTCGGATGGAATTGGTAAAATTCCATGTCTTCCAATTCCGCGCCCGCTTTAAGTGCCATCGCAATGCCATCCCCAGTTGCAACAGGCGGATTGGTGGTCCGCTGAAAAATCTGTCCGACACCCCCTGTCGCGAGTATGACCGCTTTAGAAAAAAAGCGCCGTAAAATATTTTTTTCTTCATCAAGGACGACAACCCCATGACAAATAGGCCGGGAAGGCTCGGGATAAGCTGTTAAAAGTTGAACGGTAAAATGACCATTTAAGGTCAGGATATTTTTATTGGAGGCAATAGCCCTCTGGAGTGTTTTGACAATTTCATTCCCGGTGGCATCTCCGCGTGCGCGTAAAATACGATTTTTGCTATGTGCCCCTTCTCGCGTCAGTAAAAAATCATCCCCGACCTTGTCAAAAGATACGCCCCATTCCAACAATTCCTGAATACGCAGAGGCCCCTCAGAAACCATCACCTTCACAGCCGCTTCCCGACAGAGCCCTTTGCCGGCGATAATCGTATCTTCAAAATGCGATTGAATCTCGCTCGGGGCTTCATCCAGGGCCGAGGCAATACCACCCTGGGCAAATTTTGAGCTGGATTCCCCTTTTAAGCCCTTATTGAGGATGGTGACTTGGCCGAAGCGGCTTGCGCCAATCGCCGCACGAAGCCCGGCAATGCCACCGCCGATAATGAGGAAGTCTGTGTGAATATCAGCACTCGGCATCTACGACCCTATCGGAGGCCTGCGAGACCCCTAAAAGGAGAATCCCCGCGAACCTCTGTTAATTTAGGATTATCTCTGTCCTCCCAGAAAAAGATGACGCCTCCTTGTCTCTCAATGGGATCAGGCTCTGAATCGGCCTTCCACAGGCCTCGCCAGCGCAGCGTTGTCTTAAATGAGTTCTCTTCAATTTCAACACGTTCAATGACGAAAGAAAGCTGCGTTTTGGAGTACTGTTTAAAATCTTGGAGAATCTTTTCCCGAACAGAGTCGAGTAAAGTTGAGCTTGCATCGAGCGTCGCAAAAATCATTCTTTCATCCCTACTTTCATAGGCCTTTGAAAATTCCTTGAGACGTTCTTGAATGCGCCCTACCTGCTTCGCCACAGGCGAAGGTTTCTTCGGATCAGAAGCACAGGCCGTCATGATGAAAAAAGAGAGGCTGAATAACAGGATTTTAAAAACCACCTGATTTTTCAAAAATGGGTTCAGAAAGTTTTTCACGGGCAAATTATAGTGCAAAGTAAGAAAAGCGGTCAAGTTCGAGAACAAGCCCTTCCGTTCCGAGGCGAAAAACCCCCTCACAGAACAATATCGGGACTCAATTTTGTCATAATCTTGACAGAATGGATTAAAAAAGATAGCTTAAATGCCGAGGTTTCTATGGCGAATTTACAAAGAAAAGGTTCGATGTTTTTATTTTTCACCCTGCTGGGAGGGATATCCGGAGGGATACTTTCAGAAATCCTTGACCGGTTTACTTCTGCTGGATTTGTTCGCGATATATTCCTGAAAGGTTTTAAGATCGGCTTGACCCCGCCAGTCACTATAGATCTTCACATGCTTGCATTTACTTTTGGCTTTACCTTGCAGGTCAACTTGCTCACCCTGCTTGGCGTGATATTGGGGATCTATACTTACAGACAAGCCTAAAACCACCGATTCCCCCAAAAAATACGGCGTTCTCTTTAATTTTCTTCTTCACCGTTCTTCGAGAATCTCCATTTCATTAAGTCGTTTGATTTGATCTCTTATGGTCGCTGCACGCTCATATTCCAAAAGCCGGGCGGCTTCGCGCATTTCACGTTCAAGTGATTTAATCTGTTTGAGTCGCTCTTTCCGTGGGATGTATAGGGTTTGTGATTCTGATACGACCTCAGTTGTGAGGTTCCTTCCGTAGGCTTCCTCTCGTAATCCAATCGGGATTTTTTTAATGATAGATTCAGGGGTAATGTGGTTTTCCTGGTTGTGGCGAAGTTGGATGATCCGACGGCGATTGGTTTCATCTATCGCCGTCTGCATCGACTGCGTGATCCGATCGGCATAAAAAATCACCTGCCCCGAGGCATTACGTGCGGCCCGTCCTGCGGTTTGAATCAATGACCGATGAGATCGGAGGAAGCCTTCTTTGTCTGCATCAAGCACAGCAACCAAAGAAACCTCCGGCAAATCCAATCCTTCACGCAAAAGGTTGATCCCCACAAGCACATCAAATTTCCCAATACGCAGTTCTCGAATCACTTCCATCCGCTCAATGGTTTTAATGTCAGAATGAAGATATCGGACTTGAACCCCAATTTCCTCGTAATATTCAGTGAGGTCTTCCGCCATACGTTTCGTAAGCGTCGTCACCAAAACGCGTTCTGAGCGTGCGGCACACAGGCGAATTTCTTCGAGTAAATCATCGACTTGTCCTTTAGCAGGCCGAACCTTAATTTCAGGATCCAATAATCCAGTCGGACGAATCACCTGCTCAATCACTTTTCCTTTAGATCGCTCCAGTTCATAAGTTCCGGGGGTGGCAGAAACATAAATCGTCTGATGCATGAATTTCTCGAACTCTTCAAATTGAAGAGGGCGATTGTCAAAGGCCGAAGGGAGGCGAAAACCATAATCAATCAGGTTTTTTTTTCGCGCATGATCTCCTTTATACATGCCGCCCACTTGCGGAACACTCGCATGGCTTTCATCAATGACAAGCAAAAAATCTTTTGGAAAATAATCGAGTAGAGTCGGCGGCGCTTCTCCGGGTTGTCTGCCAGAAAAATGTCGTGAGTAATTTTCAATGCCCTGGCAGTAGCCGATCTCTCGAATCATTTCTAAATCAAATCCGGTACGTTGTTCAATCCGTTGTGCCTCTAAGTGCATGTTCCGGGCTTTGAAATACTGAATACGTTCCTGCAAACCGGCTTCGATTTCCGCAAGCGCTTTTTCAATACGCTCCGGCAGGATGACATAATGGCTGCCGGGATAAATGGCGATTTTAGGCAAGCGTCGTATCACTGTGCCCCGAAGTGAATCGATTTCATAAATTGCGTCAACGGTATCACCAAAAAATTCGATTCGAATGGCACTGGCATCCGATGCAGCAGGAAAGACTTCGACCCGGTCTCCGCGAACACGAAAGGTGCCGCGATGAAAATCAAAATCATTACGTTCGTACTGAATTTCGACCAGTTTTTTGAGAACGGCGTCACGCTCAATCTCTGAGCCTTCTTCAAGGTAAACCAACATGCCGTGATAGGCTTCGGGAGATCCCAAGCCATAAATACAGGAGACCGAGGCAACGATGATAATATCGTTTCGCTCCAAAAGAGCAGAGGTGGCGGCGTGGCGCATTCGGTCAATCGCATCATTGATAGAAGCATCTTTTTCAATCAGGGTGTCTGTGTGAGGGATGTAGGCTTCCGGCTGATAATAATCATAGTAACTGACAAAGTATTCAACCGCGTTCTCCGGGAAAAAGTCTTTAAACTCACGATAAAGTTGGGCCGCCAAAGTTTTATTGTGCGCAAGAACCAAGGTCGGGGTTTGGACCTGTTCGATGACATTGGCGAGGGTAAAGGTTTTTCCAGAGCCGGTGACACCCAGAAGCACTTGATGGGCATCGCCTCGATAAAACCCTTCGCACAAGGCTTGTATCGCCTTGGGTTGATCTCCCTGAGGGGAAAAATGAGATGAAATTTTAAATTGAACCATCGCTACAGACCTTTAAGTGCTAGAAATATAACATAAAAAGGATCACTTTAGCCTTCGAGGACTTTAATCAAACCTTGACTTTCCTAGAGATTTCGTAGATAATTCTCCTTCTCAACAATATTACTATTGTATGAACTAGCAGGAAATTATATATATTTTCATTGATCTTATTGGAGGATTCCGGGAATTTTATAAAACAGGCTTCACTGCTTCAACATAATGTCAATCTGCCCAAGCCCTCCTTGCCACACTGAAATGCATTCATGCCGTTTTATAGATATAGTTGACCAAGACGTCTTAATTAGCAGTTTACTGACTTGCTAAGGGTTTTTTATGTTGAAAGAACAGGACTTATCACAAGAAAATTGGTATCACGTTCAAAAATCCCTCTCTTCGCTTTGTGGGTTTTCTCTTTTTATCTATGATCCGAAACGAAAAAGAGCCTGTACCCCGGTCACAAACGAAAACAGTGCTTGTCTGCTCGTTCATGAAATTGGACGAGACTTCCCCTGCGACGAGGCCTATGACGAAAATGTTCGTATTGCCCTCGAATCACAAGAAATCCTGTTTTACAAATGCCAGGCAAACCTCAACTATTTCGTTATCCCGATTAAAATCAATCATGATGTCCGTTATGCCATCATTGGAGGACAAAGCTATTTCTCCTCTGCAGATGTCACAGGTTTTCGTGAGAAGGCGATGAAATGGGGAATCTCATCAAAAAAGCTCCACGATGCGCTAGAAAAGAATAAGATTTCCAGAGAAGATTCCCAGCTTAAGCGTGCAAGTGATCTTCAAGCCATCGGGACAATATTAATTGAGAGTGTTCACTACCAAAACCAATATCGATTAAAGGCCACTTATTTAAGAAAACTGACGGACATTGCGAATCAGTTTAAAAATGACCCCTCCCCTTCAACTCATTACGGAACACTACTGAGTTCTTTGGGCATTCTTTTTGATTTAGAATCTGCTTCTGTTTTTAAGCAATATTTTGATGATAGAAATGATCGAGAGGTGGCTTCTTTTGGAAAAGTAGCTCCGGGTTTTGATACCTCGGGCCTTTTTTTGGGTTTGTTACTCGATGGGACGCAAGACGAAGAGCACCCAACCGTCGTAAAAGATCCTGGGGAACTCCATGAGGCGGGCTTCCCTATTGGCATGCGCTCATGTGCTCTTTTCCCACTTTCACAGAATGCTCATACCAAAACAACCCTTGCCATTTTTAACACCCACTTATCCGATGACGAAACTGAAATGATCATGACCTTTTGCCTGCAAGCCGGGGTCGGACTCGAAACAGTGGAATTGCGGAGACAAATTTTACAACAAAGAAAAACGGTTCAGTCACTTTCAGCTTTAACCTCTTTTAATTTTCATCTCAAAGAGGACGCGCTCTACAAAAACTTGCTTGAGCAGACGACACAGTTGCTAAATGCAGAACAGGGTTCACTCATGGTTTTTGACGATATAAAAGAAGAACTTTCAGTGATGGCCATGACAGACGTGAGTCCTGCACTATACTCTCTTTTCAATAAAAAACTGGGTGAGGGTATTGCGGGTCAGGTCTGTCAGTCTGGGTCGCCACTACTTGTCGAGAACATCTTAGCCGATACAAGGGTGACCCACGTTCCGCGCTCAAGATATAAAACACCCTCTTTCTTGAGTGTACCGCTGATTAAAAATGACCAACCGATGGGCGTCGTCAGTATCGCGGATAAGATCGGGGGGCACCGTTTTACCGAGGAAGATTTGAGCCTATTAAGAGCGATGGGTAGCTTCCTGACGATGGCCATTGAACGATCTCATCTTTATTCAACCACTGAAACACTCAAAGAAATCTCCATTACCGATTCTCTAACTGGACTTTTAAACCGAAGTTATTTTTATGAACGCTTGACCGAGGAAATTGAGCGAACGAAACGGCATGGCCTGCCCACCTGTCTCATCATGCTTGATATCGATAATTTTAAAATGGTGAACGATACTTACGGACACCAGGTGGGGGATGAAGTCCTAAAATGGCTGAGCCAGCTCCTGAGAAATACCATCCGAACCATCGACGTGGCTTCGCGTTATGGTGGGGAAGAATTTACGGTCATCCTCCCCAACACCACGAAAGAGGATGCCCGCATCATCGCCGAGCGTACCTGCTCGGCCATTGCAAAAAGAAGCAGTCTTCAAAAAAAAATCCCTCAATTGAGCCGTTTGACTGTCAGTGTTGGTCTCGCGAGTTTCCCGGAGGATGCTTCATCCATTCATGAACTGATCAACCACACCGATAAAGCCCTTTACCAAGCCAAACACCTCGGCAAAAACAAGGTCGTTGTATACAAAAAACCACGTTAACCATTTTATTCCGCGTTGATGCTGCCACTTCGTATTATGTGGAGGTCGCGTTGTGGAAAGGGGATTTCTACCCCGTTTTCTTTCAGCTTTTTAAAAATCTCATAATTGAGTTCACTGCGAAGAATGATCGGCCTTTCGGTGTAGGTTTTTGTCCAAATCCGTAACAAAAAGTTGAGCGAACTTTCTCCAAAATCGTCCAAAAGCACTTGGGGTTTCGGTTGATCAAGCACGCCTGGATGCGCTGCGGCAACTGCCAAGAGTAACTCTCGCACGAATTCAGGGTCTGAGCCGTATGAGACGCCGACAGGAATGCTACGGCGCACCAGGCGGTCTGTATGGCTCCAATTGATGACGGTTGATGAGATGAAATCTGAATTGGGCACGATGATTGAGATATTTTCATTTGTGACAATCGTTGTTGCGCGGGGAGAGATGTTGACCACGTCACCCAAAATATCATTGACCTCGATACGGTCTCCGACTTTGATGGGTCGTTCAAACAAAATAATAATGCCGCTCACAAAATTACTGGTGATACTCTGAAGACCAAAACCCACACCGATTCCCAAGGCGCCCGCCAGAACCGTAATAGCGCTCAAATCGACCCCTGCAGATTGCAGGATCATCAAAAAGCCGATTGAGATGACCGCATAGCGGATAATCGAACCGGTCGCTTCACTGATGCCCACATCAATATTTTGCCTCACTTTAAGCCCTTGGACAATCCAGGACTTCATCTTGCCCGTCAGATAAAAAAGAAGTGTGACCAAGAGAACAATATAGATAATGGACCACAAGGTAAATTGGGTTTTGCCTAAGACAAAAAGGGTGATATTGAGGAAATCTCGCAGTTGTCTAAAAAAAGCTTGGATCATTTTTTCTCCAGGAAGAGAGGGTCATGTTTCAATGAAATGAAACAATTATACCTAAATGACAAAAAACAGGAAAGCTTTTCAGTCCGGATTGATCAAAGTTTGTTTTTTTGAATCTTCCATCGCAGGACTTCAAAGTGCTACGATTATAACTCAATAGGAAGTGAATACTTTATTTTCCCTATGTATTGGGACATACATCTGTTTCCCTGCGATCAAAGTATCATGATGTGGAAATCATGCTAGAGTTTAGAACGGATCAGTGATATTGGAGGATCGCATGGAAAAATCACTCAATACAAAAAAACGATCTCATAAAAAACTTTTTATTATAGGCATCCTTGCCCTTGGCATCGCTGGCTTTTTCTTTTTTGACCTCGGGAAATATGTGACGCTTGAAGTACTTAAAGACAATAAAGACGCCTTAAAAATCTATGCAAATGAAAATTATCTCTTCACCGTGTTTCTTTTTATTCTGGTTTACACAGCCCAAACGGCCTTGTCTTTACCGGGTGCGACAATATTAACCTTAGCCGGGGGATTTTTATTCGGCAGCTTTCTCGGAGCTTTATTTGTGAATATCGGGGCAACATCCGGGGCAGCGCTTGCTTTTATGGCGGCCCGCTATCTTTTTCGCGATAGCTTGGAACGTAAATTTGGAAACCGCTTGTCTGCGATTCAAGAGGGATTTGAAAATAATGGGTTTAATTATTTGCTGACCCTGCGGCTTATTCCACTTTTCCCATTTTTTCTCGTCAACCTCGCTGCTGGCATGACGCGCCTGGAGCTTTCAACCTACATACTTGCTACCGCCATTGGTATTTTTCCCGCAAGCCTAGTTTTTACCAATGCTGGGAAGCAGCTGGGAAGCATCAATGCCTTGGGAGATATCGCCTCTCCCGGCGTACTGGGTGCTTTTGCCCTCTTGGGCTTACTCGCAATGCTTCCCGTGCTCTACCATAAATTGAAGAAACCGACTGCTGCAAAGCCGAAAATTCATATCGCAAAACCATAAACAGACGGGGGATTTATGAAGGTATTTGATTTAATCGTTATTGGCGGCGGCGCTGCGGGTTTGGTCACCGCAAGTGGCGCAGCGCAACTGGGTGCAAAAGTGGCGCTGATCGAAAAAGACAAACTGGGTGGAGAATGTCTTTGGACGGGCTGTGTCCCCAGTAAAGCTTTAATCGAAGCAGCGCGGACAAAACGTCGTATCGATCTCTCCCGTAAAGAGGGTTTTGATATGGGGGAGGTTCAAGTCGATTTTGCCAGGGTGATGGATCATGTACACGAAACCATTATGACAATTGAGCCGCACGATAATCCTGAGCGATTTAGAAAAATGGGCATCACCGTGATAGAGGGGCATGCCACATTCACAGGTCATGACCGGATTGAAGTCAATGGCGAAACGCTCGTCGGCGGCCGATTTTGTATTGCAACAGGGGGAAGTGTCTTTGTCCCCCCAATTGAAGGGATCAACAATGTAAGTGTTATGACACACGAAAATTTTTTCAATATTCGAAAGCAACCCAAACATTTAATTGTGATTGGCGCAGGACCGATCGGTTGTGAACTGGGGCAATCCATGGCACGCCTGGGAAGCCAAGTCACCCTGGTTGAAACCTTCGATTGTGTCTTACATAACGATGACAAAGAACTCGCCTGCATGCTACATGCTTACCTGGATGAAGAGATTACCATCCATATCAGTACACGGGCCATGAAAGTCGAAGAAAAAGAAGGCACGATCCGACTAACCTGTCAGCGTGGAGATGAATCGTTTGTTGTTGAAGGAGATATGCTCTTATTGGCCACAGGCAAACGTGCCCGCACAACCAACATGGGCCTTGAGCTTGCCGGGGTGAGGGTAGAGAAAAATAGTCTTCAAGTAGACGCCTCGCTGCGCACAACAAATCCTAGAATTTTTGCCTGTGGCGACGTGGCTGGGCCTTATTTATTTACACATATGGCAGAATATCAGGCTGGGATTGTCATCAGTAATGCCTTGATTCCGCTCATGAATCGGAAAGTCTCTTATGACGTGGTCCCGTGGGCGACCTATACGGATCCAGAGTTAGCCCATGTCGGGCTTTCTGAATCCGCGGCAATCGCACAGTTTGGCAAAGAAAATATTTCCATTTTTCGTTATTCAGTCAAAGAAAATGACCGCCATATTATCGAAGGTGCGACCAAAGGGATGGTCAAGCTGGTCACAAAATCAAATGGGAAAATACTGGGTTGTGATATTTTAGGGGCGAATGCTGGTGACTTGATCCACGAATATGCTTTGGCAATTAAAAAAGGGCTTTCGGTCGGATCGGTTTCAGGCACGATCCACGCCTATCCGACCCTTGCTCAAGCCAATAAGCGGGCCAGTGATCAATATTATGCAGAAAAGATCTTTAAAGGGAGGATTCCAAAAGTGGTCAAGTGGTGGTTGGAAAAAGTGCGTCCGAAGGGGGAAGTTTTATGAGATTAGAGCGGGTTGTTTATGGAATTTGAAAATAGGCTCTCTGAGTCGGCGAAGCCTGAAGAGATTATTGAGGATTTAAGCATTGGCCCAACCGGTGAATATGACCTCGGGATCTTGTTTTTATCGCTCATGTCGCTTGCTGAAGTACAAGATATTGTTGAGGGACTACGGCAGAACATTTCAATTCGGGATTTACTGGTCACAACCTGCTCAGGAGTGATTGGCAGTGAAATCGAACTAGAGGATCAATCGGCCGCATCATTCATGCTGGCGAAACTCCCCGGAGTGAACATTTCTCCTTTTTATCTCGATCAAGCACAATTAAAGCAAATGCCGGAACCCGCCGATTGGCAACAATTTTTTAATGTTTTTCCCAATGAAAACCCCGCGTTTATTTTATTACCCGATCCCTTTCTGCTGGATATCAATCATTTCCTGAAAGGGATGAATGCAGCCTATCCCGGTTGTCCTATCGCTGGCGGCTTGGCGAGTGGCGCAGATCAGCCCACAGGCAATACCTTGATGTTGGGGGATTCCTTTTACGAGCAGGGGATGGTGGGCGTGGTTTTGACCGGCGCCATTGAAATCAACACCGTTGTTTCTCAAGGTTGCCGACCAATTGGGGAAACCTACCTTGTGACCCGTGCGGAGCGTAATGTGATTTTTGAGCTTGGTGGAAGACCTTTTACCGAAGTCTTGGAGGAGGTTGTCGCCAATGCCGATGCGCGTGATCAAGAACTGCTTCGGCAATCGATTTTTGTGGGCATTGCCATTGACGAGAAAAAATCCGAGTACAAACCGGGCGATTTTTTAATTCGAGGTTTAATGCGATTGGATCCCGAAAGCGGGACGGGATCGATTGGTGATGAAATTGACTCCGGACAACGGATTCAATTCCACGTTCGGGATCCGCAGTCGGCTGTTGAAGAATTACACGCTCTCTTGGAACATCAACAAAAAAGCATGCAAAATCGTAAACCCGAAGGGGCGCTCGTGTTTAGTTGCAGTGGCCGGGGAGAGCACCTTTTTGCACGCAGAAATCATGACATTGATACCATTCAGCAGCATCTTGGGCCGGTGCCTGCGTCGGGGCTTTTTTGTGCGGGTGAGATTGGCTGTGTCGGCGATCAAAGTTTTTTACACGGTTTTACGAACAGCATGGTTTTATTTTATTCGCCCTTATCAGAAGAATGAAGGAAGAGCGGCACTTTTTTTGTGAACAGGTTACACATTGCATACCCACTCGATCCCTGCTACAATTTCAAGCTATTTTTGACGACATCCACCTTTAGAAATATTATAGTCTATAATAAATCACTAGAGACACACGGCGGGTTTTTCGCCTTTATTTTTTATCACCATTTTAAGGAGTCTGTTTTTGATTTCTACAGCAAATGTAACGATGCAGTTTGGGGCAAAGCCGCTTTTTGAACATGTTTCAGTCAAATTCGGTGACGGGAACCGCTATGGGTTAATCGGCGCGAATGGCGCCGGAAAATCAACTTTCATGAAAATTCTTTCGGGTGAATTGGACGCTTCTGCGGGGACAGTCGTGCTTGGCCCTAATCAGCGCTTGGGCAAACTGCGACAGGATCAATTTGCCTTCGAAGATCAGATGGTACTGGATGTCGTTATCATGGGGCAATCCGAGCTTTGGCGCATCAAAAAAGAACGGGAACGGATTTACGCCTTACCGGAAATGAGCGAAGAAGAAGGCATGAAAGTGGGCGATCTCGAAGCGGAGTTTGCCGAGATGGATGGTTACACGGCAGAGTCCCGCGCAGGGGAGCTACTGTTGGGCCTTGGGATTCCTTTGGAGCAGCATGAAGGGCCGATGAACGCCGTGGCACCCGGTTGGAAACTGCGTGTGTTATTGGCACAGGCTTTATTTTCAGATCCAGATATTTTACTCCTGGATGAACCGACCAACCACCTTGATTTAAACGCTATTCGTTGGTTAGAAAACCTATTGAAAGAACGTGCTTCCACGATGGTGATCATTTCGCATGACCGTCATTTTTTAAACAGTGTCTGCACCCATATGGCCGATTTGGATTACGGTGAAATCCGGATGTTCCCTGGAAATTATGATGAATATATGACGGCGGCAACGGCCGTGCGTGACCGATTGATGTCCAATAATGCGAAGAAAAAGGCCCAAATCGCCGAGTTACAAACCTTTGTGAGACGTTTTTCTGCCAATGCCTCGAAGGCACGACAGGCCACTTCACGTGCAAACCAAATTGAAAAGATTAAACTCGAAGAAGTGAAACCTTCAAGCCGGGTTTATCCATTCCTACGGTTTGATCAGGATAAAAAACTGTATCGTTCCGTCGTCGAAGCCAGTGATTTGAGCAAATCTTATGATGCAGGACCGCTCTTTAAGGATTTAAACCTTACAATTGGTGTGGGCGAACGTATTGGCATTATAGGCCCCAACGGCATTGGAAAAACAACCCTGCTTCGCACCCTTCTCCCAGAAGAAAATGTGGAAGGCTTAAGGCCGGATCATGGCGCAGTGAAATGGTCGGAAAATGCGAATGTCGGTTATTTCCCTCAAGACCACACCGATGATTTTAAAAAAGAGATGTCGCTCTTCGATTGGATGAATCAATGGCGGCAGGCCGGAGATGATGAGCAAGAAGTGCGAGCGACTTTAGGACGGCTCCTGTTCTCAAAAGGGGAAATGGATAAATCGGTGAAAGTGCTTTCAGGCGGCGAGCAGGGACGCATGCTGTTTGGAAAACTAATCCTTCAGCGACCAAATACTTTATTGATGGATGAACCGAGCAACCACCTTGACATGGAGTCCATCGAATCGCTCAACAGCGCACTGGAAAAGTTTCCGGGCACCTTGATTTTTGTCAGCCATGACCGTGAATTCGTTTCTTCACTCGCAACACGAATTATCGAGATGACATCTGAGGGCATTGTGGACTATAATAACTCGTACGAGCATTATCTCGAAAGCCAGGGGGTGGCTTAGGCCTATCATAGGGAGGGGAAATGGCAAGACAAAATTATCAGTACGAAAAACGCCAAAAGGAAATTGCCAAGAAAAAAAAGAAAGAAGAAAAAAAACAACGTAAGCTCGAAGCCAAACAGTTAGAATCTCAAAAAAATCCTGACCAATTACCCGACGAAACACCAACTGATCTCAACATCGAAACGGTGGTCTGACCGACCTGCTTGACGCGGACGCAAGTGTTTTACTTATAATCGCGCTGATGATTAGAAAAGGCGCTTTTTTTTCTGTAAAATATGGATCGTCTTCTCGTCTAATCAAAGGGGCCGGGATTCATGGATCAAAGCAATGACATCCAAAAGCTCGTGCAGCGAAAGCGGCGGCTTGTACGCCACTTGGGTAAAATGAAGTCCTCCCTGCCTGATCTCCTTGAGCACGCATTTGATCGATATTATGAAACCCAAACCCGCCTGTATATCAAAGCTGAGGGAAAGGCTTTCCGCTTTGAAGAACTCATTACGGGATTGGAGCGTGAGGTTGAGGATGTCGATGGCATGGGGAGCCTTCGGCTGGTAGCTGGGCGCGTGAATTATGTCGCGGATCAGCTCGATGCGCTTGAATCAACGGTTTACAAACGGGCCCGTCAAAGACGTCGCATCGCGTTTAATCTGGCTGATTTTTTTGAAAAATTTTCAAATGGAAACAGTCCTTCCAAATCCCGACAGGAAGTTTCATCCCTTACAGAAGCCTACGAAATCTTAGATCTTGAAGAAGGATGCAGTTTATCTCAAATCATGACTGCATTTCGAAAATTAGCCAAAAAATATCATCCCGATGCCCACGGGGGTGATCGAAGCAGTGAGGCAGAACTTCGGCGCGTCGTCGAGGCCTACCAGGTGATCAAGGAATCCTTTGCGTAAACCATCACGCTGAAAAGATGTCTTTGTCTCCTTTGATCAGTTGCCAATCGATTTCTAAATCCTTTGGCCCCCAAACCTTATTTTCCGATATCTCCATTGGTTTTTTTGAAAATGAACGCTTAGGCTTGATCGGGCCAAACGGTTCTGGAAAGACCACCTTATTACAAATCCTCGTGGGCCTTGAAGATCCTTCTTCAGGATCCATTTCTCGAAAACGCAATTTGAACCTGATTTATCTTTCTCAAGAGGAACAACTAGATCCTGAGTTGACCGTGAAAGAAATTCTTTTTCAAGGCTTGCCTGATGCTTTGGAAAACTGGGAATCCAATAGAGAGATTCGCGCATTGGTGAAAGAAATGGCTTTTGAGAATCTCGAACAAAAGGCAGGCACGCTTTCCGGCGGGTGGCGCAAGCGCTTGGCCATTGCGCAAGCCCTGATTCATAAACCAGATTTATTGTTCATGGATGAGCCGACCAACCATCTCGATTTGGAAGGGATTTTATGGTTGGAAGCTCGACTCAAACAAGCAGGTTTTGCTTTTGTACTAGTGAGTCATGACCGTTTCTTTTTGGAAAATACGACAAACCGGATTGTTGAACTCAGCAAGCGCTACCCCAATGGCTTCATCAAAGTGGAAGGAAATTACAGTCGGTTTCTCGAAAAACGTAAAGAGATACTCAACGAACAGCAGAGACATGAAGCATCGCTGTCGAGCAAAGTGAGGCGAGAATTAGAATGGCTCGCCCGCGGGCCGAAAGCGCGGACAACCAAAGCAAGGTATCGCGTGGATCAGGCTGCCCAACTTCAGAAAGATTTAAGTGAGGTCAAAGGCCGAAATAGGCAAAATCAAACAGCACAACTTATCTTTAACCCGACTGATCGAAAAACGAAGAAACTGATTGAAACGAAAAGCTTGGGAATGACCCTTGGCGATAAAACACTATTTAAAAATCTCAATCTCATTCTCTCGCCGGGTTTTTGTTTAGGTCTACTCGGTCGAAACGGGACGGGAAAAAGTACCCTCATCCATCTTTTAAATGGCAGACTCACCCCCGATTCCGGGTCAATCAAAAAAGCAGATCAAGTCAAAGTGGTCACCTTTGGCCAAAAACGGGAGCAGTTGGATCAAGATCAATTGGTAAAAACTGCGCTTGCCCCAGAGGGGGGCGATCAAGTCATTTATAGAGGAGAAGCAATCCATATCGTTTCATGGGCCAAGCGATTTCTGTTTACGACTCAACAACTGGGGCTACCCGTTTCAAAACTTTCCGGCGGAGAACAGGCCCGTCTGCTCATTGCAAATTTGATGTTAAAACCGGCAGATATTTTGTTGTTAGATGAACCGACCAATGATCTGGATCTCCCAACCCTTGAAATTTTGGAAGAACGTTTGGCCGAATTTCCAGGTGCTATCGTTCTTATCACGCATGATCGCTATCTGCTTGATCGTTTAAGTGATATCCTGCTTTCCCTAGAAGGCAATGGGCAGACCACCGTGTATGCCGATATTTATCAATGGCAAAAAGCGCAACAAGAATCCCCCGGCCCAAAAATGGCTTTGAAGAAATACCCCCAGCCTCAAAAAAAGAAACCTCAAACACCCCCTCAAAAACTGAGTCATGAAGAACGAAAAGAACTCAATCGCATTGAGATCAAAATTGAAAAGGCAACGGAAGCGACTGAAAAAATAAAAGCACAGTTGAATGATCCAGCCATTCAAAGTGATGCCGAGCGCTTACTTGCACTCAGTGCAGAACTCCGTGAAGGGGAAGAAAAGGTCGAAGGGCTTTTTCAACGCTGGGAAGTTTTGGAAGCCTTGAATGAATAGCCCCTTTTCATCATGAAATAAGAAGTCCCTTACATATTTACCCGGTAAAATATTTCTTAAAGTGCCCAGAATTGCCGCTTGTATTCAAGCCATGTTTTTATGGCTTACGCGTTAAAACCCAACAATAAATCTATATTATTTGAATAAATTCTTGTCGCAAATTGTTAATTTTCAGGCACATCCGATTTTCCCATATTTTTCCCATTCAAGGCTGGCATCTCCTTTGCCTTAGTAAGCCCTCATATAAGATCCGCACCATAAAAACCTTTGCCCAGAGCAAACCCATCGAAAGGTGGGGACGCAGAGCAACGGGGCTATCTGAGAAATACGAACAGGTTCTTTTAAAAGTTGCCTTCCGTATCGTTTTTTCATGCCAGCCGAGCCACCAAAGGATCCTTCTCGCGGATCTTTGTTTCATCATGGAGGGTTTTTTATGATCTCAATTTCTCTACTTTCCTTATGTCTTGATCATCGCAATAATAATATTGTTTGTACATTGAATTCTTTTTTTAAGGATCAGAAATCATTACTAATTACCCTATCCACCGGATTACTCTTTGCTTTCAATTCACTCGCCTTCGGCGCAAGTGCCAGCTTATCCTGGGATGCCAATACAGAGTCGGATCTTTCAGGCTACAAAGTCTACTATGGCACATCTTCGGGAAGTTATGGCTCCCCCATTACCCTGGGAAATACAACCAGCCATTCCATCTCGGGATTGGGGGATAGCACCTATTATTTCTCGGTCACTGCATATGATACTTCGGGAAACGAAAGTGCTTTCTCGATTGAAGCAAGTAAGACTTTTTCGAGTGGATCGGGTTCCGGTTCGGACGCCACAGCGCCTGTGATTACAAACACCAGTATTCAAAGCATCACCGGCAACACGGCAACGATCACATGGACCACCGATGAACCTGCCACCTCTCAGGTCTTCTTTGGTCTGACCAATACCTACGGCTCAAGCAGCATAGAAAATCAAACGCTTGAGACGAGCCACAGTCATGTCCTCACAGGATTGACTGAAGGGACAGACTATCACTTTAGTGTCAGTAGCGCGGATGTGAGTAGCAATACAAGCACATCGAATGATGACACTTTCAGCACGAGCACTTTAGAAAGTGTCGATTCCACGCCGCCTGCCGATGTCACGTTATTCATTGCTTCCGGTGAAGATCGCCAGATGGTGCTGACATGGATCAATCCTTCAGATAGCGATTTTGTTGGTGTGCGTCTTCGGTTTAGAGCCGATCGCTTTCCGAGCGATCTTAATGATGGTGCGCTTTTATCGGATATCGTCGGTGATCCAGCGCAAAATATGCGGATCGTCCACAGTGGTCTGGCCGAGGGAACGACTTACTACTACCTTGCAGCCACCTACGATGCCAGTGGTAATTTCCAAACAACGGCATTTGTTTCAGGGACAACGAAGTTAACCCAAACGAACACTGACTCTTCTTCGTCAGGTGGAGGAGGTTGTGGCATGATTCGTCCGGGCGGGGGTGAACCACCCAAACCTGGAGATGCCGCAGGCATGGTGACCCTGATTGGTTTCATGTTTCTGCTTTTCTTGAAAAAGACTTTAGGTCGGAGAACCTTGCCGACTTTAAGAATCTAGTTCATCCGTTTTCTGAATAGAGCCCTCTCCATTTATCATATTTTTCATAACTTACTATGGAGAGGGCATCATTCAGACTACCTGGTTAAGCCTATAAAATAGATCCACTTTTCTTCAAAGTAACAATTCCTTTGTTTGTTCTAAAACCCCACTTACCATAAGATGTGCTTCTCCGGTCGCCCGGCTCAATACGCTTCAGTTCGATGAATTTAAATCGAATGAAAATATTCAAACCTCAGAAAGAAAAGAGACTGGAATATTGATCAAAAAATAGGGATAATCATCCGGTCACTAAGTTATCTGTTCTGTTTTGGATTCAGAAGGTCGGATTTTAGAGAGAAATTTAAAACCACATCGATTAATCGAATAAAGGAGAGCTTGGATGACGGTATTAAGTCAAAAAAAATGTGAAGCATGCCGGGTCGGTGCGCCATTGGCAACACAGGAAGAGATTAAATCTTTTTTACCTCAAATTCCAGAATGGACCATCGTCGAAGTAGAAAATGTGAATTGCTTGACACGGACTTTTAAATTTAATGATTTTTTGAGGGCGCTTGATTTTACGAATCAGGTCGGTCGTTTGGCCGAGGCCGAGGCACATCATCCCGCTATTTTGACAGAGTGGGGCAGTGTGGTGGTTTCTTGGTGGACGCATAAAATTAAAGGATTACACGTCAATGACTTTATCATGGCGGCAAAAACAGATGTCTTGTTTCAATAATGAAAGATAGGAGCATATTTTTATGAAAGCACTTTGTGGTGAAGAAATATACACCTGGTCCACCTATAGTGAAGAGCATCAAATGGAGTTTCACAGTTTCTTGTTGTACCTCATCGAGGGAAATATCCTTGTGGATCCCTTGCCTTTTACAGAGGAAGATTTAAAGGATTTGCTTGATTTAGGTCCGGTTTCCGCGATAGTGGTCACCAATTCAGATCATATTAGAGCTACGGAACAGGTCGCCAAAAAACTAGGGGTTCCCGTGTATGCGCCGGAAGGCGAACGGGACGCCTTCCCTTTTCGTGTGGTGCGATGGTTGAAAGATGGCGATCATGTTGTGCCGGATATCAAGGTTTTTGCGATGGAAGGCTCAAAAACAAAAGGCGAATTGGCGCTTTTATTTGAAAAGAGCACCCTGATTACCGGGGACTTGATTCGCTCGAAGGAGACAGGAAAACTGGCCTTACTTTCGGATAACAAGCTTTCAGATAAGGCGAAAGCCCTCGCGTCGGTCAAGCGTTTGTCTGAATTGTCAGATTTAAAAACAGTGATTGTGGGAGATGGCGGGCCGCTTTTTGAGAACGGGAAAGAATGTCTGATGGAACTCTTGAAATCAGAAGGACTTTGAGCCCTCTTTGGATATAGGAGAGTTAATGTTGTGAAGATCGCCATTTTATGGATGTTGAGCTTACTCGCTGTGATGTGGGGACTTGAGTTGCTCAATGTTTTTATGGGACATAGCTTAAGTCGGATAGGCGGTATTCACCCCCGAAGCCTGTCAGGGCTTTTGGGAATTCCCGCCAGTCCTTTTTTGCATTTCAGCCTCTTCCACCTCTTCCTGAACAGCCTGCCCTTTGCCATTTTAGGGGGCCTGATTTGTTTGCAAGATAAGAAATTATTTCTTGAAGTCAGCCTGATTGTGATTATCGTCTCCGGCCTCGCTGTGTGGCTTTTGGGGCGTTCTGCATCTCATGCGGGTGCGAGTGGACTTATCTTTGGTTATTTTGGTTTTTTACTCGCTTCAGGCTGGTATGCCAAAGATATGCAGTCCATTGTGATTGCGCTTGGCGTGCTGCTTTACTACGGGGGAATGGTTTTTGGTATTCTCCCCTTACGTGCCTACGTGTCATGGGAAAGCCATCTCTTTGGATTTTTGTCAGGCATATTGGCTGCAAGGATGAATGTGCAACTGAAGTAATGGTGGTATTTTTTATTATTGGAGGGAAAATGCAGGTTTTTATGTTTCATAATCCAAAATGCAGCAAAAGCCGACAAACACTGGCCTTGTTGAATAAAAAAGGCGTCACCCCGGAAATTATTCTCTATTTGAAAAATCCCCCAACGAAATCGGAACTTTCAGAGATCTTAAAAAAATTGAAGATGGAGGCGAAACACCTGATTCGATTCAAAGAAGGGATTGCGTCTGAATTAGATATTTCTTTATCAGACGAACGCTCAGATGCTGCGTGGATAAAACTCATGGTTGAAAATCCGAAGCTGATTGAGCGTCCGATTGTCGTGACTTCAAAGAAAGCCATCATTGGGCGTCCTCCTGAAAAGGTTTTAGAAATTCTCTAATTGGAATTTTGTGCCGTGTATCGCATGAATTGGAGTATTTTATGAAAATATTGCTTGGGGTGGTTTTCACCATTTGTACAGTCATCGGGTGTACAGTGCTTCCATCCAGGACAACATTATCCTTGTCAGGCTCACCTGAAGTCAAAACCGTCCGCCAATCTTCAAATGATGCCATCTACGATTCTCTAAAATCTGAAAACCTGAATCTCCCGATGTTTTCTAGCATCACAGAATCCATAGATCAAGTCTCTAAAATATTGTATCTCAGTGTTCCTCCCGATTTTGAGGCGGCAAAAACCATAATCCAAAATAAAAAACCGGGAGTCCTTCGTGTCATCCTCATGGATGTGGATCGAACGGGTCCAAGATAACCCGCCCTATCGTGGTCTGGAAGCGAAAAATACCCATAAAATGAAGGCGGTGATCGATGCCGTTTTGTCTGGTACAATCGAAGGGCTTGTCTCATATCAACAAGAAAAAGCACAGCCTTTTCCAGGCAATGAAGGCGAATAATCCGCTTATTTTTTGATGAGTTTTCTGAGCGCTTCTTCAGGGATCGCCGCTTGATACAGCGTTCCTTGCGCCAGGTCACATTTTAAGTCAGATAGAATCTTGGCTTGTTTCTCTGTTTCGACCCCTTCAGCGATGATACTTAAATCCAATGCGTGCCCCAAGGCAATCACGGCAACAATGATTGCAACGGCATGTTGATCTTCGCCAATATCTTTCACAAAAGCCTGGTCGATCTTGAGCTTGTCGATCGGTAGATTTCTCAGGTAGCTCAAGGAAGAGTAGCCTGTCCCAAAATCGTCGATAGAAAGAGTCACTCCTTCTTCACGCAGTTCCGCTAAAGCGATTGAGACACGATCTTGATGACGGATTAAGGTGTTTTCGGTGATTTCTAATTCTAAGCGACTGGGGGATAGCCCACTTTCTTGGAGTGCAGATTTTATTGTATGAATAAAACCTCTATGTTCGAGGTTAAACCCGGAAAGATTGACTGAAATTTTAAGGGGGCGCAGGCCATCTTTCTGCCAAGCTTGCGCATGCCGACAGGCCTCGTGGATCACCCAGGCATCAATCTTTTGAATCAAACCACTTTCCTCTGCGATAGGTAAAAACTTACCGGGGAGGATCAGCCCTTTTTCCGGGTTTTGCCATCGCACAAGAGCTTCTACCCCAACAATTTCACCCGTATTGATGGACACCTGTGGTTGATAATAGAGAACCAACTCTTTTTTTCGCAAAGCCCGTCGCAGATGACTTTCGATTTCCAATCGTTCAAAAGCGGCTTCTGTCATCTTCTTGTCATAAAATTGGTAGTTATTCCGTCCCGTGTTTTTTGCGTGATACATCGCGGCATCGGCATCTTTAATGAGTTGATCCGGAGTGTCTCCATCATCAGGATAAATACTGATCCCGACGCTGGCGGATGTAAACACTTCCCGACCCGATAATAGAAAAGGCTGATTTAAAGCGCTAATAATTTTTTGAATGACTTGAACGGTAGATCGCACCCCCTCAATACCTTCAAGAATAATGGCAAATTCGTCTCCACCGAGGCGTGCAATGGTATCCTCTTTTCGAACCAATGCACTCATCCGTTTTGCGACCCCGCAGAGCAAAGCATCTCCCACAGGATGGCCAAGCGAATCGTTAATGTTTTTAAAGTGGTCGAGATCAAGAAAGAGTAGTGCTAAAGAGTGATTATGTCGCTGCTCCCTTTCCATGGCACGGGCCAGGCGTTTTTCAAAAAAAAGTCGGTTGGGCAACCCAGTAAGCGGGTCATGGTGAGCAAGATGTTCCATCTGCTCTTGCGAACGTTTGATGGCACTGATGTCGGAAAAAACTGAAATGTAATTCATTAATTTCCCGTTTGGATCTTTGACAGAGCTAATGTTTTGCCATTCGGGATAGATCTCTCCATTTTTTTTTCGATTCCAGATTTCGCCCTGCCAATGTCCTGTCGTCTCGATGGAATGCCACATGTCTTTGTAAAATAGCTTATCTTGTCGGCCAGAAACCAAGATGCGAGGGGTTTGGCCAATGAGTTCAGTCGCACTGTAGCCCGTGATGCGCGTGACGGATGGATTCACGGAAATGATTTTTTCATCCGTGTTGGTAATTATGACCCCATCAATGGTGTTGTCAAAAACTCTTGAGGACAATTGCAGCCTGTTTTCAATGGCCTGCCTTCCCTGAATCAGACTGTTGAGTGATTCTGCCATTTTTGCCACTTCATCTTTCCCACGCACTTCGACATGCCCACCGTAATCCCCTGTTTCTTCCACCTGCCGCAAAGCTTTAATAATGAGGCCAATACCTGAAACCAGGTGATTTGACACCTTAAGACCCAATATAAGTGCAATCAGCAATGTCGTCAGTGTAACGGAGATATAGCCAAGCAATGCAGTCTCAGCTGTTTCGGTTTCTTTTTCCGCAAGTTTCTTTAAGTCGCGCCCAATGTCGTCACTGATTTTTTTAAAAAGGTTAATTCGCTCTGTTGCAGATTCAGACCATGTGCCCGCGCCGATCTCGCCAAAACTTTTTCTGAGATAAGCAAATGCAGCTAAAACAGGCGCGTCATCCACGATGACCGATTTGTCGATCTCTGTGACGGGCAAGCCTTGTCTGTGTAAGGCTTCAACCGTAATGATCGCGCCACGATATTCTTCAAATGCAGCGGTGACCACCGCAAGTGCCAGCCGTTCTTCAATGCTCAGCCCGGGTGAGCTTTGGTACCAATAAATGAGTTTCCCAGACTCAAATAAGGCCGCATGAAAACGTGTGAGATAGTCCTCCTCTCCGCGTAAGACATAGTCTTTAAAATGGTGGATCATGCCACTGAAACCGATTAAGGCCTGCAAGGAATTTAAACGATCAAGTTTGTCCAATTTGATATGGGCCAGTTGACGCATTTCCTTAATCCGCCTCTCACCAGGGCCGGTCAAGGCTGCCGCGAGCTGCTCATGATTGACTTCAGAAAAGGTGACTTTCCTCAGGTCTGCTAGCAATGCCTGTTGCTTTGCGATGTACTGCTGAACCTGTTCCAATTCCTCTCGGTTGATCTCACCTGAGGCCAGAACACTGTCGAACACATCCCGCTCAAGATTGGCGTATTCTTGGAGCCATAAAAGGTAGCTGTAGGCCCGCCCTTTTTTGACCAGTTTGGCGTCCTCCATGGCCATCCCCATGCGCTCAATTAAGTAAAGGGACTCTGTGTTTACGGTGGTGTAGTAAGGGAAAAAATGACGCCGCTCTTCCAATAAATCGATGTTTTTCCGGTGAATAAGCCGTTTTTCAAAATCACGCATCAAGTCTTCCAGGTCGTGAAGTAGCTCACCTTCTTTGGTATTTTGGGTCGCCTGGAGTGAACTAAAAGACAACTGATTGACCGCCTGGTCACTCTTTAACCATTGATCTTCTAATGTTTGATAGATATTCTCGTTGGTATTTCTAAAATAAGCGGCACTGAAATTACGTTCTTTTTCTAGCTCGTAAACAATATCAGCCAGTTCTTGAGAAATATGGATAATCTCTTGCGTGGACTGGACATCTTTAAATCGGTGCCATTTTTCACTCACACCCACGAGGCTAAAAAACAACAAGACAGAGATCGGAACGGTGAGTAGCAGCATCAGCTTGTTGCGAATTTTTAGGTTGTTTAACCAGGAAAAAATCAAACAGATACCTCCAATCTGTAATTTTATCATATTCAAACCTATCCACATTAAAGTGAGGACAGGTTATATGGCGGTTCGCTTGACAATAGGAAGATAGAAAAAAAGACTCAAAAAAATTTCATATTCGAGGAAGATAAAAACATACAGCTGAGCTTAGGTGATATTGTTTTCGCTTTCCTTTATTGTTTTGAGCCGGTCATGGGTCTGTCGGATCACCTCTTCGGTTGTTGACCAATCGATACAAGCATCAGTGATGGAGACCCCATAACGCAGCATCGACAAATCTTCCGGTAAGCTCTGATTCCCTGTTTCGAGATGACTTTCCAACATAAATCCAATGATGGATTGATTCCCTTCGGCGATTTGATCAATACATGCGCTTAAAACAGCGGGTTGCCGTAAAGGGTCTTTCATCGAGTTTCCATGACTGCAATCCACAACAATATTTTTAGAGAGACCTTCTTTTTCCAAGGTGTGTTCACAAAGCGTAATACTTTCAGCATCATAGTTTGATTTTCCGCCGCCGCCCCGCAAGACAATATGGCCATAGTTGTTGCCTCGGGTATGAAAAACAGCACACTGACCCTGTTGGTTGATGCCAAGAAAGTGATGCGCTTGCGAGACGGAGCGCAAGGCATTCATGGCCACTTGGAGTCCACCGTCTGTCCCATTTTTGAAGCCGACAGGGGTGGAGAATCCGCTCGACATTTCTCGATGGGTTTGCGATTCCGTAGTGCGTGCACCGATTGCCGTCCATGTAATGAGGTCTGAGAGATATTGGGGTGTAATCGGGTCAAGGGATTCCGTTGCCGTGGGGAGTCCGAGTTCTGCAATTTCGAGCAAAAGGGAGCGGGACATATGTAACCCTTTATCCATCTGAAAAGAGTGATCCATGAAAGGATCATTAATCAGCCCTTTCCATCCGATTGTTGTGCGGGGTTTTTCAAAATAGACACGCATGACCAACACAAGGGTATCAGCGACTTCATCGGCCAGTGATTTGAGCCTTTCAGAGTATTCTCGTGCGGATTTTAAATCATGGATCGAACAGGGACCGATAATCGCAAACCGTCTCGGGTCTTGCCGATCCATAATTTTCTGGATTACTTTCCGCCCTTCAAGCACGGTTTGACCTCCTTTGTCTGTGAGCGGGAGGGATGCTTTAACTTCCTCCGGAGGCGGAAGAACATCTCTGGAAATGACGTTAACATTATAGAGCTGATTTTCAGGAATCGCTTCCTCTCCTTCTCTTCGATGCACAAACACACAAACTGAGCGATTATTGCACATGGTATCAACATTGTTTCAATGACAGCAAATTTTAAAACAAAGGCCTGCCCCCCTTTCAAAAATGAAGCGCTCTATCTATACTTCACTACAATGCTTGGAAAGAAACAATTTGATACCGTGATTATCGGGGCCGGTGCAGCAGGATTGATGTGTGCCGCAGGGGTGGGGCAGCGTGGACGCCGTGTTTTGTTATTGGATCATGCCCCAGGGCCTGGGAAAAAGATTCTGATTTCCGGCGGTGGGCACTGCAACTTTACCAATCGATCGGTCGCGCCAACACATTTTATCTCTCAAAACCCTCATTTTTGTAAATCAGCATTGAGCCGGTTTGGTTCAGCAGATTTTATAAAACTTGTTGAAAAATACAACATCCCCTATCAAGAAAAGAAACACGGTCAACTTTTTTGCAAGAGAAGTGCGCGGGACATCCTTCATCTTTTGTTGGAAGAGTGTAGAAAGGGGGATGTTGAGGTCAAAAACACTTGCGCAGTAGATGAGATCTCACACGATGAAAAGAGGGAGATGTCCTTTACGCTCAAAACAAATTTGGGGGTATTTAAGAGTAAATCGTTGGTCATCGCAACAGGAGGTCTATCTTTTCCAAAAATTGGCGGAACTGATTTCGGGTATCGGGTCGCAAAGCAATTTGGTTTAAACATCCAGCCGACACAACCCGCCCTGGTGGCTTTAGCATTAGATGCGCGAAATTTACAAATGATCAAGGGATTATCGGGCATCTCTGCGAATGTCTCGGTTTCCTGCAAAGGGACACACTTTCTGGAATCCATGCTCTTTACACACAAAGGTTTGAGTGGGCCGGCCATTTTGCAGATTTCAAATTACTGGCATCCCGGAGACGAAATCACCATTAATTTCCTACCGGATATTCACCTCTCGGGGTTAATCGTAAAATGGCAAAAGACGCGACCGAAAACAACGCTTAAAAACTTGATTGCTGAGCGACTCACAAAACGCCTTGCCGAAAAGTGGCTGGCTTTATCCGCTGAAAACAAAGCCGTGAATCAATATTCCCAAAAAGAGATTGAGGCGATTTCAGATCGCTTTCACCTTTGGCAGTTTATTCCCTCAGGGACAAGCGGTTATCGTCTTGCAGAAGTGACTTTAGGCGGGGTCGATACAAACGAACTTTCCTCAAAAACCTTTGAAACAAAACGTGTGCCGGGACTCTATTTTATTGGGGAAGTCGTCGATGTGACCGGTTGGCTCGGGGGTTACAACTTCCAATGGGCTTGGTCATCGGGTTATTGTGCGGGTTTGTATGCCTAGATTGAAGCATTTTAAAAAGAAATACGGCCCTTGGGTTTTGGTGACGGGGGCTTCTTCGGGCATCGGCCTGGCATTTGCCAAACAACTTGCGGCACTGGGTTTGAACATCATCCTGGTGGCACGCAGAAAAAAAAGGCTCAGTGCACTTTCAACAGAACTGAAAACAAAACACGGGGTAGAAACAAAAGTCGTCTGCGCGGATCTCTCCCGAGATGATTTTATGAATGTCATTCAGTCCGCGACAGAAGCGCTTGAAGTGGGCCTGCTGATTAATAATGCGGGATTTGGAACAACAGGGCATTTTGTCGAGAATGAACTGAGCAGAGAAATTAAAATGCTGCATGTCAATTGTCGCGCGCCCTTAATCTTGGCACATTATTTTGGAAAATTGATGAAGGATAGAAAAAAAGGCGGGATTATTTTTTCATCTTCGATTGTGGCTTTCACCGCTGTTCCCCTTTGGAGCAATTATGCTGCGACAAAATCATATGATTTACTGCTTGCGGAAGGGCTGGCAAGTGAGTTAAAAGATGTGGGCGTTGATGTCTTGGCTTTATGCCCCGGAACAACAGAAGCTGAATTTCAAGAGACCGCAGGGACGAAAAAAATCATGCCGATGAGCGCAGATATTGTTGTTGCTGCAGCCCTTAAAGGGCTTGGCCGAAAACGGGTGGTCATTCCAGGTTGGTTCAATACCCTGAATGTGCTCCTCATCAAGCTTCAACCCCGGTCATGGAGTGCTAAAATTTTTGGGGCAGTGATTCGCTCTATCCAAAAAAAGGTGGATAACCGTTAAATGAAGCTCTATGACGTGAGCCTTCCGATTTCTGAGAACCTCCCTGTCTGGCCGGGTGATCCCGCGATTTCGATGTCGCTTTCACAGAGCCTCAGAAAGGGGGATGAAACCAATGTAACCTACTTGGGACTGAGCGCTCACACCGGGACACACATTGATGCCCCTTCCCATTTAGAACCGGAGGGCATTGGCATCGACCAATTGCCTTTGGATGTGCTCATTGGCCCCTGTCGCCTTGTAGATCTCTCTCATTTAAATGTGCCGATAGACCGATCTCTTCTGGAAAAGTTGGACCTAAAAGACGTGAACCGCATCCTTTTTAAAACACGCAATTCTAAACTTTGGGAGAATAACGATCCGGCATTTCATAAGGATTATGTGTCATTGACAACCGATGGCGCAGAATATCTTCAGGAATCCGCCATCCAACTCGTGGGGATAGATGCTCTCTCCATTGAAGCCTTTGATCAAGCAGGATATCCCACCCATCATTTACTGTTAAGGAACAATGTCATTATTTTAGAAGGACTCAACCTACATCAAGTTCCAGCTGGCGATTACGAACTGATTGCATTACCGCTCAAACTCAAAGGAGCAGATGGTGCGCCGACGCGTGTTGTGTTGAGGGAATCATCCATTTTATCTTTAAAAGGAGAACATTGAATGAGTTTGGATCAAAAATCGCTGGATACACTTTGTATGAACACCATCAGGATGCTTGCGGTCGATGGGGTTCAAAAGGCAAATTCCGGCCATCCGGGAACCCCGATGGGGCTTGCGCCACTGGCCTACCTGCTCTGGACGCAGTTTTTAAAACATCATCCTAACAACCCCAATTGGGTAAACCGCGATCGTTTTATTCTCTCAGCAGGTCATGCATCCATGTTGCTCTACAGCCTGCTTCATTTGACCGGTTATGATCTTTCCCTTGATGATCTCAAAAATTTCCGGCAGTTGAATAGCAAAACACCCGGGCATCCAGAATACGGGGAGACGCCCGGCGTGGAAACAACGACCGGCCCGCTCGGGCAGGGAATTGCGAATGCCGTCGGCATGGCAATGACCGAACGCTTTCTCTCACAGAAATTTAATCGGCCCGGCTATCCCGTTATGGATCACCAGACCTATGTGGTTGCGGGCGATGGCGACTTGATGGAAGGCGTGGCCTCTGAAGCGGCATCCTTGGCCGGCCATCTTCAATTGGGCAAGCTGATGTGTTTTTACGACGACAACAAAATCACGATTGAAGGCGGAACTGATCTTGCCTTTTCAGAAGATGTCGGCGCGCGCTTCGAGGCCTATGGCTGGCATGTTATCAAGGTGGGGGAAGTCTCCGGTGTTGAGGATTTTGAAGTGCTCTCCACTGCGATTCAGTCTGCACAGAATGAAGGGGATCGACCCTCTTTACTCATTGTCCGCACCCATATCGGTTTTGGGAGTCCGAACCGTCAAGATACTGCACAAGCCCACGGTTCACCGCTGGGAGCTGAAGAGATTAAACTCACGAAAGCAACGCTAAACTGGCCGATGGAACCCACGTTTCATGTACCTGAAGAAAGCTTAGCCCATTTTGCACAAGTCGGGGCATCCGGGAAAAAAGCAGAGGACGACTGGCAGAAGCAATGGGACGCTTATTCGGAAGCCTACCCGGATTTGGCCAAGGAATGGGATGCGGCAATGCGGCGGCAACTTCCCGAAGGCTGGGATCAAGGGATCAATGATTATAAAACAGAAGGATCAGTTGCAACACGGAAGGCCTCCGGTCAGGTGCTCAATGAAATCGCTCAAACCTTGCCGACATTAATTGGCGGTTCGGCAGATTTAGCGCCATCAAACAATACCTATCTCAAAGACCTCGGGGATATCTCAGGGAAGGATTTTAGCGGACGGAATCTCCACTTCGGGATTCGGGAACATGCCATGGGAGGCATACTCAACGGCATGGCACTGCATGGCGGCGTGATGGTCTATGGCGGGACTTTTTTGATTTTTTCTGATTACATGCGACCCGCCATTCGCTTGGCAGGCCTGATGCGCTTACCCGTGATTTATGTCTTTACCCACGACAGTATTGGCTTGGGTGAAGATGGCCCCACGCATCAACCCGTGGAACATTTGGCGGCGCTCAGAGCCATCCCCAATTTAACCGTCATCCGACCGGCCGATGCAGCGGAAACGGCCGTCGCGTGGCGCTGTGCCATTTCAAAAAAGGATGGGCCGACTGCGCTGATTCTCTCACGGCAAAACCTGCCTGTGCTAGATCGCAGCCGCTATGCCTCAGCCGCCTTGCTTGAAAAAGGGGCCTACGTGTTGACTAAAACATCCGATCCAGTCTCAGAGCTGACGCTGATTGCGACGGGTTCCGAGGTACAACTGGCATTGGAAGCAGCAGTACAGTTGTCTGAAGAAGGCATTCGCGTTCGTGTCGTGAACATGCCGAGCTGGGAGCTTTTTGAAGCCCAGTCCGAATCCTACAAACAAATGGTACTTCCCCCTGAGGACTCATCTGTCATTGCCATCGAAGCCGGCATGTCCTTCGGTTGGCAACGCTATGTGGGAAGGAGTGGTAGAATCATAGGGATCGATCGATTCGGGGCCTCCGCTCCCATCGAAGATCTAATGAAAGCATATGGATTTACGGTGGAGAATATAAAGGATCAAGCCAAAGCCCTCTTAAAATTGTCATAAGGAGAATAAAGTATGCCCAATAATCCCCTCACGGAAATGAGAACCTATGGCCAAAGTATCTGGCTGGATTACATTCGTCGCGATCTGATCCAATCGGGTGGGCTTCAACAATTGATCGATGAGGATCAAATTCGCGGGGTCACCTCTAATCCGACCATATTTGAAAAAGCCATTGCCGGAAGCAGTGATTATGATGAACAATTGTTGCAGCTCTCTTCGGAAGGAAAAACGATTCCAGAAATTTTAGAGGGACTGACCATTCGGGATATTCAGATGTCGGCCGATATTTTCAAACCGGTTTACGATCTGTCCGAAGGAGAGGATGGTTTTATTTCACTGGAAGTCAGTCCGCTTTTGGCGGATCAGGAAGAAGAAACCGTTCAGGCGGCTTTGGATCTTTTTAAGCGGGTTAATCGCCCTAATCTTATGATTAAAGTTCCAGCCACTGAGGCGGGAATTCGCGCACATGAGCGATTGATCGGAATGGGGATTTCGATCAACATGACCTTAATTTTTTCACTTGAAACCTATGAAGCGGTGGCCCGGGCTTACATCAAGGGTTTAAGTCGATTAAACGACCGCCGCCAACCGATCGGGGAAGTGCGATCTGTGGCCTCTGTTTTTGTCAGCCGAGTAGATGCCTCTGCAGACAAACTCATGAACGGACACGACACAGACCTCTCTGCACTGGCCGGAAAAGTCGCGGTGGCCAATGCAAAGATGATTTATCAGTCATTTCAAACACTCTTTAAAGACCCAAGCTTTTTAGAACTTCAAAACTTGGGTGCACATCCCCAACGTCCGCTTTGGGCGAGCACGGGTACTAAAAATCTGAACTACTCCGACGTGCTGTATATTGAGGAATTGATTGGCCCGCATACCGTCAATACCGTTCCACCCGCAACAATGGATGCATTTCGAGACCATGGGAAACTTCGCTTTAGTCTCGAAGAAGGGGTTCCAGAGGCAAAAGCGGCCTTAAAACAACTGGATACTGCCGGAATCGATCTCAAAACCATTACCCACGACCTTCAGGTGGCCGGGGTAAAAGCTTTTGCCGATTCTTATCAAAATTTGCTCGATACCCTCTCTAAAAAAAAGGAACGGCTCCTTGCGAAACACAGAATGCACTACAGCTGATCTGGGCGATTTTGAAGGCGCAGTACTAGAAACACTCCAATCATTCGACCAGCAAAACCTCATTCAGCGAATCTGGCAAAAAGATCCTTCGCTTTGGAGCAGTGACCCCGCGGTTCAAAAAAAAATTCAGAATCGTCTCGGTTGGCTGACGGTTGCAGATGAAATGACCGGAGTCCTTGATGACATCCTGGCCTTTTCCGAAGACATCAAAAAAGCGGGGTTTTGCGATGTGGTCTTGCTGGGGATGGGAGGCAGCAGCCTCTGCCCGGAGGTACTCAATCAATGTTTTGCTTCCGCAGCGGGCACACCCAAACTGACCGTCTTGGATACCACCGATCCTGAAACCATCCTCTCCACCGAACGTGGCATCGACCTCAAAAAAACGCTGTTTATCCTGGCGAGTAAATCGGGCAACACGATTGAGATGTTATCACTCTACCGCTACTTTGAAGAAAAAATTCGTGTGTTGATTGGCGAAAATGTGGGTGCGCATTTTATGGCCATCACTGACCCGGGAAGTTCCCTTGGGGCACTTGCAAGGGAAAAAGGGTTTCGGAAAATCTTCCTCAATATGCCCGACATCGGGGGGCGTTATTCGGCCTTGTCCTATTTTGGGCTGGTTCCTGCAGCGCTGATCGGGATTGACCCATCCGGGCTCTTGAAACGCGCTTCCGCCATCATGACTGCCTCATCGGCATCTACCCCCACAAAAGAGAACCCGTGCATCATATTGGGTGCGATTTTGGGCACACTCGGCCAGTCCGGGAGAGACAAAATGACGCTTGTCACATCGCGGGCTATTTCTTCCTTTGGACTTTGGGTTGAACAGCTTGTTGCTGAAAGTACCGGGAAAGCAGGGAAAGGCATTGTCCCGATTGATCGGGAATTGTTGGCTGAGCCATCCCTGTATGCTCATGATCGGCTTTTTGTTTATCTCCGCCTTGACTCAGATGATAATCCGGCTTTGGATCAAAAACTGACCCAACTTAAAAAGGGAGGACATCCTGTCGTTCAAATCGATTTGCAGGACCGTCTTGATTTGGCGGGTGAATTTTTTCGCTGGGAGTTGGCGACCGCGGTGGCTGGATACATGCTTCAAATCAACCCCTTCGATGAACCGAATGTTTCAGAAAGTAAGGAAAACACGGCCCAAGTCCTAGAACGATTTGAGGCGGCCGGGGAGCTCCCTTTCCCGGACGGGGTTTCCGTGGAAGGGGGTTTGAGGGTTTCAGGAACCTTGAATCCAGAGTGGGCTCAAACCTTAGCCCAAATCCTTCAGCATTTTTTATCAAGTGCCAGAGCGAATGACTATATCGCCATCATGGCCTACCTTCCCCCCACAAAAAACAATGATGTCCTTCTTCAAACCCTTCGGGCAAAAATTCTAAAAAAATACCACCTCGCTACGACCCTCGGTTATGGCCCGAGATTTCTCCACTCCACAGGACAGCTCCACAAAGGCGGCGGCAGATGCGGCCGCTTTATCCAAATCACAATGGAAGATAAAAAAGATATTGCCATCCCGGGAAGCAATTACAGCTTTGGCATATTAAAAAGAGCGCAAGCCCTGGGGGATTTTCATTCTTTAATTCGACAGAGGCTACCTGTGATTGATATTCGTTTGGGAGAAGCGCTTGAAGCAGACCTGGAAAACATTGTTCAGTCTCTCAATCAGTAAAGAATAAACGCATTCTGTGTTTTGGCCATTAAGGGGTGCTTGGCTTGACGAGGGGAGCTTGTCATGTGTATAAGTCAAAAATGCGAAAATTCCCTCCCATCTGTATTTTAAAAAATTCCATAAACTTCCAAGTGAGTATTCCGGAGAAGAGCAGATGCTGATCGCGGTGCCAAAAGAAATTTTCTCAGGAGAACAGCGTGTTGCTGCTACACCAACGACTGTTCGTCGTTTTGTGAAGAAAGGTTTTGAAGTTTGGGTCGAATCAGATGCAGGTCTTGCAGCAAATATAACAAACAGTGCACTTGAAGCGGCCGGGGCAAAAATTATATCTGATACGACCCGTCTTTATGGTAATGCAGAAATTATTATCAAAGTGCAACATCCCAGCTTTAACAAGGGGCTCGACAAACACGAGATCGATATCATGAAGTCAGGGGCCGTGCTCATTGCGCTGTTACAGCCCCTGACTGCCATTAAAACAATTGAACAGCTTACAGCAAAAAACATCAGTGCATTTTCATTGGAACTCATTCCTCGCATTACCCGCGCACAGCAAATGGATGTCCTCAGTTCGATGAGCAGCCTTGCCGGTTATAAAGCGGTGCTTTTGGCGGCTGCGGCTCTTGGAAAAATTTTCCCGATGATGACGACAGCGGCGGGAACACTTCATCCGGCGAAAATCTTGATTTTGGGCGCGGGGGTTGCCGGTCTGCAGGCCATTGCCACCGCGAAACGACTCGGCGCGGTGGTCGAAGCATTTGATACCCGGCCCGCAGTCAAAGAACAGGTTGAAAGCCTCGGCGCAACCTTTGTTTCCCTTGAGCTGAATGCCGATGAAGGCGAGGCCGCAAGCGGTTATGCGAAGGTCCTTTCTGAGGCCGCCCATCAAAAAGAGGTCGCATTAATTCATGAACGGGCCGTACAGGCCGATGTGATTATCACAACGGCCTTGATCCCTGGGAAAAAGGCGCCTGTTTTGATTACAAACGAAATGTTAAAAGCGATGAAAAAAGGCGCAGTCGTTGTCGACATGGCGGCAGAACAGGGTGGAAACTGCGCGCAATCTGAAGCAGGAAAAGAAGTCGACATTGAAGGCGTCACAATTATTGGCGCAGTGAACCTGGCGGCAACGATTCCTGAACATGCCAGTCAAATGTTTGCCAATAATATGTTCAATTTCATCAAACACCTTTGCCCAGATCTGACATGCAAGATTGATCAAAATGACGAGATCACTTTAGGGTCTCTCGTCACGCACGCAGGTCAAATTGTGAATGAAGTCGTAAAGTCTGCACATGAGGCACTCAAAGTACCGGAGGAATAGGCATGCTGATATTTTCGATCACGCTCTTTGTTCTTGCGACTTTTTTGGGATATGAGCTGATTTCAAAAGTCCCCCCACTGCTGCATACCCCGCTGATGTCTGGTGCAAATGCCATATCGGGGATCACCATCGTGGGAGCGATCTTGGCCGCTGGCTCTGGCGAATCTAACTTAAGCGCGATTTTAGGCTTTCTTGCTGTTATTTTTGCAACAATTAATCTGGTCGGCGGATTTATGGTGACGCGTCGAATGCTCTTGATGTTTAAAAAACAAAAGTAGGATCTATGGATCAGATTATTCAGCTCGCTTATCTCCTTGCAGCCATTTCTTTTATCCTCGGTTTAAAATTTTTAAGTTCACCCGAGACAGCCGCACACGGCATGCTTTTGTCTCAGGGGGGCATGTTCATCGCGATTGTCGCGACCTTGCTCTACAACGGGGTGGTGAGTTATGGACTTATCCTGGGGGGTATCGTTGTGGGCTCAGCCGTCGGCGCAATTATGGCCACCAAGCTTCAAATGACGGATATGCCGCAAATGGTCGCTCTTTTAAACGGCTTTGGCGGTCTGGCCTCCGCCTTGGTTGCGGGGGCGGAGTTTTTTCGATCTCAAGCCAATTTAACCCCTTATCCGATGGTCACGATTGCACTCACCTTGCTCATCGGCTTGGTCACCCTGACGGGCAGCTTGGTCGCCTTTGCAAAGTTACAAGAACTGATGCGCGGCGCACCGATTATTTTCCCTTTTCAGCACGGGATGAACCTGCTCTTTTTTTTAGCAACGCTGGGCCTTATTGCATCTCTTGCCATCACTCCTACTGCAACCCCCGTTTTTTGGGCCTTAATTGTGATCGCATCTATCTTGGGTGTTTTGGTCGTCATTCCCATCGGGGGGGGAGATATGCCGGTTGTCATCTCCCTATTAAATTCCTATTCCGGCATGGCCGCAGCCGCCAGTGGGTTTATTCTTAACAATAATGTGTTGATTATCAGTGGTTCTCTTGTAGGCTCGGCTGGTATTATTCTTTCACAATTAATGTGCAAGGCCATGAATCGTTCTCTCACCAATGTTTTATTTGCTGGATTTGGCCAGGTCAATACACCCTCTAAACCTGTATCCAGCCAAGGAAAACCTCAGGGCACTCCAGAAGAAGTCCAAAGCTGCAGTCCTGAAGAAGCGGCAGCGTTTTTCAAAAAAGCCAAGTCGGTGATTATTGTTCCCGGCTATGGGATGGCGGTCGCACAAGCCCAACATTCCGTGAAAGAACTGGCAAGCTATTTGGGAGACCAGGGGACTGATGTCCGATATGCGATACACCCAGTCGCCGGTCGCATGCCCGGCCATATGAATGTGCTCTTGGCAGAAGCCAATGTGCCCTATGATCAGTTGATTGATATGGATGAAATTAATGAGGATTTTCCGGAAACCGATATCACACTGGTAATTGGCGCGAATGATGTGGTGAACCCCGCAGCCGATACCGATCCCGATAGCCCGATTTACGGGATGCCCATACTGCATGTTGATCAATCAAAACGGGTGATGGTTTTAAAAAGAAGTATGAAACCCGGTTTTGCAGGGATCCAAAATCCGCTCTTTTTCAAAAAAAATACGATGATGATTTTCGGAGACGCCAAAGGGACAATCGATCAGATTGCAAACGCCCTGAAGTAACAAATCTTCTTTTCGCTTTAAGCCTTTATTTTTTTTCACCTACTTCGCCTTTTTTTGCTTTCTCATCTTTTTTTGCTTTTTTACGCTGTAAGGTCGTTTCATTATGAAAATGTTGGCTGATGCCGGTCCATGTGGCAAAAACATCTTCAAAGATGCCCTTTGAATCAATATTGGTTCCCTTTTGAAGATGGACAAGCTTCGCGGTAAAAAGGGCATTGGTCAGAATCGCAGCAATGAGTTTGTTTTTTTCGACATCATCTTCTCTTGGAACAGAACGCATTTTTTCCTCCTAACATATTGGATCTCTGTTTATATTCAAAATATTGAGACAATCTAGCATTATTATTGGTACTAATCATACCAACTTTAGCGGTCGTGTCCATAAGATTGAAGTGTTTTGACTGTATTTTAGGCCATGACTATAAAAATCTTACGGGTGTATTTCAAACACTTCATTATCACTCACCCTTTGTATTTTAACCGATTTGAGACTTGACGATTATATGCCATCAATTTAGAATGCCCGCATGGTACAAGAATTTGTTCACCTCCATCTTCACACCGAATATAGCCTACTGGACGGGGCCAACAGGGTTTCTCCACTGATCTCATCGGCAAAAGACTTCGGCATGCCTGCCATTGCGATTACAGACCACGGCAACCTTTTTGGGGCCATTGAGTTTTATCGAAAAGCAAAACAAGCGGGCATCAAACCCATTATCGGTTGTGAGGCCTATCTCGCGCCCCGGAGCCGCTTCGACAAAGAAGGCCATGGGACGGGTTCGGATGATTACGATACAGCGATCGCCTCAAATCCCTACTATCACTTGATTCTATTGGCCTCAAACTTAACCGGGTATAAAAACCTGATGAAGCTGGTTTCCATCGCAAACATGGAAGGGTTTTATTACAAACCCAGAATCGACAAAGAAATTCTAGAGCAACATGCAGAGGGTTTGGTCGGGCTTTCGGGTTGTCTTCGTGGTGAAATCCCTTACCTTTTGGCACGAGACCTTAAAAAAGAAGCCTATGCGGCAGCAGATGATTATCAAAGAATTTTTGGAAAAGAACATTTTTTCATTGAAATTCAGGATAATGGTTTAGACCTTCAGGTGAAGGTCAATCGGCAATTGATTGAACTGGCCAAACAGAAAGACATTCCCATTGTTGCGACCAACGATTGCCACTATCTCCACAAAGAAGATGCCCATGCCCACGACGTCATGCTCTGCCTACAAACGGGAAAAACCTTCAACATGCCCAACCGCATGCGCTTTGAAACCAAGGAACTTTATTTAAAATCGGCTGATGAAATGGTCAGGGCTTTTTCTGAAATTCCTCAATCAATCACCAATACCTTGAGAATTGCCGAGATGATTGATCTCGACCTCACTTTTGGCAAAGCACACATGCCGCAATACACACCACCCGCTGGTATGACCCTTGAAACCTATCTTGAATCGCTTTCAGAAAAGGGACTTTCCTGGCGATTGAAACAATTGAACGGCAGTGCTGAAACACAGCGTCCACGATACGAAGCAAGATTAAAACAAGAGCTGGACATTATCAATGCCATGGGCTATCCCGGTTATTTTTTGATTGTCTGGGACATTATCAATTATGCCCGTCAATCACAGATTCCCGTCGGGCCGGGCCGTGGTTCCGCCGCCGGAAGCCTGGTGGCTTACGCCCTGGGGATCACTGACATCGACCCGATAACAAACGGCCTCATCTTTGAGCGCTTTTTAAATCCGGAACGCGTCTCGCTTCCCGATATCGACATGGATTTTTGTATGGATCGACGGGAAGAGGTGATTCAATACGTAAACGAAAAATACGGCTCAGACCATGTTTGTCAAATCATTACCTTCGGCACAATGGCTGCCAAAGGCGCCTTGCGTGATGTGGGTCGGGTGCTCGAAATTCCTTACGCCGATGTCGATCGCATCGCAAAGCTGGTTCCGAACACCTTGAACATCACCCTGGATGAGGCTTTGGCCCAAGAGCCAAAATTTGAAGAAGAAAAAAGAAACAACCCCAAGGTGGGGGAACTCATTGAAATGGCCAAACAGTTGGAAGGCCTCTCCCGCCATGCCTCAACCCATGCCGCAGGGGTCGTGATTTCTGATGCGCCCCTCACCGATCATGTCCCGCTTTATCGGGGGAGCAAAGGGGAAACGGTAACCCAGTACCCCATGGGGGATATTGAAAAAATCGGACTCATCAAGTTCGACTTTTTGGGTCTTCGTACATTGACGGTCATCGACCTCGCGCTGAAGATGGTGAACAAAACAGAGAAGGAAGGCACGAGTCCGCTGAAGGCATCGGACATCCCTCTGACAGACCCAGAAACCTATGCCCTGCTCGGTTCTGGAGAGACAACCGGCATTTTCCAATTGGAAAGTGCCGGGATGCGTGATTTGTTGATTAAAATGCAGCCTGAAACTTTTGAAGACGTTACGGCGATTTTGGCGCTTTATCGCCCTGGGCCCATCGGGAGTGGCATGGTCGATGATTTCATCAAAAGAAAACAGGGTAAGAAAAAGATTAAATACGACCATCCCAAGCTCGAAGAAATCCTCAAAGAAACCTATGGGGTCATTGTTTATCAGGAACAGGTCATGAAGATCGCCAATTCTCTCGCGGGTTTTTCACTCGGAGAAGCTGATTTGCTTCGCCGTGCGATGGGTAAAAAAAAGGTCGAAGAAATGGCCGCTCAAAAAGCACTTTTTATAGAGCGTGCTGTCGAAAAGAAAGTGAAGCCCGCCAAAGCCGAAAAGATTTTTGACCTCATGGAATATTTTGCCGGTTACGGTTTTAACAAATCGCACTCCGCTGCCTATGCCTTGGTGACTTTCCAAACGGCCTATTTAAAGGCCCATTATCCGGAACAATTTATGGCAGCATTGCTTTCCTGCGAGATGGGCAACTCGGACAAAGTGGTAAACTACATAACAGAATGCCGGCGCATGAGCATTGAGATACTCCCTCCGGATGTGAATGAGAGTGAGAAAGCCTTTACGGTCGTCTCCGAAGGTATTCGTTTCGGGCTCGCCGCGATTAAAAATGTCGGCGGAGGCGCGGTGGATTCTGTGATTGAATCTCGCGAAGAAAAAGGATCCTTCTCGTCCATTTTTGATTTTTGTCGAAAAATTGATTTGAGACGGGTGAATAAGCGTGTCATTGAGGCCTTGGTTTATTGTGGGGCCTTTGATACGACCCAAGCAAAGAGAAAGGCCCTGATGGAAGTCATGGAGCAGGCGATGCAGTTGGCCACTTTACATAAAAAGGAAGTGGATAGTGGTCAGTTGTCGATATTTGGCGGTGCAACTTCGGGAGAACATAATCCTGTTGATCCGGTTTTACCAGAGATTGATGAATGGGACGACCGTCAAATCGCAAAACTGGAAAAAGAATCCATCGGATTTTATATCACCTGTCACCCTTTAACAGGCTTTGAATCCGTCATGAAAACACGATCGGTCACCCAGAGCGATGCCCTAAGCACCATACAGGATAACCGTGAACTCCGTATTTGCGGCATGATCATTCAAAAAAAAGTGGCCACCACAAAGCGCGGTGAAAAAATGGCTTATCTTCGCATCGAAGACTTGGTCGGAAGCGTTGAAGTCATTGTTTTTCCAGACTTATATCGCTCATCGGCTTTCCTGTTTGATCAAGACATCCCGCTCTTGGTCAATGGGACACTTGATCAGGGAGATAAAGGCATCAAACTCAAAGCGACCATGATTCTCCCCTTGGAAAAGAAAAACAAAGTGACCATTGTGTTATCATCGAAGCAGGTTTCTCCTGAGGAGATTAATAGACTGAATCAAGTTTTGGAAGAATTTCCTGGGGAAATCCCTGTTTTTTTGAAAATTCGGGTACCGGATGGGGATCGATTTTCGACTGAATCGACCATCGCCCTGGACACCCGATTAAATGTGGATGCTTCTGAGCAATTGAAAACCAAATTAGAAAAGATGTTCGGGAAAAAGGCCATTTTTTCCGAAGCGCTCTAGGGGGCATTCTCAATTAACTGGGAGAGTACATTTTCTAGGGATTTTCTATTCTGACAAGGCTGTTTTTGTACGCAATGCCAGCCATTGCAAAGAAAAATTAACGCAGTCAGGGCTGAAAATAATAGAAAAGGAACCGTTCACGTTAATTGAGAACGCCCCCTAAGCATTTGTGTTGAGGTTCTGATGAAAGAATATCTCGATTTTGAAGCCCCTGTCGTGAAAATCCTTGAAAAAATCGATCAACTGAAAGACTTAGGCAAAACCAATCCCCGTCGCATGGAAGAAATTCCAATTCTCCAAAAAAAGGTCAAGGAGCTTCAAAGTGAAATTTACGCAAAATTAAGTCCTTGGCAAGTGACCCAATTGGCCCGACATCCCGGACGTCCCGGGACATCGGATTATCTCGAAATGATTTTTGAAGATTTTATCGAGCTCCATGGCGATCGGCTCTACGGAGACGACAAGTCCATCATCAGCGGGATGGCCCGTATCGAGGGTCGCTCTGTAATGGTGATTGGTCACGAAAAAGGAAAGGGTGTGAAAGATCGCATCGCCCATCATTTTGGCATGCCACATCCGGAAGGGTATCGAAAAGCACTTCGCATGATGCAATTGGCCGAAAAATTCAATAAACCAATTATCACCTTTGTGGATACGCCGGGAGCCTATCCAGGAGTCGAGGCAGAAGAGCGCGGTCAGTCTGAAGCCATTGCGCGAAATTTGATGGTCATGTCACAACTGAGTGTCCCCATTATTTCTGTGGTTATTGGAGAAGGTGGGAGCGGCGGGGCGCTTGCGATTTCTGTCGCCGATAGAATGCTGATGTTGGAATATGCGATTTATTCCGTGATCTCTCCTGAAGGCTGTGCCGCAATATTGTGGGATGATCCAGCTAAAACCTCTGAAGCCGCAGAGAGCCTCCGTCTTACATCGAAAAATCTGCTCAAATTAGGTATTATTGAAGGCATCATCTCGGAGCCTTCAGGGGGCGCACATCATAATCCCATAGAAATAGCTGAATCTGTTTCATTAACCATCTGCAAGCAGTTGAGCGCCTTAGAATCCATCCCGCCTGAAGAGCGTGTCAAACAACGCTACGCGCGTTTACGAAAGATCGGTGCTTTTACAGAGTAATCCCACGAACCATTTCTATCTCTATTGTCTCCCCGAAGCTTAAGCACGACAAGAACCTTCCCCTATTCCTTCTTTTTCTGCTATTCTGTCTAAACTGTATTGTCTTCACAGGAATTTAAGGCGGTTTCGTGACCTCTCAGCGTTTTCACGATTCAAATGATGACCCCTTCGCCCGCGTACTGTTTTTTTCTGTCTTCCTGCACTATATTATTTTTTTGATTTTGTTTGGAAATCCTTTCCTTTTGAATTGGGAGAACGGGCGTAATCCTCCCAGCTTAGATCGGCGTTTTGAAGTTCATCTGCTTAATTTTCCAGGGATGGGTGATTCCAGAAGTCCTGGCGCACTTTCCAGGGAAAAAGGGCTGAAAGGCTTGGGGAGTTCTCCTGAAAATGGAAGACACCCTCCAAAAATAAAAATGCTGGGTCTCTTCCCCCAAGAGGTTTCAGGGGAAGAGGTTAAAAACAGGGCGCTCAAAGAGCAAGATGCAGAAGCCCTTGGAAATGCCCAGAGAAAAACCCAGAATCCTTCAGAGATCCCAGATTTGAAATTCGGCATCACAAATCAAACCCTAAAACAAAAATTGAAGACAGCAACCTTAAACCCTGAAGGGAAAGACTTGTTGTCGGATGAGCCTCTCCCTATGGTGACCACAAAAAAACCACCCCCCAATATGACAGGACCCGCCGACTGTATGATTAAGGTTGTCGGCATGGTTTGTCCCAATGGCGATCCAAAATGTATCGTCGCCTATACTGCATTTTGTGCCAGTTTACCGAAGTAATGTTTTCTTAACCTCCTCTCTGTAAAGGTTCCATTCACGACAAGCATATTTTTCTTTGATCAGCTGATCGACAATTTTTTGTTCGGAAAGAGAGAGTCTACCGGGCTTTAATTCAATTGAAAGGGCTTCTTCAAACCCTTTTGTCAAAATTTGAATCAATAACTCCCTTGAGGGTGGGGACGCCTTAAGCTCTGAAAGGCTTATCTGGTTAAGAGAAACAAAAGCATCTTTCGGTACTTGATCAGAACTGAGATCTAATAGGCTTTTCTCAATAACGAGCGAGCCATGCTGTAAAAAATGTGACTTCCACCGCCGTTGCGCGCTCCCGATGAGCTTCTTCCGATTTGCAGTGATTTCATACCAGGAGACCGCGTCAAAACATAGCGGATTTTTCTGTTTTGAGGGGGAACGACCTGCATGTGAAACGACCTCGGCATCCATATTCAGTTGATGCAATCCTTTTAAAAATCCATGGGCAATGGATTGGAAGGTGCCTTTAATCCCGGATGAAAATAGCGCATCATGCGTGCTAGCGGTGATCGAATAGGTCAGTTCCTTATCGTGTAAAAGCCCTCTCCCCCCCGTGATACGCCGGATGATAGGAACCGCGTGCTTTTCCAAAGCGCTGATCCAGTCTTCGTTCAGCATTTGAAATGAACCGATCGAAAAGCTGGGTTGTTCCCAGGCATAAAAACGAAGCGTCGGTGGAGATTCACCCTTAGAAAAGGTCAGTGCGATGGCTTCATCTATGGCCATATTGGTCGCCGCAGATTGGGGTTTATCAATGATAAGACGCCAGCTTGTACGATTCAATCTGTCAATCTCTCCCAAATACGAAACTTAAGACATTTGAATTGCTTTGATGCTCTTGCAAGTCTGACGATCTTATCTTATATTATACGGATTCAAGCAATGCGGCAATCTCATACAGGGATGATGCACTAAAGAAAGGGGCTAAGCACTATGCGCACGGAAATTGAAAAATTACTCGCTGATGAAGCAGAAGATCTTCTCTCACATAATTGTAAAACGATTCCTAAAGAACAGCTCAACCTACCGGGTTCTGACTTCATCGATCGTGTCGTTTCATTGTCTGACCGCCCTGTCGCCGTACTCAACAATCTTTCTCGTCTATTTCAGCATGGCCGTCTGGCGGGGACAGGCTATGTTTCCATCCTGCCCGTTGATCAAGGCATTGAGCATTCGGCAGGGGCATCCTTTTCACCAAATCCTGTTTGTTTTGATCCAGAGGGCATTATTCAATTGGCGATTGAAGGAGGATGTAATGCCGTTGCTTCTACGCTCGGCGTGCTGGGATCTCTCGCCAGAAAATATGCCCACAAGATTCCTTTTATTTTAAAATTCAATCACAACGAATTTATTTCGTACCCCAATGGCTACGACCAAATACAGTTTGCAAGTATGAAGCAGGCTTTTGATTTGGGGGCGGCTGGCGTGGGTGCGACGATTTATTTTGGTTCTCCGGAATCAAAACGACAAATTCAAGAGGTTTCCGTCGCGTTTAAGCAAGCACATGACTTAGGCATGTTTACCGTGCTCTGGTGTTACCTTCGCAATAGTGCCTTTAAGACTTCCGAAGCAGATTATCATGCCGCAGCAGATTTAACCGGCCAGGCCAACCATCTGGGGGTGACGATAGGGGCCGACATCATTAAGCAGAAACTCCCAGAGTGCAACGGGGGATATCAGGCATTGAAATTTGGAAAAACCCATAAAAAAGTCTACGACGAACTTTCATCGGATCACCCCATTGATTTAACCCGATACCAACTGGCTAATTGCTATATGGGGCGCGCGGGCTTGATCAATTCAGGTGGCGCATCCGGGAAAAATGATCTTGCAGATGCGGTAAAAACCGCAGTGATTAACAAGCGGGCGGGCGGAACAGGATTGATCTCAGGACGTAAAGCCTTTCAGAAACCGATGGCAGAAGGCATCCAACTACTTAATGCGATTCAAAATGTTTATCTCTGCGAAGAAATTACTGTCGCCTAAAAACTTCCAAAATATTCTCATGTTTCTGTTTTCAAAGCAGAGAAAGATTCGACAAAAGGACGATCATGATCCCTCATTGACTCGGATAAGGCCTCAGCAATCTCATCACGAAGAAAAAATGTGGGGATTTGAAGGGCATCTTTTTCTTGAATCATCGGCAGGGCTTGAGCTTCATTCCATTTTTTGAAGTGTGGCACAAGAATTTTTTCAATTTCAATTGTCATTTGCTCACGCAGGATCTCCAAAAGTTCCCACAGAAAGACCTCTTCTTTTTCTAAAACCATCTCCGTTCCCGTGAAAACGGCCACAGTCATATGAATGGGATACTCTTGGCTTGTTTTGCTGACCTTGATCTCAGGGCCGAGGTGGTCTTGAAGCGATTTTAAGGTCGTTTCAATGAGAACAACATCGCTATTTTTTTTCGCTTTCTCCCGAAATTGAAGCACACCTCGAAAACCTTCTTGAATTGCCGCCGCTACGACTGTCGCCAGCTTATGTGAGCCTGGGCTTTGACTTTCCTTCGGACAGGAGATCAAAGTCAATGCCCGAAGCTGATGATCTGCTGCAAGACGAAAAATAACACGGGCGATGTGATAGTTCGCCCCTCTGATCGCAATGGACGGGATAGGGTCAGCTGATGATTTTTCTAGGAATGGGGTTCCGTTCAGGTGGATACCCAAGGGTGTGGCGAGCATCTTAATGATCCATCTTGCCATGCCCCGCATTTCTACTTTTTCGTGAAAGGCTGCAGTCCATACTAAGCGGTCGATGAGGGGGCCACGGATGCGCTTCTCATCTAAAACTCGAACCCTGCCGTTTGAGATATCGACGATGCCTTTGAGGGTATCGCCCACTTGGCTCATGGTTTGAAAGCACGACATCTTTTTTTCAATATTTCCGTGAGACAGATTTGTTCAAAGAGTGAATGGACTATTCTATTCTGCCGAATTCCTTCACCACTTCAAAAACCACATTGGCTGTTTGGGCCATTTCTGAGAGGCTGACCCATTCTCGGACGGTATGGATTTGGTGCATACCCGTCCCAAGGTTAGGGACGGCGATGCCTCTTTCGTTTAAAATATTTGCATCGCAGCCGCCGCCTGTTGCATTTGTTTGCACCTTGTAGCCGCATCTTTCTGCGGCTTGGAGTACCGCTTCCACAATGGGTGAATTCTCAGGAAGATTGATCGGGTTGTAATCCCGCCAAATTTTTTCTTCGATTCGTCCGGTGACCCGCTTGCCGCTGACATCGATTGAAAACTTTTCAAGCGCCTCCTGAAAGCAGGCGCGCATATGATCAGTTTGTCTTTTTAATTTTTCAATGCTGTGACTCCTGGATTCGGCCCGCACCCTTACCGTTTTTGGCACAATATTGACGGCAGCACCACCCTCGATGAGCCCGATATTCGCAGTCGTCTCAGAATCAATTCGTCCGAGAGACATGCGGCTAATGGCTTCTGCGGCAATTTGAATCGCAGAAATCCCTTCTTCAGGGCAAACCCCTGCGTGCGCTTCAATACCATGAACTGTAAACTCATGCCGATCAGAGGCCGGAGATTGCGTGAAAAGGAAATCAGCGTTGTCACAGTCGAGTACAATGCCAAATTTTGAATGGAGTTGTGAGATATCGAGGTGTTTCACCCCGACAAGTCCGTATTCTTCACAGATGGTCAACACCACTTCAATTTCTCCATGTGGCATTTCTTGTGCTGTAAGTGTCCTTAAAACTTCAATAATGATGGCAATACCTGACTTATCATCGCCACCCAAGATCGTCGTTCCGTCGCTACGAATAATATCCCCTTCACAGATGGGTTTGATCCCTTCACCGGGGACAACCGTATCCATATGTGCTGAAAGCAGGATAGGCTGCCGCCTTGGGTCGCTCGCCGGGATCCTCGCAATCATGTTCCCAACCTCTCCACCCACGGCTTCTCCGGCATCATCATAAATCACTTTCGCCCCGATGGCTTCGAGGTCTTTCTGAAGTGAAAGTGCGACAGCACCTTCTTTTTTGGAAATACTGTCGATTTGAACCAAAGACAAAAAATGATCTTTCATTCGCTGTATGTTCAATATGGACAGATCTATATTTAGGGTAGATTGAGTCAACTCACACTCCCATCTTCATCCTGGCGCTTGAGGTGAGATAGAACGGCTTCAATCACAGTTTCGGGATGGAGACGGCTAAATTGGCTCTTGCCTTCTTTATCTGTATATTTAAGTACAGAGGTCATCGCACGTCCGGGGTAATCTTCGGCCAACCAAAGACCACTGGGATTGGATTCCGCTCTGTTGAGGACTTCCGCAAGGTTTTTCATCGGAATTTTCATAATCTGAGGACGGGTCACCGTCTCCGCCCAGGCATAATAACGATATTCCAACTCATAAGCATAACCGCCACCGGTGTGCTCTCGATCTTCAACCACAAGAAAAAGATCGCCTTCGCAATAATGATCAATGGCTTGCCGGGCAGGACGTTTTTCATCAATAATCACAGAGAGCCTTTCATCTTCGTGTTCTTCGACCCCGATAATGCCTTTTTCAAAGAGCGCCATCGAATGCAGAATTCTCTCAAAATTTGCTTGCCATAAAGGGCGATATCGGTCTTTATTTTTGAAGAGATCGGGGACAACAGGCAGAATATATTTATAGTAGGCGGCCTCCAGAGGCCCATCATAGGAGGTGATCTTTCCAGCGAAAGGACTTTCATTATGATGGCAAAGCGCATGAATGAGCAAGTTCAGCTGAACCCCTTCTTCAGAAGAAAAGGCGGAAAAATCACCTGCTTCAGCCGCTGAAATCATGCGGCCTGCCAATGGCTCTGCTTTTTTGGGATTAAGCAAGGCCCAGATCGATAAAAGCCCATCTGTGTCAAAATGATTATTGGTAATAATGCGATACTGAGGAAAAAGGTCTTTGCGTTTTGGGTGGCAAAGATAACGAAAAACGATCTCAGTTGCGGTATCCGCCTTAAAAGGGACGGGCGTTTGATTCCCTCTCCAATGACTGAGGTGCGCGCTGTTAGGGACAAGACCATCGACTGAGATCTTGTCGACATCTTTCATCGCATTTTCATAAAAATAGAAGACCATTGTGTAAAAAATCCGATGAACTATTTTGCTTTTCGAAGATCCTCTTCTAGCTAGTTCCTAGAGTGGTCATGAGCTGTCCTTAAACCGCCCCACTATATCAAATATACAAATTCAATTCAAAAAAAGGTAGTGTCTCAGTTTGAAAAAGGGCCGTATTTAAAAACCTTCTGGAAAATAGTATAATGTACTCGGAGGTTATTAGATGCCAAAAGGCCCAAAAGGTCAAAAAAGACCCGCCGATGTTGTTGGTTGTGCCGTTATGGTTGCCAAGATAGCGACGGGCGAAGAAGAAGAAACAAAGGAAAAGTCCGGTCGTGTCCGTTCGGGCAAAGCCGGAGCAGAAGCACGTAAGAAATCCCTCACCCCAGAAGAACGATCCCAAATTGCCAGAAAAGCGGCTAAAGCGCGGTGGAAAAAAAATAAAGTTTAATATTTCCCCTTAAATTCCTCATATAAATCTAATTGCTGTTGTAACACTTCTATAAATTTAGGCATACGATCTGGGGTTATAATAACGCTTCCAACACAATCCGCTGTTACTACCGGATTATCATTGAACTTGTCTTTGTCGTTTTCCTCAATGAGAATCGGACGCTGAATCTCAAAAAATGAAACTTTAAATTCTGACTCAATGATCTGCACAACCATATTAGTGGCAAACCTTGTTATAATGCCTTCTGGAATATTGTATTTCATTGACGGTTCTGGTCTTTCTTTTACTTTCTTCTCTTTTGACATTGCTTTAAGTCCTCTGCAAACGTTTGAGGGTCGGTCATGGCCAGGTTCCGCCTTATGCTGCTACGGCTTTTGGCCCTTCCTTATGTGGGTTGCTTCCGCCAAAAATAGGATAATAGGGTCTTTCTAGCTCTTTCCCTGCATGTCCGTCTTGAGCGTTGCTTAGTATTCTCACGAGATTTTCTTCGGTTTGCGTGTCCCCATTTTCAAGCATGACTTTTTTAGATTCATTAAATTTTTCTTCGTCAAAGCTTTTTACCTGTATGTCTTCGGGTGACAAGTTAATCTCCCAGTTTATTAGTTCGCTGAATGGGGCAAATTTAACTACCAAGCCAACATCAAAAACGGACGCAAATTCTTGAAGAGTAGCAAGAGAAAATTTAGAGTAATTTGGATTTTCAATCTTTGATATCCATGCCTGTGTTTTGCCTGATTTTTCCCCTAATTCTCTTTGGGTCAATTTCTCTTTTTTTCTAAGGGCTTGTAGTTGAAAAGGAATGGCATTATTAATATGTTCTAAAACAAAAGCATCTCTATATTCTTTATTTTTCAATTTTCTAATCAATTTCTTTTTACGCGTATCAGAAGTCATCGAGATACCCCCTATCCTTATTTATCAAATCCATTCTATTAACGGCTAACTTTGGCGCATTTTTTGGATCTAATTTATCACCATGCTCTTCTGCACCAACAAGCAATGTGAACTCTCTTGGCCCAGGGCCGAAAAACCCTAAAGGTCGATATTGAGTGTTTTTATGTATAACCTTTATTTCATAAAGTTTTTTATGACTTTTGTATTTTCTTGCATAATTCATAGGCCAACGGAGTGTTACTTCTAAGTATGAAACTCTTCTCTCTATAGCGGCTCTACCTGACACGGGCAATGAATTAAGCCATTTTTCTATCTCACTGTGTAGATTATTTCTTTTTCTAAAGGTTTTAAATGTATAGTATCTCATAATAATATAATAATATTGTTATTTCTGCAAGGAAGATAATATATAATAATATTGTTATATCGCCGGATTAGTTTAAATAAACCGTTAGATTATAACAGAGGAAAGACATACATACTATCTGAAGAACAGATTGTAGTGAACTTTATGCTTGGTATTTAGTGTCCACCATGTTAGATTAAGACCATGAAAAAGTTGCAACTACATAAACGAACTCAAATCCTTCACATGTTAGTGGAAGGCTCCTCTATGAGATCAATTTCAAGAGTCGTCGGCGTATCAATCAACACGGTCACTAAACTCTTGGTGGATGCTGGCAAGGCTTGTGCGGCTTACCATGACAAACATGTGCGTAACGTGAAAGCTACACACGTTCAATGTGATGAGATTTGGTCATTCTGCTATTCAAAACAAAAAAATGTGGACTACAACAAAAAAGACCAAGAAGGTGCCGGTGATGTCTGGACATGGACGGCCCTAGGTTCTGAAAACAAGATGATAATCTCTTGGTTGGTTGGTGGACGTGATTCTGGTTATGCTCTTGAATTTATGGATGACCTAAAGAGTCGATTAGCAAACCGAGTGCAACTCACTACAGACGGGCACAAAGCCTATCTTGAAGCCGTAGAGGATGCTTTCGGTGCCGACGTAGACTACGCCATGCTGATCAAGCTCTATGGAGAACCAAGCGAAAAGGGAAACGAGAAAAGATATAGTCCGGCTGAATGGACAGGGTCAAAAAGAAAAACTATCTCAGGTCGTCCAGACTATGACTCAATCAGCACATCCCACGCTGAACGTCATAATTTAACCATGCGGATGAGCATGAGACGGTTTACGCGCCTGACAAATGCTTTCTCTAAAAAACTGGACAACCATTGTCACGCGCTGGCTCTATATTTTATCCACTATAATTTTGTTAGAATTCATAAATCACTTAAAGTCACCCCTGCTATGGCATCCGGAGTTTCAAGCCGACTTTGGGATATGGAAGATATTGTGGATATCATTGATGAATATCAAATGAAAAGAAAATCAAACTGAGACACTACCCAAAAAAATATTATTCCGTTCATTGACTTTGGCGTTAAAAACCATTTGACAACTCAGGTTCTATTGAATATACTGGGAGAAGCTACTAGTCAATTCCTATTTTAAATTTCAGGTATAATTCAATTATATATAGATAGCTATTCATCCAATAATTTCAACCGTTAGGGATGCCTCACCCAGTTTACACCGATACTACCTTCAGAGCAGCCGTTTAGTCATACTTAAAACGATCAAATAAAAAAACTGATATGATCTTAGATTTAGATCTAACCTATGGTTGACTCTTTTTTGTCTCATTTCGCAACGGAAGCACCAAGTGTTCTTAAAACATTAGGAACGAAGAAACCGTTTGCACAAACGCTTGCTTGTTTATTCAGCCAAGAGCAAGTTTGATATATTGATGGAGGAAAAAAGATGCATCTTGCTGAATTAAAACAAAAAAGTATCTCTAATCTTTTCGACGTGGCAAAAGAGTTAAAAGTTGAAGGGGCCAGCAACCTTAGAAAACAAGAACTCATATTTGCGATCCTACAGGCACAGTCTGAAAAAAATGGAACAATTTATGGAGAAGGGGTTCTCGAAATCCTGCCAGATGGTTTTGGTTTCTTAAGGTCGCCCAATTACAATTACACCCCTGGTCCCGATGATATTTACATCTCTCCTTCCCAAATCAGACGGTTTTCCCTTCGGACAGGAGACACCATTTCCGGACAAATTCGTCCCCCAAAGGAAACCGAACGCTATTTTGCCCTACTGAAAGTTGAAGAGGTCAACCATGAAAGCCCAGATGTCGCAAAGGATAAAATCCTTTTTGATAACCTGACCCCGCTTTACCCCGAAGAGAAGCTTAAGCTGGAATACAATCGTGAAGATTATTCGACACGTGTGATGGAACTCATTACCCCCATCGGGAAAGGGCAGCGCGGATTGATTGTGGCTTCTCCCCGAACAGGGAAGACCGTTCTACTGCAGTCGATCGCAAAAGCGATCATGAAGAATCACCCCGAGGTCATGTTGATTGTGCTTTTGATTGACGAACGGCCTGAAGAAGTGACAGACATGCAGCGTCAAGTCAAAGGAGAGGTCGTCAGCTCGACCTTCGACGAGCCGGCACAGCGACATGTGCAAGTGGCCGAGATGGTACTGGAAAAGGCAAAGCGCCTTGTAGAGCACAAAAAAGATGTTGTGATTTTACTTGATTCCATTACACGTCTGGCACGTGCCTTTAATGCCGTGATTCCTTCAAGCGGGAAAGTCCTCTCAGGAGGCTTGGATGCAAATGCCCTTCAACGACCAAAACGGTTTTTTGGTTCAGCCCGAAACATTGAAGATGGCGGCAGCTTAACGATTATGGCCACGGCCTTAGTCGATACAGGCAGTCGGATGGATGATGTGATCTTTGAGGAATTTAAGGGAACAGGTAACATGGAAGTCCATCTTGATCGTAAGCTGGCAGACCGCCGAATCTACCCCTCAATTGATATCTCCCTTTCAGGCACCCGAAAAGAAGAACTCTTGGTTGAAAAAGAAGTCCTGAATAAAATGTGGGTGTTAAGGAAGGTCTTGAGTCCGCTTTCCTCTATTGAATCGATGGAGTTTTTAATCGATAAGATCAAGGGGACGAAAACCAACAAAGAATTTTTAGAATCCATGAATCGATAAAACGGCTTGAATTTAGAGCATTCATTCGCTATCATAAGTCGCGTTTAATCACGAAAGGAACTATTTATGAAAGAGGGGATACATCCAGAGGTTCATGAAATTGAAATTACATGTGCAACATGTGGTTCCGCATTGCCAACGCGGTCAACGGTTCCTTCGATTCGCCTCGAGGTTTGTGGTGCCTGTCATCCTTTTTTCACAGGAACCCAAAGGATTATGGATACTGAAGGACGCGTCGAACGATTTAAGAAAAAATATCAAAAAGCCACAAAAAAATAGCTTATATTCTGGTGCATTTAAGCCTGCCTGTTGGCAGGTTTTTTTGTTTCTGGACTCTTTTTTTGTAGATTTTTTCCAAAAAAAAACCGATTCAGGGCAACCTTATGTTTATTGAATTAGAATCCGCATACATCGAAAAGCTGGAAGAAGTGACTCAAAAATGTGAGACACTCAACCAACAGCTTTCAGATCCTGCTATTCTTTCAGATCCTAAAGAACAGATTCGTATTGCCAAGGAGCGGGCAGAACTCGATGAGACCCTAGAACTCTATGAAGTCTATAAAACCCTTGTAAAAGAGATTTCAGAAGCAGATGAACTGAGACAAGATAAAAATTCAGATCCCGAATTTCAAGAACTGGCTGAATTAGAATGGATCGAACTTTCGGAAAAAAGCCAAAAACTCAGCGATGCCATCAAATCGATTCTCCGTCCCAAAAATCCTTACGAAGACCGAAACCTGTTCATTGAAGTCCGTGCAGGAACCGGTGGGGACGAAGCAGCTCTTTTTGTGGGAGACCTCATGCGCATGTATACGAAGTATGCTGAGCTGCATCGATGGAAGGTCGAGATGATTAATTCGAGTGAAACAGGCATCGGAGGCTTTAAAGAGGTCACTTTATCCGTGAGTGGCAAAGGCGCCTATCGCCACCTGAAATATGAGAGTGGCGTCCATCGTGTTCAACGCGTGCCAAAAACAGAATCAAGCGGTCGTATTCATACCTCAACGGTGACGGTAGCTGTCATTATTGAAGCAGAAGAAGTCGATATTGAGATCAAGCAGGGCGATCTTCGGATTGATACCTATTGTGCTTCCGGCCCTGGGGGACAGGGTGTCAATACCACCTATTCCGCTGTACGGATTACCCATCTGCCCACAGGTGAAGTGGTCACCTGTCAAGATGAACGATCGCAGATTAAAAATAAGGCAAGAGCCATGCGGGTGTTGCGTTCCCGGCTTCTGGAAGTTGAACTGGCCCGGCAAGAACAAGTGATTGCAGATGATCGCCGCTCCAAAGTGGGAACGGGTGGCCGAAGTGAAAAAATTCGCACCTATAATTTCAAGGAAAATCGCGTGACGGATCACCGCATCAACCTCTCCCTCTACCAACTCGAAAAAATCCTTGAAGGTGAGATCGATCCATTGATAGAGGGACTTGTGGCGGAAGGAGAAATGGTCTAATGCAAACCACGCTTTTGTCCCAAACAGCTCGGTCTGTCTTTGCTTTGTTGGCAGAAGGCACTGTTTTTCTCCAATCGCATCAAATCGAAGCCGCTCGTTTAGAAGCAGAACACATCTTATCTGCCATACTCGATTGCAAACGACTCGATCTTTTCCTGTATCCAGAAAAAGAACTTTCTGAACAAACTTGTCACCGCTTTCGGGACGATTTAAAACGCCGAGCCGCTCATGAACCCCTCCAATACATTACCGGGGTCGTGGAATTTTGTGAGATGAGGCTTGATATTACAGAAGGTGTTTTCATCCCGAGGCCAGAAACAGAACTCATTGTTCAAGGGGCAGAGCAACTGACTTCGTCGCCACAACAAATACTCGATCTTTGTACGGGAAGCGGCGCATTGGCCATTGCATTATCTAAATCTTTTCCCTCAGCAAAAGTTCTTGCGGTAGATTGCTCCGAGCAAGCTTTGGCCATGGCCATGCAAAATGCAGAAAAACTAAATGTCGAAGAGAATGTGACTTTTCTGAAAGGGGATTTGTTTGCTCCCCTCTCAAAGACCATCTTTCCGGCGGAAAGGTTTAATCTCATTGTCTCTAATCCACCTTACATTTCGGAAGCAGATCGAGACAGTTTACCTCCCGAGGTGCGAGACTATGAGCCTGAAATCGCCCTTTTCGCACAAGATGAAGGCCGGGCGTTTTATCGCCGCATTCTCTGCGAAGCCTCTTTATTTTTAGCCGACGAGGGGATGATTTTATTGGAACTGGGTCATGGCCAATCTGAATGGCTCCGGGCTTTTGTAGAAAATGAAACAGATTATAACGTTTCCTTTATTCAGGATTGGACCGGGATTGAGCGCATTGCGCGTCTTTCAAAAAAACCCCTTTTTATAAAATGGCTTGCCAATGGATAAGATTGTCATCCAAGGCGGAAAGCCGCTTCGGGGAGAGATGACGATCAGTGGCGCTAAAAATGCTGCGCTTCCTATTTTGGCCGCCACCTTACTTTCGCCTGAACCGCAGCACTTAAAAAATGTCCCCAAGCTCGTCGATATCACCACAATCAAACGGCTACTGGAAAAAATTGGTGCAAGCATTACCGAAGAAGATAATGGCTGCACAATTCAAATTAAAAACATCGAAAATAATGAGGCCCCCTATTCATGGGTCAAAACCATGCGCGCCACCATTCTCGTCTTAGGCCCTTTGTTGGCCCGATGCGGCGAAGCACATGTTTCTTTACCGGGAGGCTGTGCCATCGGTGCGCGTCCGATTCAACTTCATCTGACCGGACTCAAAAAAATGGGCGCAGAAATCACCATTGAACACGGGATGATTCATGCGAAGGCCGCAAAACTCAAAGGAGCGTCCATTTATTTAGAAGCCCCGACGGTTACCGGCACAGAAAACCTGATGATGGCGGCGACACTGGCAGAGGGCACCACGATATTAGAAAATGCCGCCTGCGAACCGGAAATTACCGACTTGGCCCATTATCTCAATGCTTGTGGGGCACAAATCATCGGAGCTGGCTCTGACCGGATTATCATTCACGGGGTTCCGTCTCTTTCTGGGACGACTTACGAAGTGATGCCCGACCGAATTGAAGCAGGCACCTTCATGTTGGCCGCATCCATTACCTTAGGAGACCTCCATCTGAAAAATCTACGGCCTTCAGACATGGTCAGTATCATTGAGAAATTGCGTGAGATCGGCTCTAAAATTGTGGAAGAAAAAGATTCGCTCCGCGTGATCGGGAAAGAAATTCATGCGGTTGACCTGAAAACCCTGCCCTATCCAGGACTACCCACCGACATGCAGGCACAGTTTATGGCGCTGATGAGCGTGGCGGATGGCTCATCCGTGATTACAGAAACCATTTTTGAATCTCGATTTAATCACTGTGCGGAATTACGTCGCATGGGTGCACAAATCAAGGTCGAAGGAAATCATGCGATGATCAAGGGGGTTCCTTATCTTTCAGGTGCACCCGTCATGGCCTCTGATCTTCGGGCAAGCGCTTCGTTGATTTTAGCCGGCTTGGTTGCACAGGACGAAACAGAAGTTCTGCGGATTTATCATCTCGACCGGGGATATGAAGCGATTGAACAAAAGCTTTCTCAGGTTGGCGCTTCTATTCAACGGCTTAAAGGAACAGCATAAATGGAAAAACCTTTGGTGCTTGCCGTCTCGAAAGGTCGGCTCTTAGAATTCGCACTCGATTTTTTTGAAAAAATGGGCATCGTCCCTGCGGAACTCGGCACTGATAGCCGCGAGCTCATGTTCGATGTGCCCGAAAAAGGGCTCCGTTTTCTCCTCGTACGCGCAGTGGATGTGGCCACCTATGTTGAATATGGCGCGGCAGACATCGGCATCGCGGGAAAAGATTTGCTCCTTGAACAGATGTGCGACGTCTACGAACCCATCGATCTCGGTTTTGGCCATTGCCGCATCGTTTTGGCCGAAGCCGAAAAAGACGGATACAGCCAAAATCAGAACCGTTATTCTAAGCGGCGTGTGGCAACAAAATACCCTAATATTACAGAACAATATTTTTCCGAAAAAGGGATTCCGATTGAAATCGTCAAACTCTATGGATCCATTGAACTGGCTCCGCTGGTTGGACTGTCCGATCAAATTGTCGATCTTTCATCGAGCGGCGCGACGCTCAAAGCGAATCATTTGAACATTGTCGATGAAATTGCAGAGTGCACCGCCCGTGTCATTGTCAATCGGGCCAGTTTAAAACTAAAATACCCGGCCGTAAAAAAGATTATTGATGGGATCAAAGCGGCACTTCAACAGGAACAGATTAAAGGACAGGAAACATCATGATCATGAAAACCATCCCGTTTAAAGATCCAAAATTTAAATCGGCCTACAAAAAAGTGCTCAACCGGCTGAATTTGGGCGATGGGGGTTTGGACACGCTTGTTCAAGGTATTTTGAATGACGTTCAAAAAAGGGGAGATCGTGCGGTCATTGAATACACCCATCAATTTGATCGATTGAAATTGAAGCCCACAGAAATCCGGGTCACGAAAAAAGAAATCAAGGACGCTTATAAAGAAGCAGACCCCGAAGTCATTGAAAGCCTTAAGTTCGCGGCAAAGCGCATCACCGACTTTCATCAGCGCCAAAAACAAGAAGGATGGTCTGTTAAAAACAAAGGCATTTATCTGGGGCAGCGCGTGCATCCACTCGAAGCCGTCGGACTTTATGTACCGGGCGGCAAAGCGGCCTATCCTTCCTCCGTCTTGATGAACGCCATCCCGGCCATTGTCGCAGGGGTGCCCCGTTTGGCCATCACAACCCCGATACCGGAGGGGCTTTGCAATCCCTATTGCCTCATTGCGGCAGATTTAGTGGGGGTGGATGAAGTTTACCGTGTGGGCGGGGTGCAGGCGGTGGGGGCTTTGGCCTACGGAACAAAAGCGATTCCCAAAGTGGATAAAATTGTCGGCCCTGGCAATAAATATGTTGCAGCGGCAAAACGGCTGGTTTACGGTCTGGTGGATATCGACATGGTGGCAGGCCCGAGTGAACTCCTGATTATTGCGGATGCCGATGCCAATCCGGCCTATCTCGCCTCGGATTTAATCTCTCAAGCAGAGCACGATGAAGAAGCAGTCGTGATCTTTTTATCAACCTCGGCCAAACTGGTCACTTCTGTGATGAAAGCGATGGAAAAGCAGCTTAAAACCCTGCCTCGCAAAAAAATCGCACAAACGGCCTTGAAGAAAAACGGCGTGGCCTTTATCGTCCCCAATTTGAATGAAGCGGCTAAAATGTCGAATGAAATCGCGCCGGAGCATCTTTCAGTCTTCACGAAGAAGCCATTTCAAGTGCTCAAAAAATTAACAAACGCCGGATCGATTTTTTTGGGGGAGGACACACCGCAGTCCCTCGGTGATTACGTCGCGGGCCCCAACCACGTGCTCCCAACGGGTGGCACCGCACGCTTCTCTTCCCCGCTTTCCGTGGACGATTTTGTGCGAAAAAGCAGCGTAATTTCTTACACACGAAACGCCCTCAAACGCGACGGCGATCATTTGATTCGAATCGCGGAAGTCGAAGGCTTGACTGCACATGCCAACATGGTCAGGATAAGGGTCAAAAACAATGCGTAAAGCCAGTGTCACCCGAAAAACAAAAGAGACGAATATCAGCATCGCCGTAAATTTGGACGGCAGTGGCGAGTATCAAATTGATACGCCTTTTCCTTTTTTAACGCACATGCTTTCTGCTTTTTCGAAACACGGGTTTTTTGATTTACAGGTGAAAGCCACGGGTGACATCGAAATTGATGAACACCATACGGTGGAAGACACAGGCATTGTCTTGGGCGAAGTGTTCGCAAAGGCCTGGGGCGACAAACAAGGCATCCGGCGATTTGGGACGGCTACTATCCCGCTCGACGAGGCTTTGTCTCAAGTGACAGTGGATCTCTCCGGTCGCCCGTTTTTAGTCTACAATGTCCCGAACCGGCGCAAAAAAATCAAAAACTTTGATTGTGAGTTGATTGAGCATTTCTTCCGTTCAATGGTGGATCAATGCCGCATTAATCTCCACATCAATACCCTCTACGGAAAAGACCCGCACCATATTTTTGAAACCATCTTCAAGGCTTTTGGTCGTGCCCTCGATCAGGCAACACAGTTAGATCCTCGTCAAACTGGCGTCGCATCGACCAAGGGAAGTCTTTGATCCATTGAATAATATCGTCATTGTTGATTACGGATCGGGCAATTTAAGAAGCGTGCAGCGCAGTTTTGAGCGGGCTGGATTTGTTTCGACGATTACCCCTGACCCCAATGTGGTGGCCGAGGCCAGTCATTTGGTGGTTCCGGGGGTGGGTGCTTTTTCGGATTGCATGGGTAATCTTGAAAAACTGGATATGCTTGATCCAATCCGTGCATTTATTCAAGCCGAGAAACCCTATCTCGGGATTTGCCTCGGGCTTCAAATTTTATTCACTGAGGGGACGGAGTTTGGATCGCGCCCCGGTCTGGGTATTTTGCCCGGACAGGTGATCCGCTTTCCAAAAAACGAATTGAAAGTTCCCCACATGGGATGGAACCAAGTTCAAATCGAAAAAGAAATTCCACACCTCAAAGGCATTCCGGACCACAGCTATTTTTATTTTGTGCACTCTTATTATGGCAACCCCTCAGAACGTGACTGCATCGCGACCACAACAGAGTACGGCACCCGTTTCCCTTCTGCAGTGTCACAGGGGCGGCTCTTTGCCTGCCAATTTCACCCCGAAAAAAGTCAGCAGATGGGGCGGCAGCTTCTTGAAAATTTTGCGAGGTTATAAATGATTTTAATTCCGGCAATTGATATTAAAGGCGGACGCTGTGTTCGTCTGATTCAAGGCGACCTTGAGGATGAAACGGTGTACTCAGAAGATCCGCTTGAAATGGCACAGCGCTGGGTCAGCGAAGGAGCCGAACGGCTTCATTTGGTCGATTTGGATGGTGCCGTCGCGGGCAACCCCGTTCATTTTTCAATTATCGAAAAGATCATCAAATCCATTTCTATTCCGGTGCAAGTCGGCGGCGGCATTCGTTATTTGAGTGACATGGATCGTTATTTGTCTGCGGGAGCCGATGCGGTCATTTTGGGCACGGTGGCACTGAAGGAACCCCTCACCTTAAAAGAAGCCTGCTTGGCATTTAAAAATAAAATTATTGTGGGCATTGATTCCCGAAAAGGAAAAGTCGCCGTCCAAGGCTGGACAGAGCAGCGTGATGAAAGTGTCGCCGAACTCGCGATCGAGATGGAAAAAGTCGGTGCGGCTTCCCTTATTTTAACCGACATCGAAAAAGACGGCATGCTCGAAGGCCCTAATTTTGACTTGATGGAAACCGTCGGACATGCTGTAAATATCCCCATTATTGCGTCGGGCGGCGTCACCACCTTACCGCAAATCCAACGCCTTTCAAAAATAAATGGCGTCAAAAGTGCCATCATCGGCAAGGCCCTTTACGAAGGTAAGATCTCATTGCCGGAAGCCCTTGCGGCGACAAAAGGAAGTGGATAATGCTTGCGAAACGGATTATCCCCTGCTTAGACGTCAAAGGGGGACGCGTGGTCAAAGGGGTCGGATTTGTGAACCTGAAGGATGCGGGTGATCCTGTGGAAGTGGCCAAGATTTATGAAGCACAGGGCGCCGACGAGCTTTGTTTTTTGGATATCACCGCCTCGTCTGATGAACGCGAAATTCTGTTGGATATTGTACGCCACACAGCCGATGAGGTTTCAATGCCGGTGACGGTCGGGGGCGGGGTTCGCACGGTGGACGATGTGCAAATGCTACTAAGCGCCGGAGCCGACAAAGTGGCAATCAATACCGCCGCAGTAACGCGACCGGAGTTTGTACGCGAGGCCTCCCGACAATTTGGCAGTTCTACCATTGTTGTGGCGATTGATGCCAAGCGCTCTGTCGATCAAGCCAATCACTGGGAGGTGTATACGCACGGTGGACGCAATGCCACGGGTTTGGATGCTATTGATTGGGCGGCCAAAATGGAAGACTTTGGCGCGGGTGAAATTTTATTAACCAGTATGGATCAGGATGGCAAAACGACGGGTTATGATCTTGAACTCACGCGCGCGGTCTGTGAACGTGTGCATATTCCCGTCATTGCCTCCGGCGGCGTGGGCACACTCGAACATCTTTACGAAGGCGTCACCAGCGGCAAAGCCGACGCGGTATTGGCCGCTTCGATTTTTCATTATCAAACTTATTCGATTCATGAAGCGAAGAATTATCTCGCGGAGCGGGGTGTGACGGTACGGCTGTGAATATTTAAACTTGAATTTAGAAAAAAAATTATACTGTCTTCAATTCGACATTACCTCAAAAGCCCTCCCTTTAAAAATAAAACATGAGCATCAACTTCCCAGATCCAAATCCAAATCCAAATTCTGTATCAGTGACTTCAGTTCTCGTCGTATTTGAAAAAAAGATGAAATTGTCTTATTCCTACTATAGGGATATCCAAGCGAATACTCTGCACCCAATGAAATATTAGTATCTACCATGTATTCGACTCCAAATAATATATCTAGATGTTTAGTTCGTTGTTCTTCTGGAGTAAGCTATGGAAAACTTCAGGAGGCCGACTTATGGGCAATATATATCACCCTAACGCCAAGACAACGGTTAGAATCAGAGAAGAAATACAAGACTCTAAAGAGACGATCGCAAAGCTAGCAGAGCGATTGTCCTTGAATCCAAAAACCGTCATGTACTGGAAGAATGCGGGCCGTGTCACAGATTAGAAAAGCGGCCCAACAAATCCACACTCGACCGTTATCACGCTTGAGCAAGAACAGATTATCTGTGAGTTCCGGCGTTTGACACGCTTTTTTCTAGATGATGTCTACATCTCTTTGAGGAGTAAAATCCCAGCTTTGCTCCGCTCAAATTTATACCGTTGTCTCGTGCAAAACGGCCTAAATCAGCTGCCCCCCGAAGAAAATGGCGCTGAGGGTGGCCGACAAAAGAAACGATTTAAAGATTATGAAATTGGGGATGTTCATATTGATCTCACTGAAATCCGTTTGGGGAAGAAGAAATTTTACCTCTTTGTCGGAATTGATCGGGTATGTAAATATGCCTTTTTTGAACTGCATGATCGGATGACTCAGGATATTGCGAAGGATTTTCTCACAAATCTGATCAAGGATTTCCCCTTTAAAATCCACACGATCTTGACAGATAACGGCGCACAATTCACTTACGCTCTTTTAGCAGAGCATTTAAGACAAAAAAATAAAATCCATATTTTTGATGAGACTTGCGCAAATGCGGGCATCAAGCACAAGCTGACGAAGTTTCGCCATCCCTGGACGAACGGGCAGGTCGAAATCTTCAACCGAAAGAATTAAAGACCACACCAAAAAAAGGTATCATTACGACACGCTGGAAAGCTTGAAAAAGCACCTCATGGCCTTCTTGCTCGCTTATAATTTTCAGCGTCCTTTGAAAGCCTTGAAATTCAAATCACCCTATGACATTTTCCTCGAAAAATACAAACAACACCCTAAATTATTCTATCTTAACCCTATCCAGAAGTGACCTTCCCCTGTTTTCACGGACACCGATCTAGCATAATATGCTGAGGGAGGTAAAGGATGAAAACACGCAGAAAGTTCAGTTCATCATTCAAAGGAGAAGCGGTTGATCTGGTCAAAAAGAGCGGAAAAAGCACGAA
>JAJDBX010000041.1 GCA_029261135.1 Nitrospirota bacterium
AAGGCCTCGATCTTTGAATACATTGAGGTCTTTTATAACCAAAGACGAAAACACTCTGCGATCAATTACAAAGCACCTGTGGTATTTGAGCAACAGAGTGTTTTAGCTTAACCAGGTGTCCGCTTTATCAGGGGAAGGTCAAGAGTGCTTTAAAGACACTCTGATTAAGTCACATATTGCCCAAAAGTTCGTTCAATTCCTTTAGGGTTTTGCATATAGTCCTTTCCGACCTGTTTTGACATGATATCGGGGAAGACATCTTCTTTACCCTCCGCTAAGGCTTGTACAATATTTTTCGCCACATTTTCCGGGGAGTCTTTTTCGATATCGACCCCTTTCGCCATATCGGTATCAATGGGTCCGGGATAAACCCCCATCACCAAAACCGCCTCGTTTGCCAGTTCAGCTCTCATCCCCTGAGTGATACTGTGAACTGTAGATTTTGTGGCCGAATAGGTTCCGATCATCGGCATGTTTCCAAGGCCTGCAACGGATGAAATATTAATAATCGCCGCAGGCCGATTCTTTTTAAGAATGTCAACGAAGGCATTTGATAGCTTCATCAATCCCAAAACATTGACATCAAGTTGGGTTTTAAAGGTATCCATTGTATCTTTTGAGAAAAAACCACCCGCTTGTAGAACACCGGCATTGTTGATCAAAATATTCGTATCACGCGCACTGTTTAGAGCTTGCGCAATGGCATTGTCATGGGTCACATCCAGCTCAAGCGGGATCAAGCGATCCTTGTAATGTGACATTAAGTTATGTAATGAACGTACATCTCTCGCACCCGCATACACCTTCTTTGCGCCGTTTTCAAGTAGTGCGATCGCAATGGCTTTACCAATACCACGATTTGCACCGCTGATAAATGCGATCTTTTCAACGGGCTTCATTTGAACACCAGACATCGTGACCTCCTTATGATAATCATTTCAGCTTAAATTTTCCCGTCCATGGGTTTTAGTCAAATCCAAAGCGGGCCCGATCGGCACAATGCGGTTGGGATTAATCTCTATGTGTGTCAAGTAGTAGTGCCGTTTAATATGATCCATATTCACCGTGTCTGCAATATGGTCGTGTTGGAAAATATCTTTCAAATATCCATAAAGATTCGGGTAATCGATGATCCGCCGAATATTACACTTAAAATGTCCATAGTACACAGCATCAAAGCGGATTAAGGTGGGGAAGAGCCTTAAATCTGCCTCTGTGAGTTGGTGTCCGATCAGGTAACGCTGCTTGGAAAGCCTTTCCTCAAGTTGATCTAAGGTACTAAAAAGACGGGTAACGGCTTTTTCATAAACAAGCTGCATTGTCGCAAAACCGGCACGATAAACGCCATCATTGATATCGGGATAGATCACTTGAATCATATTGTCAATTTCAAAGCGGAGAGCTTCAGGGTAAAAATCTAGGGTATTTTTCGTGACGCGATTAAACGCACTGTTGAACATCCGTGTAATATCATCTTCAGAATTGTTGACAATTTGCTTGTTTTTTTTATCCCAAAGCACCGGAACAGTAACACGCCCACGAAAATTAGGATCCGTGGCTTTATAGGCCTCACTGAGATAATCAAAGTGGTTGATGGGGTCTTCAGTATAACCCGGCCCATTTCTAAAGGCCCATCCACGCTCATCCCGAACTGGATCGACAACCGTGAGTCCAATCACCGCCTCAAGTTCTTTCAGTTTTCGAATAATGACAGTTCGGTGCGCCCAGGGACAGGCCAATGAAGCATAGAGGTAGTATCGATTGACTTCTGCAGGATATCGAGAAGACCCGTCATTTGTAACCCAATGTCGAAAGGCATCTTCCTGCCGGACAAATTCTCCCATTTCGTTCTGCTCCTCACGAAAATTCATAGGTTATTGACCTTATTTTATAAAGTGCTTTTTCAGTATTTTTCAGGGGTCCCTTTGCGTTCTTCTTTCCCAAATCAATGCAGGAGGATCTTTCTGAGCCGGAATATGAGAAAGAGAGAGCGGCCGATTTGCCAAGACTGAAAGAACCTCTTTAACCACACGCCCCACTGAAACCATGCCAGGAAGATCGATTTTTTCAAGAGTATCTGTGGGACGATCAATTTCGGGGGAATTTCCAGTAAAAAACTGGATGGCAGGGATGCCAGCTTTGATAAAACTTAAGTGATCGCTCGATCCAATGGTCTCTGGAAAAGAGGAAACTTGGATGCCCGTATCAAATCCAGCGCGCCGAAGAATAGGAGGCCATTCGCGTGATGAACCCGCCCCAAACACATAAAGGCGATTTTCTCTCAGCTGACCAACGGTATCCAAGTTGAGCATCCCAGTGATCCGACCCAATGGCGTTGATTTTCGATCGAAAACCATGTGTTCTGAGCCGCGGAGTCCCACTTCTTTCGCGGTAAACGCGACAAAAAGAATGGACCGTTTAAGCGGTTTATCCGCTTTAAGTAATCGTGCCAGCTCTAAAAGCAAGGCCACCCCGCTGGCATTGCCATTTGCGCCGGGATGCAGTTTTGATTCATCCCCCTCATGAACACGAGGCCAACCAAAACCCAGGTGATCATAATGTGCGCCGATCACGATGTATTCATTGGCCAAACCTGGCGTGGATCCTGGCAGAATGCCCACCACATTTTTTAAAGCGAGACCACTCCCTACACCCTTATTGATATTTTTCCACTGCTGAAGGAAACTTCGCCCCGCATCATCTGCCGGGCTCAGACCTGCTTTTCGAAATTCTGAAGCAATATATTCTGCCGCATGGTCAAGTTCAGGGGTACCAAAACCACGCCCCTTCAATTGATCTCCAGACAGATAAGCAATATCTTGGCGCATGCGTTCTTCAGAGAAAAGCGGTGATGTGGAGGTCAAGGCCTGCCGTATTATAAGTGTCGCAGGTTTTTCTTTGATCCATTTTCCATCCCCTTGTTTAATACGAATCGACATTGGAGAACCCACAGGAGGCCATCTTCCCTTTTCAACATTTTTAACCGCAGGCCCTCGAAAAGCTAAATAGCCAAAAGAACCGTAGTGCGGCAGTTTCTGAGCCAAAATAGGGATGCTTGGGGCATGATCACTTGCGATCCAAGTCAAAGAAAGTTTCGCATGCTTGGGGTGGGAGGCCGTAAGTACCAGGCCGTGACCACGACGAGGGACTTGGGTATCGCCAATGCGCGTCATCGCACTATTGGTCGAAACACCGAAGCGTCTCAATTGTTTGAGTATGGTTTTCTGAAAACGGTTCTCCCAACCCATGAGCCACACAGATCGGTCTTCCGGCAAAGCCTCATATTCGTTATCCCATGCAATTTCAACTTTATCGGGGTGATCCTTTTCCATGGATCGAGCGAATTTCTGGTATTCGATCCGGAGAGAAACAGACGCTGTTGCAGGAAGCAAGATCAGAGTGGATTCGGCATTCATTGCTTTGCCGAGAGAAGGAGGCATTTCCGTCGGGTGAAGTCGTCGAAAAAGATCATATTCCGGATCGATTTTTAGACGAATAGGACGCGCAGGCAATGACAACGACACCTCTATCTCTTTTTCATCCATGACAATCTTCGTCTGAAAGCTCTCTTTCTGCCCCTCTAGTGTAATCGCGATGGGAATCGTCACAGACCATGCGGGCCCCCATTGTTGCTGTTCGAGCGTTGCCTTCAGCAGATATCCCTGCACTGTTTTTTCTGAGCGGATATTTTTTGCCCGGATCCTGGGAGCGCCTTTTCGCTGAACCCACTGCATAAACTCTGGCCTGAGGTCTTTTTGTGCTGCACGGCTAAACGCATGACTCAATGCTTCAAAGGAGACCTGCTTGAAGCGATTTTCGTGGAAAAAGGTTCTCAATGCTTTAATGAAGGTTTCGTCGCCTAAAGATTGGCGAAACATATGCAACAAAAATAGGGTTTTTCCATATCCAATGGCTTGCGATGCAGTGTCAGTCCGGGATTGAAATTCCGATAAGGGAAAGTCTTGATCCGCAGAAACGCTACTTGCGTATTTCTGCAAATAAGCAAGTCGCGCTTCCTTTCCCATGCCTTTTTGCTCTTGAAGTAAAAAATCCGCAAGATAGGTGGTGAGCCCTTCGCTCCAATTTCCGTGAACTCGATCGACATAAACCCCGTTTCCCCACCAATTGTGCAGAATTTCATGAGGATAAGAGGTGTTTAAAATAAAGGGAAGTCGAAGCACTTTTGAGCCGAGCAAGGTAAATGAGGGCATGCCGTAGCCCGTTTCCCAAAAGTTTTCAACCAGGGCGAATTTTTTATAAGGATAGGGACCGAGTAGTTTTTGATACATGTCTAAATATTGTTCTGTGGCTTTAAGATATCGATTGGCTAAACCGTGATCGGGTGTTTTCAAAAAAGCCATTGTTAACACCCGACCCGCTTGTCTCTGGTACTCCGTCCACTCTCCCCCCACAATAAAAATTTCTTCTTGGGGTTCGGGGGATTCCCAGCGAACCCGACGCAAGTTTCCTTCACTTCGATTTTCTGTTCGCTCTCCCTGGCTGACCGCATGCCATTTCTGCGGCAATACAATATCAAGAGAGAAGGTCATCAGCGCGTTATAAAAATTGGGGTACCACGCACTTTCTCCTGAAAGAAAAATGCCTTCATCAGAGACAATGCCAGGGGTATCTTGCTCTCCCCCAGAACTTGGCGTTCCACCAGTGAGCGGATGATAGATTTCCCCTTCATAGCTTAAAATGACCTGCCTTAGTCCAATCGGGAGCGTCAGCGTATAATGTGCTATTGAAACCGTCGCTGACAAAGGGGAGGGGGAAAGATCGCTTATTTTTGATTGAGAAGCCAGGGGGTCTGAGGTTTGAGGGATCATTTCTAGGGTCACCCCCGCCGTCAGGGCCTTTGGATTCAAGCCTTCATGCAAAAGAAAATGGAACTTGCCTGCTTCGTCTGGACGAACAGATGGCGGAAGTAACATCTTATCGACCACGCGCAAACGATTGGATTCAGGGGAAAGCTCAACCCTAATCTCATGATGCATTAAAGCTTCTGCATGGGCGACAATGGGGAGGGGGAAAAATACAAGTGCTAAAAAAAACCGATGGAGTCGCATTGAATTTATAATGAGCCTTCCTTTTTGAATCAAGATATTTTGCATGAACCAATCCAATTAAAAACGACCCGGGAAGCATCTGGATGAAAGCGATTTATTGGCACAAAGAAACTATATTTCAAAGTCGGGATTCAGTCAATTCGATTCGTGCCCTGATAGGAATAATCCTGGGGTTTGACAAGCCTAAATGCCTGTGATAAATAATTCGGATTCTAGCACAAAGGGACTGCAATTGAGAATTGGGATTTTAATGTCAACAAGTCCAGAACACCAGAATGGCCAAACGGTTGTTGCACTCACGAAAGCTTTTCTTTCTGCACAGCACGAAGTTCGCCTTTTTTTGATGGATGATGGTATCTACCATATTGTCAAAAACAACAGCCTCGGTGCCGCACAACAACTCGCCTCCTTATCCTCTGAAAAAATGACGGTGTCGATTTGTACTCAATCCGCTGAACAGCGAGGGATTTCCGAGGAAGCCTGTTTAGAAACGGCTGCTTGGTTTTCACAACATGAGCTGGCTAAAATCGTCGCGGAGACCGATCGTTTTTTATCATTCGGAAATTGATGCCGCAGTCAGATAAAAAAAGGGGGAAGCGGGTTCTGATCCTTGTCGCGTGTGGCCCGTTTAATACCCTCCAAGCTAGCGAAGCCTTTCGCATGGGAGTGGGTCTTACGCTGGCCGAAAATCAGACGACCTTTCTTTTGATTCATGATGGTGTTTTTAACTTGCTTCCTCTTCGCGGTGGGAAAATAGGATGCCCTTCATTGTATGATTTTATTGGGGTGTTTGAGCAGGTGGGTTTGAAACTGTGTGCCGATGCCGATTCGATGCTTGTCCGAAAAATGGAGAACTCGCCTGAAATCACCCAACAGCTCCCTTCCCTTGAAGTCATGCAAATGATTCGAGAGGCCGATGTGGTCATCCCTCTTAGATGAAAACCCTTCATATCTTTAGAAAAATAAACGATCCGCTTGCATATGCGGCCATTTCCGATGAGGCATTGCAAAACCCGGTGGCCCTTCTTTTGATTCAAGATGGGGTACTTTCCGAAGGGGATTTCCCGGACGAAACCTATGTTTGTCAAGAAGATCTGTCTGCACGTGGAAGGGAAAGCCCTTATTTTACAATAAATTACCCAGGGATTGTCCGATTAATTACAGAATGTGATCGCGTCGTGACTTGGTAGAAATAAAACGGACTATGGCATATCATTTTTCGAGAGGAAGTAGTTATTCATATTGGAAGGATTCAGACCTCTCAGGACTTCTCTGGAGACTTTATTGGGGAGGATGCTAAATTCGATTTTGAAGTCTTTGTCTTGCGCCATATCCAGGATAATGGCATTTTCTTTGGAGGCTTCCGGGTCATGAACCATGACCACTGGGAGCATGCGATCCTGATGGTTAATGCTGATGACCATCCCGATTGAGCCATCGTTCAGCTTTACCAAGGTTCCGGGAGGATAAACCGTTAAAGATTGAATAAGTGCGACAATCACCTCGTTTGCAAATTTTTCCTGCATCTTTTTGTAGATATGCCCCAGTGCCTGCGCGGGAGTGATGTTCTTGTTCGTGTCGAGATTATTGGTCATGTCGTCATACTGATTGACAACCATTACGATTTTTGACAAGAAAGAAATATCATCTGCAGTTAAACCATCTGGAAATCCTGATCCGTCGATTCGCTCATGATGCTGGATAATAATTTCACGGCTGGGTTCAGGGAAATCGGCTGTTCCTTCAACCAATTCCTTTCCGTACTGACAGTGTAGGTTCATGAGGTTTATCTCGGCACGGGTGAGCTTTCTCTTTTTGTAACGGACAATGGCCGGGATTTTTTGCTTGCCGACATCATGGAATAAAGCGCCCAAGCCAAGCATATGCATCTCTTCTCTGTTCAAGTCAAATTCCTTTCCAATGGTCATGGAAAGAATGCACACATTGAGTGCATGCATAAATGAGATGTTCTCACTCAAGTCTGCTTGATCTATCTTGCTGATCACCGAAGTCGATGCCGTGTCACCTTCTAAGGTTTCAATAATATCTTCAATGATTTTATCGGCCACTTTAAGCCCTTTTTCATGGCCTTCGCTCACATCTTTGATCATAAACCGACCCTGTTTGAGAACATCCCCATAGATTTTTTCCGTTTTTTCGAGATTATCCTGACGGGCTTTCAGGACTTTAATCCGCGCATCTTTCTCCTTCCTAAGTGCTTCTTCTGCTTTAGAGACTTCTTGATCGAGAACCTTTTCATCTTCGGAGCTCTCTTGAGCCTCAGATGATGGAGGATTTTTCAACGCTTCAAGCGCTTTTGGATCAGACTGCTTCGGATCGTAAAATATTTTGTCCAGGCCGTTCCTTTGTATAATAGCGATCTCTTTGGCGGACTTAATTTTGAAGACATTGCGGATGAAGGGATGTTCTGTCCAAGAGTGCTCTAACTTAATACTCAAGCCTATCTTCAAGGCTTTGGCATTTATCGGGAAGTAGGACATCGGATCAAAACCTCTCAGATGAGGATGATGAGGTGAAGAAATAAATTCAAATATTTACCTTCAATAAAAATCTAACACAAGTTTTTGAGTTATTCATGCGACCTTGGGTATTTTTTTTCCCCCTCGCGTATCATTTTTCAATTGCCACTGTTCGAGCTTTTCGGAGAGATCAGACCGCCTGACCGGTTTTGAGATATAGTCATTCATGCCGGCCTCAAGGCATTTTTCTCTGTCACCCTTCATCGCATTGGCTGTCATAGCAATAATTGGGATTCCTTGGATCCCATGGCGCCGTCTAATTTCAGCTGTGGCTTCATAGCCATCCATCTCCGGCATCTGGCAATCCATAAAAATGAGATCGTAAGCTTCATCCTCCAGTTTTTCCAAAACCTCTAAACCGTTTGAAGCAATACCTACATAGCAGCCGAGCTTCTCTAACATTTTTGTGGAAACCTTCTGATTAATCAGATTATCCTCCGCAATTAAAATGCGCAGCCCTTTGAAAATCTTATGTTCCTTCTTTAAGGGTTTTTTAATTGAAGGCGAGAGGGCTAGAGTTTCAGTATCGATTTCAAGCGGCAAGCAACACCAAAAAGTGGATCCCTTTTCCAGAACACTCTTTACCCCAATTGATCCACCCATCAATTCGGTGATCTGTTTACAAATTGCGAGTCCCAAGCCGGTTCCACCGTATCGGCGGGTCGTCGAGGCATCAGCCTGAGTGAATTTATCAAAGAGATCTTCCATATTGCTTTCATCAATACCAATACCACTATCTTCCACCATTATTTTTACCTGCGCATCAGAATCGTTCTCCACTTCATAAGCGACTTTAATGACCACTTGCCCCTCTTTTGTAAACTTGATGGCATTGCTCGTAAAGTTCGTCACAATTTGCTGCGTCCGTCCGGCATCTCCAATAAAGTATTCCGGGATATTGCTCGGATAATCAACAATGAGATCAATCTTTTTTTGTTCGGCCTTTGAGGTTAAAATCTTCACTACACTTTCAACCGATTGACGTAAGCTAAAAGGGATCGGCTCAAGCATCAACTTACCGGCCTCGATTTTTGAGTAATCCAGAATATCGTTGATCAGATCCAAGAGCGCATCAGCAGATATCTTGATCATACTCATATGGTCTTGTTGTTCCGAGTCGAGATCGGTTTCAAACATGAGTTCTGTCATGCCAATGACCCCGTTGATGGGCGTTCTAATTTCATGACTCATATTCGCCAAAAATTCGCTTTTTGATTTGTTGGCAGCTTCCGCCGTTTCTTTAGAAATTTGCATCGCCGCCTCCAAACCAATGCGTTCTTTGATCTCTTCCACCGCCTGAGTGTGCATATCCCGATAGCCATCGATTCGTTGTGTTAAGTCAGAGACATCCTGAATAGAAAAGAGAGCATTGTAAGCATCTCCATCCACTGCAGGAACTGAAGTCACTGTCGTATGTTGGGTGAGATAATTGCCATTTTGAGATTGAATGGGAATAATATACTTGTGGAGGTATGAAGAAAAAATTGTAGGTGCCCCGCCTTCAAATATCATCTGAAGGCGGGCTGTATATTTTTTTCTCCTCAAAACAGGGAAAAAGGAGTCGATCTTTTTCCCGATAATTTTTTTTTTTGAGATGTGGGTCCAGTCCTCAAGGACGCTGTTCCAATACACCACCTCATAGTTTTTTTTCAAAATGAAAACGCCAAGGGGGATTTGGTCGAGAATCTCAAAATGCTCTGGGGTCAAGGTCATTGCTCCTTAATTAATTTTGAACTTTCTCCATTAAGGCATCTATTGCAGATAATAATATGGCAAAAGACCCAAACTCAAATAACATAATAATTTTTCCATCAATATGGTGCTCTTCAATAGTGAATTTTGTTTCTGCCAACAAAAGTGTTTCCCTCGGGTCAAAATAGTTAGAGAATAACCTATTTCTTATCGAGCCTTCCACATAGCTTGGCACAGAAAAATGAATCCGTTGATTGATCATATTGCTCACGGAACCCATCACTCCGTTGATCACGATATTTCCCACTTCCATCAGG
>JAJDBX010000042.1 GCA_029261135.1 Nitrospirota bacterium
CCTCTACGGCAATTTCAAGATCGGATCCGACAGAGACGTAATGGATGGCATCGTCAGCGGGCTTTATTTCTATTTGTTCGTCCGGAAATTTCCGGTTCCATCCTTCGATATAGGCGGCTTCCATCTGCCGCGTGAGGCGAAAGGGATCACAGAGAATGGACTGTTTCAAAGCCACGGGAATGTCCTGATGTAAGGTATTGATCCTGTCAGGGTGACTTGCAAGCGCTACGGCCTTTTCTACATATTCTTCGGTATTAAAAGCAATTAAATCATCGACATCAATCCCAATATTTTTAAGGATGGAATAAGACAGTCGATGGGGGTAAATCTTCCCTACAAGGGTCACAACCGGCACACCCATCCAAACAGCATCGATCGTGTTTGTCCCGCCTGTCAGGGGAAAGGCATCCAAAATGACATCCATTTCATTGTAATAATGAAAATGGCTCCCTTTCGGATGCTGATCCCAGATCATGCGGATGCGTGAAACATCGATGTCATTTTTCTCAAATTCGGCCTTAATCCGTACCCGTGTCTCTGCTTGATTTAAATTCGGGTGATTGATGATCATTCTTGAATCACTGACCCTTTTTAAAATATGGCTCCAGGTTTCGATTAACTCAGGGTTTAACTTATAAAGATTATTCATTGAGCCGAAAGTGACGTAGCCCTTTGTCTCGTTTGGCATCACGGGATCAATCGGTTGTTCACTCAAACTACTGAAACTCATAAAGGATTCCGGCAAGCAAAGCTGTTTCTCAGTAAAAAACGCTTCATTTTCTGAGCCATTTAGATAAGGGTCCGAGATAAAATAATCTACTGAAGTTTGTCCAGAGGTATATGGATAACCCAGATACATCATCTGAACGGGAGCAGGACGATAGCTTAGTACCCCCATTCTGCCATTGGTCGTATAGCCCGCGAGGTCGATCAAAAAGTGAATCCCATCGCGATAGATCCGTTCGGCCAATTGTCGATCAGACATCTCGGCCACATTCACAAAATGATCCGATGTGGCCCTGTACTGTGCTGAAACCTCATCCTCAACATGGGAACTTGAATAGCAGTAGATCTCAAACCGCGACTTATCATGGAAATTCATCAAACCCCGGAAACACACATTCGACACATGACGATAAAAATCTGGCGAGACATAAGCAATCTTTAAACGCTCGGAAAGCGCCATTTTTTGAGGATATTCGTCATAAGGGCTTGTCTCTCTGAGTTGATCAATCATGGTGCCCGTCTTTTGATGGATATCAAAAACCATCGCTGCTTCAAGATCGGGTATTGCCAATAAAGATAGATTTAATTCGCCAAATGAATCGAGTATGGCCTTCCCTTCATTGACTAGTTTTTGAACCTTCGGTAAGAGGGTTTTTGTTTCTTCCCAGAAACAATTCATTTTTGCGTAATTGAAAATAGAAAAAAGTGCAACACCGGGATGAGACATTGACATCACCTGTGGAATCAGCGCCAAGGCCGCTTCGTGATCGCCAAGTTTACGATTCATCGCCATCAAATTTGAAAAGATTTCCGACTTTTCCGGCATATAGTTTAGCGCTTTGCGGTAAAAAACTCTGGCTTTTTCATAATCACGGGCGATTGCCTTAAGGCTGCCTAAATTATTAAAAAGCTCCCCATTTTCAGGGGCAAGTTCTAATGCCTTTTTATAATAGATCTCTGCCTTTTGAAGTTGACGCGAGGCACGATACACGTTCCCTAAATTCATCAAACCATTGATGTGATTGGGATCGAATTCAAGAACCTTATTGAAATATCGCTCGGCAGCTTCAAAATCTCTTTTATCCTGAAGGCAGATCAAACCCATGTTATTTAAGGCCTGAGTGTTGTTGGGAGAGACTGAAATCACCAGTTCCAAGCACTGTTCAGCCACATCATAATTTTTCTGCATCAGTTGAATAGAACCAAACAGATTCAAGGCTTCCATGTTTTCAGGATCAATTTTGAAAATTTTGCGGCAAAGCACTTCCGCGTGGGTTAATTTTCCTGCGTTGACGGCATCTATCACCTCTGTTAAGAGATCTCTAAGCCCACCCGAACCTGTACACTCATTTGGCTTAAATTGGATGGGATCATTCGGAAATTTCCGCTCCCAGGCTTCGATGTAGAGCTCTTCCATTTGTTTCGTATGACGTATGGGGTCACATTGAATGGATTGATCAAGGCTTTCTGGAATTAAAGTATGAAGGGCTTTTATCCGTTTTGGATTTTTCGCAAGCGTGACTGCTTTTTCAATATATTCTTCTTTCGAGAAGGCGATGACTTCGCTCAAATCAAGGCCAGCATTGCTCAAAATCGAATAGGACAGACGATGGGGATAAATATCACCCACCAGCGTCACCACCGGAACCCCCATCCAAAGTGCTTCATGTGTGGTTGTCCCACCTGTCATTGGAAAAGTATCTAAGGCAATATCGATTTCATTGTAGTAGCGCAGATGAAAACCGCTCTCGTGTTTTTCAAAAACAATATCGACACGTGTATCTTCAATCCCATGCCGATTAAACACATCAAGAATTTTTCGGCACATTTGATCAAAATCATAGTTGGGATTGTTAAGTATGATTCGTGAGTCGGGCACCTCCCGCATCATTTGACTCCAAACTTCAACAACCCCTGGGGTCAATTTATAAGTATTCACCAATGAACCGAAGGTCACAAAACCATTTTTCTTAAAAGGAGGCTCTGGGACAATTTCCCTGTCGTGCAAACGGTCAAAGGTCGCAAAACATTCGGGCAGATGCAGTTGTTTTTCGACAAAATACTCGGCATTTTCCGGGCCATCGGTGTAGGGGTCTGAAACAAAATAATCCACAGCATCCAAACCGGAAGTGTAAGGATAACCGAGATACATCAATTGAACCGGAGCGGCCTGATAAGCCATCACGGCCATACGGCTCCCTAAGGTATAACCGGAAATATTCACCAATAGATGAATCCCGTCGTCATGAATCCGCTCCGCGACAGATACATCCATCATCCCGGTAATATTCACAAAAAAATCGGCAGACTGTTTATATTGTTCCGTCGTCTCATCCTCTTCGGCGGTATTCGAATAACAATAAATTTCAAAACGTGCCCGGTCATGAAAATTAAAAAGCCCCCGGATAAAGGTGTTAATCACATGTTGTTTAAAATCTCCCGAAATATAGCCAATTCTTATTTTCGAGATATCTTTAAAGGCCTTTTCATGGAAAGTATAAACTGGTGCCATCCGCTTCCCTTCAAGCGTTTGACCCGTAATGCGGTGGATGGCCAACAAATCCTCATACGAAATACCACTCGCAGCCAATAAATCGAGGTTAGACATCTCCAAAGCACTGTAATCGGAGGTCCCGCCTAAAATAAGTTCCACAACCTTGTTCTCCAGTTTTTCGGAGATCTCCCAAAAACAGTTTCGTTTTGCAAATGAAAAACACGGGAAATAAGCCCGACCGGGTTGAGGTAATTTCAGGATATCTTCAATCTTAGCCATGAGTCCGGCCTTGTCTCCTTTTCCGTAAAGCACCAATAAATAATTACGGAGGATGTCCGTGTTATTGGGAGACAATTTAAGTGCCCGCTCAAGATAATTGATGGCTTCCTCATACTCTTTTTTCCGAAAAGCGACATTACCGATATGCGTCAAGAAGACGGCATTTTCAAAACTGCCTGGATTCACCTCTAAGGCTTTTTGATAATATTCCTCACTTCGCTCATCTTGGCCATAATCTCCGTAGATATTTCCGAGATTCATCAAAGCCCGAAAATGACCGGGATTGGCCTTCACCACCTTTTCAAAGAGCTCCCGGGCTTTTTCCAAATCATGATAATATTCCCGATAAATAATGCCGAGATTATTCATTGCAGACACATGATTTGGATTTTCAGCCAGCACTTTTCGTAATAAAGGCTCGCTCTCCTCGAATTTTTTGTTCACCATCATGATTCCGCTGAGTAGAAAAGTGGCTTCCATCTGGCTCGGTTTTTTCTTTAAAATCTTTCTGCAGATTTTTTCCGCCTCTTCCACTTCTCCGGCATTTGCGAGCACTTCTGCCTTTTTGAGTAAGTCTTTTTTAGCCATGCTTGTTCTCCACAGTCGATAAATGTGTGTCTTTAAATTGATTTAAAATCTGGACGGATACATCTGAGACGATGGCTTCCTTTTCTTCAGGTGATTCACCGAACTTTCTATTCCATGCTTCAATATAGGTCGCTTCCATCTGACCTGTAAAACGGACAGGATCACACAAAATAGAACTTTTTAAAGACGCTGGAATACAGTGATGTAAGCTGATGATCCTTTCTCGATTTTTAGCCAATGAGACTGTTTTCTCTACATAATCAGCCTGATTAAAAGCGATTAAATCATCAAGATTGATGCCGACATTATTCAAGATCGAATATGAAAGCCGTTCATGAGAGACTTCACCGACTAAGGTGATCACCGGTTTTCCCATCCAGATCGCATCAATTGTCGTCGTCCCGCCTGTCGCGGGAAAAGCATCCAAAACAATATCGATCTCATTGTAATATTGAAGAAAGTTCCCTTCGGGGTGTTTTTCCCACTGAAATTTTACGCGGTCCGATCCAAGACCCTGCTTCTTAAATACAAGTAAAATATTCGATCGTGCCGCTTCGAGACTGTAATTCGGGTGATTCAGTACCAGCTGAGATTCCTGAAGGCGCTTTAAGATCTCAGTCCAAACGCGGATCACTTCTCGATTAAGTTTATAGGGATTAATCAAGGTACCAAACGTAATGAAGTTATTTCGGATTGAAGGAATTTCTGAGGCCATATCCTGATTTTTAAGTTGCCCGAAAGATACGAAGGATTCAGGAAGTCTGAGTTGTCTTTCTGTGAAAAAATCGGCATTCTTGGAGCCGTCTAAAAACGAATCTGTAATGAAATAATCCACTGACTGTAAACCGGAGGTGTAGGGATAACCCAAGTACATCATTTGAACTGGCGCAGGACGGTAGCTTAAAACAGACAAGCGACCGTTCTCAGCAAACCCGGTTAAATCGATTAAAAAGTCGATATCATCGTTATAAATCTTCTCTGCCACTTGTCGATCCGTTAAACCGGAAACATTTTCAAACACATCTGCAGCCTTTCGATATTCCGCCGTCACCTCGTCTTCGGTCTTCACATTGGCGTAACAAATAACTTCAAATTGTTCACGATCATGGTACTTAATCAAACCCCGAATAAAGGTGTTCACCACATGATTTCTGAAATCGGGTGAAAGATAAGCCACACGCCACCGCTTCAAAGGACGAAACACCTTTTTTTGAAATGGAGCGCACTCTCGAAGGGAATCGATGGTCTCCCCTGACTTTTTCAAAATCTCAAAAAGGCCCTCATGACTCAGTCCCTCACAGCTTAAAAGTGCTAAATTGATATGTTCAAAACAGCGATGACTTACACCGCCATTCTTTATTTTTTGAATGAGTTTGGGCAGGATTTTGTCCGCTTCTTCCCAACAGCAATACTGCTTTGCCATGTTGAATGCAGGAAAAAGAGCCTCACCTGCATCATCCATTTCGATCACATGTAGAGCAAGCCGAAGGCTTTCCTTCCGGTTTCCTGCGGCATGATGAGAGACTATGAGATTTGAAAGAATCTCCGAATCATCTTGAAAAACCTCCAAAGCCCGCTGGTAATACCCTATCGCAGCATGATGTTCATTTCTTCCGGAAAAAATCGCCCCAAGATTGTTCAAGGCCAGGCCGTTGTTTGCATCAAGCACCAACACCTTTTGAAAGTTGGACGCCGCCTGATCCAATCGGCCTAAATTGAGATCGCAATTTCCAAGATTGATCAAGGCATTCTGGTGATGGGGATTCATTTCGAGTAAGTGGCTAAGCGGCTTGAGTCCTGCCTTGAATTCTAGTGCAATGAGATGGACTGTCCCCAGAAGGTACAAGGCATCATGATCATCCGGGTTTGAAGAGAGACGATTTCGGCAGACCAATTTCGCGTCTTCATATTTTCCTGCCTGGACAAGGGTATCAATTTCTGCGATAAGGGTTAAATCAGTCATTTTCTCTGATTTCGATTCAATGAAAAAATATTAGCGACCGCTTGTTGATCAGACAGACCGCTTTACTTTTTAAATAATCTGAAAATGCAATTATCTTGCCAAAACTTCATAAGCATAAAACTTCGGCGACCCCCCTCTCAAAGAGAGAGGAGAAAAGCAATTTCAATCAACAGTTATGAAATTGTCAGACTTGTAAGGGTAATGAAGTACGTGCGGCGAGGGAGTCACATCGTCAAAATACTGACGAAAGAGTCAATGCATATCTTTATGGCCACTTTTGGTGATGACAGGAACAGTCCTCATCCAAAGTTGTTTTTCCCACCATGGTCTGTTTTCGACATACCAGGTATAGGTCTTTTTCAAACCTTCTTCCCATGAAACCAGGGGTTCCCAGGCCAAGAGCTTATTGATCTTTCCAATATCACCCGTATGCCTGATTACCTGACCCGGACGATCCCCAACAAATGTAATCAGCGATTCATCTTTTCCAAGCGCCTTAATGATATCCCGTGCAATGGAAAGTACGGAACGATCAACCCCTGTGGCAACATTAAGAACCTCTCCCTTTACTTTTTCAATATCGGCATGCATGACCTCATCAATAGCACGACAAGCATCTTCAATAAAGATATAATCTCTTGATGCGAAACCATCACCATGGACTCGAATCGGCTCATCCAACAGACAACTCGTAATAAAACGTGAAATCGCTTTCTCAAGGTGTTGGTAAGGACCGTAATTGTTAAAAAGACGCACAATAACAGCAGGAATATCGTAGGTCGCCCAATAAGAATAAACCAACCTGTCTGCACCGGCTTTTGCTGCTGCGTATGGACTTAAAGGCATGAGAGAATGATTTTCATCCATTAAGATATCTTTTGCTGTGCCATAGACCTCTGATGTGGAAATGTGAATAAAGCGCTCCACTTGATCTGAATATTTAAGAACAGCATTTGCAAGGGTTTGTGTGCCAAGCACATCCGTTTCAAAAAATAAGGAATTATCATAGATTGAACGAGTGACATGCGTTTCAGCAGCAAAGTGAACCACAACATCCGACTTTGAAACCAAGGTATCCACAAGTTCACCGTTCCTTACATTTCCGTACCAGAAATCAACTCTATTGCCATTAGTTTCATTAACATTGATCGGCAAATTTTCGACACTGCCTGCATAAGTGAGGGCATCTAAGATGACTATCCGATAATCAGGATATTTTTTATAGAGATATCTCACAAAGTTACTGCCGATAAAACCGGCACCCCCTGTGATCAAAATTGTTTTTTTCATACGTTTTCTACTTTTATCTTGTTTCGATTCGTCAAGATGTAGAGGCTTTCGTCCCCATGATTAAATAACAGATCGATGACCGAAAGGTAAGGAATAAAATCACCATGTAACTGCTTATAGCTTGGATGTGGATAATCCTGAAATTTCAATTGAATACCCTGTTGAGCAAAATCTTTCGCGTTAATCGCGTTAATATAGTTCCGTCCTGCGGCCCCCTCGTAGAAAGTGTCTGCATTAAATCGCCTGCAAAGCTTGATGAGTCTTTCAATTTTGCTTCCCTCAACACACAGACTTGATGACTTAATGATTTTTTTGTGCCCGAGTCCCAAAATCTCAGCGAGGTTTTTAATGAAAAATAGATCAAGATCGATCAAGTAATCCCACTTGATGGAATAAGCCTCTTTAAATAAAGGGATAAAGTATCCATAACACGGTGCTTTTGAATAGTTCTGCTTTATTGAGAGAAGGTGTTTTTTTCGCCAGTTTTGTTGATTGTCAATTCTAACCTCAGTGATCAGTGGATGTTCATTGAACTTCAGATGAACCGGCACGGTTAGCCACTGAATCCCTTGAGCACTTTTGATGCGATTCCGATTCCGCCAACCTTGCCTGTCATATTGAACATCGTCATAAAGAATAAAGATATCGCATTGATAAAGCTGTTCAAAAAACCCCAACCAAGGCAAATAGCCCGGTTGAAGGATCGTAATCACCGTATCGCTTTTATTCATGTAGAACGCAATAGCTCTCTCAAGGTTTTCACAACAAGATGAATATGGGCTTCAGGCATTGTCGGGTAAAACGGCAGAGATATTGTGGACTCTCCGATCAATTCGGCGATTGGGAAATCACCTTCTTTATGAGACAAGCTTTCTTTCAAGTAACTCAGTAAGTGAATTGCCCGATAATTAACAACAACACCAATCCCCGCCATTTGCAAACCTTGAATTACTGCATCCCGAAGCCCTGCCTCTACCCACACAACAAATAAATGCCTGGCATGGCGAACAGATGACAATGTTTTTGGCAATCGAATCCCTGAAAGAGAAGATAATTTGTTTTCATATTGAACCGCCAATTTTGCACGTTTTTCTAACTTCTCTTCAAGATGAGCCATTTGTGGCAACAATAAAGCCGCCTGAATATTGTCCATATTGTATTTCCAACCCATCAGCGTCATATCCCAATGCTGATAACCTTGTTCATGCCGTTCCTCTGCCGTTTTACTCATGCCATGCAAGCGCAACAAGCGTAGTTTTTCATTTAAGGCATCATCATTGGTCACGACTGCCCCACCTTCACCGCAGGTGATATTTTTCGTCGCATAAAAAGAAAAACAAGCAGCATGACTCAGTTGTCCCGGTCGAATGCCATCACGTTTCCCTTCCACACAATGTGCTGAATCTTCAATCACAAATAGTCCATATTGGTCAGCAATTTCTCGAATGGCAAGCATGTCACACATTTGACCATAAAGATGCACAGGAAGAATGGCCTTTGTGTGTTGGGTAATCGCGGCCTCAATTTTTAAGGCATCCAGATTTCCTGTTTTTTCTTCGACATCGACAAAAACTGGTTTTGCCCCCGCCTCCATTACGGCACCTGCCGTGGCAATAAAAGTCATTGGGCTTGTAATCACTTCATCCCCAGGCCCGATCCCCAAGGCGAGCAGAACCAGATGCAAAGCCCCGGTACAACTCGTCACCCCCAAGGCATGATTACATCCCAAATAAGCTGCAAAGCATTTCTCAAATTCCGACACTTGCCGACCTGTTGTCAGAATCGGCCCTGCCAAGACTTTTGCAATGGCATCCAATTCTGATTTTCCCAAATCATGCTGATAAAAAGGAATCACTTCCTTCAAAGCCCCCCCCTAGCCCCCCTTTTTTAAAGTGGGGAACTTAAGACCTCGAAACGATCCATATAACGATCATGCCATATCTGAAAGACAATAAGCAGCCAGAGCTTAGCCCCTAAGAATGCATTTCCCTGATAAAATCGCTCTAATAATATTTGAATATAAGCCGAATTAAAAATCCCTTGTTTGTCTAAGCGACTGGGGGATAAAAGTTCACGGACATAGTCCCCCATATACGTAAGGAGCCATTGATTAATCGGCATTAAAAAACCTTCTTTCGGTTGAAAAACGAGTTCTTTGGGTAAATATCGAAGTCCAGCCTTTTTTAAAATATATTTTGTCTCGCCCTTTCGGATTTTCCAAGCGCTTTCAACGCCCGCCGCAAGCTTTAAAAAATCGGTATCTAAATAAGGGGCACGCACTTCTAAGGAATGTGCCATCGACAAACGATCCACAAAGGTCAAGACCTGATCGGGTAACTGGGAATTGAATTCTGCCTCCAAAATTCTATTGAGCGGATCTAAGGCACTCAGGGGACCAAAATAACTTTTTAAATGTTCTTGTGTTGAAACCTCTCCAAGCGCCTCAATATAAGCCTCTGAATAGAGCGAATATTTTTCTTCATCTGAAAAAACAAAGAGCCGATAACGCCAGCGCCATTCTTTTTCATCCGCAATCTGTTTCAAGATATTCTGATCATTTTGATTGAGCAAGGCAACAGAATCCGGCACACCTTTTTTTCCTCCTTGCGTATAATCGTGTATCGGTATTGCAAGCCGATGAGAGAGATAGCTTCCAAAAATCTCATCTGCCCCATCTCCCGAGATGGCGACTTTGACCTCTTGACTGATTAAACGGGCCAGGAAGTAAGTCGAGATCACCCCACCAAAGGGCTCGTCAAAATGACCGAGGATATCGGAGAGATCTTCTTCTAAGTGATGAGGGTCAATCACCGCCTCATGATGATGAGTCTGATATCTTTTGGCGACGATAGCAGCAAAGCGACGATCTCTTTCTTTTGCAGGATTGCCATCTTGGTCTCCATAAGCCAATGTAAATGTTTGAATCGGCTGAGGGGACATCATCGCGGCAAGCGCAGTGCAGAGTCCGGAATCAACACCGCCACTTAAAAATGTCCCGACGGGCACGTCGCTAACTAAGCGTTTCTCTACACTTTTTTGAAGTGAGTCTAGCAGGGTATCCACAATCTCATCTTCACTCAGACCTTCAGTCCAAACCTGTGAAAAATCAAGCTGCCAGTAGCGTTCGATCTCAATGGTTGCTTTCCCATTTTCAACAATGCGATAAATGAGCTGATGTGCAGGGGGCAATGCGAAAATACCTTCATAAATCGTCAGTGGCGCGGGTACATGTTTGTAACTCAGAAAATGATGAAGTGCAGGCCTGTGAATCTTTTTCTTAAAAAAAGGAAGACTCAGTAGGCCCTTTATTTCTGAAGAAAAATAGAGCGCGCCCGTTTGAGTGATGTGGTAATAAAGAGGCTTTTTCCCCACACGGTCTCTCGCAAGCATCCCTTTCTTTTTTCTATTGTCCCATAGGGCAATTGCAAACATACCATCGATCTCTTCAAGGAATTTCTGCCCTTTTTCTTCATACAAATGAACAAGAACTTCCGTGTCTGATCGAGATAGGAAATGATGTCCAAACCCTTTCAGCTTTTTCATTAGGCTCACATAATTATATATTTCTCCATTTTGAACAACCCAGATATCTTGATTTTCATTCGCAAGCGGCTGTCTCCCCCCCTCAAGGTCAATAATGCCCAATCGGCGCGTACCGAGCGAAAAAGCCTGGTCACTCACGCTATGCTCATCATCCGGTCCGCGGTGAGTCAAAACACGCATCATCCCCTGAAGCGAATCCTGATCACTTCGGCCAAAAACACCGCAAATACCGCACATAATCTATCTACAATCTCCTAGGTTTTTTTGTACAGACAACGCGGAAAGATGGGGTCAAACCAAAAAAACACAGCAATCTCAAGATCTGATTTGTAAGAATAAACCCCATTCGCTGCCTACAAGAAAGTCTGAATCCAAAGGTAAACTTCCGTAAGAACTCAAAATTGAGTCCAGAAATTCGGCTAAAAGGAAATCCAGCGTAAAGAGAGATCCTCAATCGATGACATTTTGGAAGATGTGGTAGCAAACGCCTAAAATAGGCGGGAGTGGTAAAATTCAACTGATCAATAAAATAATCCGCACGTCCAAAAACAGACCGGACATACCACTTCGCATATTTTTTTGATCCTAAGATATAAGGCAACCAGGGAATATTGTAATGCCCTTCACGAAAAGAATTATAATTTGGCATTCTCATAATGACAACGCCATCGGGCTTCACAACCCGCAAGGCTTCAGACATCGACTTTTTGATATCACCCACATGTTCCAAAACGGATACACTGAAAACAATATCAAAGCAGTTCTCTTTAAACGGTAAAAACTCTCCAAACGAAGGCAAGAGACGGGATTCGGGATGTTTAATATGATTTATTGCTAATAATTCTATGGCTTTTTTGAATCGTCCTTCAAAAGGGGCGTCGTTCGCCGGTTCAACCCCGATGATATCTATCTTCCGCTTCAAAAAATAACACAGGCCAAACCCGTAGCCGCTACCCATTTCAAGGATTTTTGGACTTGAATAGTGAGATAGATAAGGCTTGATGAGCTTATAACCCGCCTCGCCCAGGCGAATCAACAGTTTACAGTCTTCTCTGGGATCAACATGCCGGACTTCTGCGCAATACTTTTCTTCCAAGACAGCGACAGAGGCAATCCACTCCTCTGAGACAACGATATCACTTTGGGTTTTAGACAAATTGCCTACGCCTCAATTCAAAGAGAGAGAGGACACGATCAAAACTTCAAGAGAGATCTTATTCGGTTCTCACAATTCCAAATCTAGCGACATCCTCATAAACCCCACAGATATATCGATCCGCCCTAAGAACCCCTTCAAGCTTAAAACCTGATTTTTCAAAAACACCCTTTGCTCTTAAATTTTTCATCAAGACCTCTGCATAGATTTTGCGGAGATTAAAATGTTTAAACGCCAAGCGAACAATAATATCAGTTGCATCCGTCCCAATCCCTTTGCCCCAATATTTCTTCTCACCAATAAGGATACGAAGCTCCGATTTTTGATGGCGTGTATCAATATTGTGAAGCCAGATACACCCGACAAACTCTTGCGTGCTGGCAACTTCTATCGCAAAAATTATCACATTCGAGCTTCGGATCATTTCTTCATACCAATCTTGATGTTCAAGAAGGGTCACGGGAAGTACGCGATCAATCATCTGCATCATTTCAGAATCATTGATCCAATCACAATATTTTTTGGCATCTTCCCACTCAAAAGGACGAAGAATGACTTTTGTTCCACGATACATATCAAGAACACCACATAATGATGCAAGAAGAGTCATACCGGGAAAAACCTAATTTGACCAGGGCAAGTAAAATCATGAAAAAATGCATCTGTATTTAAGGAAGCTTAGGTAATTTGTGTTAGTTTTTTTCGGGCTGTTTTCAAAGAGTGCCAGTAGTTATAATTCCATGAACGATAGGGGAAATCTGTGCAGCTACGGCACATCTCGATTTTATGCCATTCCCCATCCAGATGATGCTGCCTGTAGCGTTGAAATTTTTTCCCCAACCAAATTTCTCCGATACTCTGTTTGTTCACATCCCCCATACGCTCTTTGAAGGTACTGACATCGTAAATACACCACCGAGCCTCTCCTGTAATATGAATAAAAAGCCGATCAAATGGAATAGGGCATGGCACATTATGCCTTGGATCAAGGTACCAATCCCCTTCCGTGTGATTCCCTTCAGGCAACTTGCCCCAACGAACATACTTGCGAATAATGACATGATCCACAATGGGTTTCCAGAAAAATTCTACCTCTTTCGTGTTCACATTGGCATCAGGTTGATCGACAATACTGCACATAACGACCGTCTTGGCTTTGCATTGGTTTCTTAATTCCACAAAACGTTTTACATTTCGCTTCAATTTTCCAAAATCCAAGCCTTTCCTGACCCGTTCATAAGTTTCAGTATCACAGGCATCCACTGAAAACTCTATCGCATCTAGATGACATTGAAGCAGTCGATTGATTCGGGAATCATCCATAACAGATCCATTGGTAATAATTCCTACACGACATCCTTTTAATTTTGCATACTCAACCAAATCTAAAATATCATGATGGAGAAAGGGTTCTCCGGCACCAGAGATACGAATTAAGGCTTTGTGTGGGCCAGCCTCATCTGCAATTTTTCGGAACAGCTCTGGTTTGATAAAAGGGATACCTCCATCATGTTGGCGTAATTCCAGAAAATTAGTGTAAACACAATGTGGACATTGTGCATTACAAGGATGAGCCAAATCACAAACAATCATTTTCGGAAACAAACCGGGCCCAATATCATTTGCTTCCAGATCAGGTTCGTGGAGAAGACTCATATCAATCTCCTTATACAGTCACTTGAATTGTTCAATATTTTCCTTCCAAAAATGACGCGCGGTGAATGTCCTTCCTTTGCTGATGTAAGCTTCGTAATCTTGCTTCACCTCTTCGTTAGGAAAAAAAGCATGGGCTTTTTTAACCTCCCAATCAGGACATTTTCGACAAATTTCAGGAAGTTCTGAAAACCGTTTCCGAATGTGGAGTTCCCTGATCCATTTCAATGGGCCATCCCAAATGACTTGAAGAGACTGCATTTCAAGATTTCCAGCAACATACTTACCCTCACTATCTATCGCACACATGACCACATTCCCATTCCAATGAATACAGGCCGTGTCTAAAGACCATAAACATTCCTTTCGGTGATCACCTAGGGTCATCCGATGATTTCCATCGGAGACAACACCCGACCAATAGACCTTGGGGCGTAGTTTTACAATCAAGCCTTTTTCAAACCAAAATTGTTTAAAATCTTCAGTTTCATGCTCATTTTCATCAAATACTGAAAACTGCATTTCAATGATCGGTTTTTGTAAGCGCATCCGTCTTATTTCTTCAGAAAGTTTTAGTACCCCAAGGTATATTGCTGCAAGCCCTTCTGTTTTTCGTCCAGGTCTTACTATTTCATGTGTTTCAGGGGTGTGGGCATCACAACTAATAATCAGACGGTCAATATTTCCTTCAAGAATCCTAGGAATTGTCTTTTCGTTCAAGCGCGTGCCATTGGTATTCAATGTTATTTTTTTGCAGCCGACTTTTCTTGCGTAAGCAATCATGTCGAAAAGTTTATCCCCCAAAATCATGGATTCTCCCATAAATGCAGGCCAAATCTCAGTATAGGGACTTTCTTTTGCCACTTCCTCTACAATTCTGTCCCACATCCAGCGCTTCATTGAACGTTTTGGGCGTTCCATATAGGTTCGTCCACAGAAAATACAATCTTGGTTACATGCCGCAGTCACTTCAATGACAAGCTGTTGGGGAAAGGGATTGTGCTTATTCATCATTTCCAACATCTATTTTTCCCTGAGAAGGAATGCTTTATAGAAAAACCATCCTACAACAATTCTTTGTATAGTTTCCAGAAAAATAGATGAAGATAATGAAGTGATAACCGATCACGATGCATAATATCGTTAGAAAGATTGTTATCACCAGGAGATTAGATGCATGGTTCTCCTATAGATTCTCGTTATGGCATCCGGTACTCGTCAATAATTTCGAGAAAATGTTCTAAAAATGCCTTTGCCGAACTCCGAAGATCATGTTTAAATTCCTCCATAAAATGCCTCCCCGCATTCCCCACTGCGGCACGAAAATCAGCATCATCAATAAGACCTTGCGTATATTTTACATATTCATCCTCGGAATGCGCCAATAGGGCAAGGTTTTCTCCAGTTTGAGGACATGTGAAAATCTCCAGAGCTTTATCTTGTTCTTCTTTTGTGCCGAGCGTCTTATCTAAAAAAGGAATAAGCTCTGCGCTCATTCCAACCGCCTCTGTCTGGTCGCATCTCATCCAGACATAAGCCGTACCTGCACTCATCGACTCAAGCATCGCATGACCTGAAGCAAAGGGAAAGGAATCTAGGTGGATATCAAGTAACTTTCCGTATAGCCTGGCATCCTCCACCCAACCTTGAAACAAACAACGATCTGAAATCCCTCGTTCTTCCATCATATGCCGGACAGAAGGTAACTCTTTAGAACCAAACCATAAATAGACCGATTTTGGATTGGCCTTCATGATGCGGGAAAGAACATCCATAAATGAACTATTATCAATTTTTTGTGCCCGGCCAATCGAACCCAAAATCACCTGATATTCCCCAAAGTATTTTTTCCGAAGATCATCCACTTCCTGATTGAGCACAAGAGATTCCTCTGATCCCTCAAGTGGATAGGGATCGGGCATCGGGGTAGGGCCTGTACGCCACGATCTCCCGTGAAGTATTTTTGATGATTTTGCCGGAGAACCGAAAGTGACGTAGCCATGAATCATCGGAATAGAAAGACTCCGAAATCCTATCGATAAATAGATTTGCACAGGCGCCAAGCCCATTGAAGCGGCCAAACAGGGAAATGCTTCATAGGTTCCTGGGTAAACAAGCGTCCTCACATTGTCTTCTTGAATAAGTCCTCTCAGTGTCAGTATCCGTTGCAAGAAATCTGTTTCTGAAGAGAGATTCCCTCTTAGCCTTGACAAATCAACCAGTTTCACACCTGTTTCAGAGCAAACATCGTTAAAATCAGGTCTAGCCCTATCCAGGGTATAGACAATCACTTGAAAGGGTAAGGGCCTCAGTATAGAAAACCCTCTTAATAAATTAAGAAGCAAAACCGCACCGGAACCAGAGCCGATACTGAGATCAACTATAAATCCGATGACTGGCAAGTCATCGGAAACATCAGGAAGAACAAGATCATCTAAATTCTTACGAAGTTTTTCACCTGCTGAAATATACATTGGATTTGTAAGATCATGAACCGATTTCCATTGTTCACTGGTATGAGGTTGTTGAGCAAAGCATATAGCAGTCAAGGCATTCAAATAATACCCAAGCAAATAGTCTTCACGTTCCAGCGCGTCTTTTGTTGCAGGAATAATACACTTTTCAAAAAGTGTTTTATTCCACTCACGCGAGGATTCGATGACATACCCCAACATGACAAGCATCCCATACTTAGATTCTGGCCTGATTTCTTCCTGCACGAGACCCATCATGAAATAGCGAAGCGACCTTTCATTAAGATGATTTTCTCTTCTTATCAAATCGGCCAATCCCTCATAAGCTGGAAGATGGTCTTCTTTTAAATCTATTGCGTGAATAAAGGCATCAATGGCTTCTTCATTCTTTCCTGTCTCACGCAATGCATTTCCGAGATTGGTATAAACAACAGGAGAAGTCTGATTGATATTGATGGCCTGATGAATGTAATCAACAGCAGACGCATAATTCTTTCGCTGATAGGCAATTTCACCCAACAAATGCAAAGCATTGGCGTTATTTTTTTCAAGCGAAAGCACACGATGATAGATTATTTCGGCAGCTTCCAAATCACCCGCTTTATGATGTTTGACTGCTTCTTGAATCTTGCTAGGAATATCAACTCCCTGTTCTAAAGATTCCTTTACGAGACAGCATTTTTTATATTTTTTCCCGCTGCCACAGATGCAAGGGTCGTTGCGCCCTATTTTCTTTTTTTCAGCGGAAATCATTATTTGACTCTGCGCAACCACGCACCCGGCCAATAGGTCACACGTTCTCTAATCTGCCCTTCATTAAAAGGCAGAGGCGGATCTTCCATGATGAAATTTGACTTGGATTTTACAAATTCTTCTGCTGCGGTCTTCGGGTTATTCCAGTCCCAATCGGCCTCACTGCGCGGGGCACCCACTAAATCCCCCATGATGCCGTCTGCTGCGACGATGTAGGATCCCACCGAGACCATGTCCGAATACGCTTCAAGCTCCGCGAGCACGTGCGCCTTTGTATGATTTGAATCCAGCATCACGAGCACATTTTCGCCTGGCTGAACCAGTGACTTCACTTCTTTGACAATGCGCGGTTCAATGGAACTGCCTTCGATCAGGGTAATGGCCTCAAACAAGGGATGCGCTTCTATGGCTTTGCGGTTGTGCGGCCGGATTTCAATATCGATACCAATCACCCGACCCCTCCCCATCGCTTTGAAGAGCCCGGCATAAAAAATGAGCGAACCGCCGTGGGCCACGCCTGTTTCGATAATCACGTCCGGTTTGACTTGAAATATGACTTCCTGCACCCGAAACATGTCTTCTGGTAATTGGATGACCGGCCTTCCGAGCCATGAAAAGCTGTAAACATGTTTATTGTCCCAGCCTGAGCGCAGCCAAACTTTTGAAAGTATCGAGAATGCCTCCGGCGTTCCAATGGGATGGGTTTCGGACACATCGCCCTCTTCAATGATAACAAGCCCTTGCTCAGTATCAATTTTAATCATGATCACCCCTCATCGTATTTTCTGGAATGAGACTCATTAATGACGGAATCAACATCCTAGGCTTAAAGTTGAACTCTTCGCAGATACGATCAATCCTAATCTCAGGGAATAATGTCACTTCCGCTTGTTCTGACACATCCACATCACAGCCTGTTAATTTTTGAATTTCATTCATTAAATCTCGGTGACTCACATTCACGCCACTGGCAAGGTTATAAAGGGAATGTTGTCCCGCAATCGCAATTTTCGGGAGCGATTCAACAACATCTTGGATTGAAACATAGTCTTTCTCTGAGGCCATCCCCGATTTCAGAGAAATTTTCCCGACTTCAACCGCATCACGGATAATGGACGAAAGAAAATCAGACGAGTTTTCTTTTTTCCCAACAACATTGGAAAGTCTCGCCACCCGGACATTGGGCTGAGGTGAAGCGAAACAAATCGACTCCCCCATCAATTTTGAAAGGTTGTATAAATCCTCCGGGTCATTCGAGTTCACCCGTACATCCGCATTTTCATCGCCCTGATTGCCTTTGAGATAAAGCCGTGTCGAAGAAAGATACAAAAAAGAATCAAAAGTACAGTTTTCCAATATGTCTGCGAGATCGCTCACATGTGCCCGAACGGTATCAAAAGGGCGTTCCCGAAAATTCGAGGTCAAGCCAATGCAATAGATGACATGGCCTAAGTTTCTCTTAAAAATGGAACGGTCGTCTCGTTCTGGCGTTTCACATACCGTACCCGAATCAGAAATAGCTTCCAGCAAATGAGAACCAATAAAACCGCGTGCACCCAATATGGTGAATTTCATGTCCGCGTCCCTACTTGTTTTACCGGACTTCCGATATTAATCGAGTACGCATCCAGTTCTCCATTTACCAGTGAATTTGCGCCAACAACACAGCCTTTTCTTAATATCGCACCATCTAAAATGACGGTATTCGCGCCAATCCAGACATCGTCCTCAATCACGATACCGCCTTTTCCGGAATGAAAACCTTGCTGGGAAATTTTTGACGCTCTTGATTGGTAGGCATGATTAACAGGCGCAAGGGTGCAATTCGCTGCGATCAGCACATCTTCACCAATATCAACCCCGTTTCCCGAATAGATCACAACGCCGGAATTGATACAGCTATTTTTTCCAATGCGAACATCACCCGAACCACCCACGGGTTTAATCTTCACAAAGGAGTCAATCATGACATCGTCTTCTACTATAATTTTGCTCCCTTTTACAGAATCCTCAATATCTGCAAATGAAGAAATCTTTGCTTTTTTTGAAATCACGAGCATTTCAATCCTTCATCCAAGTGTTGATGCATTCGGACAATAGGTTCTTTTTCACGATGCGATTCAATTTCAGCGGGATCACGCAGGTCATCACTTTTTCTGTGCGGCCCCATACGGTAGGCACGACAATAGAGCTGCTGCGGACCGCCCCCGTCTCGTATTTCAGAGACAAGGCGACGGGCTTCGGGTCGCCCCATGATTTCTAAAATCAGGCCTTTGACCTCCATAAGATCTTTCATTGATGTGTATGTTGGGTCTGGTGAAGGAGATCACGATTCAAAGCCCATAACTCATATTGGTGTAAAAAGGCTCTCCTGTCTTTGATTTTTGAGGTGATGAGATCCGGGCGACCCAGAGAAATCGTCTTCCCCGTATGTTCCCTGATCACGGCCTCAATTTTTTTCTGATCAAGCGTCTTTAAATCGACTGTCACAATGGGGTAGTCTCCTTCGGCGAAGACCTTCGTTTTATCCTGCCCGGGAGGAAGAAAAATTGCACCAGTTGCAAAATCAACCGCAAAGGCCACAATCCCAACAACACCCCCAGCAGCTACCCCCGGCACAATAAAAAAGATGAGGCCCACCGCATCCAAAACGGCCACGCCGGTGTCTATCTTCCCTGTTGTTTGACCACGCCGCTCTGGGTAGAGCAATGTCCCACAGGCGGTCATTTGAATGATTAAGGCGATCACAAGGCTAGTACTCAGATAGGTAAAAAATCGTGTCTTCTCAAGCAAAATAAACTCCTTTAGTTAAATGGGGCATAACTTCTATCCTTCGCACTCATTATTGGCGTAGCGATCGGCCATGAAATATCAAAGGCTTTATCGTTCCAAAGGACACCTCTTGCACTTTCAGGACGGTAAAATGCCGACATGAGATAGCTCACTTCTGTTTCATCTTCAAGGGTCTGAAATCCATGTGCAAAACCTTCTGGAATAAATAACATCTGTTTATTTTTATGACTGAATTCAAATGCACACCACTGTTTAAAGGTTGATGATTCAGGGCGAAGATCAATAATCACATCATAAATAGCACCTCGAACACATTGAAGCACCTTCGCCTCTTCATCGGGTTTACTTTGATAATGCATGCCTCGAAGGGTTCCTTTTTTATTATTCAAAGAGAGGTTACTTTGCGCCACCTTAAATTGAAGGCCATGTGCCTTGAATTCTTCTTCACAAAACGTGCGCGCAAAAAAACCACGTTCATCTTCGTGAAGATCCAGATAAATCAGATAGGCGCCTTTTAATGTTGTTTCTTTAAAAATCATCGATTTTAAATGCCCTTTAGGATTTCAGCATCATCCCTTGCCCCGTCGGAAGCTCCAATATTTTATAGCCCCTTTCTTCCATAAACCGATCCTCGGCGACCTTTTGGTCATGATAAGGTGTCCAGCCATAATCATCAAAAACAATGATGCCGCCTTTGACCACCCGATCAAATAGAACTTCTAGTGCCCCAATCTCAGCTGAAACGGAATTCATATCAATATGCATAAAAGCGATGGTCTCTGGAGAAATCGCTTCTAAAATTTCAGGAACACAGCCCTTTGTGACCACAATATTTTTAAAAGGCCTTAAACGTTCCCTGACTTTCTCAAATAAATTTTCGGAATGATTTTCCATGCCATGTCGAGCATCTGGCGGATGGTTAAACACATCGTATATAAAGAAGTTTTTATCTGTGTCATTTAAGCAGACATAGTTTGCGATTACCTCTGCGGTTTTTCCTTGGTAACAACCACATTCCACAAAATCTCCCGGCAAACTGAGACAAGTAAAGGCAGCCCATGTCAATATGTGCGTCCGCCAGACAATCGATTTTTCCATTGAGGTCTCAAAGACATTCTCGACCGAATCAATAAATTGATCATCCGATAAAAACCCTAAATTTCGACCCATAGTTAATAAATTATCAGAGAAAAATGTCCCGGAATTCGCTTGGTTTGCTCTAAAAGCCTTTGAGACTATTTGAATGGCTTCTACAGTATCCTGGCCTGCTGTCAGACCGGGAAGATCACCACCCGGCGTAAAATACCGTTTCATTCAAAACCCCTAAAAGCAGAATACTGTTTTTTCAGAAACCTCATGTAAACACCTGAACTCGTGGGATCGGGACGACAAATTTTCCATTCCACTCTCGAATGAAGGAAAGCTGCTTCATCACTTCTTTCCTTAAATTCCAGGGGAGAATCACAACATAGTCGGGTTTTGTCTCTTTTATCTTGTCTGGATGGTAAACGGGGATGCGGCTTCCCGGGAGGAACTTCCCTTGCTTATAAGGGTTCAAATCCACTGCATAAGACAGCATATCGGATCGAATACCACAATAATTCAAGAGGGTATTGCCTTTTGCCGGGGCACCATAAGCCACGACTTTTTTTTCATCATAACGCAGAGAAACCAAAAACCCTAAAAACCCCAAACGGCATTCCTCGACCCTTTTAAAAAATGTTTTGTAGGGCACTAAGGTATTTAATCCGGCTTCAATCTCTTTCGCTCTCACATATAACACCGCCTCTGATACAGGGCCGGTCTTATCGTCCTTATGACAGAGATAGACACGAAGAGATCCGCCGTGGGTCTCAAGCTCTTCAAGATCGTACACCTTTAATTGATGTCGGGAAAAAATCTTATCCACTGTTAAAAAAGAAAAATAAGAAAAATGCTCATGATAAATTGTATCAAACTGGTTATGCTCAATCAGCTTCAAGAGATGAGGGAACTCCAGGGTGATCCTGCCTCCCGGTTTAAGTAATATTTTGAGACCCGCGACAAAATCATGCAAGTCCGGGACGTGGGCCAAGACGTTATTCCCAACCAACAAATCAGGAGAAATATTTTCTTTGACCATGGTTCGCGCCATCTCCGCACCAAAAAACCCGACACGTGTGGGAATGCCTTTTTCTTCCGCGATCTTTGCTACATTTTCAGCGGGTTCGATGCCCAAGACAGGAATATTTCTCTCTTTGAAATGCCGCAGTAGGTAACCGTCGTTACTCGCAATTTCGACGACACGACTTTCGTGGTCCAGCTTGAAGCGCCTGATGACTTTATTCGCGTAGGCTTTGGCATGCTTCACCCAAGATTCTGAATAAGATGAAAGATAGAGGTATTCGTTAAAAATTTCAGAAGGCGCGTGATACTGCGGAAGCTGAACCAGAAAACAGGATTCACAAACGTAAGCATGAAGGGGATACCAGCTTTCGACTTCATTGAGTTGATTTGAAGAAAGATAAGCGTTTGAAGGCGGCGATGTGCCGAGATCACAAAAAGAATGGATGAGGAGCGTTCCGCAAAACCGACATTTTTCTTCTCTCATTCGGGAATCCGTTCCTGATTGTCTAAGATTTGTTGCAGAGTCAATTGCTGCATATCCTCTCCCGACTGAAACCCGAAATACCAATCGAGCACCAGTTTAAGGCCACATTCAAGAGACACTCTGGGAATCCATTCGAGACGCTGTCTCGCCTTGGCGGAATCCAGTTTGAGTAATGTGGCTTCATGGGGATGATCAATGCCATCTTTTTCCCAAGGGATGTCTTTGCCCCAATTTTTTGTCATAAAATTGACGACCCATTCCACAGATTGGGTTTCCTCTTCAGGGGGCCCAAAATTCCATCCCTCTGAATAATCTGGACCCTTATCCCAAAGACGCTCGGCAAGCAAGAGATACCCTTCCAAAGGATTCTTTACATGCTGCCAGGGACGAATTGCATGTGGAGAACGAATGCGTATCGGCTTCTCATCCAGAAGCCCTTGTATGATATCGCTCATCAAGCGGTCTTTCGCCCAATCCCCTCCCCCGATCACATTGCCCGCCCGTGCGGTCGCGAGCGCCACCCCACTTGTTTTAAGGAAGGATTGTCGATAGGCTGCAGCGACCAATTCACTACAGCCTTTACTGCTTGAATAGGGATCATATCCCCCCATGGGTGCATCTTCTCGAACCGCTTGTTCAGTTTCTTGATTTTCATAACATTTATCACTGGTGACCACGATCACGACCCGGACAGAATCTGTCTGGCGAACAGCCTCAAGCAGATTCGCAGTGCCCATCACATTGGTGCTGTAGGTTTCTAAGGGATTGTCATAAGAAGCTCTCACCAATGACTGCGCCGCCATGTGGATCACAATTTCGGGCTTCCGTTCCGAAATCACCATTTTCAAGTCATCAAAATTGCGCACATCACCCTTCGCAGAAAACATGCCCTCTTTGATGCGTGCGACTTCAAAAAGAGAGGGATGTGTCGGGGGCGCAAGGGCATACCCACTGACATTGGCTGCAAGTGATTGCAAGCAAAGGGACAACCAGCTCCCCTTAAAACCCGTGTGGCCCGTGATAAGGACCCGTTTCCCCTTCCAAAAGATCGTATTCATCACCACGTTTTCCAGGGGGCATCTCCAGAAAGCCACAATCTTTCAATCTGCCGACGATCACGTAAAGTATCCATCGGTTGCCAATAGCCTTTATGAAAATAGGCCGAAAGATTTCCTTCATTCGCAAGCTGCTGCATCGGTTCGGCTTCCCAAGAGGTTTCATCTCGATCGATATAATCGATGACTTTCGGTGACAAAACAAAAAACCCGCCGTTAATCCATCCACCGTCTCCCAAAGGTTTTTCAAGAAATCCTTTAACGGCACTACCATCCAGGTTCAGCGCACCATAACGCCCCGGCGGCTGTACGGCGGTGACGGTGGCCAATTTCCCCTGTGATTTGTGAAACTTGATCAGATTACCGATATCCACATCCGCCACACCATCGCCATAGGTGAAGCAAAAGTCTTCATTGCCTAAATAATTGCGAACGCGCTTTAAACGGCCACCCGTCATGGTGGTCGCGCCCGTGTCAATCAAGGTCACCCGCCAGGATTCTGCATGATTTTCATGGACTTCGAGCTTTTTGTGCTCAACATCAATCGTAACATCAGACATATGGAGAAAATAATTGTTGAAATATTCCTTAATCATATATCCCTTATAACCCAGACAGATAATAAACTCATTAATGCCATAAGCACTAAAGATCTTCATGATATGCCAGAGGATGGGCTTTCCCCCAATGTGCACCATGGGTTTTGGCTTGTTATGCGTTTCTTCACTAATGCGAGAGCCTAAGCCCCCCGCGAGAATAACTGCCTTCATCTTGTCTGCCTTCAGTAAAATAGACGGATTCAAACCAGTCTTTTGCAATAAGCTTGCCAGCTAGATTAAAAAGAAGAGACATGAATATTTTCAAGAAAGCGTATAGATTAGCTATAATATGAGGGCCTTATCATCAAACAGGGTGCCTGAGCCAAATTCCTAACCGATTGATTAGGACAAGACCCGGGTTTCTTCGTCATGTTTTTGACGATAAGATCAATACTCCGATATTTTTTGTAAAATTACGAGAAAAATCAGATATTCTGCTTGAAGGGATGTCTCAGCTTTGTTTCAGTTGAGGCGGGGCACAAGTGCAGCGGTAGAGACCGCCAATCATTGCCCCCAATAAATCGTAGAGGTATTCGCGTTCCCCGTCGTTGACTTGGCGTAAATAAGCGCCGTCCCATTCTTTTAAGTAGACATTTTTGAGATAATAATAAACGGGCATTTCTTCATTGAAACCCTCATCACCCATGCTTTTATCCAACCATGCCATGACAGCGGCATGCGATGGCATTTCTTCTTTTTGTAGGGCGTCATCCGCATCTGTGACGATTCGGATCAATTTATCGAAAGCTTCAGGGTTTTCATCGAGATAGTTGGTCGTGATAAGTTCAAGCCCTTTGAGATTGAGTCGTCTGTCCGCAAGTGGTTTCTCATTGTAATGAGATTCTGTCGTGTCGATGAGGAGCAAGGGGAAAATAAAAAGAAATCCGAAAAGAACGGGAAAAATCCAATACCCAATGACAGCGCGGAGCGACGGGATTTGTGTTTCGCGTGTATCCATCGCATTCACCATAATGGGTTCCCCTTAAAAATTATGATATAACTTGTCGCATCATATGCTTATATTTTACCAGAACTTCTGAGATACGTAGGGGCGATGTGCCGCTTCATCCATATAGGAACGATGAACAATCCGTTTAACAAAGGATAAAGATAAATGATGCGATTGATCAGTTTATGGGTACTGTCTCTATTTTTTTCTGATTTTGCTGCGGCTGAGACCTCATTGTGGAAAATCAGCCAAGGCAAAAACCATGTCTTCATTGGGGGCACAATTCATGTCATGAGCCCTTCTGATTATCCCCTACCGGAAGAATTTGAAAAAGCATATCAGCAGTCTCAAAAGTTGGTTTTTGAAACCGATATCTCAAAGTTGAGTGCCCCTGCCTTTCAGCAACAACTAATGCAGGCTGTTTCTTACACCGACGGCCAGACATTGAAATCCGTGCTTAAACCTGAAACCTATACGAAGCTCGAAAGTTATAGCCGCTCAATTCAATTTCCCATTGAGCGGCTCCAAAACTTCAAACCAACAATGGTGGTCATGACTCTCACCATGCTGGAACTCCAACGGCTTGGTTTGGCTGGAGAAGGGGTGGATGCTTTTTTTAATAGCCGTGCGATAAAAGACCTAAAAATATTGGACGGACTTGAAAGTACTGAGGCGCATTTGAGTTTTATCGCGAATATGGGCTTAGGTCAGGAAGATGCACTGATACTCAACGCTCTTCAGGAGATGAAAACACTCCCGAAAATGTTGCAAGACATGAAAGAGGCCTGGCGGGCCGGAGATAGTGTAGGCTTAGACCTTATTGCATTCGTTCCCATGAAAAAAGCCTTCCCCGCACTTTATGATCAACTATTGGTTAAACGGAACCAAGCTTGGCAGCCACAAATCGAAGCGATGTTCCTGACGCCCGAAGTGGAAATGGTGCTTGTCGGGGCAGGACATTTGGTCGGGAATGATGGTTTGATCAAAGCATTTAAGCAACGCGGTTACAAAGTCGAGCAATTCAAATAGATCGCTTCATTCTATTCAGCCCATGATTCATCTCTCGAATTCCTGTCTATCATCTAAAGTTTTGTATTCGCCCTTATCTTGCATTCAATAGATCAATGATGTTGAAATATACTTTCGAGTCTTTTTTGAAAAACATCATTGATCACAACGATTTAGAATTCGTTCTACGAATAAGGACAAAACATGACCACACCAGAATACAACTTGCCGGAAGGCATTACTTTAGAGCGAAGTGATCTTGAAGACGGCGGATATGCTTATGCTGTCTTTGACAAAGATTTGGGTGATCTCGGTCGTATCCTGCTCCAAGGGGTGGGCAATGGACAAACCCATATTTCTATGGAAATTTCAGGCGATCTTCATGACCCGATGACCCAAAAACGGAAAGCCATCCTTGAACCGATTGGACAGAAAATTATTTCGCTAATGAGTGATAAAGTGAGTGAAGCCTTGGATGACGGAGAAACCCTGGTTTCGATTCCCTCTGTGTCGCCCGGACAAATTGAAAAGGTTCAGCTTAAAATTGACCGATGTGAGAAATGCGGTGAGCCCTGTTCCATGCTGATCTTCGCACCAGAGGCCAAAGGGCAGGACGCCTTCGATAACTATTCTGAAAAGCTCCAACACAAGTATACAGGGGAAGATGTCCCCACATGGATCATCGGTGCCGTCGCCGAAGGGCATCCCCAAGACACACCTGCCTGCTATGTCCTCAAAGTATGGCCGGAAAAAGAGGAAATCCAGCCTTTCACACCCGATCAGCTCAATCCAGCGATTGAAGAAGCTGGCAGGACACACTGCGTAGATGTTTAAAGTAAATCTTTTTGTTCCTTTTTTCTTTCTTTTTTCTCTACGATTTTCATTTGGCCTCCGTGGTTTGTTTTGTCTGTTTTGCGGTTTCGCTGATTGCTAAAACCTACAATACGGACTCGGAGGTCATTTCTCAATTTCAACTAACTTTAGGACATTCTCGGGACAAACTCCCCTGCTACGAGATCCGCCGTGAACTCCTTTGCCTTCCTTCCAAATGCCTGTTTTTTCTCGGGACAGTCGATTTCAGCAAGCCTTACTTTGACGGTCTTCCCAGATCGCATGACCTTAATGGTGTCGCCGTCTATAATTCCCACTACTTGGCCGATGAAAGAAGTTGAGATTGATAGAATGAGGTAAAAGAGGAGAAAAAGGGCGGGTTTGGCCATTTCAATTCTCTAAACATGTATCCCCCTGATATCACCCCAAGGGCGGCACCAACAACCAAGTGGAGCCAGGGGGATCAGCATATACAAGCTGCTGACAATCATAGTAATCAATCCAGCACAAAACAGCATACAAGGTATGCCTAGCACAGTATTTCTGGCCCACCAACGCAACTGGGTATATTTCTTTCCTATGCGGAGAAAAGATAAAACCGTAAAAAATAATGATGCTATGCGAATAACAACAAAAGATCGCTTGATTGATTATGTATGAAATTTAACTCAGGCAGTTACACAGATATACTTACAGTCTCGCGTGGGGATATAACCACCTAGACCCAAGGCAATAAAGGCAGCTAAAAATAACAGGCCTTCTTTTATCTGGCAAATTCCGGCATATCGATACTTTTCCACCTCTCCACCTCAAGGCAATAAAACAAGCTTTTTCATGAGTATCTCCCCTTAATACTTCCTAAAGTTTCCTGATACCCGCATCACCCGAAAAGATTCATCATCTTCAACAATCAGGCTTTTGTGTTTCGAGTTCAGCAGTCTTAATTCTATTTTGTCTCCGTGCCTGAAAATCAGCTTGATTGTGCAACCGTCTTTTGATTTTGCAAGCACGATGTTTCCGTCATGCCATTTTCTGTTTTGCTCTACCATAAGCAAGTCGCCATCGTTAATATCTTTCCCCGTCATCGAATCGCCTTTTGCGATCACATAAAAAGCGTGCGGGTTCAAAGCGATCTGCCGCACCTGCCGGATATTCAAGGTCGGTAAAGTCTCGCCAATCCCCACAGGTCGCGCCAAAACTTAAAGTAGCAGACGACTACGTGTGCTCACACCGACCAAATCCCCTTGGTCTTGTGCCGTCTCTTTTCTTCCTGAAAACCCCAGAAAATGCCCTTTTTTCCCGTCTAAACATCTACACATAATCTACACGATGTTTTCAGGAAATCAGGACAACCGCGACATGCCGCTACAACTCATTGTTTTAATTAGATAAAAATGGTGGGTCGTCACGGGATCGAACCGTGGGCCCGCTGATTAAGAGTCAGCTGCTCTACCAACTGAGCTAACGACCCACTAAGGGGATTTGATCTGCGCCTGAAGGGAATCGAACCCCTAACCTCCGGCTTCGGAGGCCGGCGCTCTATCCAATTGAGCTACAGGCGCTTTTTGATGAGGCAATCTATCATAAAAATAGAATCATGGCAATCATTTCTGAAGAGGTCATGCAGTCGGGGTGCGGCTTGTCATTGCGTGAAAGGTATGGTAGTTTTTGGGCTTCTCAAAGGAAGTCATTCGTGATGAGAGAACAACAGCCGAGACCCGAATCACTTGAGACCTTTCGATTGCTTTATCCTATTTTTAAAGAAGAGGTCTATCGGCGACGGGCGACGATGGGACAGATTGCGCGCATGGGAATTTTCTCCTTTGTGCTGCTTTTGTTCCTTGTGCTTTATTTCGGAGATCAATCCGATGTCTTGCTGAAAATGAAACTCCCCTTCATTGCGGGGATACTCCTGACTTCATTTTTTTTGATTTATCAAATTATTCAGGAAAAGTCTCGGCATGAACAAGCCAAACTTCAGCTCATCACTTTGGAAGAGGGTTTTGATTTTTTTGAAGCAGGGTCCTATCTCCCAGAAAAAGCCCTTTATCCAGACCACTGGAAAAAACGACCGAGCCTTGATTCCGGGATGCTGGTTTCGATCCTCTGTCTTAAAGGCAGTGCCTTGCTGTTAATCTTGACAATTTTATCGCAATAACCTGTCAATGGCCTTAAAAGCTCAGTCCAGCCATTCTGGCGTAGGCAAACCTTGCTCCCGCAAAAAGTTGGGATTAAAGAGTTTGCTTTGGTAACGAGTGCCATAATCTGCCAAAATGGTGACGATCGTATGTCCCGGGCCCAATTGTTTGGCCAGCCGGACTGAACCGGCAACGTTGATTGCGGAAGATCCCCCCAAACAAAGTCCTTCATTTTTCAAAAGGTCAAAAATATAGGGGAGCGCCTCTGTATCGGGAATTTGAAAGGCCTCGTCGATAGACGCACCGACTAAGTTTTCAGTCACCCGGCCCTGGCCGATGCCTTCTGCAATAGAATCACCCTCCGACCGGAGTTCGCCATCTTTGTAATAATGATAAAGTGCTGCACCCATGGGATCGCTGAGTGCGATAGTAACCTTTGGATTGCGTTCTTTGAGTGCCTTGCCAACCCCGGCCAAAGTGCCTCCGGTTCCCACGGCGCAATTAAAGCCATCAACTTTCCCTTCGGTTTGATCCCAAATTTCTGCCCCCGTGGTTTGGTAATGGTAATCTCGATTTGCCACATTATCAAATTGACGTGCCCATATCGCAGACCCTGGATTTTTTTCATTACGTTCCTTGGCTATTCTTTCGGCAATATGCACAAAGTGATCTGGGGTGGAATAGGCCGCTTCAGGAACCAGTTTGAGCTCTGCACCATAAAGCTTCAAAGTATCAAACTTTTCTTGGCTTTGCGTATCTGGAATCACAATGACCGTTTTGTAACCCAAGATTTTTCCAATGAGGGATAGACCAATGCCGGTATTTCCTGCTGTGCCTTCAACAATGGTTCCGCCTCTTTTGAGTGCCCCGCGTTTTTCTGCATCCAGAACGATGCCTAAAGCGGTGCGGTCTTTAATCGACCCTCCGGGGTTGAGGAATTCTGCCTTCCCGAGAATCTCGCAGCCGGTTTCTTCGGAAGGACCTTTTAAGCGGATGAGGGGCGTGTTGCCAATAAGATCTAACAAATTAGACGCGATAGGCATGTTTTACCTCTTTAAAACAGTTTAAATTAATTCATGGGACGGATGTACTTCCCGTTTTTAAATTGAGTAAAAAAGTGGTTCACTAAAGGATGAGAGATGGATTGACTTGAGCTGTCAGGGGTTAAATTACATTCGGCCACATACGTCGTGTGTTTCGCGTTATGAACGAGAATGTGATACCAGGGCTCGTCCTTCGGGGGACGAGAGCGTGCGACTTTTTCGTACCATTCTTCGGTCTCTTGAAATTCTGGATCCACATCGACCACAACACCTCGATAATTAAATAACTGGTGGTGAATCAGTTGTCCGACATAAAACTTACATTCGATCTTTTCCAACAAAATCGCTCCTTTTCGTATGAAAATTCATCTAAGTATTGAGCATGGGAACTCTATAGTATTCAGGAGCCTCTTGTAAATCAATTTCAAAAACCTCCTCAAATTTCAGAGGCAGCAGAGACACTTCATTACCTCATTCGTAATAATGATCCCCTTTTTTATTTTAATAAATGCTGATAAAAATACTGGGCTTCATCCATATTGTGAGAAACTTCCTTAGCAAGCTCTTTTCCACCCGTGTTCCAATCTTTTTTGGCATACCCCATCCTTCTCGCCAAAAAAATAAATTCATCACTACTTTGATCAGGAAGTAATAGATCACGCGCATTTCCACGCACCATACGAAGTGCATCAATGAGTGATCTTAAAAAAAGGTAGTTCTTTTTCAAAGAACGCGCTGTTGCTGCTGGAATGACCTTAGATTTTGAGAGGGCAGCAAGTGCTTTCAAGGTATTGGGTGTTCTAAGGTTTGGGTCTTCCTTACCATGAATGATCTGCAGGGTTTGAACAAGATATTCGATATCCACCAGTCCGCCCTTGCTGTATTTGACATTGGTTTTTCCTTTTCTCACCAGCTCATCAAGCTGCTGGTTCCGAAGTTCGAGAGCCTCTGTTTTATCCCATTTGTCGCCACTGTACACGAAAAGGTCCCGTGCGTGTTCGCACTTTTTCCCTAAAGCGCGGCTGCCTGCAATGGTTCTTAATTTAATTAATGCTTGCCGTTCAAATTGAGCGGATTTTCCTGTTTCAGAGTAGTAGCTTGTAAATTGTTTAAACGGAATGGCCCATCGCCCTGAATCCCCATAGGGGCGCAAGCGCGTATCAATTTGAAAGATCCCTGCTTGCCTGGCTTCGACAAATCCGGTAATTTCTTGAGTGAGACCTTCAAAATAAACGCTGTTCTCAATGGGGTATTTCCCATCGGTCTGACCATTTTCAGCATAAACGAAAAGCAGTTCGATATCAGAGGCGTATCCAATTTCTCTTCCTCCCAGTTTTCCGAGTCCTAAGACCACAAAAGCACAGGGTTTTCCACCTTGAAGGCGTGGAATCCCATATTTAAGCTCCATTTTATTTTTACAGATCTTGAGTGTTTCAGAGAGTATAAGTTCGGCTAAATCACTCAGTTCTTCTGAAAATTGACTCATTCTATTGAGGGGTTCGTGAAGGTGGCGAAGATCGATTCGGAACATTTCCTCATCTTTGCAATCATTTACAATTTTCCGTGTGGATTCAAAATTTTTGGCGAATTGGAGCCGTTTACGGAGATTTCGACGCATGTATGTTTGCGTCACAATGCTTTTTTTACTTTTAAACTTCTCTAAGATAGGGAATAAATTATCAAACCTGATTCTTAAGAAATCTTCCCACAAAAAGTTACTGGCCCCAAACAATCGGGCGAGCAATTCCATCGTATCTTTTTGTTTAAGGAATGAAATTAAAGGTCGGGAGTGGGCAGTTTCCAGTATCTTATCAAGGAATTGGTCGAAATGTGTGATGGCCATGACAGGGTCGGGTGCGACTGCTAGAAAATGGATGAATTGCTTAATAAGTACGGCGGCGATTTGAAGTGCTTGTTGATCTGCTTCCCGTACGATTTTTTTCCCTTGGCGGCTGGCAATATAGAGCTGGTCATGAATCTTGTTTTGTTGATGTTGTATTTTGATTTTATGAATATAGATGTTTCGCATGGCAAGGGCATTTGAAAAGGCGTAAAGGAATGCTGGCGTGTCCTGCCCGTGAATGCTTAAAAGAGTCCATTGGCTCGATTTACGATTATCAAACTGGATTTTAATGGGTGTGAGCAGCCCTTTTAATGGGCTCTGCGGTTTTTCCGTTTCATCATGCACCTGATTGATCTTTGAGATGAGTCGTTGATTCACACGTCCCCTGGCTTCACGAAATTTTTCTTTTTCCAATAAACTAATAAGGGTTTCTAATTCTATTTTAAATAATTCTTGCTGTGGTTTATCAAAAGTTTCATTCCTTATCGACTGTACATAAAAGAGGTCAACTATCTTTTTTCGACCTTTTTCCTTAGGAAGGGTTTGCATGCTTCCGCCCGTAATGTTGAGCCCAAATGAAGAGATAAGCCCACAAATGATCGAAAACTCAGAAAAGTAATCATAAGCGACGATGACAATTTTATAGGACTTCCCCGCTTCTGCAGTGATCAGAATTTGAGCCAGATTATTAGAATCGAGGGACTGAGCAATGGCAATATGTTCCGCAATCTCTTCAGGACTGCAGTGTGAGAGGTAATCAGAGTCAAGCTGTGCCAAAAAGTCTTGGAGTATGAAAGAATCAAGCGACACACTGCGCTTGATAATCTCTTTAAAAAAAGCGTTATTCAACAAAATTGCACTCCTTTTTTTGAGACTGTATAATGCCCCAGACCTATGATGCAAGTCCAACACGCCACAACAGATCTGCTCCTTGCGCAAGAACTGACAGAGCAAGAAGTTAAAACCCTTTTAAAGCCTTTTGGTTTTCGTGAGCCTGAAAAAGCGGATATAAACCTTCAGTCTATTTCAAAAGAACCAAGAAATCGGATCCTATTTTCAGAGATTCTTGAAGACGTTTTGACGGCATTTTCTGAATCTCCGGATCCTGACATGGGGCTCAATAATTTTGAACGGTTTATTCAAAGCACTTTTAGTAAAACAGAATTATTGTTAACCCTACAACAGGTTCCGCTCACGATCTACCATGCCGCATTTATTTTTGGAGGGAGTCCTTTTCTTTCTGATATTTTGATCCGAAATCCAGAATATTTTTATTGGGTATTTGACCTCTCTCTATTAAAAAAATCAAAAACAAAAGCCGATTTTCGTAAAGATCTGAGGAATGCACTACGTTATATCAAAACAAAAGAAGGTCAACTCGGTGTGCTCAGAGCATTCAAACGGAAGGAAATACTTCGGATTGGGGTAAGAGATCTTATTAAAACCGCAAAGGTACAAGAAACCCTAAAAGAGACGTCCAATTTGGCCGATATTTTAATTGAAAAAGCGCATGAGATTTCAGAAAAAATTTGTCGACAAAAATATGGCGGGCCCGCTTTGGGTCAAAATTCTGATCCGCATCAACATCCCTTAGCAGGGTTTACCATCATTGCTTTAGGCAAATTGGGCAGTCGAGAGCTTAACTTTAGTTCTGACATCGATTTGATTTACCTCTACGATTGCCGTGAAGGTGAAACGACACAGAATAATAAGGCCGCGGGTGTTCACAATACAGTTTATTACGAGCAACTGGCCAAAGAGATTACAACGATTCTGAATCACACTTCTGAAGAAGGCTATGTCTATCGCGTCGATTTGAGGCTGAGACCTGAGGGAGAAATGGGGATGATTACCTTGCCCCTCGAAGGATATCGCCGATATTACGAGAAACGTGGGGCCACTTGGGAACGCATGGTTTTGTTGAGGGCACGTCCTGTTTCGGGAGATCAATGTCTTGGAAGGGCTTTTCTTGAACTCATTAGACCCTTTGTTTTCGAAAAATCCTGTGCAAAAACTGAAGTGCTAGATATAAAAGCCTTTAAAGAGAAAATTGATGCGATGGTTGAGGTGCGAGGGCAGTTACATCTTGATGTGAAACGGGGTTATGGGGGTATCCGTGAAATTGAGTTTATTGTGCAAACACTTCAACTCAAACATGGGAAGGCAGACCTGAGATTACGTAAAAGCGGGACGATTCAACTCTTGAAGTGCCTTAAAGAAACAGGGTGGATTGATCCTAAAATCGCAAAGAGCCTCATCAAGTCCTATCTTTTCCTGAGAAATGTCGAAAATAAACTTCAGATGCTCAAGGATCATCAAACGCACCTTCTACCGACAAAATCAACTGAAATAGAAGCTTTGGCTCTCAGGCTTGGTTATGAAAAAAATGCGCGCACCAAGTCATCCAAGCAATTTCAATCGGATGTTCAGATCCAAACAACAAGCGTTCATGAAGCCTATGAAGGTCTATTTATTCACTTGTCCACCCCATGAAATCAGTTCCCAAACAATACCTGGAATGTGTGCTCCCTGAAACAGCAGGACGGTTTCATTATCATCTTCCTGAGGGTTTGGCCCATCAAGAAATTACGCCGGGCGCACGCTTACTCGTGCCTTTTGGCCGAGGATGGAAGGTGGCTTATTTTATTAAAATGATCATACATCCCGATGTCTCCAAAACAAGAGAGGTGCTGGCCCTGCTTGATCCCAGGTCTTTATTTCGTCCCAAGCTCTTTAAACTACTTTTCTGGATTTCAGATTACTACCAAAGCCCTTTAGGGGACGTGTTCAAGACCGCACTGCCACAAGGCATCCATGTTGTGCCACGACGCCGATTTTTTTTGGCAGAGGATTTCAAAGCAGCGACATGGTCTGGAAAATCTGGATTGCAAAGAGAGGTCGTTGATCTTCTTTTAGAAAAAGGCCCGCTTCAGGAGCAGGACTTACGAAAACAGATCCCAGTCAAAACATTGGGGCACATTTTTTCTGAGCTCAAAAAGAAAAAGATCCTTAAAGAAGAATGGGAAATTACGCCGCCACCTGTGCGGCCAAAATTTCAAAAAATAGCGGTTCTAAAGGTTTCAACTCACGAAGCGAGCGCTCTGAGTGTTTCACTTGAAAAAAAAGCGCCGCGTCAAGCTCAGGCGCTCAATCAAGTCATTTCAGACGGAGGATCGCTCCCCATATCGACTTTTGATCTTGATTCACGCGCAGCCATAAAACGCTTGATTAAAAGAGGGGTAGTCGAGGAAAAAGAAATCCCTCTTTTAAGAAAACCGTCTGGCCGCTTAGGCTTTGTCGATAAGGGCGTTATCCATCTTAATCCTGAGCAAAGTTTGGCACTCAAAGAAATAAAGGATGCAGTACAAAAGCAATGCTTTTCTCCTTTCCTGCTTCATGGTGTGACCGGGAGTGGCAAAACAGAAGTTTATCTGAGGGCTATTGAAGAAGTCTTAGATCGCGGTTTAGGCGCCATCCTCCTTTTGCCGGAAATAGGACTCACAACGCATATTTCGGCACGTTTTTTAGAATACTTTGGAGATCGAGTCGCCCTATTACACAGCGGCCTGTCCGCAGGGGAGCGATATGACGAGTGGCGTCAGATTCAGGAGGGAAAAGCACAACTGGTGATCGGCGCGCGCTCCGCTATTTATGCCCCATTGAAAAATGTCGGCATTATTGTGGTCGATGAAGAGCACGATGCTTCTTATCGACAAAACGAGGGGAGCCGTTATCACGGCAGAGATGTCGCTTTGGTCCGCGGTCGAGATGAAAAAAGCGTTGTCGTCTTGGGATCAGCGACTCCTTGTTTTGAGTCCTATTTTAATGCGAAAAATGGGAAATACCATTATCTCAATCTTCCGAGTCGAATCGATTCCAGACCCTTGCCTCAGGTACACTTAATTGATTTAAAAGAAAAAGAATCGTGGGTACGACCTTTTATAACAAAACAATTGCATGATGCGATTAAATCTCGGATTGCTCAAAAAGAACAAGTCTTGCTCTTTATGAATCGCCGTGGCTTTTCACCTTCTTTGCTCTGTTATGATTGTGGATTTACGCCGATTTGCCGCCACTGCACGGTTTCTTTAACTTACCATAAAGGACTTAAACGGTTGGTGTGCCATTATTGTGGATTTCAAAATCCACTCATGACCACCTGTACAGATTGCCGTGGAATAAATTTAGGATATATGGGGATCGGGACGGAACAGTTGGAAGAAACAATCTCAGAACTTTTTCCCGATGTGCGGGTTGCACGCTTGGATCGAGATACCACGAGAAAAAAAGGGGCGTATGAGCAAATATTAAGCGCAATGGCCAGGGAAGAGATTGATATTTTGATTGGGACACAAATGATTGCCAAAGGGCATGATTTTCCGAAAGTCACACTCGTCGGAGTAATCTCTGCAGATTTATCCTTGTATGTGCCTGACTTCAGAGCTTCGGAGCGCACTTTTCAACTTTTAACACAAGTTTCTGGGCGCGCAGGTCGGGGAGATTATCCCGGAGAAGTTAAGGTTCAGACCTTTCAACCTGAAAATCAGTCCATTCAATCCGCAACAACATATGATTATGACAAATTTTATCAAGAGGAAATGGTGCCACGAAAAGAGCGATTTTATCCTCCCTATAGTCGATTGACCTTACTCATACTCCGTCACCGAAAAGAAAGTTTGGCCGCTTCAAGCGCGGCCAGCCTTGCAGAGTTGATTAAAGGGTCTATTTCTGGACAGGATCTTCAGGTACTCGGCCCCGCTCCCGCATCCTTATTGCGCTTAAGGGAAGAATACCGATATCAGATTTTATTGAAAGGGGAGAGTCAAAAAAAAATTTCGACCGTTTTGAAAAAAGCACTTCGAGTATGGGGAAAATCTAAACAGAGGGGTACTCATCTTAATATCGAAATCGATCCACAACAATTTGTCTAAAGGAGCCTATAGGAAGTTTGCAAATGCTTCGGCTGGAACAGGGGGGCTGTATAAAAAACCCTGGCTTTCATCACAACCCATTTCTCTGAGGTAGTCCCGCTGTGCTTCTGTCTCCACCCCTTCTGCGGTGACTTTATGATGGAGACCATGTGCAAGAGCTAAGACGGCACCTGCAATGGCTTTATCATTAAGATCTTCAGGAAGATCCTGAATAAAGGATTGGTCAATTTTTAATTTATCAACAGGAAGTTGTTTGAGATAGGAAAGTGAAGAATAACCCGTGCCAAAATCATCAATGGCAATACTCACCCCCAATGCTTGGAGTTGATCAAGCGCTTTAATGGCCCATTCGGTATTTTTCATAAAAAAACTCTCTGTAATCTCCAATTCCAAGTGCTTTGAAGCCAGGTGTGATTTTTTTAAAGCATCCCTCACGGTTTTGACGATCTCGCCGCGGACGAACTGTGCTCCAGAAATATTTACCCCCACGCGTTCAATAGAAAGCCCTGAATCTTGCCACTGCCGCACTTGTTTGCAGGCGGTGATCAAGACCCATTTTCCCATGGAGACGATGAGGTCTGATTCTTCTGCGTAGGGGATAAATTGTGCCGGGGATAGGAGTCCAAGTTTGGGGTGCTGCCATCGGATTAAGGCTTCTGCCCCCACCAAGGCGCCAGACTTTAATGAATACTGTGGCTGGTAGTGAAGCACCAACTCCTTTTTTTTAATCGCACGATGCAACTCGGTCTCTAATGTTAATCGCTTAAAAACAGCCTTTGTCAGTGCCGGGGTATAAAAAGCATAATTATTTCGGCCTTCTTCTTTTGCTTGATACATGGCAGTATCGGCATTTTTGATGAGAGTTGCGTTGTCTTTGCCATCTTGAGGGTAGATACTGATGCCCATACTCATGGTCACATGGAGCTCCCGGTCTTTAATTAAGAAGGGTGGGATAAAAGTGGACATCAACTTGTGGGCTAAGACGATCACACCTTGCGGTTCGGTTCTATCGACAATCACCACAAATTCATCACCGCTCATTCGCGCGACCGTATCTTCCTTACGAACCATGGACTTGATCCGCTCCGCCACTCGCTGCAACAGGATATCGCCCACAGGATGACCGAGGCTGTCATTGATTGTTTTAAAGTGATCAAGATCCAAAAAAAGAAGAGCGACTTTGTGCCCTTCGCGTTTTGCACGTTTTAAGGTATGACACAGCCGATCACTAAATAGAAGCCGGTTGGGTAAGCGGGTTAAGGGATCATGGAAAGCAAGGAAATCGACCTGTTCTTGGGAGCGCTTTAAGGGTGTTATATCAGAAAAAACCAAAACATGATTGATGAGTTTGTCCCGGTTATTCCGTACAGTCGTCATCGTTAGCCAAGCAGGAAAGATCTCCTCATTTTTCCTCTGAATTGAAAGTTCGCCTTGCCATTGTCCGCTATCTTCCAAACTAGCATCGATCTCAGAATAGAAATCCTCATTATGTCGTACAGATCTTAAGAGAGAAGGATCCCGATCAATCACCTCATTTTCCGCATACCCCGTAATATCAGTGAAAGCTTTGTTCACAGAGATAATTTTATTATTGCTGTCGGTCACCAGAATGCCTTCGGCTGAATTTTGAAACACAGCAGCAGACATCTGATTTTTTTCTTCAGCTTGTTTCCTTTCAGTGATGTCACTAAAGGTTGAAAAAACTTGATCGGGGGTATTTTCACCCGGATTGAAATGAGGGATTGCATCGATACTTATCCAGCGAAAATGTTTTTCTGTTGGATTAAATATGCCCATCACCACATCACGAACTGGCCTTCCTGTTCGTATAGCAATGATTGAGGGGTGGGCTTTCTCAGGAAAGGAGGAGCCGTCTTCATGGATGGATTTTCCGCGCGGGTCGATGGAAGAGTGTCCTCGAAGCTGATCTAAAGTCAAACCCAGAATCCGTTCTGAGGCCGGGTTGGCTGAAATAATTTTTCCTTTGGCATTATGGTAAACCACCCCTTGTGTCATGGTTTGAAATAAGCCGTGGTATTTTTTTTCACTCAATGTCATATCACGGAAATAAATAAAATTACTCAATATATCAGTGACCTGCAGTCCAATCTTTTCAAAAATAGTGCTTTCTTCTTCTGTGAAAGGGTGGGTTTTTGTGCAATGATGGATGCCCATGATCCAAGGCCCTCCGAGTTTGGGATAAAGGGCTAGCATCATTTGTGCTTGAACTGAAAAATCTCGTGTTATGGAATCTGGAACGGCTTGATCCGAATTTCCACCACTGCAGAGCGGCCCACTCTGTGATAAAACGGTCTTAAACATCTCTGTGGAATCATGCTTGATTGGAATATCCGTTTTTTGTAAATTCATTCCGGTCCATTCCTCCCGGCATCGTTCAAAAGACACTTGCCAAGATGTTTTCGGCTCGATGGGATGAAGAAGCCATGCACGATCACAATTAAAGATCGAAAGAAATTCACCCAGAATTTCTTTTAAGGTCTCCTCCAGAGTGGCGGTGTCTAAACTGATACGGCTAATGCGTCCCATGACATCAAACCGGTGTTTTTGAGCCAGTACGGTATGTTCAACTTGGTTGAACTGTAGCTGGGATGTTTTTCTGAGTTGTTGAATCTCAAGAATGAGCTCTTGCTTGGTTTTTAAACGATCATCCAATTGCTGGTCCTCTATCAGGTGAATATAAGAACTAGCCAATTTCCCGTTGTTTGAAGCAAGATCCGAATTATTATAGCAGATCCTTTTTGAAACGGTGTTATTCAGACCCCTCTTTTTTATTTATGGTCCGAAGAATTCTTTTTCGTCTCCTTGTTCTCGACTCCAATATTAGGTGAATGACAGTATAAACTGTCTACCTAAGTCGAGATTTTTATACCTTAACTTCTGGTTTTTTGAATGAGAATGTCACGTCCTTTAAACAATTGAGGCTTGAGAGAAAATGCCGAAGCATCTTTAGAAAAAAGAGGTGGCCTTTGAATACGGAGTTTTTTTTGGGAAAGGAAGGTTTTGCCTTGATCTACTTCCTTAGCTTCTCAATAAAATGGGCCATTGTTTCAAAATAAGCCTGTCCAGCCACAACATAAGCATTGTTATGGTCTGCACCAACAATGGTGTAAAAGGTCTTGGGTTGATTTGCGGATTCAAAGATCCGCTGACCTTGTTCAAAAGGAATGACCTTGTCTTGATCCCCATGCATGACGAGAAGAGGCGCTTGTACTTGTTGAATTTTATGAATCGAGTCGTATTTTGTCTTTAAACTCCCTTTGAAGGGCAGCCAAGGCATGATAACATTTGTCATCGCCTCAATTGAGCTAAAGGGTGCTTCAAGTATTAATCCTGCCGTACGGATTTCTGTCGCAAGTTCGATTGCGATAGCGGCGCCAAGCGAGCGCCCAAAGATGAAAATTTGACTGGGATTGATTTCCCGCCGGGAAATGAGAAAATCGTAAGCGGCGCGTGCATCTTTTTCTGTGCCTTCCTCTGATATTTTCCCTGAACTTTTCCCATAACCGCGATAATCGATGATGAGTATGTTCAGTTTTAATTCCTGATGTAAACGTTGCAGTAGATTGACCCTGTTCCCCATGTTGCCTGCATTGCCATGAAACCAGAGTAGTACGCTTTGGCTCCCTTCAAAAGGAACAAACCAGCCATTAATTTTCACCCTATCTTCTGTGGAAATAAAGAGGTCTTCAAAGAGCAGCTTGGCATGGGCAGGAGTGGCGATCAGTTCTTTTTCGGGGTAATAGATCAATCCTTTTTCCATCGAGCATCCGCTTCCGAATAAGATAAGAAAGAAAAGAGAACAAAGTGTTTTGGAAAGTCGAAGGGAGTTCATCTTCATCGTTCAAAAAGAAAGATAAGGGGGTATTGGTCGGGCTGAAGGTAAGTCGTCCTTATCCCGGAGATGGCATCGTGCAGGAAATTTCGTAATCAAGCAGTTCGTGGATGGTCGGCTTGGGCCCGCAGAGATGACAATTCGGGTTTTTGGGGACTCTGACCCGACGAAAAGACATGTCCAGCGCATCATAGATCAGCAAACGACCCGCCAAAGATTCACCAATACCCAAAATTTCCTTTAAGGCTTCAGCCGCTTGCATAATGCCAATGGTGCCAGCAAGGACACCCAGAACACCGGCTTCTTGGCAGCTGGGCACCAGGCCGGGAGGGGGTGGTTCGGGATAGAGGCATCGATAACAAGGCACAGGGCCGTTTTCGACATTGTGAGGTCTAAGTGTGGTGAGTTGGCCTTCAAAGCGAAAAATACTGCCAGAGATGAGTGTTTTCTTCAAAAAGAAGCAGGCATCGTTGACTAAAAAACGTGTCGGAAAGTTATCGGAGCCATCCAGAATGAAATCATAGTCTTTGATAATGTCGAGAATATTTTCAGAGTTGAGCCTTCCAGTGTATTTATTGACTTTCACATCCGGGTTCATTTTGGAGATGGTTTCCTCAGCCGACTCGACCTTTGAGTGGTTGATAGTTTTTGTACTATGAAGGATTTGTCTTTGCAGGTTGGACAGATCGACGACATCATCATCAATAATTCCCAATGTGCCAACTCCGGCCGAAGCGAGATATAGTGCGGAGGGGGATCCGAGTCCGCCGGCGCCAATCAGAAAAACCTTTGCTGCCGCAATTTTTTTCTGTCCTGCGCCACCGACTTCTTTTAAAAGAATTTGTCGGCTGTATCTTTCTAGTTGTTCGTCTGTGAATGCCATGATTATTCCGAGGTACTCAGATAACGTACTTTACTCAATCACATCGCCTTCAATGGGATTCACAATCACTCCCGCTGCCTTCATGCCGGAAACGGCCTTGTCAATTTCTTCAATTTCGCCCTCTAATTCGAGATCGACCCATCCTGTTTTTTCTGTGACATCGGCGCGGCGTATATTGGTCACGACTTTATAGTTTTTCCCGGCGTTGTAAATAATCGGTTCTTTTATTTTATCTTCAGGAAATGTAATCCGTATTTTTAGATTCGCCATTCACCCCTCCTCCGTTATTGATCCGGCTTAGCCACCCGCAATTGCAGGGATAATTGAGACTTCATCGCCCTCTTCTACCGGTGTTTCTAAACCTTGATGAAATCGGATATCTTCTTCGTTGATGTAAATATTGACGAAGCGACGCAAAGCCCCTTGCTCGTCACAAAGCCGTTCTTTCATCCCCGGATAAGTGCTTTCGAGTGTATCAATGAGTGCAGCGATACTCTTTCCTTCTAAATCCACCTCGCCCTGACCTTCGGTCAGTGTTCTTAAAGGGGTTGGGATGCGAACCTTGATCATTTTTTTTCCTTTTCTAATATGTGTTGAAAGCTCTTGAGATTGGGTTGAATCAGCCAGGGAGATCCGACTGCCGGCGCGATCGACTCCTGCGTTTTCAGACCGTTCCCCGTAATGTAAACCACAACGGATTCTCCTTTTTTGAATACGCCTTGATTTACAAGCTTTTTCAGAGTGGCCACGGTGACCCCACCAGCCGTTTCTGTAAAGATACCTTCATTTTCGGCAAGCAGTTTAATGCCTTCTATAATTTCCGGATCGGTAACCGATTCAATAATGCTGCCTGTTTCTTCGGCAATTTTGATGGCGTAATATCCGTCCGCAGGGTTTCCGATGGCCAGAGATTTTGCAATGGTATTGGGTTTAACGGGTTGAAGAAAATCACTTTTTCTTTTAAAAGCGGCCGCCACAGGTGAACAGCCTTCTGCTTGTGCGCCATGAATCCGGGTCTTGACCCCTGAAATAAGGCCCAAGCGTTCAAACTCTTGAAAACCTTTATAGATCTTGGTCAACAAGGATCCCGAAGCAATAGGCACAACCACGTGATCCGGCGCCTGCCAATCCAAAGCCTCGGCGGTTTCAAAGGCAAGGGTTTTTGAGCCTTCGGAATAGTAGGGACGAATATTGATATTGACAAAAGCCCAAGGATATTCTCCAGCGATTTCACTACAGAGCCGGTTGACGTCATCATAGTTGCCTTCCACCGCAACGACATTGGGCTTATAAACCAGGTTGCCCAGGATTTTACCCGATTCTAAATCAGAGGGGATAAAAACAAAACATTTAAAATTGGCTTCTGCCGCATTCGCAGAAACAGAGTTTGCCAGGTTCCCGGTTGAAGCACAGGCCACGGTGTCGAATCCCAATTCTTTGGCTCTTGTGAGTGCAACAGCCACAACCCGATCTTTAAAAGAGAGGGTTGGCGAATTGACCGAATCATTCTTAATATAGAGATAATCCAGTCCAAGTTTCTTTCCAAGATTTTTGGAATGTACCATGGGCGTAAAGCCCGTATTCAGACCCACGGTTGGGGTACTTTCAATCGGCAGTAAATCGACATAACGCCAGAGGCTAATAGGGCCTTGCTGTATTTTTTCTTTAGAGATTTGTGTCTGGATTACATCATAGTTATAGGCGACTTCGAGTGGGCCAAAACAAAACTCACAGACATGAATCGCCTTTGCAGGATATTCACTCTTGCACTCTTTACAGACAAGTCCTTTAATCTTACTCATGAATCAGTGATCCTTATGTGCTGTTTCCAAGGGATCGAAATCACAAACTTCCTGTACTTCCATCTCCAAGGTTTTAATCGTAGGATCCAAGCCGCAAAGCGGGCAACTGGGATTTTTCTTAATGGCAATCTCTCGAAACAGCGTTTGCAGGGCATGGTAGGTTAAAATACGGTTCGTTAAAGGATTTCCCACGCCCAAAATCAATTTCAGCACTTCCGTGGCTTGCAAGGTGCCAATCAAGCCTGCCAAAGCACCTAAAACCCCCGCTTCCTGGCAACTGGGCACCACCCCTTGAGGCGGAAGTTTTGGAAAAACACAACGATAACAAGCGCTTTCATCAGGGATAATGGTGAAAAGTTGTCCGTCGAATCGGAGAATTCCACCATGAATCAGCGGCTTTTTTGCGAAATAGGACGCATCATTAATGAGAAATTTTGTCGGAAAGTTATCGGTGCCATCAATGACGTATTCATAGTCATTAAAAATCTCAATGGCATTTTCTGCATCCAGAAGTTTCTGATAGGGGATGACCTCGACATCGGGATTCAAATCTTTGATCTTTTCTTGAGCCGAAAGTACTTTCGGACGACCGATATCAGCGGTGTGATGGATAATCTGGCGTTGCAAGTTCGTGAGATCAACCGCATCGCCATCGATCAGGCCGATCGTTCCAATGCCTGCCGCCGCTAAATAAAGGGAGATGGGTGCGCCGAGGCCGCCTGCTCCGACCACAAGTACTTTGGCCTGACGAATTTTCTTCTGGCCTTTTCCTCCCACTTCGGAAAGGATGATGTGCCTGCTGTAACGAACCAATTGTTCTTCGGTAAATGCCATACTACACTCTAATTCATTGGATTAAATATTGAAGTACTTTTCGATACTAATATACCGCTCGCCCGTATCAGGAAGAATGGTCACTACTGTTTTTCCCGGGCCCAACTCTCTTGCTATTTTTCTTGCAGCCCAGGTATTGGCTCCGGAAGAAATACCAACAAGGAGTCCGTCTTGTTTCGCCAAGGCTTTTGCCATTTTATAGGAATCATCGTCAGTGACCGTCATCACCCGATCAATAATGTCTCGATTTAAAATTTCTGGAATAAAACCCGCACCAATTCCTTGAATCTTATGCGGCCCCGGTTCTTTTCCGGAAAGCACGGCAGAGGTGGCAGGTTCAACCGCGACAACCAATGTCTTTGGATTTTTCGCTTTCAAAACTTCTCCCACCCCTGTAATGGTGCCGCCTGTGCCAACTGCGACGACCAAGGCGTCGATTTCCCCATCCACTGCCGAAAGAATTTCCGGACCCGTTGTTTTTCGGTGGACCTCAGGATTGGCAGGGTTGGAAAATTGACCTGGCATAAAATAATCAGAGTTTTGATCCATTATATTTTCTGCTTCGATGATGGCACCTCGCATGCCTTCCCAGGCTGGCGTCAGTACCAATTGTGCACCATAGGAAGAAAGCAAGCTTGCCCGTTCCATACTCATGGATTCCGGCATTACGAGTATCAATTTATAACCGCGAACAGCACAAACTAGCGCAAGTCCGATTCCAGTATTTCCGCTGGTGGGTTCAATCAGCGTCATCCCGGGTTTTAATCGCCCTTCTGCTTCTGCGGCCTCAACCATGCTGATACAAATACGATCTTTAACACTTCCCCCTGGATTAAAAAATTCAACCTTCGCCAATACTCTAGCTGCATTTTCTTCTGAAAGATTTCGCAATTGAACCAAAGGGGTATTTCCGATTAATGTCGTGATATCACTATATGTTTTCATCGTTTTAGCTCAGCCCTGATCCCCCGCCCATAAAAAAGAGAAATTCAAGTGAATCCCCTTTCTGGAGTAGCGTATCGTTTATATTTTCACGATCAATCATCTGGTCGTTGAGCTCGACGGAAACCATCTGTGGTTCAATTTTTTTTGACTTGAGGAGTGCGCCCAGCGTGGTTTCTTGAATATCCTCTTTTTTGCCATTGATCTTCACAAACATCAGTAAATATTTCCTTTTCCAAAACACCCATAAAAGTCGTCTATTTAATCAGATAAATCCTATTATTGTCAAGGAGGGGGAGGGAGGGAATAGCCTTTAAAAAAAGGGAGATGCAGGGTATTTGTGTTCTTGACCCATGTTATCTTTTGTTCTCTTCATCGCGTGATGCAAGCTCGGATTCCCATTCAATCGGGAGAAGGTATTTTTTTTTGTTGTTACAGGGTTTGCAGGCGGGAACCACATTCCCTTTATTATTTTTTCCACCCCGGCTGATGGGAATGAGATGATCCATCGTGAGTTCGTCGGGTTTGAATTTCTCACCACAGTAATGGCAAACCCCCGTACTCTTGCGGCGCTTCCACCACTGGCTTTTTCTTAGAATCCGAGCTTTGTCCTTTTCCTTTTTAATGGCCTCATCGTCTATTTCTGAAAAAAATGCACCCATCTGTCTTTTTAAAACCTCTGATTAAATACTCATTGGATTTCAAGGTATGCTTTTGTCGTGAACCCGTCAAGGCTTGTCGGTTTTTTAGCCAAGAATTGATGTCTTTATCAGAGTATAAATATTGACTCTAAGTCTTCATTTCAGTAGGATGATTTCCTCATGGAACAGGGGTGGCTCACGATAAACGTTTTTTTGGAGAGATGTAAAAACCAAGCCGTCAATCCACTTCTTCGGCTGCTCCTTTCGTCAGATGGCACGGCCATTCGGAGTTTTAATAGCATTTTTTTTAATCCACCAGAACTTGAAGTTTTGGATCAACATGAGACCTTTGCTGATGAAAACTTGGCCTTGCAACTGGGGATTCCTCAAGGAGAAAAAGTTGTTGAGCGTTCAGTCTGCTTGAGTATCATCCGGAACGAAGGGATCAAAGAACAACTGCTTTTCGCGATTTCCCGATTTCCCGTTTCAAGGCTTAAACCCGATCTCTATCAAGACTTGCAATTGGGACAAAAACCGCTTGGGCAGATCGTTGAAGAACGATCACTTTCAACATTCCGGGATTGTTTGGAAATCGCACATCTCCCTTTTCCAAAAGTCGCGGAAGCACTTGAACTTAAAGAGGATACTTTATTTTGGGCAAGACGTTTTCGCTTATCCATCTCCGGGCAAGTTTCGGCATTCATCTGCGAAGTTTTTTCACCCTACCTTTCTTCATTCTCTTCTTAACGAGCGTCTTATTTGCCTGTCAGTCCACGAAGACCCGGCAAACTAAGGCCCCGCTTTCATCAACAGATCAAACAAACGCTAAGCAAGTGAAGGAAAAGCCTTCCCCATCTCAGAAAAAAACTGAGACAGAGGATATGATTTGGATTCCTGATGGACCATTTTTGATGGGGACGGACGAAGTCGATACTGAGAATGAAGGGGTAGAGCTGGGATTTCCTCAACCTTGGTATGAAGATGAACGACCTCAGCACAGCGTGAGGCTCAAAGGCTACTACATTGACCGCTATGAAGTAACGCAAGAAGCCTATTTACAATTTGTGCGAAAAGCAGGGCATCCGCCCCCTCCCCATTGGGTGAATGGGGTCTATAAAGTGGGGACGGGCAAACATCCCATCACATTCGTCGATTGGTACGATGCAAACGATTATTGCCTCTGGAACAAGAAATGGTTGCCAACGGAAGCACAGTGGGAGAAAGCCGCAAGAGGTTCAAAAGGCAGGCGATATCCTTGGGGAGATGTGTTTGATGCGAAACGTGCCCACCTTTCGCCTGCATCCGATGTAGCCATGACATTGGCCCCGGTGGGTCGCTATCCAGAGGGCAGCAGTGCTTATGGTGTGCATGACATGGTCGGGAATGCTTGGGAATGGACGGCGAGTTGGTATATGCCCTATCAAGGCAGTAAACTCAGGAAAAGGGAATTTGGCATGAAACACCGTGCAGTGAGAGGCCTTTCTTTCCATTCTTTAGGACACTATCCGGGAGGAGCCTATCCGCGTGTACTCGAGGTGTATGCACGGGCGACCACGCGATCCTATGATCCACCTTCAGAGCGTTTAAGTGACCTCGGTTTTCGCTGTATCAAAAGGGAAAATTTACGTTGAGTTTTCTTTGGCATAAATGGCCTGCGGTCGCAAACCTGATCCGTTTGGACAAGCAATATGGCACGCTCTTACTGCTTTTCCCCACACTCTGGTCTTTAATTCTGGCTTCAGAGGGGAGACCGTCTTTAAAACACCTTATTATTTTTTCCATCGGCGCTTTTTTGATGCGCAGTGCGGGCTGCGTGATGAATGACATGGCCGATCACACCTTTGATGCAAAAGTCGATCGCACCAAAAACCGTCCTTTGGCTTCTGATCAATTAAGCCTGTGGGAGGCACTGATTGTCCTCGGAATCCTTTTAACGGCTTCGCTCATCACCGTATTGTTTCTCAATCGCTTTGCTTTTTTTCTGAGCTTTGCAGCGCTTTTTTTTGCGATCATTTATCCTTTTGCGAAACGCGTAACCTATCTCCCACAAATTGTTCTGGGCATTGCCTTTAGTTGGGGCATTATTTTGGCTTGGGCCGCTGAGCGGAACAGTCTATCCCTCACCCCATTTTTGCTCCTACTGGCCAACCTGTGTTGGGCGACGGGTTATGATACGATTTATACCTTGATGGACAGAGAAGACGACCTCAAAATCGGCCTCAAATCGACTGCAATTCTGTTTGGAAAAGGGACTTGGCTGGCCGTCGGAGTCTTTTATGGTCTTGTTGTGCTTTTTTTAACGATGGTGGGTCAACAATCTCAGATGAGTTTTTTGTATTATTCGGCCATCGGAGGCATTGGCATTCTGTTTTATTATCAATCGATTCAAATTAGAAAATCGCGACAAAGAGCAAGACTTTTTGCATTGTTTAGATCAAATATTTGGGTGGGTTTTCTGGTATTGACTGGTTTATTATTGAATTATCATCTTGGGAGTTTGTAATGCTGCGATGTCTCATCTTGAGGACTAAGAATGCCTTATAACGATCTGCGTCAATTTATGACTTTTCTCGAAGAAAGAGGACAACTCGTCCGGATTAAACAAGAAATCGACCCTTATTTGGAGATGACTGAAATTTATGATCGGCTCATCAAAAAAGGCGGGCCGGCCATTCTGTTTGAAAATCCCAAAGGATCAGATCTACCTGTTTTAATCAACCTCTATGGCACTGTCGAGCGAGTTGCCCTGGGTTTGGATACCGATGAGAAAGGGTTGGAGGAAATCGGAAAGTTTCTCGCCTTTCTTCAACATCCTGAGCCACCCAAAGGTTTTGTGGATGCGGTCAAACATCTCCCTTTTTATGCCAGGATCCTGCACCTTTCCCCCAAAATAACAAAGACAGCCCCTTGCCAAGAGGTGGTGCTTCAAGGCGAAGACATTAATCTGGATGCTCTTCCGATACAGCATTGTTGGCCGGACGATGCCGCGCCCTTAATTACCTGGCCGCTTGTCGTAACGAAACCACCACCCGGCGTAAATGGGAAATCAAATGTGGGCATTTATCGCATGCAGAAGATCGATAAAAACCGAACGATCATGCGCTGGTTAAGTCATCGCGGTGGGGCACAACATTATCGGGAATGGATGGCCACAGGAAAACCCATGCCCGTTGCAGCCGCACTGGGCTGCGATCCGGCGATGACCATTGCAGCAGTGACCCCGGTTCCCGAGCAAATCGGTGAATTTCATTTTGCTGGATTACTTCGCAAGAAACAGGTTGAGCTGGTGAAATGTAAGATGTCTGATCTCGAAGTCCCCGCCACCAGTGAAATCATTATTGAAGGAGAAATTCACCTCGGTGAGATGGCGGATGAGGGGCCGCACGGCGATCACACGGGTTTTTATAACTCAGTGGAGCCTTTTCCCGTCTTTCGCGTGACCTGCATTACCCATCGTCAAAACCCCATCTATTTATCGACAACAACTGGGCGTCCCCCGAGGGAAGACGCAATTATTGGACTGGCCTTAAACCAGATTTTTCTCCCGCTTTTAAAGCAACACTTCCCGGAGATTATTGATTTCCATCTTCCGATGGAGGCCTGCTCTTATCGATTCGCGGTCATTTCGATGAAAAAACAGTACCCCGGCCATGCAAAGCGCGTCATGATGGGCATATGGGGTTTTCTTAAGCAGTTTATGTATGTTAAATTCATTATCACCGTTGATCCTGAAATTGACATCAGAAATTGGGACGATGTGGTCTGGGCGATTTCGACACAGGTAGACCCGGCGAGAGATACCTTTGTGTTGGAATCCACACCCATCGATTATCTCGACTTCGCTTCCCCCGAACCGCGCTTGGGATCAAAAATGGGCATTGATGCCACATCGAAAATGCCCCCCGAAACAAAACGGGAATGGGGAAGAGGCATGTCGATGGATCCAGACGTGGTCAAGAGAATTGATCAATTGTGGAGTGAATTAGGACTCGAGTAATGCGTTCCAAAATAAATATCGTAGCGATTGTGCTTGTTTCGATCTTCTCGTCCCTTTCGTTTTTAAAAAGTGAACCCCTCCCGCAGAAACCTGAACCGAGCCATCAAAATAAAATAGATCAAGGCCTTGAAGGAAGCTGCCTCCATTGCCACGGAGGAGGAAATGCCTTGCAACAGGATCTCTCAGATCCTGAGTGTCAGGAATGTCATGGCATCCCTTCCATTCCCACCATCGTGATTCCTGCGAATGTGCCTAAGAATCAAGTCATCATTGAACAGCAGTTGATCGAGATTCCTGCCGGAACATTTATTATGGGAAGCCCAGGGCGTCCATCTGCAGAAGGACGAGGCAATGCGGATGAAGGACCGCCACATGAGGTCAGTGTCGCCCTCTACTATATTGATCTTTATGAAACAACCAATGCACATTATCAGGAATATCTCGAAGCCACGGGCGCAAAGCCCCCACTGCTTTGGCGAGGCGGCGTCTTTCCGGAAGCCATTGCAAATCATCCCGTTGTATATGTGGATTGGTTTGATGCTGACAACTTTTGCCGATGGGCTGGGAAACGCCTTCCGAACGAAGAAGAATGGGAAAAAGCAGGGCGCGGGAATGATAGAAGAAATTTCCCCTGGGGTGTGAATTTCGATACCGAAAAAGCGAATACGCCTCAATATTCGCTGGCCAAAGGGATCTCCGTTTCAAAGGGAAGCACCATGCCTGTCGGAAGTTTTGAATCAGGGAAGAGCCCTTACGGACTTTATGATATGGCAGGAAACGTCTATGAGTGGGTCAGCAATTGGTATCTCCCCTATCCCGGCAACCAAAGCCCGAATATCCATTATGGCAAAAGAAACAAAGTACTGCGGGGCGGATCGTGGTATGACTGCATGTCCTACGGTTGTGGCCTTTCATCCCCCGTTTATAATCGAAGCCGTTTCACACCGGAGATTAGAAACAAAGGATTCGGGTTCCGCTGTGCCAGCGATATCCCACATCCTGTAAAAAATCAAAAAAAGCCACAGGAAGAGTTCAACTCGTAAAAACCCAAAACAACTGATTTTTTCCTAAATAGTTCAAAATATTTAAAGCATCAGCAATGACTTTCAGATTAAAGCGCTTTTAATTCATGTTTTTCTTTGGTCTTTAATTGTCTTTTCGCTTAAAAAACGAGGTTTGCACAAAATCACCGCCTTCCAGTAAGCATGATTTTTCATCTAAACCCAGTGAGACCATATTAGAAATGTAATACCAACTCAGGAGACCCTGTCTCGACCGGAAGTGCCGGGAACTGTACTTTCCACTGGGGGACGCAAGACATGGTCGGAAACCTATGGGAATGGGTTTCTGACCAAACGCAAGGGAACAACCCAGTCTGGGATCCGAGCGCAGATGTTTCCCCGCCAGCCAATACACTCGTTTCAGATCCAGGCTTCGCGGATTATGGCGGCGACGCCAATTTTGGGTGGAACAGAGCGACGAATAATCTCCCTGGCAAACAAATTTTCTATTCAGTCATTGTTCGAGGTGGGCATCATCGTGATGCTGAAAAGGCCGGTGTTTTCGCGAGCGATGCGTGTAGCAGCCCTTCTCATTTTGAATCGAGCATCGGTTTTCGGTGCGGGGTTCCAGCGCATTGATTTCGTTTTGAGGGACATCTTGAACGATCAGCCCTCTCAATTTCAAATCATTATTTTTATAGGGTAAGCAAATGGTACGAATTATACACGAAACCTTATCAAGGGAGAGCTGTCTCATTTTTTCGCTCCCTAGCCCTTTTATTTTTCGTAGGCTGCAGCAGCGGTGGTGGTGGCTCTACCCCAGTACCCACATCAGCAGGCAACGATCCAGTTCCCGGCGGAGGATCTGAGGTCACGCCAGACAATTCGCTACAACTCTCGAGTACAGATCCACCCATTGTCCTTTCTGTCTCCCCTTTGCCTGGCTCCTTAGATGTCCCAATTGAAAATTCAATCGAAATAACTTTTTCGAAAGAGATGGAACCAGACTCATTTATAAGTGGGCTTGACGGCTTTTTCGACTCAAGCCGAAGATTCGTTTGTGTCAACAACGATTGCCGGGTGATCCGGGTGATTTCGGATCAATTCTTAGAATATGGGACAAAATATGATTTAACCTTGAAGGCTGGTATCTCTGGCGTAAGGGATCTAGACGGAATGACCTTGGCCTCATCAGAGTCTTGATCCTTCTCAACGGGTCCAAGCTCCTCCTTTCTATCGGACCTTCCTTTTACAAAAGTCTCCTTGGACGGGGGCGGGTTAGTGGACACTGATCAGGGGAATAAAGTCATCGAAGATGCCGGTGAGTGCACTTCTATTCAACTTGATTCCATCGGGACAGTGCATATTGCGTATCTTTCCTTATCAGATCGGGCTCCGAAACATGCTTTTTGTTTGGCCGGACAAGATTGTACCAATCCAAAAAACTGGACAAAAGAAAGAATTGATGATCCCGAAGCCGTCCCCTCAAAGGGTGTAGGAAGAGACGTCAATATGTATATCGATCGAAGGACAAGATCCATTTCAGTTATCGGGATTACGGCGTTAATTACGTGGGGGGGGTGAAATATGCAACGAAACTTGATGACCTTTGGCAGGCGGGAGAGGTCGACAATGTGACTCACGTAATTACCCATACCTATATCCAAGTCGATATGAACGACCGGATTCATATTACCTAGCGTTCTCGCAATGAAGTCCTTAATCCTGAAAATTTTTCAGAATGGGTCATAATGGAAGGGCTTGCTTATGCCACTTGTGGCCAGCAGACATCAGACTGTCTCCAAGCTGGCAGTTGGGACAAGGTGTTGATTGAAGGCGGTTGGAAATTTAGAGACAATGTTTATGCCGCGCCGAACCATATTTTTGATTCCGATAATGCCGTCCATGTCATCTATCACACCAACGGAGCATTAAAGTACGCAAAATGTTTGCTCACATCTGATTGCAGGATTCTGGGAAAAGATTACTGTCCACACCCCATCGCCCTTAAACGATGTCGGGACTGAAAACTCGATCTTTGTCGATGCATCGGGAGTGCATATTACTGACAGAGATAACACCAATGCAAATTTAAGATACGCCTCTTGCGCGGCGAATTGCAGCGCGGTGGGCACGACATGGAATACCATCACCATTGATACCTTTGGCCGCATGGGCGGAAGTACCCAATTAAAGGTCGATGCCTCCGGGGCGCACTTGCTGAAGATAATTACCTCACCCTCGGACGGATGGAAAAGGGCATATCAGTTATCGAGACATAGGAAATAAAGCCCTTAAATATGCGCTGTGAAACCCACCGGCCTGATATAGAGATCAATATGAATAAAGAGACAATGTAATCAATACACATATTTTAAGAATCCAAACTTGGAGGACTCTATGAGAAGCGTTCTTATTAACAATAACAGCAATTCTCTCTTTAATTGTTTTTATATCCTTCACCTTTTCTCTCATGGATCGATGACTGCCAATAGCATCCGTTTTTGGCTTAAAACAAGGTAAAAAAAAGTATTCAAGACACACGGGCTTATTCAGAAAAAGTCTCAAACTTGAATCTATTTTTGATGACTGATATGCTAACAAGGTTGAAAACTTCTGGATTCATTGAGCCCATGAAAAAACCATTCTGGCATCGCACAATTTTTTGGACTGTCATTCTGAGCTTTAGTTTTATGCTGACTGGAAAGGCGATCGCCTGTCTCTCTCCCTCCATAATGGAAATGAGCCAGGGGAAAGCGATGGACTGCTGCATGGAACGGTGCCGGATGGAGACGACCCACGAAGAAGCGCAAAAGGCATGTGAGCAAAGCCGTCATGCACTGAGTCCGAAAGAGACCCTTTCAAGCCATCACGATACTTGTGACAACTCGCTTGTAACAATCTTGTCGGATATCAGTCCGCTCCTTCTCTTTTCTTCACCCCTACTTGAGCCGATTGATCGTATAAAACAGCTTCAGACCGAAGTCATTCTTTTGCGACATTATCCTTCTGTTCAGATTTACACTTCGATACAAACCTTTCTAATTTAGACCTCTCATTTAAATTTCAAAACCTTGTTTTTGTCCATGCGCTTTCCGTATTGCGCTATGTCGCACCGGATGAACAACATCTTTCGTCCATTTTATGTCAAGAAGAGGATGCACCATGAAATATTTTTGGATACTAGCATTTTTTCTGATTTTGATATTTTTGACCACCCTGTTTCCGGTAAAAGGGGAAGCGCAGGAGACACTTCTTTTATCCGCATTGATTGAGGAGGCGCTTGAGGCCAATCCAAATATTATTGCCGCCAAGGCCGCGTGGGAAGCCCAAAAAGCACGCATTGATCGAGTAAATGTCTTGGATGATCCAGAGCTCGGTTTCGACACCTGGAATATTCCAAATAACCTTGATTTGAGCTTGACACGCAACTGGATTTTTTTTGCCAAACAGCGTTTCCCGGCGGCAGGCACTTTGAATCTAAGGGCAAAAGCCGAAGAAACAGAAGCGACGCGGGTCGAAACCCAAATCAGCATTACAGTCCGATCCATCATGGCGACGGTCAAAATTGCTTATCACGATCTCTATTTAGCGCACAAAGCCATAGAGGTAAATGCGGAGCATATCGATATTTTGAACCGTTTTGAGGCCATCGCTGAGATCAAGTACCAAACTGGCGCAGTGTCCGAACAAGATTTGCTGAAGGCACGAGTCGCCTTAGCGCGTTTGGAAAATGAGCAAGTCACTCTTGAACAGCGCTTACATACTGCACGCGCAGCTTTAAATACAGTGCTAAACCGTTCTCCACGTTCGCCACTGGTCTTACCGGAAGATTTGAGGCTGATTGCTCTGCCTTCCGATTTCGGTATCTTAGAAGGCAGAGCGCTCAGTGCCCAACCGGAATTAAAAGCGGCCAAAGCAGCGATTAAGCGAAGCGAGCAGGAAATTGCGCTGGCTAAGCTTAAATTTTCACCAGACTATCAAGTGACCGTCAAGCGATTTCAAAATCGAGGCACACCCCAACCGAGTGGATGGGGCATTTCGGCCAGCATCAACCTCCCGTGGTTTTTTCATCAAAAACACGATCAACACATTAAGGAGACACAACACAGAGTCATGCGGCAAGACGCTTTGTACGAAAACCTGAAAGATCAAACCCGATTTGTCATTGAAGATTTACTTGTGAAGATTAAAACGGCAAAACGATTGGCCGAGCTTTTTCAGGACAATGTGATTCCACAGGCCGAGCAGTCGGTAGCCTCGGCTGAAGTAGGTTATCAGACTGACCAGGTAGATTTTCTGGACCTGCTTGAAAGTCAGCGGCAGTTAGTGACTTTTCGTCTTGAGTATTTCCGTGCTGTGACACTGCAAAACCAGGAAGTCGCGCGCTTGGAACGGGTTCTTGGATCAGACATATCGGATGACTAAAAATAATAAAACTAAATGGAGGTCTAAAATGAAACGATCTTTTTTTGTGGCACTACTCATTTTTGTTGTTTTGAATGCGAGTTCTAATGGGCGCGCTGCCTTTGCTCAAATGGATCAGATGAAGGACATGGGCGGTAAAAAAATAAAGATGCCCATGAAACAAAGCGCATCCGGCAATAAAACGCCCGAAGGGCAGGTGCCAGTCATGCTCACGCCGCACAAACAAAAACTGGTGGGCGTAAAGACCCGGATTGTGTCTCAAAAACCCATGAAGAAGATGATCCGCACCATCGGTCGTGTGGACTACAACGAACGGACTTTAACAACAGTCACCACCAAAATCGAAGGCTGGATTGAAGATCTCTCTGTGGATGCAACTGGCATGGCAATCAAAAAAGGCAAACCGCTCTATTCAATCTACAGCCCGAAATTGCTTCAAACACAGGAAGAATACCTCCTGGCCTTTAAAGCACAAAAAAAAATGAAACGCATCAAGGATGGGGGAGGCCTAGCCTCTGCCAGTCGCAGACGGCTGCTGCTTTGGGATGTGACGGAGACACAGGTGCGCGATCTGGAAAAACGCGGCAAGGTCATTCGCGCCTTGCCCGTGCTTTCCCCCGCCAGCGGTATTGTAACGGAAAAAATGGCCCTAAGCGGCATGTATGTCAAACCCGGCATGGCGCTTTATAAAATTGCAGACCTCTCAAAAGTCTGGGTTCTGGCTGATATCTACGAACATGAATTGCCCTGGGTCAAAAAAGGACAAATCGCCGAGGTCACGCTGGCCGCTTTTCCCGGTCAAGTATTCGAGGGGGAAGTCACCTACATCTACCCCTATTTGAATGAAAACACGCGCACAGCAACCCTTCGCATCGAACTCAAAAATAAAGAGGGCCAACTCAAACCCGGCATGTACGCGAATGTGGTTTTTTCTGCGGCAGCAACAGAAGGCCTTCTTGTGCCGGAAAGTGCCGTGTTGGATTCAGGGCTGCGGCAAGTGGCTTTTGTGGCGAAGGCGGGCGGTGTATTTGAGCCTCGTGTGGTTCGGATCGGCAAGCGCTTAAACCATGAAGTTCAGGTCTTAGCGGGTTTGGCTGAAGGTGAAGAGGTCGTCACACACGGTACATTTTTGATCGATTCTGAAAGTAAAATGATGGCCTCCATGGAAGGCATGATGGGTCTCGTGGGCATGGGCGACTGGAAAATGGAAGGCTCCAAAATGGGCGGCATGGATATGCAAATGGGTCAGGGGGAAATGATGATGGCGCAAGCCGACCCCTCCCCTGAACAATTGACTGTAGATGGTCTGAAGTTGCAACTGAGTACTGAACCCGCGAAACCGATCCGGGGAGACGTCACACTTCATCTCAAAATCTCGGAAGCCGCTGGCCAGGCTGTGAGCGACGCAAGGGTCTCCTTCACTTATACGATGGCCATGCCGGGCATGTCCGTAGAAACGGTCAAGACCAAAGCGGGTAAAACGGGTATATACGTGGGAAAGGCCTTTCTGGGTATGAATGGAGATTGGCAGACCGAGTGGACGGTTTCACGTCCCAATCAATCTCCGGTGAAAGCCAAGTTTACAGTTCGCGTAGGAGGATGAAATGATTGAACGGATCATTGAAGCCTGCGGGCGCAATCGTTTCATGGTTTTTCTGGGTGTCTTTTTTTTCTCTGCCTGGGGAATTTGGGCAATGAACCGTATTCCGCTGGACGCCATTCCCGATCTCTCCGACGTGCAGGTCATCGTCTTCACCGACTGGCCGGGACGCAGCCCCACGCTTATTGAGGATCAAATCACCTATCCCATCGTCACGGCCATGACCGCCGCGCCGAAGGTAAAATACGCACGCGGGCAGTCATTCCTGGGGCTTTCCTTTGTGAATGTAGTCTTTGAAGACGGCACCGACATGTACTGGGCGCGGAGCCGCGTGATGGAATACATGCAAGGGGTCACGGGCAAGCTGCCGGAAGGCGTCACGCCGACCTTGGGACCGGACGCCACAGGCGTCGGCTGGGTTTTTGAATATGCCCTCGTCGATGAATCGGGCGACCACGAACTATGGGAATTGACGTCTTTTCAGGATTGGACCTTGCGCTACTGGCTGCAAGCCGTCCCCGGTGTGGCCGAGGTCGCCACCATCGGCGGCATGGTCAAGCAGTATCAAATTACACTCGATCCCAACAAACTTCTGGCCTATGACATCCCCTTAAAAACAGTGATTCAGGCCGTTCGAGAGAGCAACAACGATGTCGGCGGACGGGTCGTCGAGCTTTCGGAGCGGGAATACATGTTGCGCGGCCTGGGTTATATCGAAACCTTGGATGATCTGCGTGATATTGCGCTGGCCTTGCGGGATGACGGCACACCAGTCTTTTTGGGGGATGTCGCAGGAGTGCAACTCGGGCCGGACATGCGGCGGGGGCTTGCAGATCTGGACGGCGAAGGCGAAGTGGTCGGCGGCGTCGTGGTCATGCGTTTTGGAGAAAACGCCTTAAACGTCATCGAAGGCGTGAAAGCCAAGATCAAAGAAATCGAGACCTCATTGCCCAAGGGCGTGAAAATTGTCACGACTTATGACCGATCCGATCTCATTTACGGGGCCATCGACACGCTGAAGGAAAAACTGGTCGAGATTACTCTTGTCGTCAGCGTCATCTCCGTACTGTTTCTTTTTCATTTCCGGTCCGCGCTCGTGGCGATATTAACGCTTCCCGTCGCGATTTTGATTTCCTTCATCGCAATGTATTATTTGGGTTTAAGCTCCAACGTCATGTCCCTGGGCGGCATCGCGATCGCCGTCGGCGCGATGGTCGACGCCGCCATCGTCATGATCGAAAACGCCCACAGCCGATTGGAGCAGCAGCCCGAGGCCGACCGCACCACAGTCATCATCGAAGCCGTAAAAGAACTGGGACGCCCGCTCTTTTTTTCGCTGCTCATCATCACCATTTCCTTCATGCCGGTTTTCACGCTCGAATCACAGGAAGGACGACTGTTTAAACCCTTGGCTTATACCAAAACCTTTGCCATGTTTTTTGCCGCCATCGTGTCAATTACCCTGGTTCCAGCACTCATGACCCTGCTGATTCGCGGGAAAATATCACCGGCGTCCAAAAACCCTGCCAACCGCATCCTCGTGTGGCTGTATCGTCCCTTTTTAAAAAGCGTACTGCGTTTTCGTGTTATCACGCTCATTTTGGCTCTCGTTGCACTTGGCGTGACCGTACCTGTCTTTAAAGAATTGGGTTCCGAATTCATGCCACCGCTCAATGAAGGCACGATGTTATACATGCCGACGACCCTGCCGGGGCTTTCCATCCGCAAGGCCAAGGCCATTTTGCAGAAGCAGGACAAGATGTTGAAGGCCTTTCCGGAGGTCGCACATGTGTTTGGAAAAATCGGCCGGGCCAAGACCTCGACCGACCCCGCGCCGCTCAACATGGTGGAAACCGTTGTTACTTTTAAACCGCGCGATCAATGGCGACCGGGACTCACCTGGGACAATCTTATCGCCGAAATGGATGCCAAACTGCAATTTCCCGGCATGCCCAATATTTGGTGGATGCCCATTCAAACCCGAAATGAGATGTTGGCCACCGGCATACGCAGTACCCTCGGCATTAAAATTTTGGGCCCAGATTTGGCCGAAATTGAAACTATCGGGCTGAAGATCGAGGGACTTTTGAAAACTTCGGGAGCGCGTTCCGTTTTTGCCGAACGTGTAACCGGCGGTTATTACATCGATTTTAAAATCAAACGCCGGGAGGCCGCGCGTTACGGCCTGCGGGTGAAAGACCTCAACGACGTCATCGAATCGGCCATCGGCGGTAAAAACATTTCTCAAACGGTGGAGGGCCGCGAGCGTTATCCCATCAATGTGCGTTATGCGCGTGAACTGCGGGACGACCCCGAATCGTTACGCCGGGTCTTGGTTGCCACGCCCGGCGGCGCGCAGATCCCCCTTGGACAAGTGGCCGAAATCGCCATCAATCAAGGGCCACCCATGGTGCGGGATGAAAACGGTTCGCTGGCAGGCTTTGTCTTTGTGGATGGCGTGAGCGGCGATCTCGGTACTTTTGTCGAGATCGCCAAAAAAATTGTGAGGGAAAACCTGCTTTTGCCCCCGGGTTATTCCCTGGTCTGGGCCGGACAATATCAATACATGCTGCGTGCAAAAGAAAAGTTGGCGGTGGTTGTGCCCATGACCCTGCTTATTATTTTTATCATGCTCTACATCAATTTTAAGTCCATCGCCCGAAGCATGATCATCCTTTTTAGTGTGCCCTTCGCTTTAATCGGCGGGATTTGGGCACTGAAATACCTCGATTACAACATGAGTGTCGCTGTCTGGGTCGGGATGATTGCCTTGGCTGGCGTTGCCTCTGAGATGGGCGTGGTGATGCTTACATTTTTGGACGAAGCCCTTGCACGAGAAAAAAAAGCAATAGGAAAATCCGAACAGATCAACTTAAAAGAGACGATCATGAGTGGGGCGATAAAACGTGTGCGTCCCATCATGATGACCGCCACAACGACGTTCTTAGGTCTGATCCCCATTCTCTGGAGCACGGGAACCGGCGCTGATGTCATGAAGCGGATTGCCGCACCCATGGTTGGAGGAATGATCACGGCAACAATCTTGACCCTGTTGATAATCCCAGCGATCTATTCGCTTTTTCAAGGGTGGCAATTGCGAGAGAAAATAGCAGATGGGCCGAAGTAAAAAGAATATGCCGAGATAAAAAACGAGAGATTTTTTTTTCGACAGGTTAATCCTTTTTGCTTGCGGCATCATGGGTAAAAACTTCCGGAAAGTGTGATTTTGATATCTTCTAATCTGGGAACCCATCTATCAGACTCCCCATGATTTACAGGAAACGATAAAAATAAATCTAGGCCATATCGGTTCTTTGGATCTCTGTTTCAGAGAATGCAGACATCTTTGCTGACAATTCAATCGTCTATCTTGGGAATATGGAGAAAGTGCTTGAGCCATGAGAAAGCAAAGGTTTATACTTCTCTATTCTAGCCTAAAAAAGCCAACTGATTACGGCAGGCTTTCAGGATACACGATCATTGAATATCCTTCCTTTTTGGATAAATGGATTTCAATATCGTATGGGTACTAAAACTTTGAAATAAAACCAAATACAGCTCAAAGAACGGACTGTATTTCATATGAAAAAGGAGCGCATCATGGGACTACGATTGGGAGATGAAGCGCCGGATTTTTCGGCGGAAACGACAGAAGGCAAGATCAATTTTCACGAATGGCTGGGGGACAGTTGGGGGATTCTTTTTTCTCATCCCAAAGACTTCACGCCTGTCTGTACCACAGAGTTGGGCACAGTGGCCAAAATTGTACCTGAGCTAAAAGAACGGAATGTCAAGGTATTGGCCGTCAGCGTCGATTCACTGGATGATCACATCGCTTGGATCAAAGATATCAATGAAACGCAGGACACGACAGTGGGTTTTCCGATCATTGCCGACCCTGAAAAGAAAGTCGCAAATTTATACGACATGATCCACCCCAATGCCCTCGACAATATGACAGTTCGCTCGGTCTTTATTATCGGTCCTGATAAGAAAATCAAGCTGACTCTAACCTATCCGGCCTCTGCGGGACGAAATTTTGATGAAATACGACGTGTGGTCGATTCTCTGCAATTGACAGCCGAGTATTCAGTCGCAACCCCGGCGAACTGGAAGGATGGGGATGACGTCATTATCGCCCCTGCTGTGAGCGATGAACAGATTCCCTCAAAGTTTCCAAAAGGGCACAAGGTTATCAAACCCTACTTGAGATACACACCTCAACCCAATAAGTAGAGTCTGAAAAAATTTAACCGGGGGCCGTGAGTTCAACGGCTCCCGGTTAAAAACCCTCTCAGGGAACGCTGTTTCCAAAGTCATCTCATTTCTTGTACGCCATCCTGAACTGTCCCTCCCTTGACGACGACAAGGATTCTTGACACAGAATAAAGCATTACTGTATCGTTCTCGGTCGGTGTTCGCTTGATAAAATGGCCTTTTTTAATATAGGGACTCAATATGATTTCGGTTGAAGGACTCGGAAAACGATACGGGGACGTCATTGCCATTGATGACGTCAATTTCAGTGTCGGAAAAGGGGAAGTCCTCGCTTTTTTAGGGCCGAATGGCGCAGGTAAAACAACGACGATGCGCATCCTCACCTGTTTCATGCCCGCAAGCAGTGGCACAGCAAGCATCGCCGGATATGATATTTTTGAAGCGCCCATGGAGGTCAAACGCCGCATCGGGTATCTGCCGGAAACCCCACCCCTTTACCAAGAAATGACGGTCACCGAATACCTCATCTTTGTCGCTAAAATAAAAGGGCTTTCACAAAGCAATCGAAAAAAAGGACTCATTGGCGCACTTGAAAAAACAGGCCTAAGCGACGTTTCTAAACGCTTGATCGGAAATCTATCCAAAGGCTACCGACAACGGGTCGGACTGGCCCAGGCCCTCATTCACAACCCTGAGGTTCTCATTTTGGATGAGCCGACTGTGGGACTTGATCCACGGCAAATTATCGAAATCCGCGAATTGATTAAAGGCTTGGCCCTTGAGCATACCATTATTTTATCGACACACATTTTACCGGAAGCCACTGAAGTCGCCCAAAAAATTGTGATCATTAACCGGGGTCGCATTGTCGCCGTTGATTCACAGGAACACCTTTCATCTCAGGTGCGAAAATCTGAAAAAATGTCACTTCGTGTCCGCAGTCATCACCCCGATATCTCAGGAAAAATTAAATCGATAACGGGTGTCCTTCGGGTCACGCCTCAAGCGGATTCAAATGATCTGGGCTTAGGGTTTATCGTAGAATCAAACCTTGGGGACGATATCAGAGATAAAGTCGCAAAAGTTGTCGTCGAAGCCGGATGGGGTTTGTTGGAAATGAAGCCACTCAAATTGAGCTTAGAAGACGTGTTTCTCAAACTCACGACTGAGGAAACACTTGAAACAATACCGCACACTGAACAGGTTGCTTTATGAAAAATATCAGCACATTGGTCGGAAAAGAACTCCAGCTCTATTTTATCTCTCCGATTGCATACGTGGTTGCCATGGTTTTTCTCGCGATTTCTGACTTCCTTTTTTACAATCAGATCCAATATTTTTCCGGTCTTTCAATGCGCATGATGCAATTTCAAAATGATCTGCCCGAGCTTAATCTCCATGATGCAGTTTTCCAGCCGACCTTATTAAACATGGGGGTCATCCTCCTTTTAATCGTGCCATTGCTCACCATGAGACTTTTTGCTGAAGAAAAGAAAGAACACACAAGTGAACTTTTAATGACCTCTCCCATTACGATCACGGAAATTGTCTTTGGGAAATTTATTGCAGTGATGTTCGTTTATCTACTCCTCCTCATTCTTTCGCTTCATGTGCCTTTAATGCTTTCTGTTGCAGTGGATGTCTCCTGGAAACCCCTCTTCGCCAGCTATTTCGGCCTTTTTTTGATGGGCGGCGTCTTTCTCTCTTTTGGGCTTTTTGCCTCAGCTTTGACCGAAAACCAAATGATCGCCGCCGTCATTTCCTTTGGTATTTTGATTGGACTTTGGATGGTGGGCACTTCTGTCCATGCCGCAGGAGAAAGCGCTTTTCGGGTTGTGGTTAATTACCTTTCCATTTCGAGCCATCTCAGCCAGTTTGTGAAAGGCTTAATCAGCAGCCGCAGTATCACTTATTTTGTCTCGATGTCTGCTTTAGGACTCTTTTTAACCCACCGCGTCGTCGAATCTCAACGTTGGAAATAATCACGCAAACGATTAGAAAGTTTTAAACCATGTCATTAAAGAAAAGCTTCACCGCGGCCATCGGGGTGTTTGGCGCGCTCTTCGCCATTGCCGGACTGTTCGTTTACACAATTTTCGGGGAGATGGTCTGGCTCTACACCAGCCTTGAAATCTTTGCCGTCATTCAGCTCTCCATCTTTTCGATTTCGCATTTTGAAATGCTCAAAGATTTTTCAAGTCAACGCTCAACAAAATTTGGGGTGAATAGCTTTCTTATGGTGGTTATTTTTATCGCCATTTTAAGCATCATCAATTTCATTTTAGCCAGACATGAAGTACGCATAGACCTTTCAGACGGTGGGTCATTTTCCCTTTCCCCCCAAACAGAAAATGTATTGGAACATTTAGAACATGAAGTGACATTCATCGGCTTCTTCACGGAACAAGGCACGAACCAAGGGCAGGTGAATCATAGGGGCCGTGCAAAAGATTTGCTTGAAAACTACGAACGCCATAGTCAAAAGGTCTCTTATCGCATCATTGACCCTGATAAAAAGCCCGGTCTGGCAAAACAATATGGGCTCAAAGAATACAATAAAATCGTTGTCGAGTCTGAAGGGCGTTTTATCATTGCCCGAGACTTGAGCGAAGCCGGCCTGACCTCTGCTCTCATCCGAACGAGCCGGGAAACGAAAAAGACCTTTTATTTTGTTGAAGGCCACGGGGAACACGGCATTGACGAGACAGGGCGTGAAGGTTATTCCAAGATAAAAGAGGCCTTGGAACAAGAGGGCTTCACTGTAAAAAAACACTCCCTTTTGACTGCAGGAACAATCCCAAAAGATAGTGATGTTCTCATTATCGCAGGCCCCAAACGCCCTTACACGAATCAGGAACTGAGTGAGTTAAGAAAGTACTTAAATCAGAATGGCCAATTGTTTGTGGCCATGGACCCCATGCAGGAAACCGCTTTAGAACCTTTTCTTCTGGAATGGGGAATACAGCTCAAAGACGATATTATTCTTGACCCGAGCTCAGGGCTTGGCCCCGCCATTCCCACCGTCAACCCGGATGGCTATCTCGAACACGAGATTGTCCAAAATTTTAATCTCGCAAGTTTTTTCCCCGTGACCCGATCGGTTTCATTTGATTTATCGAAAGTGAATGCCTATCAGTTCTCCCCGTTTTTACACTCTGGAGAAAACACGTGGCTCACTGAACAATCCGAAGGCGAATTGGCAGTCAATCCGGAACAGGATCAAAAAGGGCCTATTATTTTTGGTGGGGTGGTGACCTCGAACTCAGGCCATACAGATGCTCAGACTGAACAACTACTACAAATGCGAATCGTTGTGGTAGGAGATTCTGATTTTGGGACAAATGGCGTCGCCCGTGCCGCAGGAAATGGAGACCTCTTCCAGAACATCATCACTTGGTTGGCCGACGAAGGGGATCTCGTTTCCATCCGTCCCCAAGACATCCCGACCACGACATTACTTTTAAACGATAAGCAAACGGCAGTGATCTTTTCTGTATCGGTATTAATCCTTCCCATTGGCATCATGAGTATCGGTCTCATCATCTGGCGAAAAAGGCGTCAGTTGTGAGATTTAAAGGCACGATCTTCCTCACACTTTTTCTGATCTTGCTGGGAGCCTATCTTTATTTTGTTGAATTTCCAAACGAAGCCGCACAACAAGCGCGCCAGATTAAAGAAGGAAAACTCTACGATTTTGAATTACATGAAATTTCGCGTATTAATATGAAAAGCCCCACAGGAGTACTGGAACTCGAATATTTTGAGGGTCATCCTACGACGCCCTGGCGAATTTTCCATCCCATTGAAGCCATCGCGAACCAGGATGCAGCCTATGAAATCGCCAATGGTTTAGTGAAGCTCAAAAAAAGCCGACTTGTAGAAACCAAGCCAGAATCATTGAAAGAGTTTGGACTCGATCCAGCCCCCTACCGTGTTCTGATTACCATCAATCAAACAGACACCATCATCGCTGAGATTGGAGATGAAAACCTGACAGGCACAGATGTGTATGTTCGATTAGGGGAAGGAACGGGCCTCTACCTTGCCCCGATCAATATCAAGACCCTTCTGGATAAAGATCTGATTGAATGGCGACAACGCGAGATTTTCCCCTTCGAATCAAGGGACATTTTCAATATCTCAATCACATCCTCCAGAGGCCAAATCAATTTCAAAAAAAATGAAGGTACGGGATGGGTAATGGAGAGCAAACCCTCAGAAAAAGAAGGGGGTGTCCCTTTAAAAGTGAGAGGCGATCTCGGGGAAATTGCAAACCTGCTGGGTACCCTGGTCAATTTCAGGGGAGATCATTTCATTGATTTCAAAAAAGAGCAGTGGAAAGCGAACTTTGGGCCTCCACTTTTAAGCCTGTCTTTACAAGTGAGTAAAGTGAAGACTAAAGCCATCTTTTTTAAGGACAAAGTCAATCCGGACATTGTCTATATTGTGACCAAAGCCTTTGATCCGATTTTTCAAATCTCTTATGCAGAATTTAAAGCCATGGATCAATCCTTTGAAATTTATAGAGACCGACATCTTGTTCCGCTCGAATCTCCTGATCAAATCGCAACACTCGAAATCACGCGAGAAAAAGACAGATACCGCCTTTCAAAAAAAGAGGGTCTATGGTGGATTTCGGAAAATGGGAGTGAAGAAAAAGAAGTCAAAACAGTTCACAAAATTTCTCGATTACTCACTCATTTGTATAGCCTACGGCTTGAAAAATTTAGAGACACGCTCAAAGAGAAGATGACGAACACAGGCCTTAAAAATCTGACAATGACCATCAGCATGTCGGATAAAAATGAGCGCCCACTCGGTAAAATTGACTTTGGGAAGCTTGAAGATGATCGCATTGTCGCGAAAAGTACGGGGCAACCCTTTCCTTTTCTTTTAAATGTATCCGTCCTAGAAGAAATTCTTCACAGCCCAGATTTTTTAAATGAACATAAAACAAAGTAGTCTATCTCCCTTTCCTGAATTGACGCGACGAATGGATTTTGGTATATTCCCGAGCTTGTATTTTAATTTTCGGCAGAGGGATGGATAATGGGAAAGAAGCAGACAACAACCAAGGAAAATCAAGAAGGTTCAAAGTCTTCCTTCGATGAAATCAAAAAAGAATTAGAAGCCCAACGAGAATCGCTACTCGCCGATTCCGGTCTGGATCTAAGTACAGGGCAAAAAGGTGAAGCCTTTCCGGACTTAGGGGATCAGGCAACAGCCGAAGCCAATCAAAATTTTTCATTAAGGCTACGTGAACGAGATCAAAAACTACTCAAAAAAATTGAAGGCGCATTAAGCCGAATTGCCAACGACACTTTTGGTATTTGTGAGTTATGTGAAGAAGAGATCTCAATGCCCCGACTTAAGGCACGGCCTGTAACAACATTTTGCATCGACTGTAAAACCAAACAAGAAGAGGACGAAAAAAACAGGGTGTAGTGAAGTCACTGGCCCGCATTTCTTCAAGGTAGACACAAGGTCATCTGATAAAGGGCTTATTAAGTCCTCAGTCGGGACATCATGAAGGAAATTGGAGGATGTTTTCTTGCCGTCTTCGGGGTCTTTGGTCTTATATTTTCGATTGCGCTTAGTTTCAGTTTCTATTTCCTTCCCATCGCCTTTATCACTTTGATTATCTCGTTAATTCTCATTTCTTATGCACTTGGCCCCATCAATCAAAAAAAACAGAGGAAAGGGAAACATGACTGACGTCGGCATGTGGTTTCAAACATCACAAGGAGAAACATTCCTCATCAAAAAAGATGCGAATAGTTACCCGGATTTGATTCCGCTTCATCCTGACACACCACTGGAAGGGATTAAGGTAAAGAAAGAAAAGGGAAAGATGCTTTACGAAGACTTGACTGGTAAAAAATATCCGCATCCGAATGCCACGACACGACAAGTGTTATGGGATTTTTTAGAAATGGCGATTCAGCGCTTACCTTAAAAATATGACCCGGCTTAAGGGGTTTCTTCTTCAATAATTTTTTTCTGAGCCAGTGAAAGATAGACTTTGACATCTTTCCCAGACGGGTCTATCTTTTTCACCGCTTCCCATTCTTGCTGCGCTAGATCAAGAAATCCATTGGAATAATATGTAATCCCCAAATGAATCATTGATGGGGTATATTCAGGTTTAATTGTCTTTGCCATGTGAAAGGTGTCAATGGCTTCATTGAATAAGCCTTTTTCCCGAAGCGTAATACCCAGGCGTGTAATCACATCCACAAAATTTGGACGCATTGAAAGCGTTTTTCGATATTGCTCTTCTGCATCGTCGAGAAGACCAATTTCAAAATAGATATTACCGAGCCTAAAATGTTCGTTTGCAAGCTTTCCTTGAATATAAGGATCTAGTTTTTTTTCCGTTCCATCCTCACCGTGCACATACTCAGCCGCCCGAGAAAAAATTTTTTCCGCTTCTTCAAATTGTTCAGTATCATTGTAAGCAATCGTTAAGTTCAATGCGGCTTCCGTAAAATGCGGATTTATTTCAACCGCTTTTTTAAAATAGGAAATCGATTTCCCATAATCTCCAGCATGATGTTTAATCAGCCCGAGGTTATTGTAAATATCGGAACCCCCATCGGGAATAAGCGCAATCAACTGGAGGTAAAGCTTCTCCGCTTCAATATAATTCCTATCCTTAAAAAATGTCAGGGCCCGTTGGTTGGTCTTGTTAAAATCACTCATTTTCATATTTGACCACTGTATCCTTGACTGAACGATCCGCGCGCCATCCGCCAACAAGATAAATTTGACCATCCACAACAGCCACACCCATTGCAGCGCGATCCTGCGGCATTGAAGGTAATGAAGCCCAGGACTTATATTTTAGATCTAGAACAGCACCATGTTTTCCAATGCCGATGTCTTCTCTAAACCCGCCAAAAATATAGAGTGCATCTTTCACAACAATCGCCCCCTGCCCTGCTGAAGACCAAGGAAGGCTTATAGGATTTTGAAGCCATTTATTGGTTTTTGGATCATAGATTTCGATGAGATCATATTCATGGAAGCCTTCGGCTGAGGCCGCGACCCCCCCCAAGACCCAAAGTGTGTGATCAATTGAAAGGGCAGAAGCCGCAAAACGAGGCGTCGGCATGGGTTCGACTTCTTCCCATTGAGACGACTTTCCATCCCAGCGTTCAGTAAAAGCAAAAGCCGGATCGGTTTGAGGACCGCCCTCCGTCGCATCCGGGTGGTGACCGCCAATAACATAGGTCATCCCATTGAGTACAGCAGAGGCAGGATAGTCGTGCGGCTGAAGCAGGTCGGCCCCTTTTTCCCAACGATCTTCCTTCGGATAATAGATTTCAACCGTGGTTAAAAATTTAAATTTCCCATCCGGCTTTTTAAAACCGCCCCCCATCACAAAAATGGCATCTCCAATTGTGGCGGCTAAAGCCCCCGAGCGGAGTGTCGGCATGGGTCTCAGAGAAGACCACTGGTCTGTCCCAGGGTCATATACTTCGGAAAGATCCAAGCTTTTGAAATTCGAACCGCCTCCGCCAAAAGAATAAATTTTTTCGTCGTAAACGGCTACTGCAGGATGGGATCTCGCAATGCCCAGTGATGCCACTGAATGCCACGAACCTGATGAATTGGGTAGATTAATCGTCACCTCCAAAATTTCATTTGATCCATTAACTTGTGGTTGCCCCTTCAGAAGCAGATGAAACATGACGGGCATATTTAGCCATAACCCCCTTATCATATCGAGGGATCGGCGCCTTCCAATCACTCAAGCGTTCTTGTAAGGCCGCTTGACTCAGATCAACATTCAGCTCACGTTTTTCAAGATCAAAGGTAATTGTATCACCATCTTTAATTGCTGCAATGGGTCCTCCCACAGCTGCTTCTGGCGCAACATGTCCTGCCATTAAACCGCGAGTGGCACCAGAGAACCGCCCATCGGTCAAGAGTGCCACAGAACTACCCAGATCAGCGCCGACAATGGCTGCCGTCACGCCCAACATTTCACGCATCCCTGGCCCGCCTTTTGGACCTTCATATCGAATGACCATGACATCCCCGGCCACAATTTGGTTCGACTGAAGGGCAGCAAAAGCGGCCTCTTCACAATCAAAAACCTTCGCTGACCCCTGATGATAGTTACGCTCGTAACCCGCCACTTTAATCACACAACCTTCCGGTGCAAGGTTCCCTTTTAAAATCACCAGTCCACCCGTCGCTTTGATCGGATCAGAGAGCGTACGCACCACTTTCTGCCCTGTCGCTTCTTGAACCAAGGCCGCTTCTTCCCCAATCGTCTTTCCGCTGACCGTCTTTGCATCTGGATGCAAAATACCCGCATCAAGCAAGCGTTTGGCAATCAAACGAACACCCCCTGCCTGGTGCATATCTGTTGCGACGTATTGACCACCTGGCTTTAAATCGGCCAAAAGTGGCGTTTTAGAACTGATACGATCAAAATCGTCAATATCCAGTGGAATCCCCATTTCACGTGCAATGGCCAAAAGATGCAAGACGGCATTGGTCGAACCTCCGGTCGCAGCAACTGCGGCGATCCCATTTTCAATCGATTTTTTTGTAATAATCTGATCCGGAAGGAGACCATTGCGTAGCACTTCCATGACCTTTCGACCGGCTTCAAATGCCATTTGATCCTTATTCGGATCTTCTGCGGGCACACTGCCACTGCCCATAAAAGAAATCCCCATTACCTCAAATACAGTTGCCATCGTATTCGCCGTAAATTGGCCGCCACATGCCCCGGAGCCCGGACAGGCATGATCTTCAAGTACAGCCAAATCATCTTCTGACATTTTCCCTTTTGCCACCGACCCCACAGCTTCAAACACATCTTGGATGGTCACGTCATGCCCATGAAATTGACCTGGGGCGATAGAACCGCCATAAAGCATCAAAGAAGGACGGTTCAAACGCCCTAAAGCCATAACGGCACCGGGAATCGTTTTATCGCAGCCCGAGAGTGCAACAACGCCATCAAAAAAGTGGCCTCGTGCAACCAGCTCAATCGAATCGGCCACCACCTCTCGTGAAATCAAGGAGGTCTTCATGCCTTCGGTCCCCATCGTAATCCCATCTGAAATCGCAATGGTGTTGTATTCCATCGGCGTGCCCCCGGCAGCTCGAATCCCCTCTTTCACCTTTTCAGATAATCGGCGAAGATGGTAATTGCAGGGCATCGTTTCAATCCAGGTATTGGCAACACCGATAATGGGTTTGGCAAGATCTTCATCTGTAAATCCAATGCCTTTTAACATGGCACGCGCAGGGGCACGATCCACACCGTCATTGATTGTTTGGCTCTGCTTTCTCAAATTTTCGTTCACGTTCTTAACTCCTTCACAATTCAAAATCTAAAAATATAGCTAATTCACTTCGATCAGGTTCTCTTGACATGATGATGAATGCGTCAAATCCAAATCCTCAATCATTCTTAAATCATCTTCCGAACGACGCCCGGATGTGGTCAAATAACTGCCAATCAGCGTATGACTCGCTCCCGCGGTAAACATCCAAGATTGTAGATCTCGTAAGTGAACTTCTCTCCCACCCGCCGTCATGATATCTTTCGACGGGAGCATCAAACGATAAACGGCAATAATTTTAAGGATTTCCATGGGCCGCAATGGCGGAAGATCTTCAAACGGCGTGTCTTTAATGGCATTTAAAAAGTTGAGCGGCACCACATCCACATCCAATTTCTGAAGCGCTACAGCCAGCTCAATGCGCTGTTCCAATGATTCTCCCATCCCGAAAATGCCGCCTGAACAAATCCCGATGCCCGCTGCTTTGCAATATTCAATGGTTTTCAAGCGTTCGTCATAACTATGGGTTGTGCAAACATTAGGAAAAAAAGAACGCGCCGTTTCAAGATTATGGTTATAGGTGGCCAGTCCCGCCTCTTTCAGTTGATCCGCGATCTTTTGATTGGGAATAATCCCCAAGGACGCGTCTGTTCTCAGATGTCCTGCGGATGAGAGCGATCGAATTCGTTCTAGTATAGCGTCAAGATCAGGTCCTTCCCGCAAGCCCCACCAGGCGACCACAACGCCAAAGGCTTCGGCATTTTGTGCCGCGGCTGTTTTTGCTTCAGAAACAAGGGTCTCTGAACTGGTCAGTGGATAAGTGTCGATGTCCGTCCCATGATAAGCCGACTGAGAACAAAAACTGCAATTTTCGGAACAATCGCCGGATTTCGCATTAGAGATCGCACAAAGACTGATCTCATTACCAAAATAATGAAGCCTCACCCGATTCGCCGATGAAATCAAATCGAGAATATCAGCCCCTTCGGCCTGAATTAAACGACAGCCTTCTTCATAGGACAACGGTTGATTAGTGACGGCCTTTTCTTCCATCTCTCGAATAAATGTACGCATTAAATCCTCTTGAATTCACGTGAAAAATCATAGAACTTTAACACAAAAATCCCAATGAAGTCATGTTTTAATCAATGCTTCAAGATAAAGGATCGTAAAAATTGGAATTGATCACAAACGTGTGGAATGCGGAAAAATCAGAAAAACGATAAATCACTAAAAAATTCGGGAACACACAAAAGCAGTACAGCACACAAACCCAAGATAAGACTCAATGGCAACGTAATGGCAGCAAGGGTATTATACGGCGGATTTAGGGCATGTTGTCCCCAAAATCCAAAAACAACCCCGCACAAACCAATCAAAACAACGCCGCTATAGATAAGGGCCATAATATTCCTTCAGGCTTTCGCCATGCCAATAATCCAGAGGGCATAAAACACGATGATCACCGTACCCCAGAGAATGCCTCTCTTTAAGATAATCTGAGTACTCCCCTCACGGAAGGCTCTCCAAATAAAAATGAGCACTCCAGACACCCAGCCTAAAAACCCAATCTCCAAAATAATAGACCAAAATGGATCCGGCTTCAGGGGTCTTTCTAATATGGCAAGGGCCTCTTCTGTTTTTTGTTCAATGCTCTTTTTTCGATCTGCTTCGGAATAGTTTGTATCCTCAGCCATTAAAAGTGCAATCTTTGGGTTAGCCCGTGAAATCCATTCCTGTCCAGGTGTATAGAAACTGCGCGTGGCATAAAAAGCACTCCGAAGTATACGGTAGGCTTCAAGCGCCAATGTTTTATCTGTCGACTCCAAAGCTTCTGCAATTTTCCAAAGCTGTTTTGCGGAGGGCTCAACATAGCCTCCCACAGGAAGGTACCAGAAGATTGCACGTTCATAGTGCGTGATTGCCGTTCGGATATCCTTTTGTGCATATGCCGTCTCGGCTAAGGAAAACTCTTGTTGCGATGAAATAAAAACTTTTAGAATAACAAGAAAGAGAAAAAAAATAATGCAAAGAACGGCAATGCCCATGTATTTTTTAATCGCCTCATTCATATTTATTTAAAATCTTTCCGCTCAAAACACAGCGAAGACAATATGATCACAATTGAGACGTACAGTAAGGCATACAAGAGACTCAATAAAACATGACCACTTTCTACAGACAGTTGGTAAACCGCCACCTCTTTAAAATTAAAATTTTCTAGGTTGGGGAGGAGATAATATAAAAAGGTGGTGAACTTTTCTAAGAGGAAACTACCCGATTTCTCACCGAATTCTTTAAGATAGGCGGTGAGATGACCAATGACATAGATTGCAAAGGTAAACATGCCACTTAAAAATGGGGTCGAAAAAGACGAGAAAAAAATAGCAAGAGCCGCAACAACAGATAGTTCAACATAAATCATGAAAATCGCCAAGGGGAGATAAAGATCAAAAACACCCTGATAAGCGAAAATTAAGAGGAATAAAAAAGATGCCATCAAGATCGTTTCTACGACCAAAGTCAGCAATATGCCAAAATACTTCCCAATTAAAAACTGGTAGCGCCGCACCGGCTTTGCCAGTAAGGGGTAAATAGTCCGTTTTTCAATTTCTTTATAAACCAGGTTAATGCCAACAACAATAGCAATAAACACCCCAAAGATATTAATACTCCCCAAACCCAAATCTTTAATGATTTTATTGCGCTGCCCAACCGTCGCTTCATCCAAAACCAATGAAACACCCATCATTACAAATGCAAAAAAGATCAAACTGTAAAGGATTTTATTTCGCACGGCTTCTTTGAAAGTATTGACCGCAATTGCGCGAATGGCTCTCATCCACCCTCTCCCTGGTACTCTTCCATGAAAATATCTTCCAAAGATTCTTTTCTTGGCAAAATGGAAACAATCGCCGCGGACTCTTTCCGGCTCCAGTCGATCACTTTGGATAAACGGCCCTCGTCATCTACGGAAACTAAAACAGCATCATCAACAACAGAAAGACTGGCACATAAACTTTGAAGAGAAGGTATTTTTTCTTTAGACACAGATTTGAGGCAAATGTCTATCGACTTTAGTTTGGGGCTCAGCAGGGTTTCGAGTTTTCCTGTATTTCGAAGTTTTCCATTCATCAGAATGGCAACCTGGTCGCAAATGACCTCTGCATCGGAAAGAATGTGTGTACTAAAAAAAACCGTCTTTCCGCATTTTTTTAGATGCAAAATAATATCCCGAACTTCCTTTCGCCCAATGGGATCAAGACCAGACATGGGTTCATCCATAAACACCAAATCAGGATCATTGAACAAAGCTTGAGCCAAACCAATACGCTGAAGCATTCCCTTTGAATAATGCCTAAGTTGCGTATCCTCTTTCCCTTTCATTTGCACCAAATCTATCAGTTCTTCAATCTTTTCCTCACGCTTCTTCCGGGGCATGCCAAAGAGTTCCCCACAAAAATGCAGCAATTCCCGTCCACTCAGGTATTCATAAAAGTAGGGACGTTCGGGCAAAAAACCAATCTTCTTTTTGACCGACAAATCATCCACCGGTTTTCCAAAAATAAAGCCCTCTCCCGCAGAGGGATGAATTAATCCCGTCAATATTTTAAGTGTGGTCGTTTTTCCCGCACCGTTCGGGCCTAAAAATCCAAAAACAGTCCCGCTCTCAACAGAAATCGTTAAATCGCTCAGGGCAAGGGTTTCCTTCATCAAAAAACCCGAACGGAATACCTTTGTCAGCCCTTTTGTTTCAATGGCTTTGGACATCTGAACTTCGCTCCGATCTTATCTTGTTCACTTTTTCTTCAATCTTACTGCGTATCATCGGATCACTTGTGTTTTGATAAAGTTCGCGATAAAAAGATAAAGCGCCCTCACGGTTACCAGATTTAAGGATCAGGGTTCCCACAAGTGTTTTGACAAAAGGCGGTGAACCCGGCAAATCCGCTGCCTTTTGAATAAAGGGCAAGGCTTTTAAAGAATCATCAAGATGGTAGTACAGATTGAAACCACTATAAAAAGGGTACTCCCATTTTTCAGGATAGGCCTCCATTCCTTTACCCAATATTTTATTCGCATTTTCCACCTGAGACACTTCGAGGGACAACACAATGCCACCAAAATAATAGGGAAAATCATAACGGGGATCTAATTCGATAATGAGACTCAACATGTGAAAAAGCCAGGGATATTCCTTATCGGTAAAAAAGTGATCTCCAAAATAAGCCACGGTTTTGATCCAGAGTAAATCAGCAAGCATCTGGTTGTAGCCTAAAGCAAGTGGCTTGATGTAATTGCCGGAAGGCAAATAAAGCATTGTTTCAATCTTATTTTTTTGATGTCGATCAATATTGGCTTGGACGGATACCTGGGCCAAAGCCAATAAAGAAATCACAGCCACCACAAGAGCATATTTTTTCATAGGTCAAAAAACACCCCAAAAATTATTTTTGCCATTCGTCCACCCAAGCTTGAAACATCAGGACCGTCCATAAAAAATAATGGTGATTAGATTTCCCTGAAAGGTGCTCTTTCCATCGCTTCCGAATCACAGCAGGATCAAACAAGCCCTCATTTTTGAGTCGTTTTTCGTCTAAAAGTGATTCACACCACTCCCGCAAGGGCCCGCGCAGCCACTCATCCAGGGGCACACCAAAACCCATCTTGGGTCGCTCGACTAAGGCTTCCGGGATATATTGACCCAAGATTTTTCGCAACAACTTTTTCCCTTTGTTCCCATCCACATTGAAAGAAAGAGGAATCTGCCAAGCATAGTCCACAAGATGATGATCAAGAAAAGGAATTCGAGATTCCAAGCCCAGAGCCATGCTCGCACGATCTATCTTAACCAGTATATCATCTGGCAAATAAGAGAGCGTATCGACATACATCATTTTTTGGATAAAGTGAGGGGCCTTGATCCATTGTTTTTCATCAGAAAAAATTGTTTCCGGCTCACGGCTCTCCAAGACTAACTCAGACGGGTGATTGTGATGAGAAATCATCTCACAATACATTCTCTCTTCCCCTTCAACCGCAAGGATATCTGACATTCTTTCCAACTTAACATTAGAGAGCAAGGGCAGCCTCGAAATTGTGTTTAGCCCTTTTACGGCCAAAGATCGCCCTTTTTTAGAAAACATTCGAATTTTACGGCAAATGTCCTCTGCGATAAAATATCTAGAATATCCCCCAAAAAGTTCATCTCCTCCATCCCCCGACAAGCTTACCGTCACATGCCGCCTTGCTAATTCTGAAACCAGATAGGTCGGGATTTGAGAGGAATCTGAAAAAGGCTCATCGTATATTTGTGGCAAACGGGGGATGATATCTAAAGCATTCTCGGCACTGACATAGAGTTCCGTATGATCTGTTCCCAAGTGTTGCGCGACTTTTTTTGCCTCGCAAGCCTCATTGTATTTTCTCTCATCAAATCCAATAGTAAATGTTTTGACTGGACGATCATTCATCGACTGCATAAGGGCAACAATCAGAGAAGAATCAATGCCTCCAGAAAGAAAAGCACCCATGGGGACATCAGCTTCCATTCGTAATTTCACAGCTTCAGTTAAACGCATCTTTAATGTTTCGATCACCTCCTCTTCCGATTGTTTAGAAGGGTTCTCCAAACCCCGGCTCACAATCGTTTTAAAAGACCAATATGGCTTGGGGGAGGGAAGCGCGTTTTGACCTGAGAGAGGGATCTTCAAGAAAGAGCCCGGGACTAACTTGTAAATGCCTTCATAAATCGAATAAGGAGAAGGGATGTAGTTATGCCTCATATACAAAGTCAAGGCATCTCGATTGATTCTTTTTTGAAAATCAGGATGTGGGAATAGGGCTTTGAGTTCCGAACCAAAAAGAAAGTGAGACCCACACCAACCATAATAAAGCGGTTTTTCACCAAAGCGGTCTCTCGCCAAAAGAAGCGCTGCTTCTTCCCGATCCAAAACAGCCATCGCAAACATGCCATTCAGTTTTTTGAGGGCAGCCTCAAAACCCCATTGAACAATAACAGCAAGTAGTACTTCCGTATCGGAATACCCCCTGAAATGATGCCCCAATTTCACCAATTCATCTCGCAGAGTTTTATGATTGTAAATCTCTCCATTAAAACTCATGACATAGCGGCCGCAAGCTGAGTGCATGGGTTGATGACCTTCTTGTGAGAGGTCAATAATGGCAAGGCGTCGATGACCCAAAGCAAGCCCTATTTTGGGATCAGTCCAAGTTCCGAATGAATCCGGCCCACGGGAGATAAGCGTTTCCGTCATGCGCTTCACTGTTGAAAGAAGCTGCGCTTGATCCATATTTTTAGAGTGACTAAAAAATCCGGTAATGCCACACATCTCAGGAAAAGATCCTCAATTATGTTCTGTCGCGTGATAATTTAAGGAAGACAAACTCATTGCAAGCCAGCCCGCCACCACAGGTTCTAAGCCTTTGCAATTGGAACCCTCTTTCTTTAAAAAAATCAAAAACAGCCTCCGGCTTTGCGACTTCAAAGGGGTAACCTCCCAACCAATCAATCCAATCGATCCACTTGGACATACCCCTCAACTTTTTATATTCCGTATAGCGTAAAGTGGGATTTTTTAAGCGCAGTGTATCCGCAACAAGTCCAACAAAAAAAGAATAGGGGAAATAAAACATAATGGAAAGAATCTTTCCGAACCATCCGGAACAGTAGAAACCCTTCACATATCGCCAAAAAACAGACATCGCTTGTTGATCATTATAAATCGAAATAAACAATCTGCCAGAATCGGAAACGAGATATTCCAGATTTTCAAATGCTTTCCACATATCGCCCGTGTGGTGCAGTACCCCCCAAGAATAAACAATATCAAATGAGCCTAAGGCGCGAATATATTCAGCATCCAGAACAGAACCGCTCTCGATCGTCCATTTTGAATCTTCTGAAAAATAAAGTGCCTTTAGCTTTTTTGTGCATTGGACTGAATTCGGATCATAATCAAAAGAATGCACAGTAGCACCCAAGCGTCGTGCCGCCAAAGAAAAAAGGCCACTACCTGAACCCACATCTAAAAACCGTTTCCCCTTGAGATCATCAAGCCCCAACATTTCTTGAAGGGATTTTTCTGCTTCTCTTATATGAGACTCTGACACTCGTCCTAATAAACGCTTCCAATTCTTTCCAAATTGGAAGCGTTTATCTAGGGGAACATTCATGACTTCAGACATCTCAAATCCGTATATATAACAAAAACCTAGAGAATAGAATCTATAATCAAAAGTAAAACTCTTTAAGTAGGATGAAACACTGAACGGCATTTTGAAATAATATCGCTCCGGTCTCTCTCGGAAATGACACCTCGCCAAATCCCTGCACTCAGCCCGGCAAATAAGGTGAGTCGAAAAAAACCTTGGAAAATTGGGGCCCTATCAGAAAAGAACTGAAATGACGCCGTTACCAAAATGGTCAACAAAAGGATAGCAAAAGGCTTTTTCCAGACAAATCTCAGCGGATAAAAATGATAGGCAAAGACAACATAACTAATCCCCATGAGGAAGCGACCAAACAAAACTCCGATTGCAACACCCAGAATGCCAAGAGGATGTATCAATAACCAGATCATCAATCCAGTACTCGCTAAACCAATCAAATAGCTCAAGATACTGGCATAGGTTTTTTTAGATAAATCAATCCCAATCCCCATAATCCATGCTATCGATTCAATCATTAAGGCGAATACAAGAGGAAAGATAACCACACTGCTATCACGATAACGCCCTGAAGCAATAAGGATCGTCACCGGTTCAGCAAGTGCGACAAAGCAAAACCCAAGTAATGAGATAACACAGGTATAATAAACAAGCACTTTATTGTAAGTTTCCGGAGCATTGTCCTCTTTATACAAAGCCAACATAAAAGGCCCCCATGCGGTTTGAAACGCCGTAATCGGCAATGACATCAGGAAAGCAAGCTTGAAACCCAAGGCATAAAGCCCCATCGCCTCGAGCCCAAGAAAATGCGTAATCAAAACACGGTCGAATGCAGGGATCATCGCACTGATTACCGCCACCATCATACTGGGCCAACCAAAATGCAGCATTTCCCATCCATAACGAAAGTGTCTTGGGAGAACCAACAGATCTCTGCAAATGAACATTCCCCATAAACCAAAAAGAGCCATACCTAATAACTGAGCTAAAAAAACACCGCTCACGCCCAGACCAACACCAGGGACTAAAATAAGCGTCAGAAACAACACACTCATTCCAGAACCAACAGTTAAAAAAATGAATTTTCTTCTCGCAAATGTCCACTTGCAAAGGTTTTGAAAAAATTGAAACAGAATTACAAAAGGATAACTCGCCACCAAAAGTCGGAATTCCATCGAATATTCGGGTGCCTTCACAACTTGTGTGACAATGACTTCAGAAGACAGAAAGAGCAATGAGGTGACAAAGACGCAAATCACCAATTCCATTAAAAGGGATTGCGAAATAATTTCTTTTTTTTCTTCGATTTTCTCAGTTTCGTAATAAAAACGTGCAAGTGCCGAATCCTGTCCCATCGTCATAATAGCGACAAAAAGGCTCCCCACAACAGCAATGGCGTCCATCGCACCATAGGCCTCCGTGGAAAACAAACGGGTGAGAATCGGCACTGTAAACAAAGCAAGTACTCGGCTCAAGGCCCACACGCCACCGTACAAAAAAGAATCCTTTGTTAAAAATAAAAGGCGCTGTCCGATGGATGCTTTCCGTACAGCACGATAATCACTCGCATCTTGATGCTTTGTCGTCTCAGTACTCATCGTTTATTGTCGGCCCATCATCATTTGAACATAGGACTTAATCGCTGGATCAATCGCAATACTTTGGAGCCATATCCTGCCTTTTCCCCCCATCTCTCGGTAATATTTAGGACGAGCCACATAGTCGTGCAATCCCTTTGAAATATCCTCAGCCGTCCGAGCATGCATCATGGGGTATAATTCCGGGAAGTGCCCCTCATAAAGATGATCTTCCCGAAAATGCATCAAGGGTTTGGCCATTGCCAAGGTTTCGTAAATCGTCCCACAAGACAGCCAACTCATATGAAATTCTCCCGTCCCAATATCTGAAAGGCTTAAGCCCACCATAATTTCTTTTCGCGACATTTTCGGGAACCAATACACATTTTTTTCAATGCCTAAGTCTTGAATTAATCTTTTGGAAGACGCAACATCTGGCCCATATTCAAAGGTCACAATACAGGGATTGAGGTCTCTACATGTTTTCAAAAAATTAGCAAAACCTTGAAATAGTTGATCATTTCCTTTCCATGAGAAACGATCCGGGCTTTTTTCCCACACCTGTCTAGAATGGTGAAACACCATCAAATCATGGTCTTCACGAATCTGCTTAAATGCAGGGTATTGCTCACTCTGACTGTAATATTTTTCAATCGTATCTGGATTATAGAGGGGGGTATAAACCGTTGGAATTCCAAATGTAAAACGTTTCCCGGGGTATTTCAGACGATCAATAATCTCTTCTGAAGCATCATTACTCAAATCCCAACTCAAGGCTGCTGATTTTTGAATGCCAAGCCTTTGCTGCTTCGTAAAAAAAAGACACCGCAATTGGTAAATTGGATTTTTAAAATCAAAAAAAGGATAGAAAAAGATATCCCCGCCATAGGGAATCAATAAATCGATGGATAGGCCAACCTTATTCACAAAAGCGGGCACAGAACCACATGCGATCAGAAAATCGTAGCCATTTAAATCTTTGTAAATTTGTTTTTTGGAAGTTGAGGAAAACCCGACAGGGCGACCCCAGGAAAGTTGTTTGGTATAGTTTTGGAAACTGGTATCAAACGCATCTGCAGATGGATGAAAATGATCGGCATCATCGTCTAAAAGAAGGAGATCAGCATCGATTCCTCTGTCTCTCAGGTAACGGACAAGGGAAAAAAAAGTATTGTTCATATTGCCGATGCAGGCAACTTTCATCAACGCAAAACCCTCTCATTTCAACGCAACACCCTCAAGACCCAAAGCGGAATCTTGCGGTAAAAATAATTGCTTATGGATCAACATATTTTTTTGTGTATTTCATATAAAAACTTGCAGGCACAAGATCCAGTTTAGCCATCATCAAAAAAAACCACCTCATCTTTTCAAACGTTTCTTTATAGGTGAGATAATCCCGGTATGTTTTTCCAGGTGCATCCATCAGTGCCTCAAATTCACCTTCCTTGAGATTCAGTCGTTTTTTGACTTCCTCTATAATATCAGCCTCGAAGGGTTTTGGTTCTTTGATCCTACTGAGCGCCTCGTCTCGTGTCATTTGTCCACTTCGGACAAGCGCTGAAAACTCAGAATAACGAAGATCAATCCCGAATTTTGTTGGCAAATAATAATTGTTTGTAAAGTAGGCCGTTCTGTTTTCCATGTGGTGTCCCCCATACCACTTCCATCCATATGCCTTGCTCAAAAAAACCTTTGTTTCTTCCTTGTCGTAATCCAAAAAATAAAGCGGACGTATCTTTTTAATGCCATTGATGGCCGTCCACTTTAGCCAACGGGCCATCCATAAATTCGGGAAAGTCTCGAGTTTTTTCGAACCGAAGGTCTCCTGAACCGTTTGGATATATTTGGCATCCATATAAAACCAGCCATGTGGAGAAATACCCTCTGTCCTAAAAGAGTGCCCTTCGAATATATATTTTATCCCAAATTTTTCAGCCGCGAGGTAATGCGTCGTCGCAAGGCCGATATCAGAGGGCGAATCAATATCCGGCACAGACGCTTTTAAAAATGATTTAAAAATATCACAGTACTCACGATTATCGACGACGTGGGTAAACAAATCGACATCGAGTCCTTGCAGGACGTTCTGAATATTTTCGACTGCAATTTTAGAATTCCAAGTGTTGTCAAAGTGCGCGGCGAGCGGACGCAAACCCAGCGATTTGGCGAGATAAAGCAAGTAGGAAGAATCCGCTCCCCCACTCACCCCGACAACAACATCATAGGGCTTGTTTCTACCCGCATATTTTATTTTTCTTGCAAGGGCTTCTAGATGTTTAGTCCCCGCATCTCCTGTGGGATAGGTCTCGTCTAATTGATCACATTGTCGACAGTAATTGCACACACCTTCCGCATCAAAGAAAATGTAAGGAATGTGATCATCATAGATACATCGAGAACAGATCATATTTTACGAAGACCTCTTGTCTCTTCACAAATAGGAGAGCGAATTATTCGCACATCACTTTGTTCAATTCATCCCTGGATGGGAAATTAATCAACACCCCCAGATTCTTTTTTTGATACACCACCATGCTTCCCGTCGCCACCGCTGATGCCCCCCCTTCACGGACGGCGTCACGAAAATCCACTAAACAACCCGCACCACCACAGGCAATGACAGGAATATCCACCGCCGCGCTGACGGATTGAATTAAGGGAATATCGTAGCCTTCCCAAGTCCCATCCCGGTCGACTGAATTCAATAAAATTTCCCCAGCACCCACCTTTTCCATTTCCTGTGCAAACAAGACTGGATTCGAGTATTTTGGCTTTCGTCCTCCATCAGCATGAACCACATACTTTCCCAAAAATGTTTTCTTCACATCAATTGAAACAACAATGCTCTGAGAGCCAAATTCTACCGATGCCGCTTTAATCAATCCTGTATCTTCAAGGGCTGAACGCTTGATGGAAACTTTTTCCACACCCAGAGCAAAAATCTTTCTAATCTCATCAATTGAACGAACGCCTCCACCATAACAAAGCGGCATAAAACATTCACTCGCCACCGATTCAATCAATTGAAAAGAAGGCGATCTTCCCTCAGTCGTCACATTAATATCCAATAGGATCAATTCATCGACTTCTTTATCATTATAAATTTTGATCGCATTCACAGGGTCGCCCACATAGGACGGGTTTTTAAACTTGACCGTTTTAACCAAGCGACCCTTCTGCACAAGTAAACAGGGGATAACTCTTTCGGGGATGAGATCAAACAAGGTTAGAAAAATTCCTCAGGAGTTTCATGCCGAATTTATGGCTTTTTTCAGGATGGAACTGTGTCCCAAAAATATTCTCCTTTTCTATGGAAGAGACAAAGTCATCACCATAGGGGGTTGTCGTTAAAACATCGCTTTCATTCTCACAAATAACATGATAAGAATGAACAAAATAGAACCGTGGCATTTGTGGCATGTCATTGAAGAGCTTGCTTTCTTTTTTTAACGCCACACTATTCCAGCGCATGTGTGGGACTTTCATTTTCGGAGATGAACCATTAAATCGAAAACGCACCGCTTCTCCATGAATCCACCCCAAACCGGGCGCTTTTCCTTCATCGCTTCGCTCAGTCATAAGCTGCATACCCAAACATATGCCAAGGACGGGAACGCGATCTTCGACAACCCGTCGATTTAAACCCTTTAGAATATTCATCGCATGAATGCGCTCCATCGCAGCGTCAAAAGCCCCGACGCCGGCCAGGATGATTTTAGATGCGGCTTCGATATCCGAAACTTCAGCAGAGATGAGCGTATCGACACCGATATGCTTAAGCATATTTCGAATCGATCCAAGGTTCCCCATCCCATAATCAAGGATAAGGATTTTTCCTTCACTCAAAAGCTATCCCCTCTTTTTCTTAAAAATTTCGCAGGGCTACCCGCAACGACACAATAAGGAGAAACATTCTTTGTGACAACCGATCCAGCGCCAATGACTGCCCCTTTACCGACACAAACACCGGGAAGAATAATGCTGGCAATGCCGATATCCGATCCTTCCTCCAATACAACGCGGTCAAACACTAGAGGATGCTCCAAAATGGGGATGGCCACATTTCCAGCCTCATGTGTTGAAGTCAGAATTTTCGTCATCGGCCCAATGCCCACTGAACGGCCAATTTTGAGTCCTCCCGCACTGTGAAAAAAACAACACTGACCAATCCAGGTATTGTCTCCAATTTGCATTTTATTATGATGATAGCCTTTTAAAATCGTGTTGTGCCCGATGTAAACATTGCTTCCGATTTCTATCGTCTCAGGATGAAATACAAGCACCCCTTCTTCAAAAATCACATTTTCTCCGAGCGTCTTGAAATCTTCTCGCTTAAATCGGCCGCTTCCGTGCGATTTAAATACTTTTTGATTCTCCGTTTCCACCTTTTAAAGTCAACCTTTCTGATATTTTTTCAGCGATATAAGAAATAGCCTCGCGATTCAAATGCCCTCCCATCGGCAAAGCCAGGCCCTGTCGGTAAGCTTTTGTGGCATTTGGAAAATCTCCCTCGACACAATCAGATCGCGTTTTATAATAGCTCAACTCATTCAGTGCATAAGCCCCGATATTCGTTTCAATCCCATCTTCTTTTAAAGCCAAAATCAGTGCATCACGATTCACAGCATCATCCAACAAAATGTGATAGGTCTGAAAAGAAGTCTCCCGGCCTTCTATTCGTTTTGGAGATCTCACTTGAGAAATCTCTTTTAACTTCTCCTCATACAAGGAGGCCATCTCCTCCCTTACTTTAAAATAGGGATCAAAGGACTCTAGCTGAGAAAGGCCCAGTAGAGCCTGGATCTCCGTCATCCGGTAATTCAAACCGACATGATGCACATCAAAACCACCCTCCTTTTTTGGGAACAGACCATTGTTTCTGAGTGATCTCAATTCTTCAGCCAAGGCATCCTCTTCTGTGATAATCAATCCCCCTTCCGCAGTGGTCATGGATTTTCTGGGGTGAAAACTAAAACAACCCAATGGCCCGAACGATCCCAGTTTTCGGTCTTGATACGCCACACCGAAGGCACAGGCCGCATCCTCTATGACATGCAAGCCATACTTAAGCGAAATATCAAGAATCGCATTGAGGTCTGCTGTCTGTCCAAATTCGTGGACGGGAAGAATTGCTCTTGTCTTGTTCGTAATTACAGATTCAATTTTAGAGGAATCAATACAGAAATCATCCAAGGTGATGTCAACCAAAACAGACTCCGCCCCGACAATCTCAACCACATTGGCCGTTGAAGGAAAGGTAAATGCAGGAACAATGACTTCATCCCCCGGTCCAATATCCAAAGCCATCAGGGACAAATGCAGTGCAGCCGTACCGGAAGAAACAACAATGGCATTTTTTGCATTCAAGAAATCCGCCAAGGCCCCTTCTAAGGCTTTAACTGTTTTTCCCTGCACCAAATTTCCAGAACGGATTAAGGCTGCAATTTTAATTTCAAGGTTTTCTGAAATATCAGGCTTAGCTAAACGAATCATTTCTCTAGGCATCTCGTACATCTTTCAATACAAGTCTAGGTTGCACATCCTCAAGATTTCTTTTCAAACCAGGCAGCGGTCTTCAGGATACCTTCATCCAAATTCACCTTTGCTCTAAAACCAAGCATTTGGTAGGCCTTGTCCACCGATGGAATCCGCAATTCAATCTCTGCAGAAAGGGCCGGTTTAAAGACAATTTTTGAGGATGAGCCCAGCACGCGGCATATGGTTTGGGCCAAGCCGTAGGTCGTGACCACGGCTCTAGAATTTCCGATATTAAAGGACTCCCCCACCGCCTTCGGATGTTGGATGCACTCCATCAGACAATCCACAAAATCATCCACATAACACCATGCCCGAATTTGACTGCCGTCACCATAAATATGAAGATCCTCATTATTCATCGCCTTTTGGATAAAAACTTGAATGGCTCCTTCTCCGGTCTGGCCTGGCCCATAAACATTGAAGGGACGGATAGAAACCACGGGCAGTCCAAACTCGCGGTAATAAGCTATCGCAAGATGTTCCCCCGCAAGCTTGCTCACCCCATAGGTCCATCGTGCTTCACCCGCACTTCCCGCCACGGTATCGGCATCTTCACTGGCTTTAAAAGCCATGCTCCCAAAGACCTCAGAGGTCGAAAAATCGACAACACGATCCCTCACTTGATGCCGATGCGCCGCCTCCAGCGCATTCGCCGTTCCGATCATATTCACACGCATGGTTGTCGTCGGGCTTTTGATCACGGTATCGATTCCGGCAATGGCCGCAGCATGAATAACGATGTCTGCCCCCGCCATCTCTTCAAAAAGATGATCAAAATCCATCACATCGCCTTTAATCACCACGATATTTTTGTGATTCGCATAAGGGCTTATAGAAAGTGTGTCACGGTGAAAATTGTCATACACAAGAATTGTATTCTTTTCAACGAGTCTTCCAATCAATGTATTCGCGATAAAACCCGCACCGCCCGTGATAAAAATCTTTTTATTTTCAAGCATGATTGCTTGTGCCACCTTTCTTCGCCAAGGTTTTTTGTTTCTCCGAAATAACCTGAACAATCATTTCTTCCCACAAGCCCACAATCTTTTTCAGACTAAAACGTTCCACGATCTGAGAAGCATTCGATCCAAGACGTTTCTGCTCTTTTTTATCAGACATCAACTGATCCATGGCTTCAAACAAGGCATTGGCATTCTCATTTTCCACAAGGATGCCATCTTCCCCATTTCGAATAATTTCTTGTGGGCCGCTCGGGCAATCTGTTGATATCACCGGAAGACCACAGGCCATCGCCTCACATAAGGCATTGGGAAAACCCTCAAAGCGGGAAGACATCACAAAGAGATCTGCATGAACCAGGAAGTCATATGGATTGCCCACTGTCCCCATTAACGAAATGGAATCCCCAAGTTCCAACTCAAGCCCTAAGGCTTCAATTTCTACACGTGCAGGGCCTTCTCCCAATATGATCAAGCTCCAATCCGGATAGGACGTCTTTAAACGCGCGAATGCCTTTAACAGTAGATCATAGCCTTTGTAATAATATAAACGACCTACGGCAATGAGGAAAGGTTTTGGAGGAAATTCGGTAAAGCCTTCACTTGTTCTGGGTGGAATCACGGGATTGGGAATGACAGAAAGCTTCCCCTGAAACTTTGGGAGGAAGTAATTTGAGACCGCTTTTGTCTGAACAATAATCCGATCGGTTTTTTGATAAATCCACCATCGAAGCCACTTCCAAATTACAGATATCTTGTAAGATTTCGGATTACTCCGTTCTGAGACAACAACAGGCACTTTTGTCCCCCACATGGCGAACAAGACCATGATATTCATTGTTTCAATGAACGAAACGATCACATCGGGTTTTGTAGCAAGGATCCCTCTTCGTAATCTTGTAAATTTTATGAGTGTCTGTAAGCAACTTGAAATACAAAGTGCAGTCCTTTCGATTCCTTTTGGTAATTCAAAAAAATCTTTTTCCGATCCATTAAAAGTCACGACAGAAACATGGTGACCTTGACTCAGCAAACCTTCGCATAACAAAACCACTGTACGCTGTGCTCCCCCGGCTTCTAAAGAACCGATAACAAAAGTGATTCTCATGAACGATGTCCTCAGGCTTGCTTCGTCTTGGATACATCCACAAGAAGAGACTCCCATCTGTTCACAATCTTTTCTACCCCAAATCGCTGGACAACTTCCGGAGCACATGAGGCCAAACGCTTCCGCTTATCTTCATCTGCCATTAAATGATCCATTGCTAATGCCAACGCTTTCACATCATTCTGAGGCACCAGTACACCATCAATCCCATCTCGAATAATGTCACTGGGCCCGCTGGGACAGTCCGTTGAGATCACCGGTAAACCGCAGGCCATGGCCTCGCATAAAGCATTGGGGAAGCCTTCGTATCGGGAAGATAGGACAAAAAGGTCTGCCTGCCTTAAATAATCATAGGGGTTTTTCACAAGTCCAAGCAGCCGCACTTGTTTTGATAATTCCAAATGCTTGATGAGAGATTGGATACTCCCTTTTAATGGGCCATCGCCCAAAATTGACAGTCCCCATGTTGGGTGTTTTCTTTTGATACGCTCAAAAGCCTTTAAGAGAAGATCGAAGCCTTTTTGCTCATGCAAACGTCCCATTGCAATCAGGGCCGGCTTGGGAAGACTGTGATTCGGAGGGCCAATCGCTTTCAACGGGATTACAGGATTTGGAATAACATCGGTTTTTGATTGGAATCGAGGTAAAAAATAATCCAATGCGGCCCTACTTTGCACAACAATCCGATCTGCCTTTGGGTAAATCCACCATCTGAGCCATTTCCAAATAGAAGCGATTCGGTGCGCCCTCGGGTCGATTCGTTCACACACAATGACAGCGATCTTTGAACCGAGGATTGAGAGCACGGTCATGATATTCATTCGACACATAAAAGAAATCACCACATCAGGTTTTGTTGCGATGAGCGCCTTTCGTAACTTCAAGAAGAAAAAAGCAACTTGAGAAGACCTTAAAAGACCCAGAGACACCCGCTTGACTAGCGGAGACAAGGTATAAAAATCTCTCTCTTCCCCAAATAAGGTTAATACTGTAACAAGATGCCCCTTTTTCGCAAAAGATTCTGCTAACAAAACGAGGTTTCGCTCAGCTCCGCCTCCTTCCAGGGAGCCAATCGCAAAAGTGAGCCTCATCTGATTTTCAGATAAATACAAAGAATTGGACACATCAGACAGATTCTTCCCAAAGGCGATAGACCAGTAACAGCCAAATCTTTTGACTATGATCACGATACCCTTCTTGGTGTTCTCGAAGTATTTCAGCGATATAATCCATATTGAAAAGTCTTCCTTGATCTGCTTTGAGCAAGAAGTCTTCAATAAAAGGCTTTAATTCTTTTTTGAACCAAAGACCCAAAGGAAGCATAAAACCATGTTTTTTTCTATTGAGAATACGTTCAGGAACCACACTTGAAAACGTCTTCTTTAAGATATATTTTGTTTGAAGTGATTTTAGTTTAAAATCAATCGGCATTTTCAAAGCCAAGTCAACGACCTCTTGATCCAAAAATGGCGTGCGCACTTCTAAACCATGCGCCATACTCATTCGATCCACTTTCACTAATATGTCATCAGGCAAATAAGAATGAAGATCAAACCACATCATTTGTGAAACCTCATCCAAATTGGAAAAAGAATCCGGCCAAAACTTTCCCGCTTCTTTCTTGGATTTGGCCAATTCTTCCACAACATGGGGGGAATAAAGTCGGTCTAATTCTCTCTGTGTAAATGTCGAGGGCAACAAATCAAGCGGGTTCGCCTCTAAACGGTTTGACAATTCGGCAAACAATTTAAATTGTTTGATGAAGCTGCTTCGATAATACGACGTTCCCTCTGGGAAGAAGCCAATCATTCGCTCAATCATATTGAGACGAACTGCCTTTGGAATTCCCCAGTAATATTTGAGCAACCTTCTTCCGACATAACGCCGGTAACCCGCAAAAAGCTCATCGCAGCCATCACCAGAAAGTGCAACAGTCACAGACTTTCTTGTCATTTCAGACAACTGAAAAAGGGCAATGGAAGAAGAATCCCCGAAAGGCTGATCAAAATGTTTCACAATATGGGGGAGTCTCTCTGCAATGTTTTCCTTGAGCTGCCCACTTTGGTGTTCGCATTGAAAGAAATCTGAGGCCTCTTTTGCAAAATGCGTTTCATCAAATGTTTTTTCTTTAAAGCCAATGGAAAATGAATTCACTTGGCTCACACCCGCTTCCTTCATTAATCCAACGATCAGGGATGAATCAAATCCCCCGCTTAAAAAAGCCCCGAGTGGCACATCACTCTTGAGTCTTAGTTTAACCGCCTCTGAAAGAGTTGTTCGAAGCGCTTCTGCATAGTCTCGCTCTCGCATCCCTTTATCGATGGAGACGGAGGGAGACCAATAGGCTTTCATTCTTGATCCCTTCTGATCGATGGTCATGACATGTGCTGGAGGAAAAGATTGAATCGACTGATAAATCGTTTCAGGCCCGGAAATAAACTGATTTTTAAAATAAAGATTGAGTGCATTAAGGTTTAATTTGGATTGAAGACCAGTGGCCAACAAAGCGCGAATTTCGGAGGAAAAAATAAGGCAATCGCTCGAAAGATAATAAAAAAGCGGCTTTTGCCCAAGCCTGTCTCTCGCAAGAATGAGCTTCTTTTTCCGTTGATCCCAAAGAGCAATCGCAAACATACCACGAAATTGTTTAAAACAATCAATCCCTTCATCTTCATAGAGGTGAAGGATGACTTCGGTATCGCTCTTTGTTGAAAAGTGATGATGCTTTTCCAGCTTGCTCCGGATGGATTGAAAGTTGTAAATTTCGCCATTGAAAACGACAACGATACTTTTATCTTCATTAAACATGGGCTGTGCACCACCCGGGACATCAATCACAGCCAAACGGGTCTGGGCTAAACCAATCGCACCCTTGACATAATGTCCCGAACCATCCGGCCCGCGGTGTTTCAAGTGGCTTATCATCGGGTTTAAATGAGAAAAATCGACCGGATGTCCATTTAAATTGAAGCGTCCTGCGATACCGCACATGCCTTTTTATACACCTCCAGGTATTGCTTTGCCGATTGATCCCAGCCCAATCGCATTTTGAGAATTGACTGATAAGCGCTTCGTCCCATCGCCAAACGGTCTTCAATATTTTGAACAAGATGGAGCATCTTCTTGGCAAGGGCATCCACATTTTTTGGCTCAACGAGAAATCCACTCACCTTCTCCTCCACCACTTCACGAATACCGGGAAGATCTGTCGCAACAATGGGAAGACCACATCCCATTGCTTCTAAAACAACATTGGGCGTACCTTCAGACAGGCTGGGGAGTACAAGACAGTCCGCTTGTTTCATCAGATGAGAAACATATTCGCTCTTCTGCACACCTAAAAAATCAACAACTGGATCCAATCCACTTTTTTCCACTTCCAATTTTAAAGTACTGATTTCTTCTCCGTCTCCCACAACCGTCAAGCGGATTTTTTTTTCCACCTGATAAACAAGAGAAAGCGCTTGGATTAAATATCGAACCCCTTTTCCGGGCACCAAACTCCCCACAAAAATAAACCGACAATGAGATACATTGGTCTCATTTTTATTTATCTCGTTTAAGTCAACACCATTTCGAATACAATGAACCCGTTCATGAGAATAGCCTTGCCGTACAACCCAATTTTTCAAATCTCTATTAACTGTTGTAATAAAAGCAGCATGATGAATCACCCACCTTGAAACAAAAAAAGCAACTCCTCCTTTTTCAGCACGAAGGACATCACTCCCACGCAAGGTCAAAATAAAAGGAACATTTCGGATCTTCTTTATCAAAACGGCAACAACCCCTGTATAGAGCCAATGGGCGTGAATCAGATCCGCTTTCTTTGAAACCCCTAAGGTTTTAAAGAAAAAGAAAAGAATAAAAAAAGGGAGAACGATAAAAAGCGAAGGATTTCGCTTTAGATTAGCAGGGATCCCTCCCGGCCCATAAGCAAGTATTTGTAAACTTCTTGGGAAAAAATACTGAAAACGAAAAACATCAAAACCATCTATGCTTTCCATCGGAAATTCATTTCCATCTGAAGGTGCGACAACATCAATTTTTATATTTAATGAAACCAAGGCACGGCAAAGTCTCGATATAAAAATACCGGCATAATCACCTGAAAAGCGCGGAAATGAAGTGGTGATCACACAAACCTTCATTGATCCTCTTCACCTAAGATGTTTATTATATTCCATGTCAAACCACATGGCAAAAAAGAGAGATTGTAATCCTGAGATAAGCAAAAATGCGGCAAATAAAGCACTGGTTGCAGTAACGCCATAACCCATCAAACGGATACCTAACAAATAAAAACCGAGCAATGTACCTGAGGGAGTTAAAACAATCCCCAGAAAATAAAAGAAAACGAGTGGATGGAAATCTCGAATAATATATTTATTCACCATCCTTCCGACAAAACCTTTTAACAACAACCAACTGATTTTCGGGATAACACTCCATAGACGAATTCCAGACTTTTCCCCGATATTGTAAATCGGTCGGATAGAGACGTCCTTGACCCTGAAATTATTAATATTGAGTTTAATGAGCAGGTCATTCGGCATCCCATAACGGGCATAAATTTCGTCCAGGTTTAAGGCCCGTAAAGCCACATTTGAAATGGCTGTATATCCAGATTGAGAATCCGCAATATGCCAATAACCGGAAGCAATTTTTGTCAAAAGAGAAAGGACTGAATTTCCTAAATAGCGATAGTGCGGGATCATCTCCCACGATTCCCCTCGAAAAAGCCGGTTCCCCTTCACATAGTCCGCCTCTCCTTCAATGATTGGTAAAACAACACGTTCCAGGTCAACGGGATCCATCTGTGCATCGCCTGCCATCACAGCAACAGCATCCATTTTTTCATCACGCGCCAGTTTATATCCGCTGACAATCGCACCTCCGACCCCTTCATTTTTTTCATGTTGCGTGAGAAGAACTCGATCAGGCTGTTTCTTCATAAAACGTTTGACAACCTCAGTCGTCTGATCTGGACTACAATCATCAACAACAAAGATACGATCAACAAAGGAGGGCATTGATTCCAAGACTTTCCCGATCAAACCCTCTTCGTTATACGCCGGGACAACAACCCCGATGCCTTTCCCTTGAAGCATCACCCCCCCACTGGTGGCTGTAGAAACAGATCTAAGGCTTGAGTCGCCTCTTGATTTTCTGGATCTTCTTTTAAGGTTTTTTCAAAATAAGCCTTAGCCTTTTGATCATCACCCATATGACGATAAAGAAGACCCAACTGGAAACTCGTCGCCGCATCTTTATTTTGAAGTCTTTCTGCTTTCAATAACGCGGTTTCCGCTTTTTCATATTTTGAATCAGTAATATAAAGTACTCCTAAATTCCGTTGAGCTTCTAAATGCTCAGGAGAAATCTCCAGCGTCCTCACAAGATATTGTTCAGCCTTATCCATCTGCTTCAATTGCGCATGAGCAACCCCTAAAAGGTTTAAACTGTATATATTATCAGGTTGAAGCATATCAGATATTTCTAAATGTTGTAGTGCCAACTCATATTGACCTTGCTCTAAAAGGTACTTTCCTAGTTTCAAAAAAGCATCCCCATAAAATAGGTGTTCATCGTTGTTTTCAGACAAGATTCTCGGATCAAAAAAATCCTTTAGTTTATCTCTATAAGAATTTAAAGATAATTCAGTGATTGGAGGAGGGGATGCTAAAACCCGGTAAAAAGGACCATTTAAAGAAAGGTAGGGTGAAACGAGGTAATCATTTTCTGGATCAGGTTCCCAATAAATCGGATGATTTTCTATGTTCGCGCTTAAAAACGCACTCCCTATTTTTTCAGTCTCTTTTTCTGGGATGGTCAGCATCGGATAACGCTCGGGGGAGACGTTAAAAAAAAGTTTTGGGGATAAAAACTCTATCGAGCTAATATGAGTCACATCCGGACGAAGATAAGCAACCTCCTGTAAAAAGCTAAAACTAAAGTGAGATGAGCGGGCAAAGATAATTCCATGATTATCGACATCTAAAAGAACAGACTTGAATGGTTTTTCTGGTATCCAATAGTTCGATTTGTCATTTTTTTGAAAATGCCCATTTAAAAGGATAAGAAAATTAATCCCAACTCCGATCAAAAAAAGCGAGGCGACCTTTGGATTAAATTGAAACCTCCTGATTAAGTTTAATATACTGATATATCCTACCCAGATTCCGACCCCAAGAAAAATGCTAAAGATGAGAAACCCACTGAGATAGTTTGAAGAATCTCCCCAAAAACGAATAAAAAATACAAAAGGAGGGAGAAAAAAAACAGCCAAAACAATGCTAAAACGCCTTTGTTTCAGAAGAAGATAAATCCCCCCAACTAGGCCAAAAAAGGTACCGGGATATGAAAAATTATCGGGAAAAAACTTTAAATAATTTATGATCTGGGGAAGAAGCACATTTGTGGGGCTTGGGACAGAAAGATGCACACTGGCATCCTTACGATCGGTCACATGAATCAGAAATTGGCTGAGCGTTTGTGGATCTCCCCAATTGAAATAGGGTTGCTGACTGGCTCGGATAGGCAAGTAGAGATAAATGGAAAAACCCAACAAAAAGAAAAAAAACAAGATTGAGATATTTTTAATCACAGGAAGACGGTTCGGCCTCAAGTAATACCAATAAATCAGGATGAATAAGAAGGGGAGATATAAAATTTCAATCGAATGCGCCCCGAGACTCAAACCGAAAAGAAAGGATAAGACCCAAACAATTTTAAAATTTGTTCCAAAATTATCATCCGTATTTTTTTGTACGACGGCGATCAAAATAAGAATAAATAATGCCGTGAATGAATTAACAAAGCTATAGACCTCAGGCACATTTGAATTCTCCCAAAGCGCATTTGATACGGAAAAAACCATCGCAGCGAGTAAGGATATTATTTTGATCAAGTGATCAGAGGAATAAAAATTATTCGCTCTCGATAAATCAAATAATATTCTCTTAACAATGAAAAAAATAAGCAGCGAGACAAGGGCCCCAAAAAAGGCAGAAACAAGCGTGATCTTAAAGGCGGCATTGCCAACAGGCAAAAAAGTGAATAATTTTGCAACAAGTGCATATAAGGGAAATCCGGAGGGATGAGCGATGCCCAGTGTAAATCCAATGGTTTGAAATTCAGCGCCGTCACGCCAATAAATTGTGGGAGTCGCTGTAAAAAGATAGAGTGAAAATGAAGTAAAAAAAAGAAGGGATGGGAAAATATGGGACTCCTCCGATAGAAGATACCGGCATCATAAAGGGGGAGTTAGGGAGATGGGCTTTTTTGATTGACCCATCCCCCTAAAGTCAGATTATTAGCTATTAAAATCTGTATCAACAACATCCGTCAATGTTTTCGTTTGATCTATCGTCCATTGATCGCCCACAACACGCCCTAAAGTCCCATCTGCTGTCGCTAAAAATGTCTCAACAAGCTGACCTGTGATGGTGTAAGTATATCGTGGCGTACCAGAAGTTGCAAAACCAATCTGTCCTTTCCCAGCACCAGTAAATCCATTGTTTTGCTCTGCCCCATAGGCAACCATATTCGTAAACATCGCGCCTAAGTTCGCTTTCGCTTCAGCCTGCTGGGATTTCGCCTGGTAGTTTAAAAAGTTAGGAATTGCGATAGCTGCCAAAATACCAACAATGGCGACCACGATCATCAACTCTATCAATGTAAAACCTTTATTTCCTTTTATTTTATTAAGCATCACTACCTCCATTCATTTTCTCATCAACTGTTCGTCGCTCAATCACATGATTAGTATTTTGCAGAATCGGTGCCAAAATCACTTCATATCAATACCAACAAAAAATAACATAACTTTCAATAAGTTAGAGATATAACTTATTGAAAGAAGAAGCCCATTATTGAACAATAGTGACATTTTTTGTCAAAAACAAAAAATGTCACTTTAGCGGTTAAAGCTTTCATCATCAACATCATTCATTTCCCGATTTTGATCAATTACCCAAACATCTCCATCCACTTTTCCAGATACTCCGCTTGCCTTCGCAAGAAACGCATTGGTTGTGACTGAGACGAGACTATAACGGTACCTCGTCATCCCATCTGAGGCAAATCCGATATTTTCTAGCGTCGCCCCTGAAAATCCATCATCAGCACTCTCCTTCGGCGCAGTATAGGCCAACATCCCAACATAAATGGCCCCTAAATTCGCCTTTGCCTCAGACTGCTGAGATTTCGCAAGGTAATGAACATATTTTGGAACAGCCAGAACAGCCAAAATCCCGACAACAGTAAGGACAACAACAAGCTCTATCAAGGTGAAACCTTGGGATTTTTTCATCTGAGGCAAACAGTATTCTTTGAGAAAATCCGCTCTAAGTCGATGTTTAGTGGGCATCCTGGGAAGGGACCGCTTTGGGGATCATACCTTCTTTTGGAGGAAGACCAAATCCGGCCTCGATAAAACGGGCAATGAGCTGATCGTTGTTCGGATCAAGCGAAAGAGAGCGCTCCCAAGACTTCTTCGCAAGCGCGACATCATCTTTTTTTAGATAAATCTCTCCGAGATGTTCATGGATCACAGGATCCTCTGGAACAAGCGAAACGGCCTTTTTAAGCAGTTTGACGGCATTTTGAAGATTTCCTTTTCGATAGTAGGCCCATGCAAGACTATCAATATAATAACCATCATCTGGCTTTACAGCCAACGCCCGTTTGATTAAGTCAATGGCTTCATTGAGTCGAACCCCTTTATCTGCAAACGTGTAGCCTAAGTAATTCAGTGCATTTGCATACCCAGGGGAAAGCTTAATCGCCTGCTCCATCGCCCGGACCATGTCGTCAAATTGATCCAGTTTATCGTAGGTTGCGCCAAGATGAAAATGGAGATCCGGGACCTTAGGGTTTCTTTCAATCCCCATTAAAAGTGAATTTTCTGCCTCGCGGTAACGCCCCGTATAGTGATGGATCAAGCCGATAAAAAGATAAGGCTCCGGCCTCTGTGGATCGATTTTCTTTGCCAGTTCACCCTGCACCAGTGCTTCTTCCGGCTGGTTTAACTTATAGAAGTAAAGCGAACCGAGGCGTATACGAACATCATACTCGCTGGGACTTTGTTCTAAAACGGTTAAGTAGCTCGAAAGAGCTTTTTCAATTTCATCGTTCTTTTCGTAGAGTGTTGCCAAATAAACACGAAATCGAATATTCCCTGGATTTAATGAAACAAGGGGGAGCAAGACCTCAATTGCACCGGGAATATCCTTTTTTTCAACAAACACACGTGACAACAAAAGAGACAGATCCTGGTTCGATGGATCATTATCATAAAGCTGGGCGAGTAACTTCAGCGCATCATCTAAAGCCCCCTTTTGAACCAAGAGTTGAACCAGACGATTAACAGCCTGCAGATTTCGAGGATTAATGCGATTCACCACATGTCGGTAAACGTTGATTGCGGCGCGATGATCATTTTGCCGTTCGTAAATATTCGCAATCGCCATGTGTGCGGGTTCAAAATAAGGATCGAGCGCTAAAGATTCTCGAAATAAATCCAATGCTCTGAGCAAGTCCTCTTTTTCAATCGCGAGCATGCCAAGATAATAATGGGCAAAAGCAGAAGGAGGACCGATATCAGCCCCCTTGTTGATCGCGGCTTCAGCTTTGTTTAATTCTCCTTGATCTGCATAAATGCCTGCAATCTTAAAATAAACCTTTTGCGGGTTTGAAGCAGAGCCGACTCCTTCCCCATAGAGCTTAAGTCCTTTTTCACGATCCCCGGATAACACATAAATGTCTCCCATCAGGATGAAGAGATCCCCATTATCGGGGGCTAAACGTAGGGCTTTTTCAGCATAAAGCACAGCATCTTCGTAATTTCCCAATTTACTGAATAGAAGCGCAACGCGCTTTAAAAGAAAGAGGGCATCAGGATCATATCTAAGCGCCGTGAGGTACTCACTTAGCGCTTTTTTATCATTTTCTACAGAAGATTCAAATGATTGACTGTTTTCATATTGGAGGCCAAGTATGGTATGAAAATAAGATTCAGAGCTAGGGGATTGTTTTTTCTTTTCTGGAAAATCAGATGAAGCCTTGAGCGATTTATTTTGAATAAGAGGCCGGAACTCCCCCTGTTGTCTTTGGACAGTCGTGCATGACACAAAAAAAACAATGAAACCCGCATAAAAAAAAAGCCGAAAAGAAAAGAGCGCGTGAACGAATTTCCCCATGCGACAAAAAGGGTGTGGTTTATCTTTAAGGGGTAAAAATTCCATGATCATCTCGTCAATCAATCTCTCAGAAATCAATCCTTATTTTTTGGGTCTTCAGGCGTCACATCAATTTCATCGGGTTCAGAAACCCCTTTTTTGAAACCACGGATGGCTTTCCCGACCCCGCTTCCAATCTCCGGTAACTTCCCTGCACCAAAGATCACAAGAACAATAACTAGCAAGATGACGAGTTCGGGTATTCCAATTCCAAACATCTAATTTTCCCTTTAAAATACTACAAATTGGTATTTTTATAATTAGATTCTAATGTAAGGTTAACTCATGAAATTATAGGAGGTCTCCAGGGGATTGTCAAATAAGAACAGACTCGGATCAAGCCTTAATATTCCTACGCAAATTCAAATTCTAAGGGTAGTGCTGTCTGGGCGAATAGAGGGAAAGATGCTAAATATCCTTGTTTTACCCATCCCCTAGAAAATAAGAACACAGGTGAAGATAAAACCTCACACAACAAAACCCTCGAGAATCCTTCTTCCTTGAATTGAAAGCCACTTTTCAATATAATCCGCCCAACTTATTCTGTTTTTTCTGGAGGTATAATGACTCGCATTAAAAGGGCAATACTCAGCACATATCATAAAGAAGGTGTCATTGATTTTGCGAAGGGCCTCGAAGCGCTTGGGGTCGAGATGCTTTCGACGGGTGGCACTTATCGCCTGCTGGCCGAAAACGGCGTCACAGTCACGGAAGTCTCAGAATACACGGGTTTTCCAGAAATGCTCGGTGGACGCCTTAAAACACTCCATCCCAAAATTCACGGGGGCATACTCGGGAAACGCGGCGACCCGACACATTTGGAAGAAATGGCAAAAAATGAAATTGGGGCTATCGATCTTGTCGTGGTCAACCTCTACCCTTTTAAAGAAACCATTGCCAAACCGGATGTGTCTTTGGAAGAGGCGATTGAACAAATCGACATTGGCGGCCCGACGATGCTCCGTTCCGCCGCGAAAAACTATAGAGATGTTGCCGTGGTTGTGGATCCTTCAGATTACACCGAGATTTTGGATGAGATGAAAAAACGGGACGGATCAATCTCGGATGAGAAACGCTTTACTTTAGCGAAGAAAGTATTTGTCACCACCTCTGATTACGATCAGGCCATCTATGCTTACCTAGACAGCTTAGAGAGAAAAAAGGAAAAATTTCCCGAGACGATGACATTTCAATTCAAAAAAGTCCAAGCGCTCCGTTATGGAGAAAACCCCCACCAAGAAGCGGCTTTTTACCGAATGACTTCAGAGCAGAGTCAAGACAGAAACCTGAAACAGCTTTGGGGCAAAGAAATGTCCTACAATAATTTTCTGGATATGGATGCCGCTTTTGAACTCGCGCGCGGCTTTGAAGAAAGTGCCGCAGTCATTTTAAAACATAACAATCCCTGTGGGGTTGCGACAGCAAAAACCCTAGCTGAAGCCTACCGTTTAGCACGTGCAACCGATCCGATCTCTGCATTTGGGGGTGTTGCTGCATTTAATCGACCTATTGATGGCGAAACGGCAGAAGAAATCACCTCGACTTTTATGGAAGTCGTCATTGCGCCATCCATTGATTCAGAGGCATTGCCTATTTTTCAAAGAAAAAAAGGACTACGGGTGATTGAAGCAAAAAATACGGTGTTCGGGAAATCCGATGCCGATCGTTTTGACTTACGCCTCCTTTATGACGGTGTGCTGATTCAAGATCACGATACACAAATCAAAAGCAATCCCTCATCGCTGGAGGTGGCCAGTCGCCGCCTCCCAACAGAGGAAGAAATGGCAGCAATGATTTTTGCCTGGCGCATCTGCAAATCGGTCAAATCCAATGCCATCATTTTTGCCAAACCCGGTCAAGCGGTGGGCATCGGGGCAGGACAAATGAGCCGAGTCGATTCTGTCAAACTGGCCACGATGAAAGCACAAATGCCAATACCGGGGTGCGTGATGGCTTCCGATGCCTTCTTTCCATTCCGCGACGGCATTGACGCCGCCCATGAGGCCGGGATCACTGCTGTGATACAACCCGGTGGATCAATCCGGGATAAGGAGATCATCGAGGCCGTGAATGAACTCGGGATGGCCATGGTCTTGACTGGAATGCGACACTTTAAACATTAAGTTTTTTTTGATTTGTAATAGGACTTTGATATGAAAGTTTTAGTAATAGGAGGCGGCGGCCGCGAACATGCCTTGGTTTGGAAAATTGCGAAAAGCCCTCTAGTGACACAGCTTTTCTGTGCGCCCGGCAGTGATGCCATCGCCACATTTGCCGAACTGATTCATATTCCGGTAGATGATATTGATCGCCTCGTTTCTTTCGCAAAGATTCGTGCAGTCGATCTCACCGTTGTTGGCCCAGAATTGCCCCTTGCACTTGAAATTGTTGACCGATTTCAAACCATTGGACTCCGGATTTTTGGACCCACCCGTGCTGCCGCTCAAATCGAAACGAGCAAAGTATTTTCAAAATCCTTAATGCAAAAATATCAAATTCCAACAGCAAAATCTGAAGTCGTCTCGCTTGCTGAGGCGTACGGAAAGATAAATTCCATTGAGATGCCGATTGTTCTAAAAGTCGATGGACTTGCCGCCGGAAAAGGCGTTGTCATCGCTCACAATAAAGATGAATCCATCGAAGGACTCGACCAACTCAAAAAAATGAGCGATGACACGTCTCAAATCATCATTGAGGAATTCTTGGAAGGAGAAGAAATATCATTCTTTGCCGTGACCGATGGCACATATGCCATCCCGCTCGGATCGGCGCAAGACCACAAAACGATTTTTGATGGTGACCGTGGTCCCAACACGGGTGGGATGGGTGCTTTTTCTCCCTCGCCTTTGGTGACGCCATCACTTGAAAAAGAAATTATGACCCAAGTCATCCACCCAACCATTCAAGCGCTTTCAAAGGAGGGATCACCCTACCTTGGTGTACTTTACGCCGGTCTTATATTAACCAAACAGGGGATATCTGTCTTGGAATTTAATGCACGATGGGGAGATCCTGAAGCCCAGGCCTTGATTCCGCGGATGAAAACAGACTGGGTTGAGGTGATGGAAGCAACTTTAGATGGTCGACTCCATGAAATGAAGATCGAATGGAAAAATGACGGTTCAGTCTGCGTCGTTTTAAGCTCTGGTGGTTACCCGGGTGAATATCGAAAAGGGGATATTATTTCCGGCATTGAAAAAAAAATGTCCCCTCAAGTGAATATTTTTCACGCGGGGACAAAACGTGAAGAGGGTGAATGGGTTACAAAAGGAGGGAGAGTCCTTGGCATCTCCGCACTTGGAAAAAACCTTGAAGTCGCCCGTGATCAAGCCTATTCAGCGATAAAAAATATTTTCTTTGATGAGATGCACTATCGAACCGACATTGCTTCTAAAATAATAGAGTAACAAATCACCTCAGCCTTTCAGGCTAATTCAAGCTCTTAATACGACACCCAACAATGAAAAATATTGTATCACTTGATCCAATAAAACCAGATCGATCCATACTCGCAGATGCCGCAAAGGTGATTAGAGATGGAGGAATTGTCGCTTTTCCGACAGACACATTTTACGGCCTTGCGGTAGATCCATTCAATGAAAATGCAATAAAAGGTCTCTATCAAATTAAAGGACGAGAATCATCGAAACCAATTATCCTACTGATCAGCAAAACGGCCATGCTAGACACCCTCATCAGAAAAGACATTTCAAGGCTTGCAAAATCGGTCATGAAAGAATTTTGGCCAGGCCCCCTTACATTAATTTTGAAAAGAAACAGTCGGCTGCCAGCCTTCCTCGCCAAAGGAACCCAAACCATTGGCATTCGCCTCCCAGATGCACCCATACCCCTACAATTAATAAACGAAATAGGATTCCCCCTCACGGCAACTAGCGCAAACTTATCGGGTCATTCACCCGCCACGACAGGAGAAGAAATATCAGAAATATTCGGAAAACAGATTCATCTTATTTTAGATGCAGGACCCTGTGATTCGATTCCTTCAACCCTAATCGATCTGAGTAGTGAAGACATTAGAATCGTGCGGGAAGGGAAAATACCTATTGAGAGAATAAACAGATTTTTAATCGAAAAATGGGCAAAAAAAATATCTCACTCATAATTTATGGGTGAGATATTTTTTAATCCGGCAACATCCTACTTTCCCACACCCTCGCAGGTGCAGTATCATCGGCCCTGAAGGACTTAACTTCCGTGTTCGAGATGGGAACGGGTGTGACCCCTCCGGTATAGCCACCGAAAATTCTTTAGATCAATAATACAAAAAACTTAAGAAATAAATCGCATTTTATAACAAGCAATCAAAGACCAAATCTGCCAGAAGCAAATAATGATAGTTAAGCCGCACGGTCTATTAGTACGGGTCAGCTCAAAGCCTCGCAACTCTTTCACACCCCGCCTATCAATCCTATCGTCTATAGGAGACCTTCAGTGTCTTACGACAGGGAAATCTAATCTTGGGACAGGTTTCCCGCTTAGATGCTTTCAGCGGTTATCCTTTCCGAACATGGCTACCCGGCGATGCCCTTGGCAGAACAACCGACACACCAGAGGTTCGTTCAACCCGGTCCTCTCGTACTAGGGTCAACCTCCCTCAAATTTCCTACGCCCACAACAGATAGGGACCGAACTGTCTCACGACGTTCTGAACCCAGCTCGCGTACCGCTTTAATGGGCGAACAGCCCAACCCTTGGGACCTGCTTCAGCCCCAGGATGCGATGAGCCGACATCGAGGTGCCAAACCGCGTCGTCGATGTGAACTCTTGGACGCGATAAGCCTGTTATCCCCGGCGTACCTTTTATCCGATGAGCGATGGCCCTTCCAC
>JAJDBX010000043.1 GCA_029261135.1 Nitrospirota bacterium
CATTGGAGGCACCATCATGGTGACCCAATCTTTAATGGAAATATCGGGAATCGGTTTCGACCAGTCAGAGGTCTTCTTGGTAATGTTCCATTTCTTGTCAAACCAGTCCATGGTCTTGCCGACCAGTTTGTCTGATGTGACAGGAGGTTGCATCCGCCCCTTACGATCAGGCAACTCCTGCAAAGGCACCATCGCATCGGTGCTCACAAAAGGATAGTCGCCAGACTGAATGGTGTTGTACACCCGCCAGTAACCCCACATGCCAGCCACATAGTGATGGGCGACATGGCAGTGGAAGAGAAAGTCTCCTGCCAACTGCTGGCAAAGGCCGGAACCGCACTCGGTCTGAAGATCAAGCACTTCAGAGGGCCCGATCACTTCAACGTCCACACGATCCGAAACAGTCCGGATCACGGGAAACTTCACCGGATTGTCCCAGGCGGCTGTTAAGAGCATATCGCCTTTGCTATCTGCTTTGGGCTGACGCAGCCAACGAATGGTTCCGCCATGAGGATGGTGGGAGTGAAAAACCTCTCCACCGCCGTGAATCAAACGGAACTTCGCCGGATCACCCATGTAGGAACGCGGAATGGTCGTAGGCGCATCCCCGAAAGTATAGGAGCTGTAGGCCATCGATTCATCTTCCATGTGGAAATACTTTTCCTGCATGGCGAGATTGTTGATCCCGAAGGGTTCACTCCGAAAATTCAACGCACGTGCAGAAGGACGGTAGGCATCCGTATTCGGATCACGCTGCGGAATCATTTCACTGTCGCGATTCAAGGGACGGAAAGACTCATCTCCCACTTCATGATATATCAACACAAATTCCCGAAAATCTTTGGAAACAGGGTCAATTGTATCGTCATAGGCAATCATCATCTGCCAACCGCTCTGGGCAGCTTTACCTGTGACAGGATTAAGGTAGGTTGAACCCATGGGCTCAACAATAAAGGTTCCGATCAAACCCAAACTGCCTGGTTCACGTCCGGCATGGCTATGGAAGGAATGCGCGCCTTCCTGCTCGTCCGGCTGGATATACCATTCAAAGACAACTGATTTACCCGGCAGGACATTCGCATCCGGGTTGACTGAAGTGGCCGGTTGGCCGGTTGCCTGAATGATCTGACTGGAACCGTGGATATGCAGACCCGCATCTTCCTCTTCAACTTCGTTGCGGAATGTAATCACCATGCAATCACCCTGGTTGCCTCGAATCGCCAATGGGGTAATTAAATCGGTCTGCAAGCCTAAGGAAACTGCTCCCGGGTCAAATCCGGGGTTCGATCTCGCTTCTGCATTTAAACGTTCTTCTTCCCGAATGGCAGGAATATTTTTGGTGATGGCATACATATATCCCGGATGAAAATCCAGCCACTGATTCAGTGTGACTTCCACATTGATCGCGCTAATGTCGAGTGTCTTCACTGGCGCAGTGCTTGGGCAACGCGCGCCCGAGCTCACGGATTCACCTGCACCCGTCGGGCCGAGAAACCAACTCCGATCCATTTGCTGCATTGTGCTCAAATTACTGAATGGGCCCGTATTCCCGGTTTTTTCGGCATGGCCTTGTATTTCTTCCATCAAGGAACTCATCGCCTTATCTACCTGCGCAGCACGGCCTGTATCTCCCTCTTTCGTCTCTTCTCTCTTAATTTGGGACTTTAATTTTGCTTTCCAGTCCGACATGACCACCATTTCCGCTTTCGATTCTTTTGAATCCTCCGAATGCGAATGGCCATCTCCACTGGCTAAAGCCCAAGCCTGTGCAGAGAAAATAAGAACGAAAGCAAAGAATACACTCAAAGAATTTCTTTTCGTGTTATTCATTATTGTGCTCTCCTTTTTCCTTCTTCAGTTATTGATTTCATTGATGTTAGTGGTGATTTCTTTAATATGGTACGGGTATTAATGGAAACGGGTAAACGTGCTGGCCCCCAAAAACGGCATCGCATTAAAAAAAATGTATTGGTTCTCAACTTCGGCATATTTACTGATATCCCTGCCAAAAACTGGCAAAATCTAACACGCGTCCCAAAAAGTGTCAAGCAATTTTTACATGTGGATTTTTATTTACAATAAGACTAAATTTTGTTTAGATTTTGGACACTTATACCTCAAACTGTCCAAAAAAATAGACAGTCTGTCTGCCCAGAATCTCAGAGTATCTAGCTAAGATGTTCTGCCTCACTTTTTTTGGACAGGATCAAAGCACTTTTTAATATTATTTCAGACTAAAAATTGAGATTAAATATTGAGAAAATCTGATTTTTTTGCTGGGGGAAATCTTAATTGGGAAAACCAACTTTCAGTTTAATCCGACTCCTCACCACATGAGGCACCTTATGCGTCATGATATAAGAATCTGCCACAATTTCAGTTGTTTGGTGTGCATCGATCATCCGATTCGCGACATTTCGTGCTAAAGGCACATCTTCCTCATCCAAGAGATAAACATAAGCAAACACCCTCTTCCTTACATTTGAATGATTCCGAATCGTGACCTTCCAGATATACTTCGTTTTACCGACTTTGTCCCAATCTTCGTCAAGATGATATTCATGTTTTATTATTTCGACCTTCGAGACATCCCGATCCGCAGCCTCAGCCACAGGAGACATGATAAGGTCATGGGCAGGAGCAGACAATCCCACTATAAAGGAGAGACTAAAAGATATAAAAAAAAGGATTTTCTTCTGTATCGGTAAAAACTTATTTGGATTGATCGACATCAATCTTCTTGTTCCCCATTCCGAATGGCAGCTTTCGTTCTTTCAGGGTCGCCAATTCTCGATACAAGTCTTGAAACGCTGCTGTCGAAAGCGCGGGATCAGAAAGACGTTCTAAACTTTCAGGGGAAATGTCAATAAATGTGAGCTCGGCAAGATCCGTCACCCCGATTTTAATCCAATGATGCGGCATAAACTCTTGCATCACCACACGGTCAATGCCACGGTTATAATGCAGTGCTTGCTTGATCGCCAGACGACCATTTTCAGCGGAGACACACTTCCCGACACCCAAAATCATCGGGGGATCAAGAAAAGGGAAAAACTGCAAACGAACTTTCCAGTCGCTATTAAGCGACTGGACTGTTTTTTTGATTTCTCGTTTCTTTTTACGATATTTCTTCTTCGCCAGTTTTAACTCAATCGTTGTCATATTGTCTTTGTTTGCCTCTGCATGACAATCGTAAGATTCCTTTGCGACAAACGCATGCCCTTCCCCATAGATCACGGCATTACACAAAAAAAAGACTAAAACAATCAAACCGATCTTACTACGATTAAAAAAATTCAAACTTTACCTCTCATTCATTTTTTATATAGAGTGATGACTTTCAGATCACTTTTTAATCGGATGAAGGCGATGAGTTCTGGCCCCCTGGAATTTCAATTTTTTTGAGTTTGGTGAGATACTTCTGGGCTTTTTTATTTTCGGGCTGTAACTCGAGTACGCGAACAAAACTCTCAATCGCCATTTTTTGAAGCAATTTCCGATCTTCGGGTTCAGCCAACTCCGCTGCCAGTAAAACCTGAGATTCACCCAGCGCCATAAAAACTTTTGGATCATCCAGCTTTACAAGAGAGAGTGTGGCGTACTCGCGAACCGCGTCAACATAGAGTTTCCCCCGAAAATAGAGTTGAGCCAATTTCCCTCGTGCGTTGGACTCATTCGGATCTTCGTCCAACATCAATTGCCATTGCTCGGCGGCATCACCATAGTCTCCTCTTTTTTCAAAGATGATCCCGAGGTTATAGCGTGCCTCCAAATAGGAGGTATCTTTCTCCAAAGCGGTTTTGTATGCCTTTTCCGCCTGATCATAATCCTCTTTTTCAAAATAGACATTCCCGATACCCACTTGCACAACCGGGATATTCGGAACCAAGGCGTCCGCCTTTAAGTAAGCAGCCAAGCCTTCATCTAATCGCCCTAAACGACTGGCAACATGTCCGAGTGAAATGTAGGCGTGTTCCTCATCGGGTGCAAGCTGCGTTGCTTTTTTAAACTCCTGTGTCGCCTTATCCAAGCCTTTGTTGGCCAGATAAAATCGACCTAACCAATAATGCACCACTGCATTATTCGGACGTTTTCGAACAAGCCCTTTGTAATATCGAATACCATGAAGCCCCCGGCGGGTCGCCATATAGGTTCCTTGTAAGGCACGATGGTATTTATGGACGTTAATATTTAAATCGATCGCCTGTGCAAACTGCATAATGGCCTCATTAAACATGCGCTGTTTGTTGAGCGATTTCCCCTCCTCGTAGAAAAGCTCAGCCTGCTCCTCAGGAGAGGCGGCCACCGCAGTGAATGGAAGGAACAGCAAAGAAATCAAGAGCAACGCTCTGCCTCGAACCATCCATGGAAAAATTGAATTGATCACAAACTATCCTCCGAAAACGGGCATACCCTATCGCAGCACATACTATCATTGAGACCAAATAAAAACAATCTTAAGTCGATTTCTAGTTGAGAAGGTGTTAGAATATTTCGCACAATATATCGGCCAAACATTCTATGTTATAGGATTCAATTCAACGAACATTTACGGCACGACCCGCGGCTTAAAAAAACTTCAGATCAAGAGGCTCAACCAAATCGGTCGGAGAAAAATCAAGTCAGATCAGCTGATCACTTTCGAGCTTGCACGCTTGATTACCACCTTGTCACTCGAAATTAAGCGTCAAATCGGCATTCTTGTCGGAAGAGATGGGGTCATCCATGCTGTGATTGTCGGAGATCAACATCAACTGGTCATCCCGGATCTCACCGAGCTTCGCCCTGGAAAACGACAACTCCGGGGTGTCAGGCTGCTCCATACACACCTTAAGAATGAACCCCTCAGCCAAGACGACCTCACCGACCTGGCCCTTCTCCGGCTTGATTTCATTGCCGCCATCGGCATACAAGCGGATGGGACACCTGCAACTGTTTTTCTTGCACACTTACTTCCTCCAAACCCAGAAGGAAAAATTTTTGAATGTCATCCGCCACAACAGATTCACCAAATTGATCTCGAGATCACACCTTTCTTAAGAGAACTTGAGAGTGAGTTTGATCGACAACAAATAGACACACATGAGACAAAAAAACAAGATCGCGCCATTTTGATCAGTGTGTCGCGACATGCAAAAACAGACCAAGATGCCTCAATAGATGAGCTGACAGAACTCGCAAAATCCGCATCAATCACGCCGATTGATCGGGTCATTCAACGCCCGAAAAAACTTCACCCTAAGTATCTTCTCGGAGAAGGCAAGTTGAAAGAAGTCATTATTCAAGCCATGCAACAACGTGCAGACCTGCTTATTTTCGACCAGATATTAAGTCCCCTTCAAATCAGGACGATTGGAGCGGTCACCGAAATGAAGGTACTCGACCGGACTCAGCTTATTCTTGATATTTTTGCACAAAGGGCGATGACCCGAGAGGCAAAGGTTCAAGTCGAATTGGCACAACTGCGTTATCGACTGCCCCGACTTTCCCAACGCAGTACAGCTCTCTCTCGTTTGACCGGCGGCATTGGGGGGAGAGGGCCGGGAGAAACGCGTTTGGAAATTGATTTACGCCGCGCGCGAGACCGGATCGCCAGATTGGAACGGGAACATGAATCGCTGGCCGGAGCACGAGACCAGCGCCGACAAAAGCGAAGCAAAAGTGATATTCCGATTATATCTATCGTCGGCTATACCAATGCAGGGAAATCAACACTGCTCAATCAACTGACAGAGAGCCACGTCGAAACCAAAAACCTTCTATTTGCGACACTCGATACCGCAACCCGTAGACTGAGGTTTCCCAAAGAACGGGAAGTGATTCTGACCGACACGGTCGGTTTTATTCAGTCGCTGCCCGCCGAGTTGCTGGGTGCATTTCGATCCACATTGGATGAGCTCAGGGATGCCCACCTACTCATCCATCTTGCAGATATCAGCCACCCGAGGTTGGGACAGCATATCAAAACAGTGGAAACAATGCTTGTTGATCTTGAGCTTTCCGAAACACCATCTTTATTGGTTTTCAATAAAATTGACCAAGTGAGCAAAGAGGAAACACAAGCCCTCTGTCAACGCTACGAGGCCATCGGGATTTCAGCGCTGAAAAAAAGGAGCCTCTCTCCCCTCTTAAACACTATCGAACAACACTTATGGTGAAAACAGCCCTCTTCCATCATCAAACAAGCGTTCAAAGAAAATAGATGAGACTCTATCGACCAAAATCTGTCCTCAGCCTCGTCCTTACGGGCTTTTCACTCGTGACACTTCCGCTCATTTTTTCGCTCGTTTATGGAGTCTTTTCAGTGGATCGGCTTCTCGATCAAAGCCAAAAAACAATCTTTCAAGCGGTTCAAGCCACCAAAAGTAGTCTTGCAATCATTGAACAACTGAAAGGAATGGAACGCAATATTAGGCAATTTCAAGTCTTAGGGGATAAAGCACTTTTTCAGCTCTACGAAAAATCGCATCAAGAACTCCAGATATCAGCGAGCGGACTCTCCCGCCTTTCGATAGAAGCGACACAACATCTCCTCGTCGCTCAACTGGTTGATCAAGAACAGCAACTATTCAACACGCTCAAGCGCATTCCTCATAATGCCGAGGAAGGGAAAAAAGCGCTCAGCACATTTACTCAACTCACAGCCCTTGCCCAATCGATTCTAGCAGAGAATAGACTGCTTGTGAGTCGAGAGATTGACCAGATGAAAAAAAGAAGAGAAGACAACAAACAACTCCTGGTCTGGCAGGTCATGGGTGTCACAACAGTCGTCCTTGCTTTTGTCATCCTCTTTACGGTATTAATCGCGCGGCCCATCAGACAAATTGACCAGGCCATTCGCCAATTAGGCGATGGCACACTTGTTTCTGAGTCCTCTGTCACTTCCATCTCCGGGCCAAAAGACCTCGAAGTCCTGGGCAAGAGACTGGACTGGTTGCGCGCGCGACTCAAAGAACTTGAGGAACAAAAAATACAGTTTTTACGTCATGTTTCACATGAATTAAAAACCCCACTCACCGCCTCAAGAGCCGGAACAGAATTGCTCCAAGACGAAGTGGTCGGGGCACTCAACCCAGAACAACAGAAAGTCGTCCAGATTCTGCACCAAAGCTTGATTCAGTTACAGAAGATGATTGAAAACTTATTGAATTTTAGCGTGATACTTGAACGCCATTCGACCTTCACTTTAAAACCCGTGGTTTTAAGTCACTTGGTCGAGAAGATTCTCTCAGATCACCGTTTGGCTTTAATGGCAAGAAGCATTCAGGTTAATGTGGATCTCATTGATCAGACCATTTCGGGGGACGAAGATAAGCTGATCGCTGTTGTTGACAACCTGGTCTCAAATGCCGTTAAATTTTCTCCCATCAACAGCACGATCAATATTCAATTGCGCCAAAAAGAGGCTGAACTCGAACTGGATATCATTGATGCTGGCCCAGGGATCGATCCAGAGGATAAAGGGAGGGTATTTGATCCTTTCTACCAAGGCCGACAACAACCCGATTCCCATGTCGAAGGTACAGGGATTGGACTCTCCCTTGCGAGAGAGTACGTTTTAGCGCATCATGGAAAGATTTTGATCGTGGAAAATGGGTCAAAAGGCGCGCACCTTCGTGTCAGCCTCCCAATCAATCCCGTGAAAGAGTTGTAATGAAACAGCTATCGGCATTATTCGTGTTCTTTTTATTATCTGGCTTGGGGGTGTCTGCTTGTCAATATCCGAAAAGAAACAAGTCTTTATTGATTACGAAAACAACAGTCGCAGAAAACCCAGCTTCCGAAGAGCTCCCTGAAGAAAAAATTAAACCTTTAGTCCAAAATCATCCAGCTGAGCTCTTTCAAATAGAGAAAAAAGAAACTAAAAAGCAGATCGACCTTGAGATTATTGTTAGTTATTTTCGTTATCTTAATTCGCTCTCTTCCGAAAAGCTCAAAGAAGAACATCGTCGGACTCATCAAGAATTTGATCACAATAAAAGTCCCACCAATCGCCTACGGCTTGCCATACTCTTAGGGTTTTCAAGCGCCAAACACCGTGATACAAAACGGTCTTTGGCGCTTCTAAAAACCTACTTAGATGATCCAAACGAACAAAACACAATCCTCAGAGACTTCTCCTTCCTCCTGTACACCTTCGTTCAGCAGATCAAGACACAAGAAAAAGAGACTCAAAAACTTTCTCAGCAATTAAAAAAAGAACGCCGTGAAAATCAAACACGGAAAAAGATGATTGAGGAACTCAAAACCATTGAAAAAAATCTCATAAAACGAGACAATACGATCGAAGATGAATAATTTAAAAGCGGTTCAACAATTAAAAAAACGCGTCTTGGTTGTCGATGATGACACCGCGCTTTTACGGATATTATCTCTCCGTTTAAGCGCGACAGGTTACCAAGTGGAAACGGCTGAGAGTGCTGAAAGTGCCTTAGCTTACCTCCCCACCTTTCGACCTCACATCATCATTACTGACCTTCGCATGGGAGGGATGGATGGCATGGCCCTTTCAGAAGTCATCCTCAAACAGCACTCGGGGCTGCCAATCATTATTTTAACAGCGCATGGCACCATCCCGGAAGCGGTCACGGCCATTAAGGAAGGGGTATTTAGTTTCCTCACAAAACCTTTCGACAGCAAACTGCTCTTAGAACATATCGACAAAGCCCTGCAATTAAGCGGTCACCCTCAAACATCAGAAAATGGAGAAGAACCCACCGAATGGCGGAAAAACATCATCTCTCATAGCCCCATCATGGAAGAGTTACTGAACCAGACGAACCTCGTCGCAACAAGCGACACCTCTGTTTTTATTCATGGAGAAACAGGGACAGGCAAAGAAGTACTTGCACGCGCCATTCACACCGCCAGTCCGCGTCGGAGCCAGCCTTTTGTCGATATTAATTGCTGTGTCATTCCGGAAGCACTTTTGGAGTCTGAGCTATTTGGCCATTGTAAAGGGGCTTTCACCGGAGCCGTTCAGGACAAGCAAGGCCTCTTCCAAGCCGCAAATGGCGGAACACTTTTCTTAGATGAAATTGGAGATATGCCACCCGCTCTTCAAAGTAAACTGCTTCGGGTCTTACAGGAGAAGTGCATCAGACCCCTCGGCACAACACAAACGATTCCAATCGATGTCAGGATTTTATCGGCCTCTCACCGTAACCTTGAACACGAAATTAAGGAGGGACATTTCAGAGAAGACCTTTATTATCGATTGCTCGTCGTCACCCTTGAAGTCCCCCCTCTTCGAAAACGGCGCGAAGACATTCCCTTGCTGGCAAGATATTTTCTAGACCACCTTGTAAATCAAAGCACAAAAAAGATTACAGGCTTTTCCCCGAAAGCCATTAAATTGCTCATTGCTGCACCTTGGCCGGGCAATGTGCGCCAACTGCTGAATGTCGTGGAACAGGCCGTGGCCTTATCGACTTCCTCCATCATTTCGGCTTCCCTCATCCAAAAAGCCATTCGTGACAAACCTGAGGAAATGCCATCATTCAGCGGTGCCAGAGACTCCTTTGAACGAGAATACCTCATATCATTACTACAAATGACACACGGCAATGTCAGCCATTCCGCCGACATCGCAAAAAGAAACCGGACAGAGTTTTATAAACTATTAAATCGCCACCAACTCAATCCAGCCCTCTTTCGATCCAAAAAACAGTAAACTTTCTCCCTTCACAATAAATCCCCCCGAAACATTTTTTGACACAATCCCTATCAATAAAACTGTCGTGTTGAAGCGACACTTTGATCCTACTTTAGTACAAAGAAAACCATCAATCCTTTGATTTATAAGTACTAATTTAAATGGCGCTTAAATTGCTTATATCTGGATTCAACTTTAATAAATATAGAATCTCATTTTGGTCATGACACAATGATGTATTTATTGATACGAGACATATTTTTTAGGCCAGGCAAAACCAATCTAAGCACAATCAATGAAGTCGCGTCACAACGCCATTTCTGGCAACACTTTCTCTGTAGGAAGGAAAACCGCAAGTATGTTTCCATCAAGACCGTCCACAAGCACATCCTTCATTATTTTTTTCCTGTCTTTATATTTTTTCTGTCTCACATCAAACAGCGATGCAGGCGATACAACTTTAAGCTGGAATACGAATGCAGAATCAGATCTCGCGGGCTACAAGGTCTACTTTGGCACATCGTCGGGTCAATATGGGACCCCGATCACTGTGGGGAATACAACAAACCATACCTTCACAGGACTGGCTGAAACTACCTATTATTTTTCGGTCACGGCATATGATACTTCGGGAAACGAAAGTGGGTTCTCAAATGAAGCAATTAAAACCGTTACAACCACCACAGCCCCAGACACCACCACAGCCCCAGACACCACAATCGCGACCACAGTCAACACCACCCCTGGCTCGGACACAAGCCCGATCAATGACGGCACCTTCATCACAGACAGCTCAGAGCGCTTTGATTCAAGCTCCTCAGGCGGAGGCGGTTGTGGAATGATCCGACCAGGAGACAGCGGGGGTGAACCGCCTAATCCCGGAGATGGCGCAAGCATGCTGACCATGCTTGGCTTTATGATGCTCATCCTGCTTAAAAAATATTTTAAATCAGCCCCGAATAGACTTGTCTCTGAATGGAGACATCCGGTATGGCCAAAACCGATATATTTTAAAGTCTCATTTATTTTTTTAAGAGAACGGAATCATTTCCAGAAAAGAAGTGATGGCTCTAAAGTTTCTAATTTTCAAACAAGATTGACCTTATATTAAGATTTAAAGGGGGAGACCACATGATCTCAAGCGATCCACTTGAAATACAACAAAGTGCTGAACTTCAATACGAGCAGGCGATATTTCAGCAATTCCAATTCACAAAACCTGTAGAAATCCAATTAAAACTGGTCTCAAGCGATCAGGAAGTCCCGAGAAATATCAAAAGTGTCACGCTGACCCTTTCAAATTTAGAAGAGGCTTGACATATTTTCGAAGACCTCACAAATCTTGCGTGGGATAAGATCGTCAAAAAATAAATACCCTTTTTATACGGGGCACTAGATCCAGACATGAGGCAAGTATAAAGCCTCTCGCAATGATTCATCGACAAAAACCAAGGAGAAAAAAGATGTTTCTTGATCAATTCTTCAAAAAAATAAACTATGTTTTTTGGAACCAGGGCTCGATCGAGCAAGAAAAATCGCCATTGCAACAATCTATTGAGCTTGAATTGTCGCGTTTAAAGCATGAAGAAACGAGCTTGGCCGAGCAAATACCCATTCACACATAAAATCATGGCCGCTTCGTGAAACACTCTATCTTTAGATCGCGCTGCGCACAATTTATAACGAAACATCATTCATATCATTTTGGAGGAAAACCTGTTGAACAAACAACGATACCCATATGGACTGACGGCGCTCATACTGCTGTGTTCACTTTTCATTGGCGGATGCGTCACCAAAGGTCGATTTTTATCTGAAGTCGATCAAAACAAAGAACTCACTCAGCAATTAGAAAATGAAACCACCCAAATTGCAAAGATTAATAAAGAGAAAGAGGTTCTCAAAGAACGGCTAGAAGCCATCAATCATCAGGCGCGTCTCAAAGAAAAAGAGCAGTCAAGTCTTATCAGAGCTCAAGCCGATCAAATCGCGCTTTTAGATGCACGGCGCGAAAAAGGAGCAAACCTCAGCAATCAACTTGAATCTGAGAAACAAATGCTTGCACAAAAAATGAATCAGCTCAAAGGAAAACTTTCCGGGAAGGAAAAAGAAGCCTTTATCCTTGCGAATCAATTAAAAAGTGAATCAATTAAAGCTGGCTCATTGGAAGAGAGGCTCCGTGAGGCACGGAAAACTAGCAAAAAACAGAATTCGCGATGCGGAAGAAGCCACCCAAGCACGGGAAAACTTAATTAAAAACCTCGAAAAAGAGATTCATGAAGGAAACATCAAGATCTCACAAATGAATGATCGCCTCTCAGTCCAAATTGTTTCTAAAATCCTTTTTTCATCAGGCAGTGACCAAGTGACAGTAGAAGGCAAGCGGGTCTTGAAAAAGGTGAGTGTTTCATTAAAAAGTATTGAAAACAACAAAATACAAATTGAGGGACATACAGACAATATCCCCATCGGGGTAGATCTTGTGAATCGTTTTCCAAGCAACTGGGAACTTTCAACCTCTAGAGCCACACAAGTCGTGAGATATCTGGCGCAAGAAAAAGTGGATCCAAGCAATCTGATTGCTGTCGGTATGGCCCAATACGCTCCGGTTGCATCAAATGACTCTCCAGAAGGCAGACAACAAAACCGCCGGATTGAGATCATTCTCTCTCCAAAATCCCATCCAGAAAACCAATAACAATCCCGCCCAATAAAGGCCTGACAGGAAATCCCCCTTTTCCTGTCAGGCCTTTCACACCTTTTCATCTCTCAAAAAATCCTTGTCGCTTACTTAAAGCCCCTTCAAAAATGCGGAAGCGCATCCACTGTGTCAGCAATAGAGACCACTTCATCTGAACAATTTTGTTGTAATTGATAAGGCTTGTAAAGACAAGATCAGTTAAAGTACTCTGTATTTATGTGATGGATCTCATATAAATATCCATGCGACCACACTGAACAAATCGGAGGTACTTGGGCTTTCTTAAAATAATAGGGTTTTAGAATGACAAATTTAGAGACGACGATCCTGATTGTTGATGACGATGAAGGTATCCGGGACACTCTGGAGGCAATCCTTCAACAAAACCATACTATTTATAAAGCTGATAGTGGGAAATCAGCCCTTTCTCTGATTACAGAGCATCAAGTCCAGATTGTTCTTTTGGATGTACTTCTTCTCGACATGAATGGACTTGAGGTTCTCAAAGAAATCAAAGACCGATTTTCGGATGTCGAAGTGATTATGATCTCGGCTGTAAAAGAAATGGGAACGGCCGTGCAGGCAATAAAGCTGGGGGCGTATCACTACATCACCAAATCGTTTGATTATGACGAAGTCCTTTCTCTCGTTGAGAAAGTGGTCGAACGCCAGAAGCAGTCCCGGGAGCTTCTCTATCTCCGATCGGAAATGAAACAGTTTTTAGATATCGAATTTATTACCGGTCGAAGTAAAAAGATGCAGGAAATTTATCAGCTTGCGGATAAAGTTTCATCCCTTCCGGTCACGGTATTAATCACAGGGGAGAGTGGGACAGGCAAACAGGTTCTTGCAAAATATCTCCACAAAAAAAGCCTACGCTCGGATCAACCTTTTGTCACCGTTGATTTGGGTGCTGCTCCGGAAACACTTGTGGAAAGCACTTTATTCGGTCATGAAAAAGGCGCGTTTACCGGGGCAATCCGGCAACATATTGGAAAATTCGAGATGGCAAATGGTGGAACACTCTTTTTGGATGAAATCGGAAATCTTCGATATGATCTTCAAGGAAAACTCTTGCGCGTGATTCAAGAAGGGTGCATCGAACGGGTGGGCAGTACCAATACAAAAAAAGTGGATGTCCGCCTGATTGCAGCGACCAATATCGATCTTGCGGAGGCGGTTCAAAAAGGGACATTTCGGGAGGATCTTTATTATCGGCTTTATGTCGTTCCCATCAAACTTCCGGCGCTGCGGGAACGAATCGGTGATCTTCCCGAACTGATCGAGTTTTTTCTAAGACGCTACAATAAACGATTTAATAAGCATATTGGAAAGCTCAGCTGTACGGCAATTGACACCTTGTCGTCCTATGATTGGCCAGGAAATATTCGTGAATTGGAAAACCTGATTGAACGGATGGTTGCGTTGATCGACGGAGACACGATTCTTAAGGAACATATTCCACTGGAATATTGCCTCCAAGAAATCCAACACCAGCAAGAGGGAAAACTGCTTGAAAAGGCTATTGAGGCCTTTGAACACAATTTAATCTTAAGAACCCTTGAAAAAGAACGATGGAATCGCAGGGCGACTGCAGAAACACTTGGCATCCCATTGAGTACCTTCAAGTACAAACTCAAGCGCTTACATATTCTTGATTCACTACCCCAAAAACGGCGCCAACATGTATCATGATTTCTATCATGGCTGAGTACTTTTCTAGACCCTTCAAGAGTGCCCAATAAAACAGCTTCAGATCCTACTTTTAATCGAACCATCTTCAGGCTTCGCCCTATCAAAAATAAAATTTCATAAACCGTTTTATGATGAATGGAGCAAAAAGTCATGACGAATCAAAGAATTGTGTCGATCTCTGTTCGCTTAAACCTTTTGACATTCTGTTTTCTGACTCCAATGGCAGAATCCTTTGCATCAGACGCTAGAGTGCATCGTAAGATTATAGCAACGACCCCGAGCCGTCTGGAAGAACCAGTCGAGGAAGTTTCAGGATCATTTTCTGTCCTTAGCACACCTGAAATCGAGGCCCAGAACCCAACGACGGCCCCGGAAGTCTTGCGGGATCTTCCCGGGATAAACGTCAAAGAATCAGGCACGATGGGGGAATCGGCCTCGATAAGGCTTCGTGGATCAGAAGCCTCACAGACATTAATTCTTCTCGATGGCATCCGACTGAATTCGCCCTGGCGCGGCGGATTTAATATCGGTAATTTTACTTTCGATGAGATTGCTCAGATTGAAGTCCTACGTGGAGGTCAGTCTGCTCTTTACGGTTCAGATGCAATCGGAGGCGTCGTTCAATTAAAAACAATGAGAGGTAAGGGAGTATTAAAAACCTCGCTGACACAAGAAGTCGGGTCAGAATCAACTTTTCGTGAACGGCTCTCTGTAGACGGAGAGAATTCCAAACTAGATTATTCCATGACGCTGTCCCGTACCGACACCGAGGGTCAATTCTCACATGATGGCTACGGCGGCACCCATTTTTCTGGAAAGACGGGACTTGAATTACGAGATTCTGGACGCCTTGAACTCATCTTTCGGGTTCAAGAGGACAAAAAGGAACTCGCAATCGATGTCCCCCCATCAAATCCCGTCCAGATTGTCCCCGATGAAAACAGAATACTTCGGAGAAAATTCCGCTTCTACTCACTCCAATATCATGACCAAATGGGTCAAAACTTTGAACTCTCCTGGAAGGCTGCCCTTATTGACACGGCATTAGAAGAAAATAATCCTTCAGATCCCAGTGCGCTTACTTCAAACAGTTATTTTGAAGATACAGGGACCCAAACTGTAATCCTTGATTTCCAGCAAAATTATAGCGTCAACGATTTCAATATTTTCTCATTCGGCCTTGAGCAGCACTGGGATACGGTCATCAGTAACATCGATATTGACATTGCGTTCAGCAATCCCCCTGCCAGTTTCACCTCACTGGGTAATAAAGTTGATCAATCCAGACGAAATACGGCCTTTTATCTTCAAAACCTTTTTAAATGGCAGGGGCGGTTTACCTTCCAGGCGGGCGCCAGAGTTGATGACAACTCCGGTTTTGGAACCGTCACAACACCTCATGCGGCCATGGCCTATCAATTCAAGCCGAGCCAGACAATATTACGTGGAAGCTGGGGGAAGGGATTCCGTGCACCGACCATTCAGGAGCTTTACTTCCCCGTATTTGGAGATGAAAATCTGGAGCCGGAAAAAAGCGAGAACTGGGAAATCGGCTTTCGACAAAAAATCAACGGAAAGGCAATCGTCTTCGATATCGTCTATTTTCAAAACAAGATCAATCTCATCGAAAAAAATCCCACGGGCATTCAAAATATCTATTCCCTAACAAAAGGGATAGAGAGCCTATTTCAAATCCAGCCTTTTCAAAGTCTCATGATAAAGGCCAATTATACCTACCTTGATGCAAAAAGCCTGCAAACGGGTGAGCCGCTTTTTTTACGTCCAAAACATCAAGGAAATATCAATCTTCTCTATATTCCCACAGTGGCAATCGTCGCGAATATCGGTATTAATATGCTAGGAAGTCAAGCCCTCCCAATAGACTTCCGACTACTAGACGGTTCTCTCCTTCAAGATAAAAACCCCGGATATACCCGTGTCGATTTCTCAACAAGCTACAATCATTTGAGGGGATTTCAAAATATACAGGAATTACGCTTTAGTCTGAAGATCAGAAACCTTTTCGATCGCGCGTATCAGGAAGTCCCCGGTTTTCCTGCTCCCGGTATCGGATTCTTTGCAGGCATCACTGCTGTCCTCTAAAATCCAGCTAAGGCTTTGTCTGAATAGATGATGATTCGCCCGATACGATGTAACCCTAAGAAAATACGGGTTAATTTTCATTATTCTTGCTAGTTTATTAATACATTTGGATCATTTTTAGTCTCTTCCCCTCTTCCCCAAAATGCCCGCTCTGATCCTAATTTTGATGCATCACATTGCATTCTTAAAATAATTTTTCTTTTAAGAACCACTTCCTGAAGACATAAATACGTTTAAAATCAACGTGTTTCATTCCATTTTTCCTCACAAAACAAACCTTCAACAAAGATAAAAATTAAGAAAATAAAATTATATTTGAATTTTTTTTCTTAGGCCTGCGAATTGCTCTATGCAGAGCTTATAAAACGACAGTGAATCATTATTAACCTCTCTGAAAAGGTAGGCTCTATGCTAAAACCATCTAAATTTAATGTTTCGATTCCCAATTTTCCATCTAGGGACGAATATCTGGTCTTTAATACCTTCAGCGACTCACGCGTAGTGATCAATGAGCAAGTTAAAACCTTAATCGACAACATAGAAAACCGCACATCCTTTTCAGCTGAAGAGGAGTGCGTCATCGATCCCTTGTCCGATCTCGGCGTCATCGTCGAAAAAGAAGTCGATGAGGATCGGGAGTTGGAATATTGGTTCCAAAAGTTAAAATTTAATACGGAGAGACTCGACTTGACCGTCTTGACCACATCGGCCTGCAACCTGGGCTGTTCTTACTGTTTTGAAGAAGGGATCAACCTGAAAGGCTTTATGAAGGAGGAAACATGCCAAAAATTCCTACTTTGGACGGATAAAAAAATAGCCGAAGTTCGTCCCCGAGTCCTCCACCTGACACTCTTCGGAGGGGAACCGCTCCTAAACATGAACGCTGTTCAATTCTTAAGTCAGTCACTTTACGAATTGACTCGGGCGAAGGGTGTCAAGCTTGAGATCAGCATCATTACCAACGGGATTCTTTTGAATGAGCAAATCGTCGATGAATTATTGCCCTTAGGACTCAAACGAATCAAGGTGACCATTGATGGTGATGAAGCGGCCCACGACAGTAAACGCCATTACAAAAATGGAAAGGGCAGTTTTCAGAAAATAATGAAAAACCTTATTGCGCTGAAGGGAAAAGCCCCGATTTCTATCGGGGGAAATTTTGATGAAACCACCAAGGACAGCATTCCTCGATTTCTCGACTACTTAGTGGAATCGGGATTTACTTCGGAAAACATTCAAGATGTCAGCTTCAAACCCATTCTCGCACCGACCAATGAGCTCAAGGTTTTAAACAATACGATGGACAGCGGCCATAGCTGTACTTTTTCCGAGATGGATGTCTCCGACATTTTGTGGCTTAGAAACGAGGTGGCTAAACGTGGTTTTAAAAACAAAACCGATGGAATTGTTTTAGGCCCTTGCTGTGCAACCCATGAGCAGACATTTGCCATCGATCCCTGGGGCAAGATCTATAAATGTGTGGCGCTGGTCGGACGTGAAGAATACATCACGGGGGATGTAAATGACGACGCGGACAATCATTTGAACACACGGTTTATGACGGTGGACCTCTGGTCTGACCCCCTCTGTCAGGACTGTAGTTATCGACCGATCTGCGGTGGCGGCTGCCGGGGAAGCTCCGTCACTCAATCCGGCAGCTTTGAGAAACCGGCCTGCGAAAAACCTTATTTTGATAATGTCGCGTTAGAACTGGTTAAACACGAGTATCTTCAA
>JAJDBX010000044.1 GCA_029261135.1 Nitrospirota bacterium
GAAGCTCACAGAAGGCGACATAATCCTCCTTGTCAAAAAATATCTCTTCCGAGCGCCTCCCACGGTTCATGACATGATACCATGCACCAGGATATTCTATCCGTAGGGGTCTTGACATTCGCCCACATTATTCCAATGAACGTCAAGAGTCAAACGTAGACTTGACCCCTTTCCCTTTCTTTAAGCGCTTCCTGATAAAGCCGGTGGGCCTCGTCCCATCGCTCCTGCTGTTGATAGTCATCGGCCAGACGTAGGGTATGGTTGGCAGCGCAAGCCGAAATAAAGAGCGAAAGGAGAAGACATGCGAACAGGTGGAATGATTTTTTATCGATCATGAGCTTCTCTGGTGTTTCAGAAATATCGTCTTTTGGTAGAGGCCGAGTATAGTCAAGCAAATAAGAAAGATCAATTGGAATTAAAGTCCTTGATTCTTTGATCGATTCGGATTTAATTATAAAAGAAAAACATCGATGGGTTTTGGACAATAAGACCGGTTAAAACCCAGTTTCTTTAAGATTCTTAAGCCGGCTGAAGGGTTCTAAGGCATTGAACCCAAAACGAAGATCTAAGTTCAAAGGGGGAGATTTAAGAACGATGATGATTTAGAAGGCATCGGCTGACTTGACTTGAACAAACTGTCTGGTCACCGATTCCAATCTTAAGCTTTATGATTGAATCGCAAGACAAGATCAGCTGAAATAAAAAGGTCTGTCGGGGAATAAAATCCGGGAGCGCTTTAAAATCTCCGTTTCCTCTCGGCTTTACTTATCATGGATATCACTAGAACTTCGTTACTGTTTGCTTGTATTGTTCAAGGGGAGTTTCCATCGCTTAATCCTTCCATTGCTTCTGCCTTAACAAAAGCATCCTTTTCATTTAGAGTAAGTTTTCTTAAAAATGCTTGAACAGAAGACCGATAGTTTTTGTCGTGCAGAAAAAAACGAAGTTTTTCTACTGCTTTCTTCCGTACAAAGGGATTTATATCTGATGATGCTTCGAAGAGTGTTTTAAGAACAATATCTGATTTTCTGATTGAAAAGTTAGGAAATCCAAATAGTGCTTCCACAGCCGCGAATCGAACTCTGGGATCCTTGTCTCGCGTTGCATTGATTATCGTATTTATTACTTCAGGGGTTTCAGACCATGCCAATATAAGTGCAGAAGAAACCCTTGTATCAACTTTTTCCCCTTGTATATTCTTAATATGAACGCTTATATCAATTTCCCTAGAAGATTGGTTCCTCTCTTCGTCAGCGTCAATCCTGAACCCAATACCAGAGGAGTCATTGTTTAAAACCTCTTCAAGTTTCTTCCCGGTCATTTGCTCGATCGCATATTGAACACGGCCTTTATAGGACTTAATTTTAGTACTAGTAAAAAACCTAATGAGAGCTTCTATTGCGACTGGGTCTTTTTTTAATTGGGCAATGCCATCTAAAGATTCTTGAACGACATAGGCATTTGAATCATATAAACCCCCAACCAGGTATTTTAAAAATCTGGACTCATAAGATTTTTTTATCCCTTTAATAACAGTGTAGCGAATAAACGGGTCTTGATCACTCAAAGCATCAAGAACCATGTCAAAATTTGAGCTCCTGCTATCTCTGTTGTTATTAAGTCGAGATCCCCAAACCAGAAATTTTATTAATACTCGTCGAACTAACCATACTTCATCTTGGGCAGCCTCTAGTACACGTGGAGTCAATCCTTGAATATTAGCGAGACAGGCTAGCGATCTAGATCGAATAAAAGGATCTGAATCTTTAGCATACCTTTCACAAGATCTTACCACTTCTTGATTTAGGGACAATCCTTGCTCCTTTCTATTGCCCTCAATCTGAGATAAAGCTCGGAGCGTCTCTGCTCGAACCCAAGGATCTTGATCATTTAAGCTTTCTATCAATGCGGCAATTAATTCCGAAGAGGTAAACGTTCGAGATTGGCCTATTACCCATGCCGAACGATATTGGATGTCCCGTTGTGAGTCTTTTAATCCTTCAATCAACTCGGCGGCCTGAGTGTTCCTATCCATCTCAGCGAAGGAATAGCCGCTCATTTGATTTATGATAAAGACAACTAAAAATATTGTTTTTTTACCCATAAAACTACTATTGAGTGAAATCAAAAAAATTCTCGGGATTATGATTTGGAACTCGGTACCTCCAATCCTGTCCCGTTCCTGGTTCGGATGAACCAGGAACAATAATCAAGTAACCGGGAAAATTTCCAGAAGGATAATTCATTCTATCTTGGAAGCCGTTACCCGTACCAGGAGAGACACTTTCATTGTCATACAGTCTGCTGTTTAAGTCTCTTTGATTATATAATCGATCACGGGGATCATTCCCTAAAATGGAATAGATATCCACAGTATGTGCACTATTAGCAGACCACAAGTTTAAAAGCAATCCTCCATTACCACCATGTTGAGGTATTAATTCTCCTCCTAACCCTGAAGGGCAACTGCCAAAAACACACCGTCCTTCATTTAATGTCCCCCCTGAGGCGAAACTTCCCAATCCACTTCCGAACATAGGAGAGATTACATCAACACTCACAAAATAATACCCTCCTGTGGTGAAATCAGGAACAGAGGCGATGACCATGAAATCCCCGGCACCTCCACTACGAGAGATGAATCCGCCATTTGGGAGTATTATTCCACAATTAGAGCAAATCTGACTGGAGGGCTGACTTCTGGAACGAGTCTGATTCACTAAATCGTAAAAAGCACGGGAACCACCACCATCTCCACCACCTCCATCTCCTCCATCATCTCCAATAATAATCCCTGGTGGCGGAATAAATCCACAAAGAGGACAATCTTCATCGTCGTTTTGTCCGATTGAGGTCTCGGGAGCTATGCCGTCCTCATTCTCACATTGGTTCGGGCTGAAATCTGTGTCGGATGCAACACAATGCGTCCCATGCCCAGAAGGATCTATCATGTTGATCGGGTTGTTTCTCACATAACTGTAGCGATTAAAGTTTTGCGGGTTTCTCGGGCCGGGCACGATGGTGTCGGCCTGGGTAAAGCGCCCTAAGACCGGATCGTAATAACGCGCATTGTAAAAATAGAGGCCGGTGCTTTCGTCGTGCTCTTGGCCGGTGTACTTGTAGTTGACATCCACGGCACCGATATTATCACGGATATTTCCATAGGGAAAGTAGGCCAGCTCTTGCACAATCGTGCCGGTGCCATCGGTCATCACGCTGCTGCTGCCGAGATGATCGCTGTGGTAGTAGACCACATCTCCCGTGTTCACATCCTTGAGCGCAATGCGTGTGCCTCCGGCAAAAATATGCTTGCTGCAGCCAATGGCGGTGCACTCATAGAGCTTGCCGATGTAAGTGCTTGTTTCGGTGCCAACCGTTTTCTTTACGCGGCCGCCGTCGCCATCGTAAACAAAGGTGGTGAGCGTTCCACCTGCTTCGATACTGATCGGCCGGTTTTCAATGTCATAGGTCATTAATCGTCCGGCTCCGGAAATCATGTTGCCAATCTCGTTAATAAAGAAAGGGAAAAGAAGTACCACCGGATTCTGCACGGTCAACGTCATAATTTTGGGAGAAATACACTGAATTACTTTGCGGTAGTGCATTTTTCTAGATCTATAAAATATAAACGAGAAGGGAAAGCCCTCCCCTTCTCTGGAATATGTCTTTGTGATTTTTTTAAATGGGTCGCAAATGAATAAGGGCTTGTCAACAAAAACACAGAGGGGAATCCCAACCATTTGATTCTATGTTTAGCAGTGTAAGTCTGCTATAGTTCCACACTGTTTGCTTGTCTCGGAGATCAAAAAAGGGAAGAACATGCTTCAAGACCCCGATCAATTTATTCAGGAAAAGTTGTCAAAAAAGGCACTCTCCATTAACACAGTTCGCGATGTGATAATGGCCGCAATACTGGTCGCACTTAAAACAAATGCCCCGGAAGACGATCAGGCGGCCCAAGATGAAGGATGGGTGAAGGAGAAATCCCAAGAAATTCGAAAAAATACAAGTGAGGCATTTAAATCAGACAGGGCTCCCTTCGAATATCCGACAATATCTCAACTCAAATCTGTCGTCGAAAAACTAAAAACAATCTATCATTTTGGACGACTCCCGCATCAGACACAAGACGTTTTTGAAATCGTTTGCCAAACGCTCTACGACAAATATGATGAAGCGGATTGATCGCTTCAAATTGAAGGGATCAATCCGCTTCCCAGCTTAGGAGAAATGTAATGGCCTACTGGCTAATGAAGTCAGAACCCTCTGATTATAGTATTCAAGACCTGAAACAAGACAAGCGGGCCCATTGGGATGGGGTTCGCAACTATCAAGCTCGAAACCATATGAGAACGATGCTCGTGGGGGAAGAAGCCTTTTTTTATCATTCAAACTGTAAGGTTCCGGGGATTGTTGGCATCATGAAAGTCGTGAAGACCACTTATGTAGATCACACTGCCTTTGACCCGAAGGATATTCATTTTGATCCAAAAAGCAATGCAGATAAACCTCGTTGGGAAATGGTTGACCTTGCCTATGTGTCCGCTTATTCAAAAATTATTTCACTGGCCCAACTCCGTGAAACCCCCGCACTGGAAGAGATGATCATTTTACGAAAAGGAAACCGCCTTTCAATTACGCCTGTGACGACAAAAGAATGGAAAACGATCTGCCAGCTTGGGGGTTAAGGGATCATGCTCAAATTTAAATAAGAAACTATTTTCAGGAGAATCCTTCAAAAATGTTAATCGATACCCATTGCCATATTGCCGACCCCGCGTTCGACGCAGATCGTGATGCCGTCATCGCGCGTGCCTTGGCATCCGATGTTCAAAAAATGATTGTCATCGGAACCGATCTTGAATCTAGTCAACGTGCCATTGCTTTAGCAGAAAAATATCCTTTCATTTTTGCGACGGTCGGCCTCCACCCTCACGATGCAAAAGCACTCAACGACAGTCTGCTTGAAACATTCGATCAAATGGCCGACCACCCGAAGGTGGTCGGATTGGGAGAAATGGGCTTTGATCTTTATTACAACCACTCAACAAGGGAAGAACAACGCCAGGCTTTTATTGAACAAATTCGACTCGCAAAGAAAAAACAGCTTCCGCTGGTCATTCACACACGCGATGCTTGGCAAGAAACCTTTGATCTCTTCAAAGAAGAACAGGTTCAAGAACACGCCGAAACCGTTGGTGCCGTCCTCCACTGTTTTACGGGCAATCAAGAAACAGCCAACTTAGGGCTTCAGTTCGGGTGTTATATTTCCTTTTCGGGCATTATGACCTTTAAGAAAGCAAGCGAAGTCCAGGAAGCCGCCACAACAGTTGATCTTGATAAAATTGTCGTCGAAACAGATGCCCCCTACCTTGCACCACAAGGCTTCCGCGGAAAACGAAATGAACCCGCCTACGTCTCCGCCATTGTACAAAAATTGTCTGAGTTGCGGGGCATGGCCGTCTCAGACCTCGCTACAATGACGACGAAAAATGCCGAACGCTTATTCCAAGGCCTATCAAAATAGTTCCGTTCCATTACATATAAAGACAATTTCTTACACAGTCATTACACCGCAAAAGATCAAATATCACCCGTACCGATGCCTAAAGGGCCAATATCCCCCCTTAAGGAAAAATCCAGCCCTTTAGATTCCGGCATAATTATTGCTTATTTACGAGGAATATAACCGGATATTTTTTCCCAAAATATTAATAATATTAATCGAAGCCTCATGAGAACAAAAAAAATCATTACAAAAGTCCTCGTCGCGTTGGCACTGACCTTCATGATCCCTCAGTTGGTCTTTCTTTACCTGTGGGAAGATCTTTCCACACGAAGCACCTTCCTGTTATTTGCTTCCACTGCCCTCATGATTGGGATTGGATCCTTCCTTATCTGGGATATTGTGCATTCCCTCAGCTTACTTTTTAGAAATATTGATGAAATTACGCGCAATGACCTGAATGTGTCCATGCCAAGCGCTTCCGATGAAATCAAAGTGATGGAAAATTCGATCGAACTCATTTCAAAAAATATTGTTGAAAATATGGAAGAGCTACAGCGCTCCACTGCGATGATCGAAAAAACTAAAAAGGATTTAAACGAGACATTGATTTACATGGAAAGCGTCATGAACTCTATGGGTGACGCGCTCATTACGATCGATTCAGAATATAAGATCAAACAAATCAACCCGGCAGCCCAAAACCTCCTTAAATATAATGAAGGTCATCTCATTGGCAAAACCATCGATTCCCTTTTTGAATTCTTAGATGAAAATGCATTTTTCAAACAAGAAGGGGTCATTGAAAAGCGCATGACCTGCGTCACAATGGAAAATGAGAAAATTCCTGTTGATGTCAATATTCAACCGATCATTGATTTGATCGGAGATCGGATCGGAGATCGGATCGGACATGTCTTGGTTATCCGGGACATGCGAACAACGCTTGAACTCATCTCTCGTCTAGAAACAGCAAATACTTCTTTAGAAGTCACCGTGAAAGAAAGAACAAAAGAACTTGAAGAAAGATGCCATGAGCTTAAGATGAAAGATGACCAAATGCTGCAGCAAGAAAAAATGGCCACAATTGGGCTACTCACTGCAGGAATCTCAGATGAAATCAACAGACCGATGAAATTGATGAACAGCAACATGGAAGTGCTACAGGAAAATTTGAGGGACATTATTTCATATACACAGCTATTGCAATATGGTCTTTTAACATTGACAAAAGAAGATGATCCTCATCGAAGACAGCTTGAAATGGAGCAAATACAACAAGTGCAAACACGAATGAAAGTTGAAACCTTGCTTTCCGACTCGGAAAAAATGATTAAAGAATCGAAGGAAGGGCTCGATCAAAGCAAAAAGATTACGCATGGCCTGAAAACCTTCTCGCACAATGATGAGAATAAAAAAATTGGGGCAGACCTGAATCAGGAAATCCAACACACGCTTAATATTGTTGCGCATAAACTGAAAAACAAGGCAAAGATCACCACGAAATTTGAATTTGTTCCTCCTCTCACCTGTTACCCACAACAACTCAACCAGGTCTTTATGAATCTGCTGATCAATGCCTCGCACGCAGTGAAGGAAGGGGATTTCATAAAAATTCATACATTCTATCAAGACGGACAAATCTACATCATCATTCAAGATACGGGATCGGGTATCTCTCCTGAAAATAGACAAAAAATATTTGATCCATTTTTTACAACAAAAGGCCTTGAAAAGGGGACAGGACTCGGACTCTATATCAGTTATGGCATTATAGAAAAACATCGAGGCACAATTTCAGTTGAGAGTACAGTAGGGGAAGGCACAACTTTTACGATTAAACTTCCCGTAGCTCAGGCAGAGATGCTTGTTCATCCAGCCATGACCATCCCCGCAGCATAAGGAAAATCCCATTGGAAACGCATTCAATTCTGATTGTAGATGATGAGCCCCATATCAGAAGCAGGTTAAGCCGTTTATTTCATAAAGAAGGCTATGACACTTTTTTATCAGAAAATAGCGCGGGGGCATTAGATATTTTGGATAGAGAATCTCCTTCCATTATTTTGTCAGATTTCAGGCTCCAAGTGCAAACAGGACTTGAGCTCCTTCAATCCGTTCAAGAAAAATACCCAGAAGTCATTCGGATTATTTTTAGTGGAGAAGACAGGATGGATGCAGTGATGACAGGCGTTCAGGAAGGGGTGGTTTCCCACTTTTTGCTAAAACCATGGGACGACAATGTATTAAAGGAAACAGTTCAAAACGCGATCAAAAAAGCAGAACAGAAAAAAACAACTGAAAGAGAAACACATCCGAATAAATAGATGGAATGGGATTGAAGACTTCGATTCAAACGATACAGATATACTCGACCTTCAAGAAACGACCAGCGGCGCCATCTTCATTGAGGACACGCTTTCCTAAATCATTTTTCTATGAATCTCGAAATCACCACCATCAGATAGCGTTAATTTAGCGATCTGAAATAGATATATAGGGCCGCCCATGCTCCCCTTCATAAATTTCGCGTGGACGGAAAATATGATTATCTTTCACTTGTTCAAAAGCATGCGCTAACCATCCAGTCACACGGGCCATCGCAAAAATTGGCGTAAAAAAATCGGTTTCAATACCCATTTTCTGATAAAGAATTCCAGAATAGAAATCAACATTAGCGTATACTTTTTTATCGGATAGAAATTCCTCTCCAACTTTCTCAACTTCCACAGCAATCTCATACAAAGGTGAGGTGCCCAGGTGTTCAAAAAGCCGCTTGGCAAGCTCCTGAAGTATGATCGCGCGTGGGTCTTTCACTTTGTACACTCGGTGGCCTAAACCCATAATTTTCTCTTTTGCACGAACCTTGGCTTCAATATAAGGACGGACTTTATCCACCGTGCCTATTTCTGAAAGCATGGTCAACACTTGTTCATTTGCGCCGCCATGAAGAGGTCCCATTAATGTCCCTATCGCAGATGAAACCACCGTGTAAGGATCTGAAAGGGTCGAAGCTGTCACCAAGCCGCTAAATGTGGAGGCATTCATCGTATGCTCTGTATGGAGGATAAGACAGGTATCAAAAATATCTGACATGACTTTATCTGGCACCTTTTCCGTTAGCATATAGAGAAAGTTCTCAGCAAAGGAAAGGTCGTCACGGGGTTGTACATGATCATCTCCTCGCCTTAAACGCGCATAGGCAGCGATCATCGTCGGTAATTTCGCAATCAGGCGTACGGCTGAAAGATATTGAATCTCTGGATCAAGCACATCTTTCGCCGGATAAAACATCCCCAATGCAGCAACCGAAGCCTGCAGGGCATCCATCGGATGTCCTGATTCGGGTAGACATTTAATTAAATCAACAATTCGGTATTTAATGCGTCGGTGCATCCTAATATCGTGGTCGAATTTTTCAAGTTGAGATGCGCTGGGTAGGTTTCCAAAAAGGAGTAAGTAGGCTGTTTCAATAAAATGGCTTTTCTGAGCCAGGATATCGAGTGGGATACCCCGATACTCCAATAGCCCTTTACTTCCGTCTAGATAGCTCACTTTCGAGCGTGCCGCTGGAATTCCTGCCAATCCTGGTGAAAAATCAGTCATCTTAAATCTCCTGAGAAGAAGCAATCCGGCTACTTTCCAAATATAACCGACAATGCCCCTGACGTAAAGAAAATCGATAAGACCAGAAATGAGTTGATAATATGTTTTGCCCCTCAGGGTTGATAAAGGTTTATAATGCCCCAATAAGTGAATGCCTTCATACTTTTAAAAGAGATGTGCTCCATATAAACATAGCGACCATCTGCTTGTTGCATGATTTTGATATATCCTCCCGTTTTGGTATCAATAAATAGATCAAAACCTTTCTTTTTTTTGAAAATGAGCTCCCTGTGGTCTCGCGTCTGCCAATAATACTTATTACTTTCATTATCTTTCATAATAACGAGTTTGTTTGATCTTTTCTGGTTGTTGTCGAGTTGAACATTATGCGCATTTCTCATGGTAATGCGTGTCTGTATTCTGGGGATGCCAACAACAGCCTCCGTTTCTGCATTCACCGGCATATTTGTAGAAAAAAATAGTCCGAATGAAAATGCAAAGATCAGATAAAACTTCTTCATGTTTCCTCCTAAAAAAAGCTGATAAATTCATACTGTATCAATCCACAACAGCCAAGATCATTGTTTGACAGTAGTTCCAGGCTTTGCTACCCTCCTGTGCCGACTGTGGCAGAAGGGCCACAGTATATCAGATCTGAAGAAGTGTGTTTGAAAATCAAGCTGATCATTCAATATATAAAAAACTAAAAGAGTAGAAACATAAAGTAGAATAATTATGACAAGATTCATCAATCAGGTAATTCGTGTACTCCAATTAGACCCTTTAGTATATTCGGAAATCGATCGAGATCGCTCCCCTCTGATTCAAGCCTTGATATTGGCTGGATTATCAAGTATTGGCTCAGGGGTGGGGAATTCAGCAGGCTACCCAGGAAGGATTTTTTATTTATCGTCTGCCACTTTCGGGGCATGGACCATCTGGGCTATTTTAATCTACGTCCTCGGCACAAAAATTTTTCCTGAAGCTGAAACAAAAACAGATATGCTGAGCATTCTCCGTGTTACCGGTTTTGCAGCAACCCCAGGCTTGATAAAGTTATTGGCCTACCTACCCGCCTTTTCAGGCATTATTTTATTTGGTGCAACTATATGGATTCTGGGTGGCACTGTGGTAGCGACAAAACAAGTCCTCCACTATCACAGCATGCCGCGTGCAATAGGCATCACCCTCTTGAGTTGGATCTGCTATCAACTAATCCTATTTCAATTGTAAAACGAGAAGTCTAAGCAAAAAAAAAGATGCCAAAAGCATCTTTTTAAAAATATCGATAAAATCTAAAGTAATTAGGCTTTTTTAACTTCTTTTTCTTCACTTTCCACAAGAAGGTCTTCGGTCTTCGTCAGCTCAAGGATTGCCATCTGAGAAGCATCACCTTGCCGAACTCGGGTTTTAATTATTCGAACATAACCCCCATTTGTAGTTAAAAAACGGGGGGCAATATCTGAAAAGAGGTGTGCAACAACGCCGGGTTCATAAATATATGAAAGCGCTCTCCGTCTGGAATGAAGGTCTCCCTTTTTCCCTAAAGAAATCATACGTTCCACAATCGAAGAAACCTCTTTTGCCTTTGCATGGGTCGTTTCAATTCGCTCATGTTTTAAAAATGAAGTCACCAAATTCCTAAAAAGCGAACGACGATGAGAACTGTTACGACCCAGTTGACGACCTGACTTACGATGACGCATTACTTACTCCCCTTTTCCTAAACTTCTTGTTCGACACTCTCTAGAGACACACTATTATCCACATCCATTCCAAGTGACAAACCCATGTCATGGAGGATTTCTTTAATCTCATTCAAAGATTTTCGACCAAAATTCTTAGTCCTTAACATTTCACCTTCACTTCGGTGAACCAAATCACCAATGGTACGAATACTTGCATTTTTCAAACAATTTGCAGCACGTACAGAAAGCTCCAATTCATGTACATTTTTTAGAAGATTTTGATTAAATTCCTGATTTTGATCTTCAGGTACTTCAACAGGCAGATCATTTTCTTCAAAATTAATAAACAAATTTAATTGATCTTTAAGTATTTTAGCAGAAAAACCAAGGACATCTTCAGGAGAAACAGAACCATCCGTCCATATTTCCATGATCAATTTGTCATAGTCTGTCACACGTTCAACTCTGGCATTTTCAACCGAAAAATTCACTTTTCTAATCGGGGAAAAGATGGCATCGATTGGAATAACCCCAATGGGCATATCATCCGTTTTATTCTGATCAGCAGGCACATACCCGCGACCTAATTCGACAACCATTTCAAGATCAATCGCACCATCCTTGTCTAAAGTTAAAAGATGTAACTCAGGAGAAAGAACTTCGATATCTGCATCATGTGTAATATGCTTTGCGAACACCTTCCCCGCCCCTTTTTTCTTGAGTCGAATCACTTTGGGTTTGTCACCATGCAACTTGATTCGAAGATTTTTAATGTTCAAAATAATATCTGTGACATCCTCTTTCACACCCGCTACGGTGGAAAACTCATGCAAAACCCCTTCGATTTTGATCGATGTAACCGCGGCACCGGGAACGGTCGAAAGAATCACCCGTCTTAAAGAGTTCCCGATCGTGCTACCAAAACCTCTCTCAAAGGGTTCAGCCACAAACTTCCCATAATTGTCAGAGAGTGTGTCTTTTTCGATGTCTAATTTTTTCGGTATCTGTAAGTCTACTGTCCGAATAATCATAAACCCCTCATTAATGTACAAAAAAACCAATCAGCACAAAATAAATTGCACTTCTTATCAGCGGCTTTCCTAAATTCTATCTTGAATAGAGCTCAACAACGAGCTGCTCATTTACAGGCAATACAATCTCTTCTCTATTCGGCAAGGTCTTAACCTCACCTTTCATCTTTGCCATATCAAGAGACAGCCAAGAAGGGACTTCTCGCCCTCCAGAAACCTCAAGCGCACTCTGAACGGGAAGGAGTCCACGACTTTTCTCCCTGACCTCAATCACTTCGCCAATATCAATGAGGTATGAAGGGATATTCACTCTCCTCCCGTTGACTGAAAAATGGTTTTGTCGAATCAACATTCGGCTCTGCTTACGGGAAGCAGCCAAACCGAGACGATAAACAACATTATCAAGACGAGATTCCAAGAGGGATAAGAGGTTATCCCCCGTGACACCTTTTTGACGATCCGCTTTAAAAAAGTAAAGCCTAAATTGCCGCTCTAACAAACCATAAATCCGTTTTAATTTTTGCTTTTCTCTCAACTGTGTCCTATATTCTGAAACTCTCGCACGCACCTGTCCATGTTGTCCCGGCGGATATGCCCGTCGATCAACGGCACACTTCTCAGTCATACAGCGCGTTCCCTTTAGAAATAGTTTCGTCCCTTCTCGTCGACAAAGCCGACAGGCTGGACCAATATATCTTGCCAAAAAATCCTCCGTTAATTGAACTAAATATTAATTAAAACACTCGACCTAGACCCGACGTTTTTTGGGAGGACGACATCCATTATGTGGAACCGGGGTCACATCTTTTATCAGGTTCACGCGTAAACCCGCAGCCTGAATGGCACGAATGGCTGATTCTCTTCCAGAACCAGGTCCTTTGACATAAACATCGACTTGCTTCATGCCTTGACTTACGGCCTGTTTCGCAACCACTTCTGCAGCACGTTGCGCAGCGAATGGCGTACTTTTACGGGAACCTTTAAATCCAAGACTTCCTGCAGTACTCCAAACAATGGCATTACCGTTCATATCCGTAATCGTTACAATCGTATTATTAAACGATGCTTGGATATGTGCAATCCCTGTCTGCACGTGACGTTTTTCCTTTTTCTTCGATCCCTTTTTAAGCACGACTTAATACCTTTCCAATGAAAGAATTTAAAGGAGTATATCCTTATTTTTTCTTCGCACCCACTGTATTTTTCTTTGGGCCTTTTCGGGTTCTGGCATTGGTCCGAGTCTGTTGTCCCCTCACAGGCATACCTCTCCGATGCCGCAATCCTCGATAACATCCAATGTCCATCAGACGTTTTATATTCATCGAAACTTCACGCCGAAGATCTCCTTCAACTTTGAATTCCCGCTCAATGATTTCCCGGAGACGAATAATTTCATCTTCACCCAAATCTTTCACTCGCGTATTGGGGTCTATCGAAGTCCCTTGCAAGATTTTATCCGAAGAAGGGCGACCAATTCCCAATATGTAAGTCAAACCAATAACAATACGTTTATTCCGAGGTAAATCAACCCCTGAAATTCTCGCCATGAAATCTCCTTTTTACCTATCCTTGACGCTGTTTGTGTCGAGGGTTTTGGCAGATCACGCGAACAATACCCTTACGTCGAATCACCCGACATTTATCACAAATATTTTTTACCGAAGAACGTACTTTCATATTCAATCACACCTTCATTATTATCGACTATATCGATATGTAATTCTTCCGCGAGTCAAATCATATGGGGACAGTTTAACGATCACTTTGTCTCCCGGCAAAATTTTAATGTAATGCATTCTCATTTTCCCGGAGATATGTGCAAGAACCCTATACCCATTCTCTAATTCGACCTGAAACATTGCATTAGGCAATGTCTCTATAATCGTCCCTTCTGCCTCTATCGCATCTTCTTTACTCAAAAACGAGACTTTCTAAGAATAATAAACACATTATTTTATTACACCTGACTCAAAATAATAGGGCCATTTTTTGTAATGGCAATGGTGTGTTCAAAATGGGCAGAATAACTGGAATCCGAAGTTACAGCTGTCCAACCATCACCCAAAATGGTCACTTCAGGATCACCCATATTCACCATGGGTTCGATGGCCAAGACCATCCCTTCTCGAAGACGTGGGCCTTTGCCTTTATCCCCATAATTAGGGATTTGAGGATCCTCATGTAATGACCGTCCGATACCATGACCCACAAAATCTGTCACAATAGAATATCCTTCTGGTTCAACAGTACATTGCACCGCATGTGAAATGTCGGACAATCGACCCCCTTCTTTGCCTTGATCAATCCCCGCATAAAGTGATTTTTCTGTGACATCAAGTAAATGCATGACTTTGTCGCTCACTTCGCCGACTGGAATTGTGACTGCAGCATCACCATAAAAACCATCGTGGATCACACCAAGATCAATGCCAACAATATCTCCTTCTTTAATCACAAGACCAGATGGAATCCCATGGACAACAACCTCGTTGACAGAAACACATAGAGTGGCTGGATAATTTCGATAGCCTTTAAATGCAGGGATACCCCCTTGATCAATAATTTTCTTTTCAACAAATGTATCGAGCATCTTCGTCGTCATGCCAGGTTTGATATAGGCTTTTAAAGCCAACAAGGAAGAAGCCACCATGCGACAGGAGACGGCAATCTTCTCAACTTCTTCTTTAGACTTTAATATAATCACAGCTCATCCACTGACAAGTTGAACCCTCTTAATTCAAAATAGGACTATTCTAATTAACAAAATCAAATAGATGACTCTTGAAAAACTTGCTCTACTGCTTCAGAAACAGCATCCAATGCGCGATCTGCATTCACCTCAGTCAGGAGGCCTTGTCCCTTGTAATAGGCAATCAAAGTCGCTGTTTCGTTATTGTAAACAGCAACTCGTTCAGTCACCGTTTCAGCCGTGTCATCCGTTCTTTTAATTAATGCGGTTCCACAACGACAAAACCCATCCGTCTCAGGCTTACGATAACGTAGATGATAAACAGAGTGACAGGAAGGACAAGTCCTTCGTCCGACAATCCGTTCAAGCAAGATGGCCTCATCCAGATAAAAACAAATCACACGGTCAATGGATGACCCATTTTGCTTTAGGAGATCACTTAGGGCTTTCCCCTGAGCAAGCGTCCGAGGAAAACCATCCAAAACATAACCCGATTGAACATCAGATGCTTGAAGACGATCTTTCATTAGCTGAATAATCACCTCATCAGGCACAAGATGCCCTGCTTCTATAAAATCTTTTGCTTTCAGCCCGACCTCTGTTTTCTCTGAAATCGCAGTTCTGAGCAGATCCCCCGTCGCAATATGAACGATATCGTGTCGTTCCGAAAACCGGGCGGCTTGCGTTCCTTTGCCAACCCCTGGAGGACCTAAAAAAATCAAACGCATTGAATTAAAACCCTTTATTCTTTATTTTACTCTTCTTCATAAAACCTTCATAATTTCGGCTCAGCATATGCGTTTCTATCTGCTGAGCGGTATCCATTCCAACACCAATCACTATAAGAAGAGAAGTCCCACCAAAAGCGAAAGGAACATTAAAACGATAGATCAGTATTTCAGGAATAATGGCAACAAAAGCAAGGTAAACCGCTCCCACAAAAGTCACACGCGTCAATACCTTGTAAATATAATCAGAGGTCTTTTGACCCGGTCGAATTCCAGGAATAAATCCACCATATTTTTTCATATTATCGGCCATGTCCACAGGATTCAAAACAACAGCCGTGTAAAAAAAAGCAAAAAAGATAATTAAAACCGCGTAAAGAATGGTATAAAACGCCGTTCCTGGGGCTAAATTCCGCCCAAAGGCCTGCACCCAGGGTACAGTAATAAACCCTGCAATCGTTGCAGGAAAGGCGATAATAGAGGAGGCAAAAATAGGCGGGATAACACCAGCGGTATTAATTTTAAGCGGAATATGTGTACTCTGCCCCCCATAAACCTTCCTCCCAACAACCCGTTTTGCATATTGAACAGGGATTTTGCGTCTTCCACTTTCAAGAAAAACGATCGCAAGAACAACACCAATCATCATTACGGACAAGATCGCCATGAAAATAAAACTAATTTGACCGGTTTGGAAAAGCTGAACCGTATTAACCACAGCTGCCGGGAGTCGAACAACAATTCCCGCAAAAATAATGAGTGAAATGCCATTTCCAATGCCACGTTCTGTAATCTGTTCTCCCAACCACATCAAAAAACCTGTTCCAGCTGTAATGGTAATGATCGCAAGCAGTCGAAATCCCCATCCGGGCGTCTGAACAAAACGACCGCCTTCCATACCTTCAACTCCAATCGCAATGCCCAATGCTTGCACCAATCCAATGCCAATTGTTGCAAAACGAGTATACTGGGTGATTTTTTTCCTTCCCGCTTCTCCTTCCTTAGAGAGCTTAGAGAGGGTCGGAATGACAACAGTCAGAAGTTGGAGAATAATCGAAGCTGAAATATAAGGCATAATACCCAATGCAAAAATTGTAAGACGAGAAAGCCCTCCACCAGAGAACATGTCAAGAAAGCCCATCAATGCACCACCCTGACGCTGTAAAAATTCGCTCAATTCTTGATTGTTAATACCCGGCGTCGGGATATGGGCACCCATTCGATAAACGAACAACATCATTGCAGTAAATGCAACGCGCTGCCTCAGTTCTTCGATCTTTACAATACTCTGAACGCTTTTTAGAAATCTATCGAACAATTAGGGGCTCCTAAGAAAGCACTTCAACACGGCCACCGGCGGCTTCGATTTTTTCAATCGCCTTCTGACTAAATTTATGGGCAGAAATAACAATAGGCTTTGTAAGTTCTCCGTCACTCAAAATTTTAATGGGTCGATTCGGTTTCTTAACCATGCCACGTTCATGCAGGATCTTCGGGGTGACAACGGAATCAGCTTCAAACTGATTCAGACGTTCTAAACTCACAATAATATATTCCTCACGGAATATATTTTTAAACCCGCGCTTTGGCACCCGACGGGTTAAAGGCTGCTGTCCTCCTTCGAACCAGGAAGGTTTAGTGCCCCCCGAACGTGAACCCTGACCTTTATGTCCCCGTGTTGCAGTTTTTCCATGCCCGGAAGCAGGACCACGCCCCACGCGTTTATTTTTTTTCTTTGCACCTTTGGCCGGTGCAAGATCTGACATCTTCATTTAACGTCCTTCACTTCAAGCATATGGGGTATTTTCTGAATCATTCCTCGGATCTCTGGCGTATCAAGGCGAATCACCACTTGGTTCAACTTTCTCAAGCCAAGCCCTGCAACAACGCGTTTCTGCTTTTCAGGTCTTCCGATACAACTTCTATATAATTTTATCGCTATTTTTTTTGCCATATCATTCACGCTGCTGGGACTGAAGTGCTAAATCTAGCCTTCATCACATCTTCGGGATGCTTCAATTGGGAAAATCCTTCGAGTGTTGCACCAACAACATTGACTGGATTCCCCCCCCCCAGACACTTACTCAAAATATTAGAAATACCGACCATCTCCATTACGGCGCGAACAGCACCCCCTGCAATAATACCCGTTCCTTCCGAAGCCGGTTTTAACAAGACACGCTCCGCACCATAACGTCCAATCACATCGAAAGGGATGGTGGATCCTTTTAAGGGCACATAAACAAGGTTCTTTTTTCCGTCTTCAATTGCTTTTCGAATGGCCTCAGGTACTTCCGAAGCTTTCCCCTTACCCACTCCAACATGTCCTTGACCATCCCCCACAACAACGATTGCTGCGAAAGAAAACCGTTTACCACCCTTCACCACCTTGGCACAACGATTGATAAAGACAACCTTATCCTTCAGCGTCAAACTATCTGGGTTAATTTTTTTCAAAAACATCCTCCTTCAAGAAACGAAGCATCTGTGCTTTAAACCAGGAAAAAAATATTAGAATACGAGACCACCTTCCCGAGCCGAATCGGCGAGCGCTTTGATTCTTCCATGATAAAGGCATCCACCTCGATCAAATACAACACGATCTAACTTTGCAGATTTCGCATTCTCAGCAAGCTTTTTCCCAATTTCAGAAGCAGTCTTGACATTTCCTTGTGCCCCCATCCCTAAACTAGACACTGAAATGAGTGTTCTACCAGAAACATCGTCTATAATTTGCGCATAAATATGCTTCAAACTACGATAGACAGAAAGTCTGGGTCTTTCAGGACTTCCCTTTACTTTCAAACGAACACGCTTATGTCTCCGACGTCTTCCTAATACCTTATCTTTCGTGGACTGACTCACTTTTACACCTATTTCCCTTTTTTGCCTTCTTTACGAATAATTTTTTCATCTAGATACTTAACCCCTTTTCCCTTGTAAGGTTCCGGAGGCCTAAAAGAGCGGATCTTTGCAGAGACTTCCCCAACAAGACACTTATCCATCCCTTTGACAATGAGGGTGGTTAATTTCTCAACGGCAATATCTATCCCCTCCGGCATTTCGAAACGGACAAGATGAGAAAAACCAAGATTCAAAACCAGAGTACGACCCTCAATCGTCGCACGATACCCCACGCCTTTAATTTCGAGGACTTTTTCATATCCCGTGATCACCCCAACAATCGCGTTGTTGATTTCGTTTCGAGTAGTTCCATGCAGTGACCGCGCTAAGGATGTATTAGATGATCGAGAAACAAGCAACTCATCACCTTCTTGAGAAACAGAAATCCCGGAGACGACGACTTTAGAAAGGGTACCTTTAGGACCTTTTGCGCTAACCAGTCCTGAAGAAATGTTCACATCTACCCCTTTCGGGATTTTTATTTTTTTTAAACCAACACGGGACATACGCTATTCCACCCTTCCATTACCAGACATGACAGAGAACTTCGCCACCCACATTTTCTTTTCGTGACCTTTTGTCTGACATTAATCCTTTTGACGTGGAAAGAATTGAAATCCCTAGCCCCCTTTTCACATAAGGGATTGAATCGGACCCCACATAGACACGGCGGCCAGGTTTACTAATCCTTTTTAAATCCGTAATTACGGGGTCTTCATTCTGCCCATACTTCAAAAAGATCCTAATTTCATCCATACCCGTCGTCCCTAGGACTTTATAATCGCGAATAAAACCTTCCTGTTTTAATATTCCAAGCATTTCTCGTTTTATCTTTGAGAAGGGCGCATAAACATCTTTATATTTACGCATTTTCGCATTTCGAATGCGTGCCAAAAGATCTCCAATGGGATCAGTCATACTAAACTCCAACGATAAAAAATTGAATTACCAACTTGATTTTGTAACACCGGGAATCTCTCCTCTTAAGCTTAGCAATCTAAAACAAATGCGACACATCAAAAACTTTCGCAAAAAACCCCGAACCCTGCCACAAACTAAACAGCGATTATAGCGACGCGAAGAAAACTTAGGCTCTCGGAGCGACTTTACAATTAATGTTTTTCTAGCCAACTTTTTCCTCCTTTGCCTTCCTAAACGGAAAACCAAAAGACTTCAAAAGAGACCTGCCTTCATCATCTGTTGAAGCCGTCGTGACAATCACAATATTCATCCCATGAATTCCAAAAACATCGTCATAATTGATCTCAGGAAAGATGAGTTGTTCTTTGATCCCCAAAGCATAATTTCCACGCCCATCAAAGGCTTTTGAAGAAAATCCTCTAAAATCTCGAATCCGGGGCAGTGCTGCATGAAAAAGACGATCAAGAAATTCAAACATTTTTTGACGTCGAAGCGTAACCATACAACCAATCGCCACATTCTCTCGAAGCTTAAAACCCGCAATCGATTTTTTTGCTTTAGTAACGACAGGGTTCTGACCTGTAATTAAAGCCAGTTCTTTCACAGCGGCATCAAGCATCTTGATATTAGAAGAAGCTCCCCCCATCCCCACATTAAGAACCACTTTCTCAAGGGCTGGCACCTGCATAATATTTTTGTACCCGAACTCTTTTAACATTTCAGGAACAACCTTCTCTTTATACCTTATTTTCAAAGGTGTAACTGGATTTTTATTTCCCATAGAATCAACAATCCTGTTTATCTAAAATATGAATATGACCTTAATCTCTAGCAATAACTTTACGAGGTTTTATCCAATACATCGCCGCAACGCTTACACGTTCTAAGTTTCTTCCCATCCGGCAATATTTTTTTACCTATACGTGCCACCTTGCCGCAACTGCCACACACCATCATGACATTTGAAAGGTGTAGCCGACTTTCACGTTCCATAATACCGCCCTTCGGGTGAGCTTGGCTCGGCTTTGTTGCGCGCTTTACAAGGTTTAAGCCTTCGACAATAAGCGATTGTTTTTCAGAAAGGATAGAAAGGACATTACCTTCTTTTCCTTTTTCCTTACCGGCAACCACACGAACGAGGTCCCCTTTTCGAATTTTTGTTTTTAGCGTGCCTTGCTTCACAATCAACCTCTTCCCTAAACAACCTCAGGAGCTAAAGAAATAATTTTAGTGTACTGCTTCCAGCGGAGCTCGCGCGCGACCGGGCCAAAGATACGCGTACCAATGGGCTCACCTTGAGGGTTAATCAGCACTGCAGCATTCCGATCAAATTTAATATAAGAACCATCCGGGCGACGCACCTCTTTGGCCACACGAACAATAACGGCCTTAACCACATCTCCTTTTTTTACATTCGCATGAGGAATGGCCACTTTTACGGTTGCGATTACAACATCGCCCAAACTTGCGTAGCGCCGCTTTGAACCACCGGTCACATGGAAACACATCAATTTTTTTGCGCCCGAATTATCCGCAACATCAAGCATTGTTTGTATCTGTACCATTTAAGCGACTTTCCTTCTTTTAGATTCTAGATCTGTTTGGCACGCCTTAAGACTTCAAGCACCACCCATCGCTTTTGGGCACTCAAAGGACGCGTTTCGATTAACTTCACCTGGTCACCAACTCGACAAGTATTCATTTCATCGTGTGCTTTCAAACGGTGCGTCCTTTTAAGGTATTTCTTATAACGAGGATGCTTCACCGTTCGGTCAATTGCAATCACGACTGTTTTCATCATCTTGTCGCTAACGACACGTCCAATATATTCTTTTCTATTTTTCATTTAGGTTCACTTTTTTTAATCTTCAGGACAGTTAATAACCTTGCAATCTCTCGACGCACTTCTTTAAAACGATTCGTATTTTCAATATGGCCAATGGCCGCCTGAAAACGGAGATTAAAGAGCTCTTTTCGCATATCTTTTTCTTTATCAGATAACTCTTCGAGCGTTAGATCTTTCAATGTATCTACTTTCATCTAAACTCCATCTCGGGTTACAAATTTCGTCGAGATGGGCAGTTTATAGGACGCCAAACGAAACGCCTCTTTTGCGACTTCAAGCGAGACCCCATCCATCTCATATAGAATTCGTCCAGGTTTAACAACCGCCGCCCAATACTCCGGCGCGCCCTTCCCCTTACCCATCCTAGTTTCTGCCGGCTTTTTGGTGATCGGTTTATCTGGAAAGATTCGAATCCAAATTTTCCCACCCCTTTTTATGTATCGGGTCATGGCAATTCGAGCAGATTCAATCTGTCTTGATGTGATCCAGCAGGGCTCTAAAGCCTTCAAACCATATTCGCCAAAACTGACTTCAGAACCTCTATAGGCCTTCCCATTCATCCGACCCTTCATCATCTTACGAAACTTGACTTTTTTAGGAGAAAGCATTATCGACTCCAACCTGAAGTGGATCCATTTTGAGAATTGGAATCAACACCCGGAAGAATTTCACCGTGATATATCCACACTTTAACACCAATTTTACCCATGGTCGTCATGGATTCGGCCTGACCATAATCGATATCCGCTCGAATCGTGTGAAGAGGAACACGCCCTTCTCGATACCATTCTGCTCTTGCAATTTCAGTCCCACCTAATCTACCGGAGCAATGAACCTTAATGCCTTGCGCGCCAAGCCTCAAGGTCGTCGAAACCGCCCTCTTCATCGCTCTTCTATAAGCCACCCGACGTTCTAACTGCATCGCAATATTTTCAGAAACCAATTGTGCATCCAGTTCGGGTTTTTTTATTTCTATAATATTAATGTAGACTTGACTACTGGTCATTTTCTCCAAATCCGATTTTAATTTATCGACTTCGGCACCTTTACGACCAATAATTATTCCAGGACGAGAGCTATGAATTGAGACCTTAACTTGATTTCCAGACCGCTCAATTTCAACACGAGATATCCCTGCATGGTAAAGTTTTTTCTTAACAATGTTGCGAATTTTTAAGTCTTCATGCAGCTGCTTCGCAAAATCTTTTTCAGCATACCACCTCGACTTCCATGTTTTAATGTAACCGAGACGAAAACCATATGGATGAACCTTTTGCCCCACTATGCCTCCCCGCGCTTTCCAGCAGCTTTTTTCTTTATGGGTTCTTTTGCTTTTTTTGCTTTTTCTATTTTTTTCTTTTCGGTCGACTTAACCTTCTTCTTTTCTTGTTCCTTCACTGCTGGCTGTTTTTTATTGATAGTAGGTTTCGACCGTTCTTTTGAGCGATCCTCCTCGGCCCCAACAACCAATGTAATGTGACTGGTCCGCTTAAGAATGGTACTTCCTCGCCCCATCGCTCTCGGGCGCATTCTTTTCATTGTAGGACCAACATCAACAAAAGCCCTTGAAACACGAAGACTGTCAACATCACCCAAATCATTATCGATTGCATTGGCAACGGCTGACTTCAAGACCTTCACCACTATTCTCGCGGCACGCCTTGGGGTAAACTTCAAAACGGTCATTGCTTCTTCCGCATTCTTCCCTCGAATCAAATCAACAACCATGCGTGCCTTTCGAGGGGTCACCCGCACAAATCTCAATACCGCTTTTGCTTCCATCACCCTTTATCTCCTAGAACGATTACCTTACTTTTGTTGCTTTTTCGTTCTTCCCAGTACCATGGCCGCGATAATGGCGGGTTGGGGCAAACTCTCCCACTTTATGACCAACCATGTTTTCAGTCACATAAACGGGAATAAATTTCCGACCATTATGGATCGCTAAAGTATGACCGATCATTTCAGGCGTCAAAGTAGAACGTCTCGACCAGGTTTTAATAATTTTCATATCATTTGATGCATTCATTTTGCTGATTTTTTTTTCAAGGTGTTCATCAACAAAAGGTCCTTTTTTAATTGATCTCGGCATAATATTTCCTGATTATCAAATTGATCGAATAAACGCTCGTTAACTACTTTTTCCGTTTTTTAACAATAAATCGATCTGAATCATGTCGTTTTCTTGTCCTAAAACCTTTTGCAAGTTGTCCCCAAGGTGAAACAGGATGAGGATTACCTGCACCGGCCTTTCCTTCTCCACCACCATGCGGATGATCGACAGGGTTCATCGCGACACCTCGAACATGTGGACGTCTGCCTTTCCAACGACTCCGCCCTGCTTTACCCGATGAAGCATTCTCATGATCAATATTGCCTACTTGACCAATGGTGGCCATACATTCAGAACGGATAATACGTACCTCCCCTGAAGACAGGCGAACATGTGCATAATCTCCTTCTTTGGCCATAAGTTGAGCAGATCCCCCTGCACTTCGGACCAACTGCCCCCCCTTTCCTTTTTTCAATTCAATATTATGAATTGCACTACCCAAAGGAATATTAATTAAAGGGAGCGCACAACCTACTCGTATCTCTGATTTGGCGCCAGACATTACATGATCCCCGACAGACAAACCCTCAGGTGCAATAATATACCTTTTCTCTCCATCAGCATAAAAAAGAAGTGCAATACGGGCTGAACGATTTGGATCGTATTCAATCGAAGACACTTTCGCAGGGATATCAAATTTTTGGCGCTTAAAATCGATAATACGATAAGCACGCTTATGGCCACCCCCGCGGTGTCGACTGGTCATTCGGCCTTTATTGTTTCGACCCCCTGTCGAGGAAAGTGGCGTTATTAGAGATTTCTCCGGCTCTGCTTTTGTAATTTCTTCAAATGTCGAACCCGAAGCTGCCCGACGACCCGGAGATGTTGGTTTATGTTTTTTAATACCCATTAATATACTCGCTTAAGCTGAGATCATTGAAAAAATCATTACCCTTCAAACAGATCAACCTTCTCCCCTTCTTGAAGCGTTACGATTGCTTTTTTCCAATCAGTACGCTTCCCCACAAAACGGTTCAAACGCTTGGTTTTACCTGTCATATTCAGGACATTTACTTTTTTAACTTTTACTTTAAGAGTCGTTTCAATTGCTGATTTTATTTCAACACGATTTACTTCCCTGCGAACAACAAAACAGACCTTATTTTCATCCTCGCGCATCGCAGTACTTTTCTCAGTCACCAAGGGACGCATAATTAAGTCATGTGAATTCATGATTTTCCCCAAACTTCCACCAAACGCGCAATATCTCTCTGAGTTATTAAGAGGGTTTCATTCAAGACCAAGGAATAGACATCCAAATTTCGAATCTCTAGAAGCTTTACCCCGGGTAAATTCCGACTCATCCGATCCAGATCTTCTTCTTTTTGACTCACAGCAATCAAAACACGACCCGTCAAACCCAATTTCTGGAGAAGATGGACCATCGATTTTGTCTTCACTTCAGAAAACACCCACTCTTCCAATACAAAAAGTGTTCCTTCCTCTACTTTGGACGAAAGAACCGAATAAAGAGCTTTTCTTGCTTTCTTTTTCGGCAAAGAGTAGGCGTAACTACGCGGCGATGGACCAAAAGTTATTCCACCCCCACGCCAAATTGGAGACCGACTTGATCCTGCTCTTGCCCGACCGGTCCCTTTTTGACGCCAGGGTTTTCTACCGCCACCCCGCACAAGTCCTTTCGTTTTTGTCGAAGCCGTGCCTTGCCGCATAGAGGCTCGCTGCATCTGAACGACTTCGTGCAGTAAAGATGGATTCACCGGAGCCCCAAAAATTTGATCATCCAGGGTAAGTGTTCCCGTTTTTTCATTGTGGTTATTTTTTATATCGACTTCAAGCATGCCTCAATCACTTTCTTTGCTTCGCGCGCTGTTTTACAGACTTTCGCACAACAATCAAGCTTTTTTTACCACCAGGAACCGCCCCTTTGACCAATACAAGATTTTCTTCTGGCCGAATACTGACAATCTTCAAGCCTTCAGTGGTCACTTTTTTATTCCCCATCTGACCCGGCATTCCTTTATTTTTAAACACATGAGAAGGATAGGCACTTTGACCAATAGATCCTGGTGCACGGTGAAAGCGAGAACCATGCGTTGCACGTCCACCTGCATAGTTATGCCGCTTCATGACACCCTGAAAGCCTTTCCCTCTTGAGGTCCCAGTAATATCAACAACATCACCTTCTAAAAAAACATCCAAGCCGAGTACTTGCCCAACTTCAAGCTCCCTACCCCCAAACTCTTTCAAATGCCTCGCTGGAGGAAGATTCGCTTTCTTAAAATGACCAAGCTGCGGTTTCGTCGCACGCTGCTCTTTCACTTCACCAAAAGAGATTTGGACACCCTGATACCCTTCCTTTTCAGAGCTCTTCACCTGAACAACTTTACAGGGACCCAGTTCAAGCACAGTCACAGGTACCAAGCCTTCACCATCTACAAAAACCTGCGTCATCCCTAATTTATATCCGATCAATCCATCAATCATTTAAAACCGTCCCTAGAGTTTAATCTCAACATTCACACCGGCCGACAAATTTAATTTCATCAAAGCATCCACTGTTTCCGGTGTCGGATCTAAAATATCAATGAGCCGCTTATGTGTACGAATCTCAAACTGCTCTCTCGATTTTTTATCCACATGAGGAGACTTCAAAACAGTATACTTATTGATTTTTGTCGGCAAGGGGATGGGGCCGGAAATTTTGGCGCCCGTCCTAGAAATCGTTTCCACAATTTCGCCCACCGACTGATCAAGCACCCGATAATCGTAACCTTTTAACCTAATTCGAATCTTTTGATTCACAAGAATTGCCTCTTCTTACGCCACACTTGCGGCATAAATTCATTTAATAACTTTTGTAATGACTCCGGCGCCTACGGTTCGTCCGCCTTCTCTTATCGCAAAACGCAAGCCTTCTGCCATCGCAATCGGCATGATCAATTCCACTTCCATCTCTGCATTGTCGCCGGGCATCACCATCTCGA
>JAJDBX010000045.1 GCA_029261135.1 Nitrospirota bacterium
CCCTCACTTCCTAGGCTGACACCAGGTTGTAGTAGCAACAATGCGGCAAGCAAGATAAGAACATTTTTTTTCACGGTTTAACCTCCATGTTGTTGAGAAATTTTAAAAATAAGGTTTTTACCAGAAACGAAGACTGAATGCTAGACAAAAACACATCGCAGTAAGATCCCTTTTAAAGGGGGAAGGGACTCAAGGCTTCCCATTTACTTCAGATTTTAATGAGGAGCGCGACGTAAGGAGCGTCCGAACGAGCGCATTGTTAGCCTTAACGCAAGTATAATTAGTAATCGAACTTCCATTCTCTATCTTCTTTTTTGTTGGAACAAGCAATACCTTTATCACTTCACACTTACTGGGCAAGCATCGGGGTGCGGGCGACCATTAATTACACGGTATCAAAGCTCTTCAAATAATGCGTCTACAGGTGATTTCGTCAACAGGCCCATAACAGGTGAAGGTAACATAAATATACCGTGTAATTCTAAAGTCGCTGTAAAACGAACAATACAGTGGCCTTCGTCAACTTTATGAACTGACCATCTATTACCGGCTCTACGCACAAAACCTGATAACCCAGAGATGGCCTCGTATTCAAGTGTCATCGACAAGGGGTCGTAGGCGATGAGACGTTCCTGTGTGGCGCCTCCTTTAAAAGACCCAAAACTCTTGCTGCTTTCACACGTTCGAATCCCGCCCACATCTAGCTCCCCGGAAAGGGATGAAGTCCAATTGCTAATTTCTCCGAACCCTTCTCCTAGTACCTCCCAAGCCTTTTCAGCTGGTGCGTCAATCTCAATCTCTCTGATAAATCGCATCGTTTAGCCTTTTTAATCTGAGTAAAAGCTGCATGTAAATACGCATGTCAAAATAAAGCGGCTAACGTTCAGGATGAGGAGCGCCCTTCAGGGCGTCTGTTTCTATCTGTTTGACGGCCAAGCCTTTCCACGTCGACGATTTGAATATCCCACAGCGCTCCTCATCCTGAACGATGGGCCGCCGCAGGTGGGCCATCAAGTAAGTATATAGTTTCTGGATAGTAACGAATCGAATTCAAAATATCAATTCTCATATTGCAATTTTCTCGAATTTTCCTTAGTATCCTGGCCAATTCCTTCCGGATAACACACTAAATGTAATGTTATCTAGAAAAACGAGATAAGTACGGATATGATCTTATCAGTCGAAGAATTGAAAGTATTCGATGTCGTGTTGACCAAAAACAACATCGACGAGAAATACCACGCTCCTTTCAAAAAATGGCTGAAGTATTAGTTAGACTTCTGTAAAAAGTACCAGCACTCCATAACCAAAAAAAATAGTCTCCCACTTATTTATTAATAAATTAAAAGATAAACATCAAACGACAATACAGCAACAACAAGCAAGCAGTGTAATATCGCTTTATCTTAGGCAAATTCAAGCTCAGTCTAACAGACAAAAAAGACCGTGGCGCAGCAAAATGCCGAAGATTGGGACAAGGCCCGTGATGACTTAAAGGCCGAAATCGCTCTCAGACATTATTCCCCAAAAACCTTGCGCAGCTATAAAAATTGGGTCATAAAATTTCAAGGATTCAACCGCAACAAAACCATTAAAAATTTAACCCTGAAAGAAGCAAAAAGCCCACTCGACTTTTAAAACGCCCATATGTCTAAACCCGAACTCATTGCTGTAATCCAAAACAACACGGCCTTCGCCAGTTTGTCTGCCAGAGATAATTTTTAACAACCGGACTTTAAAATTTTTTAATCGCAGATCATTATAAATTTTCTATCACCTTCCGTAATTTGGATTGGACCTGATCAGCGATATCCTTTAATGCCGGATTTTCAATCGACTGCATTGAAGCAATCGGATCTACCGCAGAGACTTCAACTTCCCCCGCCACTGTCTCTTGAACAATGACATTACAGGGCAACATTGTTCCAATGCGGCTTTCTGCTTGAAGGGCCTTATAGGCATATGAAGGATTACAAGCCCCCAAAATCTTGTATTTCCTAAAATCGACATCAAGTTTTTTCTTCAAAGTCGCTTGAACATCAATTTCAGTCAGCACACCAAAACCTTCTTTTTTCAGCGCTTCAATTACTTGGTGTATTGCATCATCAAATGTCATATCTACAATTTTATTAAAACTATACTGCATCACTTTTTCTCCTTTGATTTTAAATTTTAAACAATGGGAAGGATAACCCACAAAGCAGCCTTGAACAATATTTCAAGTCATAAATATCACTCCAAATATTGATAATCAATTGGAATTCGCCTAGTATTCTACCGATTACCCTTTGAAGCACCTCAAAAAGATTAGGGAAAACACCCCATGTCAAAACCCGAACTCGTCTCTGCCATTCAAAACGAAATCGCCCAAAACGGCCCCATCCCCTTTGCCCGTTTTATGGAATCCGCACTTTATCACCCAGAATATGGTTACTATTCTTCTCCCGGAGAAAAGATCGGCTGGGAGGGTGATTTTTATACAAGCAGTTCCGTCCACCCCATTTTTGGGGAACTCTTGGCAAAACAGCTCCTACAGATGGGCGAAATACTGGGCGACAAAACGTTTACGATTGTTGAAGCCGGTGCCGGTTTAGGCACGCTTTGCAGGGATATCCTCAATACCATTCAAAAAGAAAATGTCGATCTTTTTGAGCAATGCAGCTATGTCATTGTTGAAAAAAGTGTCTTTTTAAAAGAGAAACAACAGGCCTTGCTCTCCCCGATTTTCCCCAAACAGCTTTCTTGGGAAGCTGAAATTCCCCAAGGGCTCGTCGGCATCGTGCTTTCAAATGAACTTTTGGACGCCCTGCCTGTTCACCGGCTTCGAGTTGAAAAAGAAGCCATTCAAGAAATTTATGTGGACTGGAAAGACAATACATTTATAGAGGTATTAAGAGCGCCCTCCACAGCGAAACTCACTGAGTACTTAAAACGACTGAACATTTCTCTGGATAAACCCCTCGAGTTGGAAATCAACCTGCAAGCGCTAGATTGGCTGACCTCCGTCGGCTTAGCCCTTTCTTCAGGCTTCGTGATCACCATTGATTATGGTTATCCAGCAGCAGATCTTTACACCTCGCGAAGACCCAAGGGCACCTTCCTTTGTTATCACCAACACAAAACCAGTGAAAACCCCTATGAACACATCGGAGAGCAAGACATGACCACGCATGTTGATTTTACGTCCGTGGCGTATTGTGGGAAATCGGTCGGACTCAACACGATTGGCTTTACCGACCAAATGCATTTTTTGATGGGCTTGGGTATCGCACAGCGTATGGAAGGCCCTGGCGCGAAGATGCATGAATCAGAAGAAGCTAAAAAAGAATTTCTGGCGATGAAACAATTGATGAACCCTGCCGACATGGGAAAAACATTTAAAGTCTTGATACAAGAGAAAGGTATTTCTGGCGATTACAAATTGGACGGGCTTCAGTTTAAATCACTGAACACACTGGAATAAGTAATCCGCGCCGCAAGCGGACGGGGGGATTAAACCCACGCTTCGCAATAAAGACAAAATCGACCTTCTCCCCCGTTTCATCGCCATGATTTCAATCTAACTTTGAGATGAGTCCCGAAGTAAGTCAGCATGTTTTTTCGCTTCAATCACCCGAATATCGCCTTCATCTAAGATATTGTTCTTCAGAAAAAACTGAAAGGCCTTTGCCGCATTTTCAGGATCTTCCAATTCCATATGGGAAAGGCCGAGATAGTAATACATCATGCTACCGGGTGCTTGACGGCCTAATTTCTCGATACCTTGATTGAGGTTTGTGACAGCGTCCTCGTAGCGGCCCAACAAATAAAGACCGGCGCCTCCATAATTATTTTTTAAAGGCTCGGAAACCATTTGTTCAAAAATGAGCGCCATACGTTGCTCTTCCGGGATTTGCACACCAACGCGACGTCGCCACTCAACATCCTTCCAGTAGGGCAGCAATTGAAATTTTTGGGGGTCAATTTCCAATGCCTTGCGCGAATCATTTAACCCCAAGATAAACGCACCCAAGGCACGTTTGGCTTCCCTCTCTTTACCCTGCTTATCCAGAACTTGGCTTTCATAATAATGACTAAAGGGGGCAGAGAAAATGGACCCTTTTTTAAGGTAGGCTAAAGCCCTCTCATATTCCTCCTTAAAGTACAAATCAACGCCCTTATAATAGGACGCGGCCAAGCCCACCTTTGTTTCATCTTCGATTTTTTCAAGAAAAGTCGATGCTTTTTTATAGGCTCCCTGCGATTGGTAAAATTTTGCAAGGCTGAGCAATGTCTTTTGGTGAAGCGGTTCAGCGGACAATGCCCGATGCCATGCACGCTCGGCTTCTCGACGATTTCCATCCTTAAATTGTGCGCGGCCCCAGAGCCACTCCCCTTCCGCATCGGGATGAAGACCTAAACCTTGTTGGATCATCTCACCCGCTTCTTTGTTTTTTTGCATTCTGAAAAAACCTTCGGCAATTTGATAATAGCCTGCAGCCTTTACCGCATCCGATTCATCGCCTTGAAAGAGGTAGCTGTCTCCTGCAGAAGCGGCCCCTTGCATTTCGGCGATATGAACCGACATCGTATCTTCAAAAAGCGATTTCGGGGTTTGGAATTCAACCAAGGTAAAGTCGTCTGTATTTAAAGTCGCATCCCCCACGAAATGATCGATTTCATTTGGCCCCAACATAAAATGGGCCCAAATGTCATAGACCGAATAAACATCCGCACGCGACAAATCATTTGCCACAGCAGGGTCAGAAATACGGCGGGTAATTTCGTCCCGGTCTACCTTAAAAGGGGTTTCTGATCCGAGCATAATTAAATCACCCGCATCGGTGAAAAAGATCATCACTTCATCAAAAACAGAATGAAAGGTTTTAATGACCGATTTGAGCTCCGTTGATCGAATCCCATAAAAATGAATCCATTGCGAAAAGATGCCGCCAGCACTCAGATGTTCCTTTCCGAGTTGGAAAAACTCCTGCGTAAAAAGTTTGGCTGAGCCGCTTCGCCAGGGATGAGAAGGTTCTGACACGATAACATCATATTTTTCATCTGTACGGAGCAAATAATTTCGCGCGTCGTCCTCTGCCAAAGAAACACGCGGATCATCCAAAACGTTGTGGCTGAAGGGATCAAAAAAGCGCGAGCCTTCAATCACCGCCGGTTCAAGCTCCAAGGTGATCAATTTTTCGATCGGGTGCATAATCATCGATCCGGTCGTAATGCCACTGCCATGACCAATCAACATCACATTTTTGGGATCATCCGCCAAAAGCATGGGCAAGTGGGCCACCAGCAATTGTGTTTTCATATCCCCTGTGGTTGAAGCATTCGGCTTCCCGTCAATGGCCAAAGTGAGGTGGGGATCTTTTGCCAGGGTTTGATGCTGAACGACAGTCACCGTCGCAGAAATCCCCTCTTCATAATAAAGCAGGTTGAGTTTGGCCTGTTGCCCAAAAAGCTCACTCGACATCATGAGCGGATTCCAGGTCGGAGCGGAAAATAGCATGATAAATAGAAAAACAAACACTCCGCCCGTCGCCCAATTTTTTCGACCGGCCAGAACGGGTGATTGATGGATTTCTCTTTTTGTAAAAGCAAACCAAAGCATCAGGGCCAAGAAAGTGTTGATCACAATAGCAATATGCAGACTCTTCTGAATCCCAAAGGAGGGCAAGAGAATAAAACCAACTGTAAAAGAACCAAAAATCGTCCCGACGGTGTTCACCGCATAAGCGCGACCCACAATCGCACCGAGGGGCCGGATTTCTGCCTTTTCTCTTGAAGTCATAATATGGATCACCAGGGGGAAGACCCCTCCCATAAGGATGGTCGATCCCATCATGACTGCTCCGGCGATAACAAACTTCGTGACGGCACGCACTTTACTCCAGGTGTGCAGAACACCCATGATATCCAAAAAAAATGTGGGCAATAAGGGAAAGACAAACTCTCCTCCAAAAGCAAAGAGGGCAATCCCCGCTTGAACCCCTGTGAGCAGGAGAAGCGGCCTTGCAAAACGTTTTAAGAGTAAAGAAAAAATAAAACTGCCTAGCGCCAAACCGAGCAGGTATGTCGAAAGCATCGTTGCGTAGGAGTAAACCGTTGAACCTAAAATTAAAGTCAGGATACGCGTCCAGACCACCTCGTAAATCATCGCAGAAAAACCAGAAATCGCAAAAACCATCAGAAGCACTTGTGTGAGACCTTTTTCTTCCCGGCTTAGGCGTAATGCTTCTTGAGAAATTTTTACTTTATTCTTCGGAGAGCGACCTGATTGAGTCGTTTCTCTTACAGGCAGTGCTTCGCGTTTTTCGCCTCGTCCCAGCCAGATCGCCAAGGCCGCAATCACGCCGTTGAGTGCTGCGGCCAATAAAGTGGTTTTTTGAAGACCCAGCGTCGGCAACAGAAAAAATCCCGCAGAAAGCACACCCATAACCGCACCAAAGGTGTTAAAAGCGTAGAGCAGTCCTATCCCTTTTCCGACACTCTCTCTGTTTTTATAACGTTGCGCCAAAACAGGCAGTGTGCCCCCCATCAAGGCCGTCGGGAGCAAAAGGATCAACACGGCCAGGACAAAACGGACAAGACTAAAGGCATAGAATGAAAAATCAAATATCGATGAAAGCGATTGGTAAATCGGAACAAGGGATGAAAAAAGGATGGGAACGACAAAGGCATAAACGCCGATACCCAGTTCGAGCAGGCCATAGGTAAGGAGCGGATTTCTAAATTGATCCGCGCGTTTTCCAAAATACCAGCTTCCGAGCGCCAAGCCCCCCATGAAGGCGGTCAAAAGAGTCGAGATGGCAAACATTGAAGCCCCGAAGACGAGGATCAACTCCCTCATCCACACCATTTGATAGAGTAGCGCAGTCAGTCCAGAAAGAAAAAAAAGTATGGGAACGAGCGCAAACATAGGGGCGTATCTTAGAGGAATCGCTGCACAATCTCAATGAGATTCATTGATCAACAGCTTGATTTACTTTAAAGCGATTGCCTTTGCTTCAAGGCAGGGTTATTCAGAATGATCGATATGAATGTCGTTTGGAAAGGGTTTGCCGACACCCGTTTCAATCGCATCTTTCAAACTGAGCAGAAAAACGGCCCACTTCGTACTGCAATGCGCCATAAAATCTGAGGATTCCTTCCACAATCCGTGCTTGAATAAGACGTAGATTTGTCCATCTTCCTCTTGCAAACAAAATGAAACCTCAGTGCCCATCCACGCCCCCGGTATTTTACCGACATGTTTCCAGCGGACAAGCCTATCCGGTTTAAGTTCGGCCACTTCAAAGTCCGGTCCCTCCCCATCAAATCGAAATTGGATGACTGAACCCAGTTCTCCTGAACCAATGGTGTCCCTTGTCCACCATTTTGAAAGACCTTTATTTGTCGTAAGTGCCTCATAAATATCTTTTTTGGCACCCTTAATCCCGACGCTATGAAGAATATCAGGCATATTCAATCACTCCTTTCACGTGTTTTAAAAAGAGGACTTAATCGTTTCAATGAGGCGAATGACTTTCTTTTTGATCATGTCTCGAACCGCATTAAACTGATCCATCTCTAAATGTTTCGGATCAGGAATCTCCCAATTCTCACGGTTTTTCGCTCGAACTATGGGGCATGCGTCTCCACATCCCATGGTGACAACATAATCATATCTAACCTGGGGAATGTCCTTCAATGATTTGGATATATGTGACCCTAAATCATATCCGATCGCCTTCATCGATTCGATGGCTTTGCTATTTACCATTCCAGAAGCATGAGAACCACTTGAAAGTGCATCAATCACGCCTTTTCCCAGCATAATTCCAAATGCTTCTGCCATTTGGCTCCGGCATGAATTTTCCACACAGACAAATAAGACTTTTTGGGTTAGCGGCAACACGCTTTCTCTTTCACACAACGGCAACACACAATCGCCAGACACGCACCGATAATTGGCGCTAGGATATACAACCAAAGTGCCTTAAATTGACCGCTCATCAAAGCCGGGCCGATTGACCGTGCCGGATTCATTGATGCGCCGGAAATCGGACCGGCAAATAATGCCTCCAAGCCGACCACACCACCAATTGCGACGCCAGCCATAATCCCTTTTTCTTGCGCGCCGGTTGCAACATTGATAATGGTGAGCATCAAGATAAAGGTCAGGATCAACTCCAAGAGAAACGACTGGCTAAGAGTGCCGGTGGGCAAAGTCGCGCCGAAGGTTTCATGCTTTAAGAATAAGATGTAAACAAGTAGACTCGCAGTGATGGCGCCAAGTACCTGGCTCAGCACATAAGGAATAACCGCTCTGCCCGGAAAGCGTTTGGCGTACCAGAAGGCCAAGGTCACCGCCGGATTGATGTGTGCGCCTGAGATATCACCAAAGGTGTAAATCATCGATGCGACGACAAGCCCGAAGACCATGGCAATCCCTACATGCGTCACAATTCCGCCACTTAAATCATTGACGACAATGGCAGAGGTTCCTGCAAAGACAAGGATAAAAGTGCCCACATACTCCGCAATACATTTTCTAAACATCATTCGTATCCTTTGCAGCTTTCTATTCCAACCTAAGGTTCAACCAGAGGATTATACTTGAAGCCTTCTTTACTGGCGATATATTTTTCTGAGCCAAGATGGCGGCTGGCTTGAAATCATTGAATATATTTTTCATCAGTGTCGGATAGAAAAATCGTCCCCAAAATTAGGGGCTAAATAGGCCACTAAGAACCTTATTGAGATTCAGGGCGCAATTGGGAGCAGTTTGAGAGATCTACGAATATTGTTTCCGTAGAGGATTTCTAAAATGAATGTGATCTGGAAGGCATTGATTTTCCTGGTACCGGAGGCCGGAATCGAACCGGCACGCTCCTTGCGGTGCGAGGGATTTTAAGTCCCTTGCGTCTACCAATTCCGCCACTCCGGCGCCAAGATGCCTTACAAGATCAGATCTAAATATTGATCAGCTACAGCGGATCGAAAAAGAAAAGCTTATATCAGTTTACAGATTCTCAGTCAAGATTTTCAAAAAACCGCTATCTTGCATCTCATCCCTATTTTTAAGATTTCTTTTTTCGGCATTCTTAATGTGAATATAAAATGACCCCCCAAATAAAGAAAACATTGAAAATCGACAACATCACTGCAGTAGATCCCGAATCTTTTGCTTTCTTTGACAGTGCATGTTTTTCTAAACCAATCCGATCTATGGCAGCCTCAATCGCGGTATTGATGAGTTCAACAATCAAGACCAATACCAGGCTTCCAATCATTAAAATGATTTCGATATCTGTCTGCCCGAGCCAAACGGCAAGCGGGATGCCAATGATAAAGAAAAAGAGCTCCTGACGAAAAGCGGCTTCGTCCCGAACTGTGGTCACGAAACCGGAAGCAGACCAGCCGATGGCATGGATGAGATGCTGTAACCCTGATTTTTTTTGTCCGATTTTAAACTCCTGAAGTGTTTAAAGGTCTCAGCGCTTTAATCGAGTAGGACTTCTTCGGAATAGCGCGCAATTTCTTCTCGCGCATAATCTCGCAAGCGAACCACCTCACGCCATTGATCTCCTTCGGCTTGGGCTGGAGGACAAAATGTAACACTCACTGGCGTTTTTTGTGGCATCCAAGCTCCATCTCTTAAAAATTCACGGCTTCCATTTATTGTGAGCGGCACAATGGGAATGCCTGTCTCGGCAGCTGCCTTAAAAGCGCCTAGTTTAAAAGGCCGCAGTCCCGCCGTGGCACGAAAGGTGCCTTCTGGAAAAATAAGAACCGAATCCCCCGTTTTTAACAGTGCTTCAATTTTCTGTGTTTCTGATGCGCCTTTGCTGACATCCGAACGATCAACCGTAATATGCTTCCCTTTAATGAGAAAGGTTTTGAGTAAAGGCACTTTTAAAAGCTCCTGTTTTGCCACAAAATGAACGCCTGCAGGGAGTGCTGCGATTAGAAAAAACACATCAAGATAGCTCGCATGATTGGCCACCCAAATGACCGGCGCTTTCTTTTTAATAAACTCAATACCCTCAAGCGAGGGGGATGCGCCACCCAAGTTCAGAAAAAGTTGAGCACTCCTTTTTAGAATAGCCCCCGTTTTTTGGGCAGGAAAGATCCAGATGAGCAGCCAGGTCGGAAGAAGAAGCAGACTTAAAATAAGGACAAGGTAAGAGCCATAAAAAAATCGCCCTGAATGGTTCAAACCACGGACACTCCAGGCCTTCAGCCAAGTGATAAAAAGCCGGACAAATTGCAACGAAACCCGACGTCGTCCTTTTGTCAGTTGCCCGTTTAAATAAGCTTCCCGGCAAGCCGAACGCGCAATCTTTCCGCTGGATGTTTTTAAGACGATGCCGGGTGCAAGCGCGCAGATTAAATCGGGGGGCATCCCAATGACACTGGACACCCGGTCGTTAATTCTTGCACTGAGCTTTGCCTGGCTTGCCTCTTCCGTTTCTTTTGTCTCAAAGACGACAACGAGTTTCTCAGTCCCGAGCCCTTTATCCGGAATACCAAAAGCAGCCACACAGCCCTTACGAACGCCTTCAATTTCACCCACAACTGCTTCAATTTCATGCGGATGAAGGTTACGACCCCCTTTGATAATAATGTCTTTTTTACGCCCTGTAATAAAAAGCTCACCCTCGGCTTTGTAACCCAAATCTCCGGAAACAAGCCAGCCTTCATGAAAAAGAGAAACCGTTGCTTCTTGATTTCTATAATAACCCGAAGTACAGGAGGGCCCTCGAAACTCAATATGGCCTTCGACGCGCTCTCCCACAACCGCCCCATTGTCATTGACGATTCGCACTTCGTGCTCGAAAAGCGGTTCACCGCAAGACACAAACTCCAAGGGCTTATCTTCCTTTGGTGATGCAGGAAAGGCCTCCCTCTCCTTCTGAAATCGTTCCCGTGAAATCTTATCGGTGCGCGGCATTCTACCCAATTTTGGAAAGGTGAGTCCGACCGATGCTTCAGCCATCCCATAAACAGGGAGATGGCTTTCCGCTTTAAATCCGTATGCTGAAAATCGTTCTGAAAAATGTCTGAGTGTTTCTGCATTAATCGGCTCGGCTCCGTTCAAGGCAATACGCCAAGAACTTAAATCTAAACCTTCAATGGCCTCATCACGGATTTTTTTTGCACAGATTTCATAGGCAAAATTAGGGGCGGCGGAGAGTGTGCCGCCATGTCGATGAATGGTCCACAACCATTTTTCAGGGTGACTTAAAAAGGTAAAGGGGGGCATTATCGCAATCGGAATACCATTCACCAGAGAAAAAAGCCATGATCCGATCAATCCCATGTCGTGGTAAAGTGGAAGCCAACTCACACCCACATCACTCGCGGTCAAGTGCATCGCCTTCTTCATACATCGAATATTGGCCATAATATTCTGATGTGTGAGATAAACGCCTTTCGGATTCCCTGTACTACCAGAAGTATATTGAATCAGTCCGGGATCACCCTCTTTCAAAAACAAGATCGGATCTGCTTTTCCCTCTGCACTTTCGGCGAGCGTTTCAGGAATCAGTACGGCACGTAAATTGGGAAGCCGTGGTTTTAATAGACGGGCCAAAATTTCGACTTTTTGAAATGTAACGAGATAGACCGCTTCAGCATTTCCAAGGATTTCTTCTTGACGCTTGGCATATTCCTCTATTTGGTTTGGCCGAAAAGGGGGATAAACTGGGACAGGAATGCCTCCGGCCAAGAGGGTGCCGCAAAAGGTAAAGAAAAATGCTTTACAGGTTGGAAGCATGATCGCAACCACCTCTCCCCTTCTAAGCCCTTTTTCTCTGAGCCCTCGTGCAATGGCGCTTGCCCCCTCTAGAAGATCTTTGTAAGTCAGTGTTTCTTGGTTTCTTTCATCAGAGCTGAGATAAATATGCGGACGATCTGGATCAATTTCGGCATGGCGTGTGAGTGCTTCGCTGAGTGTGCGCGCGGGACGGATAGGCTGCGCCCGGCTTTTCAAACTTTCTATCCGATTTTCACTTTGCCTTTTTTGGGCAGGTTCCGCATTCAGGATAATTTCAGATAAGGCATGAGGTGTTTCGGCCTCAGCAATAGTGCTATCCGGCAAAGATACCGAAAAAGCACTTTCAACACGAAGTAAAAGCTCAACCCGTTCAAGGCTTCCCAGTCCCAAATCCCGTTCAAAAGACGCTGAGGGGGCAAGCAGGGCAATGGCCCGGTGCGCTCCATTCTCATTTAAAAGGAGACGGACAATTTCGATGACTTCCGTCTCAATCTGCGCTTGAAGCAACTTTTTGTTTGTTAAAATAGCCATGACTTTCCTCATTCTGAAAACTTCGGACATTTTATGCGTCTTCATTCCTCATATCAAGGGTAGGGTCTGAATGCGAACAATTCAAGATGCTTGTTTCAGTCCTGATTTTTTTATGGGTTCAACACTTTATTTACTACCAACAGAAGAGTTGGCTTTTGTTATACTAACCTACAGGGAACAAGCCTTTTGAATCTGATCGGACATCTCATGCCGCTACTGATGGAATTATCGAAAAAAAAGTGGCTCTTCATCGGGCTCATCATCGGTGCCATCTTACTCACCCTTCCTGTACCAGAAGGCCTAAGCCCGCGCGGGATGCGGGCATTATCGCTTGTCATTGTTGTTTTCATTTTTTTCGTCACTGAACCGATTCCACTTCCTGGCGTTGCTCTTTTTATCGCCATTGCGCAAGTTCTACTCAACCTGGCAAGCCCCATCGTTGTCGCACAATCCTTTATGAGCGACTCCGTGTTCTTTATTATGGGATCGCTGATGATCGCCACAGCCTTGGTCAAACAAAACCTCGATAAACGCATCGCCTTGATCATCATCAAGATAACGGGTCCCCGTGTAAACCGCATTGTTTTCGGACTGGTCACATTTTCTGCACTACTGGCCTCTTTTATTGGAGAACACACCGTCGCAGCAATGCTGCTTCCCGTGGGTGTCGCGCTCATTAATTACACAAACAAGGATTGGCGGCAGATCAGAAACCTTTCGGTCATCATCATGCTGTCCATTGCATACGGTTCAATGATTGCGGGGGCAGGCACACCTTCTGGTGGTGCGCGGAATGCCATTATGCTCTCCTATTGGAAAAATCTATTCGAAATCAACATAAGCTACTTCGAATGGATGAAATTTGCTTACCCGATGCTGCTGATCGAAGTCCCCCTAATTACCTTCATCCTCCTTTTTACCTTTGCACCTGAAACGAAAGACCTCTCCCTGGCAGTCACTGCACTCAAAGAGAAAGTCGCCGAATCCGGGGCCATCTCCTCGAAAGAATGGCTCGCCATTAGCATCTTCATTATTACAGTATTGATGTGGATGACAATTTCAGATACAATCGGCCTTGGCATCACGGCCTTAATCGGCACGCTACTCTTTTTAGTCGCGGATGTCATTAAATGGGAAGACTTGAACAACAACGTCAATTGGGGAACAATTCTAATCTATGGGGGAGCAATTTCACTGGGCATTATGATGAAACGCACTGGGGTGGCCGAATGGCTCTCTCAATCGTTTCTACAGTGGGTAGCACCCTTTGGTTTGGATCAAGGTGTTCCCCTTCTTGTGGTCATAAGTTTCATGACGATATTGATGGCCACCGTTATGAGTAGCGGCGCCACTGTTGGAATTTTGGGGCCGATCACATTGAATATCGCAAGCCTATCCGGCACATCGGTGATTGCAGCCGGTTTTGTCACCGTCATATCTTCTTCTTTTTGTTTTCTCACAACCGTTGCCTCACCGGCCTGTAATATCATCTATGGGGGTGGCTATCTCAAAAAGAGTGATTATTTGAAAGCAGGGTGGAAACTGGTTCTTGTTTCTTTTATCTTGGTTCAAGTTATCAGCATAGGATATTGGCAATTTTTGAGTCTTTAAAAAGATGAAGATATTAATGTGCACGGACGGAGAGGAGTATGCGGAAGAAGCCATCCGCTTTGGAGGAAAACTCGCAAAAGAAATGAGTTCGGATATCAGCATCCTTCATGTTCGGCCGCCCATTTCACCCCGAAATCGGATTCAACTCACAACAGCGCGCAAGAAATTAGGAGAGTGGAACTTAGAGATTCCAGGTGTCGATTACCTGGTTCGGGCGAAAGAGATTTTGACAGAGCTTGGCTTAACCAAAACGGCGCCATTTGAAGAAGAAAAGGTGAGTAGGGCTTTCCGCGTTGAAGTACATGGGGCCACCGAACTGCACCTCATTGGACTCAAGGGAGAACTGGTTCGACTACGGCTAAGAGAAGGTCATCCTGTTGATGAAATTTTAGAAGAAGCGGATTTAGGAGATTACGATCTGGTCATTGTGGGATCACGTGGACAAAAAGGCTTTTCGTCGCATTTTGTCGGGAGTACGGCGATGCGCGTTGCAGACCTTGCCGCCTGCAGTGTTTTGATCGCAAAAAACATCAAAGCCGATGACAATTTTTTACTTTGCACAGATGGCTCCCAGCTCGCGGAAAAAGCAGAGATCATCGGGGCTGAAATGGCTCAAAAGTTAGGCGCGAACATGACGATACTTTCCGTCGCAGAAAGTATCGAGGAAGAAAAAGAAGCCACACAACTTACCCGGCGCGCCGATATGATTTTGGCCCAAATGGGCATCAAAGCAGAACGAAAGGTCAGAGTGGGACGCCCTGCTGAAGAAATTATTGATGAAGCCAAGGATCATGATATTGTGGTCATGGGATCAAGTGGGAGTTCACTCGTCAAAAAATTCTTTCTGGGAAGCACTCCCTTAAAGGTCATTGAATATGGTGAATGTCCTGTGCTCATTGTGCGGGAAAAACGCGGGAAGATTTCACTACAAGTTTCAAATTAAACAACAAAAATAAAGGATAAGGAGTATTCATGTCACGTGTTGTAAAAAAACGTCGAAAAAAAATGAGAAAACATAAACACAGAAAACAACTCAAAAAAATGAGACACAAACGCAAGTAAAGTCAAATGGCTTAGGCTTCCATCCGAATTTCTACCTGCCTGAAAGATAGTTTCTTTACAAGGGATCTGACAGCAAGTTATAGTGGGCAAAGTTCATGATTTGACCCGGAGGGAGAAATGCCAGAAATAAAAGAAGCGTCTGTTTTAGAAGCACTTAAACAAGTTTGTGAGCCAGGATTATCTGATGATATTGTTTCGCTAGGCCGCGTTAAAAACCTCTCAATAGTTGGAGACCAAGTCTCATTTGATGTTTTACTTCCTTCATCCGGTAACCCCCTGAAGGCTGAAATCACACGTCTCTCTAAAGAAGCATTGCACCGAGAAATCCCTGAAATTGGAGAAGTTGAAATTCAATTTCCAACACAGGCGGATGCGACAGAAACCCAGGCGGATCGAGGCCTTCTCCCCGATGTGAAGAACATCATCGCAATCAGCAGTGGAAAGGGAGGGGTTGGAAAATCGACTGTCAGTGTCAACTTGGCTGTTGCCTTGGCAAAAACAGGTGCACGTGTTGGATTACTCGACGCAGATATCTATGGCCCCAATATTCCGCTAATGATGGGCATTAAAACACCACCTGCTCCGAAGGGCGAAAAAATCACTCCCGCAGAAAACCATGGGGTTCGATTTATCTCAATGGCCTTTTTTGTTCCGGAAGATACCCCGATGATCTGGCGAGGTCCAATGGTTCATGGCGCCATACAACAACTTATTCGTGATGTCTCTTGGGGGGAGCTGGACTATCTTCTGGTCGACCTTCCACCAGGAACCGGCGATGCCCAACTTTCTATCGCGCAGCTTGTGCCGCTCACCGGCGCAGTCATCGTAACAACACCTCAAGATGTTTCTCTGCTTGATTCCAAAAAAGGATTGCAGATGTTTAAAAAAGTCAATGTCCCTTTACTTGGGCTGATTGAAAACATGAGCTATTTCGAATGCCCTCACTGTCACGAAACCACAGAGATATTCAGCCGTGGCGGAGGAAGAACCGCAGCAGAAAAACTGGAGATTCCTTTCCTCGGAGAAATTCCGATTGATCCCGAAATTCGTGTGGGTGGTGACACAGGCAATCCCATTGTTGCTGCCAATCCAGAATCTCCACAAACGGCCGCTTTTATTGAGATTGCAAACAAGATAGGGAAACAAGTTGCCTCTAAAAATTCAGAAAAGGTTGCCCTAAATATTATCCAGTAATTGCCATCATCCCAATATTGAGTTCCCCTTCTAATTTTTTTATACTTTTCTTTATAATTAGCTTATTTCACGAAGACATCCTTGCCTTTTAGAAAGAGAGGTAGTATCTTTAAAATATAGAATAAATCAGGTGCGTGCTCGTATCAATCATGCCTTTTTTTTCCACCACATGAGGTCGTTGTGCTCAAACAAAAGGCAAAGCTAGTTGCTACCTTCCTCTATCTGACAGACATCACCCTCTTGTCGCTTGCTTTTTTTCTATCATTTTTTATTCGAGAGCAATATTTTTCAGGAACTTTCGGTCACATCGTCCCACTTCAACAAAGTGGTTGGTTGCTTTATGTGATCTTACCCGTTTGGTCGACCCTTCTTTTTTACTTCAAAACCTACGAATCGCAAAGAACAAAAACGCTCGTCGCGGAAGCCCTTAAAATCACGGGAATCTCTCTTATCGGTACGCTGATTTTAATGTCTTTTGTCTTTAGCTTCAAAGCCGAATATATCAGCCGTCTTTTTATTGGCATTTTTGGTGGCATCGCATGGATAATGCTCCTCCTCGAACGCTGTACTTTAAGATTATGGGCCCGGCATGTTCGGCGGAGAGGATTTAATTCTAGAAATATCATTATCATCGGGACAGGGCGGAGAGCCCGTGAAATAAAAGACTTAATCGACCAACACAAAGAGTGGGGGCTTCACCTGATTGGTTTTGTTACCGAGCAGGCAGAGATTAGACTCAAAAAAATTAAAGATGTCCCCGTGATTGGTTCTGTCGAAGAATTGCCTCAAATGCTAGAAGAATATGTCATTGACGAGTTGGTTTTTGCCATTTCACGGAAAGGACTGGAAGGACTCGAAGAAATCTTTCTTCAGTGTGAGGAACAAGGAATTCGTACCCGTGTCGCAGTGAACTTTTTTCCTCATATGGTGGCGAAGGTTCACTTGGATGAATTTCAGGGAGTCCCTTTGTTGACCTTTACGACGACACCTCACAACGAATTTCTTTTGATGTCCAAGCGGCTTTTTGATCTTGTTATCAGCACGATTTTGATGTTTTTTTTACTTCCCATCATGGGGGTCTCCGCCCTCGCGATAAAACTGACATCAAAAGGACCTGTATTTTTCAAACAAACGCGCGTCGGTCTAAATGGACGCCACTTCACACTCTATAAGTTTCGCTCAATGTGCCAGGATGCGATTAAAAGAAAACATGAAGTGGTGCATCTCAACGAGATGGACGGCCCCGCATTTAAAATGGGAAAAGACCCGAGAATGACCCCTATCGGGTCTTTTCTGAGGCGAATGAGCCTGGATGAAATCCCACAGCTTTATAACGTTTTAATTGGCAATATGAGTATTGTCGGCCCACGTCCACCTTTGCCTGAAGAAGTCAAACAATACAAACGGTGGCATCGCCGTCGCCTTTCAATGAAACCGGGACTGACATGTCTTTGGCAAGTCGGAGGTCGAAATAAGATCAATGATTTTAAAAAATGGATGGAACTCGATCTTCGATACATCGACAACTGGTCTTTAAAACTCGATTTTCAAATTTTTCTAAAGACGATTCTCGTTGTGATCGCTGGACGCGGCGCTTCATAAGACCCGCTTACCTTCAATGGTTGCTCTTGGCCTTTCACTCCTTTTTTCACAGATTTCATCCCCGACATTTCCTCCGCTGACATTCCATTTCATTGACGTCGGTTATGGCGATGCCATCATCATTGAACTCCCAGAAAAAAAAACCATATTGATCGACGGGGGGAAACCCTCAGAAGGCCCCAAAATAATCCGCAAGTTCAAGATATTGGGCATTACCTCACTGGATCATTTGTTTATCACCCATTTTCACAAAGATCATGCCGGGGGGCTGCATCCCATACTAGAAACATTTGCTTCCTTACCTTCAGATAAAAACCCCGATGGGACAAAAATATATCTTCCTTTTTTTTCAAGCGAATATGAAATCGGAGAAGAAGTCAAAAAGACCATTCATGCACTCAATCAACATACACTTCAAATCGTCCGATCGGGAGATCTCATCTCCCCAACACCGTCTGTTCAAATTCACATCCTCCATCCAAAAACCTTAATTGGAAACCAAAATGAAGATTCTCTGGTTCTAAAGATCACTTACGGCGCGCATTCCTTCCTTCTGGCAGCGGATGCGGGACCCACAACCCAGAAATTACTTTTAGAGAAACAGAGTGACGCGCTGCAATCCACACTCATAAAAATTCCGCATCATGCCAATGAAACAGAAGTTGGTTTACCCTTTATTGAAGCGATTAACCCGGAAATTGCCATCCTCTCAATCGGCCCCAACGACTACAATGCGCCCAATCCTGAAATATTAGAATCCTATCAAAAAACAGGGGCTCAACTTTATCGGACCGACCGGCACGGGACAATTACCGTCACCAGCGATGGTCAGTCCTTACAGATCAAAACTGAGGCACCATGATTCGCTGGGGAGTGGTCATTCTGTACACATTATTGATTTACGCCACACTCCCCTTTAGTCGAGGATGGCAGCTTTTTTTGCGTGAACGACTCGGCTCCGACATTAATATTTCAATTAATCTCGTCTTGTTTTTCGGGGGACTTTTTGCAATCTTTTGGATCGCCAGAAAAACAACAACATTTCAGTTTCGCCTCTCTATTTTGCTTCTATTTGCTTTGGTCTTGCTCGGCGCACAAATCGATATCCCTGAAGAACGTATCCATCTCCTGCAATATGGGATACTGGGCTACTTGATCACCTGGGCCATCAGGCCTAAATTTGTCGGCTTCGCCGGATTCAGCATCGTCCTTATCATCGGCACCTTTATCGGCTTAGGCGACGAAATGATTCAATGGGTGCTTCCGAGCCGTGTTTTCGATTGGTGGGATATCGGATACAACTTCGTTGGCATCGCGTTCGGCACGACCATTTTTTATCTATTCAAATAGGAAAATTCACTTTTCGTCTGATTGTCAATATCGAGACCGCCCTGATATACTTTCAAAATGCAATCTAAATTCAATAGCTTACGGGATTTGATCGGTCATGAAAAAGTCTTAACCGACTCCCCTTCCATCACCGCTTACTCCATTGACGCAAGCATCTATAAAGCCATTCCAGAGGCCATTGCTTTGATTAACTCCCGTGGTGATTTAGAACAGACGCTCCAGTTTGCGAAAAAGTACAACATCCCGCTTACCGCACGCAGCGGAGGAACAAATCTCACTGGGAATGCTGTTGGAGAGGGCATTATTCTGGAGTTTTCTCAACTGGATCACATTCTTGAAATCAATGAAAACGAAGGATGGGTACGGGTTCAACCGGGTATTATTTATGCGGAACTCAATAAATACCTTGCAGAGAAGGGCTGGTGGTTTGCCCCAGACCCTTCTAGTGGCGAAATGTGCAAACTGGGGGGGATGCTAGGCAATAATGCGGCAGGACCCCACACCCTCAAGTATGGGGCGACAAAAGACAATGTATTGGAAATGCAAGTGCTGTTCGCAAATGGCAATTGTATTACCGCAAAAGAATATCCTTTGGATGATCCTGAGTTGGAACGGATTTTTCAAAAAAATACAGCCATTCGTGCATTACACGATTTAATTCAAGACAACAAAAAACTCATTTTATCAAAGCGGAAAAAGGTCTCTAAAAATTCATCGGGTTACAACCTCTTCGCTCTGGCTGAAGGTTTAGAGCGAGGGACCTTTCCTTTACATCAAATCCTGATCGGAAGCGAGGGCACATTGGGACTCACCCTTGAAACAAAACTTCGCATTGTTCGGAAACCGCTTGAAGTGGCCACAGGATTAATCTACTTAAAATCCCTTTCCGACATCGGCGCTATTGTGACAGACTTGCTCCCGCTGTCTCCCAGTGCGCTTGAAATGATGGATGCCAATTCACTGGATCTCGTCGGACGCGAACACTTCAATATTCCGAAAGATGCGGCCGCCATGCTCCTACTCGAATTCGATGACTCCGCTCAGGACAAGATGAAAACGGCACAAGACTTCATCCACAAAGTCAGTTTGGCCGCCCCCATGGTTGTTGCATACGATCCAGAAGAGACCTTGGCACTTTGGCAGGTGCGAAAAGCCATGTATCCGACCCTTTATCGATACGATGAACATAAAAAGCCGATCAACTTTGCGGATGATGTGGTGGTCTCAGCAGAGCGCATCCCTGAGCTAGTGGATTATCTCGAAACACTGTTTAGAGAAAAAGACGTGGCCGTCGCGATTTATGGGCATATCGGGGATGGCAACGCGCATATCAATCCACTACTGAACCTGAATGACCCCAAAGATTTCAATCACATGATCACCCTTTCACAGGAGATTCACCAAACGGTTATTGATCGCTTTGATGGTTCGCTCTGCGGTGAGCATGGGGATGGACGCGTCCGTGCCGAGTTTGTCAAAAAACTATATGGGCCAGAACTGTATACGCTTTTTGAAAAGGTCAAGCAGCTCTTTGATCCCGAACAGCTCTTAAATCCGGGGATCAAGATCACCGATCTTCCCTTTACCGAAAAAATCGACCTGCATCGTCTATCGAAAAATTGTGCCACCTGTGCCAAATGTAATTCGGTCTGCCCCGTTTACGATGTTGAAAAAGAAGAGTCAAACGCGGCGAGAGGGTGGTTTCATATCTTGACGGATCCCGATTATGACTACGAAGCCTCGTCTCGCATCGTGGAAGCCTGCATCAATTGCAAATCATGCAGAACCATTTGTCCGGCGGGCATTGATGTGTCTGAATTGATCTTAAAGGCGCGTGAAGCGCATCCCAATGAAACAGCGGGGAATATATTCAAACTACAGGAAAACCAGGGCCTTTTCGAGAACCTCATAAAATTTGCGGCCTGGACTCAGCCTGTTTGGGATACCCCGGTGATCCGAAAAATATTGGAGCCGCTCTCACATATTTTTTTAAAAGGATTGGCACCCACGGCCCGTATTCCAGCCAACATGCAGCTTCCGCGTCTCGCCAGAAAAACCTTACGGGAGCGATATCTAGACAAGACGGATATGAATTCAAACACCGCATATTTTCATGGTTGTGCAGCAAACTACATCGATGATGGTGTCGGGGATGCCGTTATTGAATTATTAAAACAACAAGGACTTTCAGTGGCCCTTCCGCCTCAACGATGCTCCGGGACCCCGATCCAAACCTATGGCTGGAATGATCGCGTTCGAGAAAATGCACGATTTAATATCGATTCGCTCGCCTCTTACGAGAAGGTGATCACCGGATGTGCATCCTGTACCTACATGTTGAAAGATTATGAACCCCTGTTTTCTGATAAAAACGAGCAAGACAAAGCCAAAACACTCGCATCAAAAGTGCTCCATATTTCTGAATTTTTATACGATAACCCTACAGATCTATCTCGAACAGCGCGTTCAAAAAAACTAGAGCTGGATTCTTGTCAAGAAAAAGAACGAATTACCTATCACGCCTCCTGTCATTTAAGAGCGGCGGGTGTCAGTCGAAAACCCCGAGAATTACTCAAATCCTTGCCCATGATTTCTTATGTTGAAATGCCTGATGCCGATCGCTGCGCAGGCGGGGCAGGGACTTTTTGTATTAAAAACCCGGAACAGTCTGCAGAAATTTTCAATCGAAAACGACGGGGTATTGAGAAAAGCGGGGCTGATGTTGTGGCGACTTCATGTCCGGCTTGTATGGTCCAATTGAAAAACGGATTAAAAGAATCCATCCAAGTGAAACACATCGCTCAAATCATGCTCGAACAAAAGCAACAAGAGCCGGACTAAAGGGGAAAGCGCTTCTTCCGTCTTAACTAAAACAAAACAGACCCTCTTCTATCCCTAAAATTTTCAGTCATCTCAAGAAGAATATTCGAGTTATTTCTTCATCTACTAAAAAAATGGAAGAAGAGTGAAGATCTCACGTGATACATTATTTATAATATTTAAAATAGGCAAGCGTATCATTTCATGACACTTCAATCTCTAGAACGGAAAATACAATGAGTCCTCAAAACAGTCTTCATTCACTGGAAACATTAAGGTTTGATAACCGTTTCATCCGGGACCTTCCAGCTGATCCTGAAAAATCGAATCATCAGCGTGAAGTGATTGGGGCCTGCTATTCTCGTGTCGTACCAGTAAAAACGGTGCAACCCGCGCTGGTCGCTTACAGTAAAGAGGTCATGGATGATCTGGATTTGACACAGGCACTTTGTGAATCGGATGACTTTGCGCAAATATTCTCAGGTAACCGTCTTCTGTCAGATATGGATCCTTATGCCACCTGCTACGGGGGACACCAATTTGGCCACTGGGCCGGACAATTGGGGGATGGCCGAGCAATTAATTTAGGAGAAATCCTCAATCACAAAGGGGAACGATGGGCCTTACAACTGAAAGGGGCCGGCCCCACCCCTTATTCGCGCTCCGCCGATGGCTTTGCTGTACTCAGATCTTCTGTGCGGGAATTTCTTTGCAGTGAGGCGATGTTTCATCTCCGTGTTCCGACGACACGTGCTTTAAGCCTTGTTTTAACCGGGGAAAGTGTTTTACGCGATATGTTTTATGACGGGCACCCGAAACAGGAGCCAGGAGCCATCGTCTGCCGCGTTGCACCTTCATTTACCCGCTTTGGCAATTTCCAGATTTTTTCATCGCGTGGCGATGTCAAAACACTCAAACGCTTGGCCGATTACACCATCCGAACCGATTTTCCCCATTTGGGGGAACCCTCTAAAGAAACCTATATTCAATGGTTTAAAGAAATCTGTGATAAAACAGCTGAGATGATCGTACACTGGATGCGCGTTGGCTTTGTGCATGGGGTCATGAATACAGACAACATGTCTATCTTAGGCCTCACCATCGACTATGGCCCTTATGGCTGGTTGGAAAATTACGACCCGAACTGGACACCCAATACAACCGATGCCCAGGGCCGCCGTTATCGCTTTGCTCACCAAGCACAAATCGCACAATGGAACCTGCTCCAATTGGCCTATGCCATCTATCCACTTGTTGAAGAGACAGAACCCTTTGAAAAATCCTTAAGTCTTTTTTCAGAAAACTATGAAGAACAGTGGCAATCCATGATGGCCCAAAAACTGGGACTAAAAAAATACGAAACAAAAACAGATGAAACACTCATCACAGACTTGCTGGCCGTCTTACAATTAACCGAAACGGACATGACCTTATTTTTTCGTAAGCTGGCCCAAGTGGATGTGAAGACCTCCTCCTTGAGCGATGTAAGGGATGAAACACTCATGGCCCCCTTGATGGAGGCCTACTACACTCCCGACCAAATCACCGATGGGCATCGTGCCGAAATATCCAAGTGGCTTCGACAATACATCCGTCGGCTACAAACAGATGGTCTGGAAATCGAGACACGTCGCAAACAAATGAACCGCTTCAATCCGAAATATGTACTGAGAAACTACCTTGCACAACTCGCCATCGACAAGTCTGAACAAGGCGACCATACGATGGTGAATCAATTACTCGAAGTCTTGCGTCACCCCTACGATGAGCAGCCAGGAAAAGAAGAATTCGCCAAAAAACGTCCGGACTGGGCACGCACGAAAGCCGGTTGTTCCATGCTCTCCTGTAGTTCATAGAACATGCGTCATTTCTTTTGCATCAATAAAGTAGACCAACCCTCCTCTTGTATCGATTTAATCTGCAAAAATGACTTTTCATATTGGGCTAAGATCTCGTGACATTCCTCAGATAAAATGCCCGACAAAATGAGGAAACCGCCCGAGATAAGTGCCTGGGTCAGCACAGGCGATAATTCCAGAAGAACGGGTGCAGTCACATTAGAAACAATATATTGAAAAGACTTGTATGGGGGGATGGTCTCTCGAAACATGATTTTTGAGATGACACGGTTCTTCCTCGCATTCTTTTTCGCGATCTCCAAAGCCACAGAATCGATCTCAACAGCGGTGATCTGATTTAAGCCGAGTTTCGCAGCAGCGATAGCTAAAATGCCGCTGCCTGTTCCCACATCCAGTAAGGACGCTTTCCCATTTTTTGAAATCAAGGCTTCCAAATAAATCAGGCAAGCATGCGTCGTCGCGTGTGTTCCGGTTCCGAAAGCCATGCCGGGGGAGAGGATGATCGTCTTTCGATCCGTCTTTTGGTTTCTATTCTTTTCCCATTCGGGAATAATTTGCAAACCTTCTCCAATCAGTTGAATCGGGATCGAATGAACCTGCCACGTCGTTTGCCATTCTTCTTCGGGCAATCGTTCACAAGCAATATCGAATTTATCTTGATGGATCAAGGATTTAGTCGACTTTAAGATGGCCGACTGGATATCTTTCGATGAGTCCTGATCAGGGAAGTAGACATTGAGATCCACTTGATCCCCGGCCTCTTCCACCCAAACACCCTCAGCCCCCAAGTCAACCAAGAGCGATGACATTTTCTCTTCAAATACCTCTGGAATTCTGACCGTAATTTTATGCCAAAAATATTTTTTGCTTTTCACACAAGCCTTTTCTGTGGCTATAAATCACAATATTGAGGGCCGTAATTTCTATGACACATGCGTGTTATTCCCTTTTATACCAGATTCGATTTTATATGATATGTTTATTACTGGAGGAAAAAAAAGGGAAACACCCCTCATTCGATCTTCCCTTCAAGATTTAATGTAAAAGAGAATATATTGATGCCTAAAAAACCAAATTTTAATGTGACGTGGCTTGAAAGTTTACTTAAAAGTCCAAACTTTGAAATACAAGATGCACTGGATAGCACCCCCTAAAGCGCACATTATAATTCCCTCTTTACGAAAAAAAATCATCGCTCATTATAAAGACATTCTACAAGAGAACCTCGACAGTTTTTGTAGAAAAGTAGAAGTCCCATTTTGCTTCGACCATTTTGGTCTTGTTATTGCGTTTTCCAATCCTATGGAATTGATATTACACAATGAAAAAATGGAAATTGATGAGGGATTGCGGACCTTAATCGCAGCGGTCGGCCCTGTTGTGATAAAAAATGTGTATCTGGACAAAACAAGTCGTGAACTGGGGCATCGAAATCGTTTTCCGAATTTAAACTTCCACGTGGATCGAAGTGTCGGACAACGTGAAATTTATTCGATGTATACATGTAACCCATTTGATGAAGAACAACAGCATCCACGCCCATCCTCAACATTGTTTATTGCAAATATTGTGGGCTATTTGCAAGCAGTCAAAGAAAACCGCTTAAATCCGAGTAAAGACAAAGGGGTCGGGCACACACACACTATTCTCTAATGAAGTCATAAAGGATGTCCGGGATGTTCTCTGTGTCGAACACCCCTGGGACGCGCCAAAGGGTGTTGGAGAAATATCGATGTTAGATAATTCCACTATGCTGCATGCCAGTTTCTATCGCGGAATAGATCCAAACAGCTACAAAATCGGCGTCCGATATTTGGCCTAGGGGGCGTTCTCAATTAACTGGGAGAGTGCATTTTCTAGGGATTTTCTATTCTGACAAGGCAGTTTTTGTACGTAATGCCAACCATTGCAAAGAAAAACTAAGGCAGTCAGGGGTATCCATGGCAAGGCACCCAAAAGATCTCGTCACCAAGACTCGTGGAGTCCAGCAATTCATCAAGACGAAGAGTATCGCCATCCTCCTCCGAGATCCAACTTTCGGCACTATCCCGCCCCCAGCCAGAAATACGCCAGAATTCTGGCCTTTCGCATCTTTCTTTTTTGGTTCAGGGCTAAGGTCGGTGGTAAGCACCACACATCACAAAGGTGCTTACAAAAACCGGTTTAATGACTAGAGTTAGACTGGCACCACCTTATTAGCGCACGGCCCTTTTTGGCCTTCCCCAACTTCATACTCCACTTTCTGACCATCACTCAGGGTTGCATAGCCACCGTCAGCTTGGATTTCAGAATGATGAACAAACAGATCCTTGCCACCATCATCTGGAGCAATGAAACCAAAACCTTTATCCGCGTTGAACCACTTTACTGTACCTGTACTCATACCCTATTCTCCTTTGTGTATTTAATATTCATTGACTTCGATTATTTTTCTATGTGTCGCCGGTTGTTACCGCTTTATCGTCGTTTCCTGATATAGCTTGAATGTCCTGTGGCACACTATCGTCTATCCCTGCTTTTTGCAAACGTTCTCTTCCTTCTTTTTCTTTTTAGAGATTTATTTCTGGCGCTTTTCAAAAGCGTCATTGGATTTAGCGACTCGTATTCTCCTCTACATATTCTAGGATTAGAGCCCTTAAAATACGGGATTTCCCAAGCGACTTCACTCTTCATCGCATCGACAATATCCAACGGGTACTGGATCGATAACGGACCTTCACCTCAGACACCTTAGGTTCAGGATGAAGCGCGCCCTTCAGGGCGTCTGATTCTATCCGTTTGATGGCCAAGCCTTCCCCCGTCCGACGATTTAAATATCCCGATGCGCTCCTCATCCTGAACGATGGGCCGCCCCAGCTGGGCCATCGTTTACATAACTGGACATTTTTATGTTCTTGTTAGGCCGAGTTATTGTCACCTTATTAAAATTCAAGGTAGTCTCTGTATTAATTTAAAAAATACGACGATTTTTTTTGTTGATATGAATCACATTCAAATATCCGTTGATACCAATTACTCACATTTATATATTCAAGAACACTCAAACCTATATTGTAATGTCTAAACATTAGTCTACAATGCTTTTTGAATCCAAAAAGCCTTCAGGGACATCTGACGTTTTCCATCCTGCTATTGCAAAGTAGTACAAGGGCTCTCCCTCAATTGATAACCTATGTCGATAACGTTCTATGTAATAAACATCAAGATATTTGGAAAATATTAATTCCCTAATCATTTTTGAAAAGCCTGATTCATTGCCTATATCGAAGAAGGTATCCTTGATATTAAAGGCCACCCACGCTTTTTTTTTGATAATATTAAACGCTTCCACAAATGCTTTCGTTGGGATGTCACCGAAGCCAAGTGCGGCAACTGTTACCAAGCAATCACATTGCCACGATACTATTTCTTCCTTTTTATCCTTTTCTAACTTTGTGAAATCCTCAACATAATATGCGTCATATATTCCCGGCCTATCTCGAATTGCCGCATCATATGCCTCTGGAATGATATCCACTCCTATTAAACGAGAAACACCATGTTTTTTTAATTCCTCTCCCATCATTCCATTGCCTGCACCGAAATCCAATATCCTAAGCTCAGAAAAGTTGTTTTGATATTGTTTTACGGCGGATTCAAGTATTGATGTTACCTTACCAGGTGAGGTGCATTTTAGGCGGTCATAAAATATTTGTTCATACAAGCCTGGCACTTGAAATATTTCATCGTAGTCGTGGAACTTTATTTTCCTCTTACCACCTGATCCTTGAAGGTAGAAATAAGCTTCGTCTTGGTTGATGTTGGTTAATTCATCCTTCGGAAATTGCATTCTATGCCTTTTAATCATTCCCTCCTCAATTTAGTTTTTATTTTTATTTGTTGGCCCAACAAGTAAATATATCGTTTCTGGATAGTAACGAATCATGTCCTAATTATCAAACCTCTTCGTTCCTATTTATTGATTTTATCAGTATATCCTTGATGAATCTAAGTGGGATGACATCCCAGTTAGTATCTTATCCAGAAAAACAAGATAAGTACGGGTATCGAGATATGGCTTGATAAAATCAAAATAGGGATCGCAATTTCCTTCGATTTTTTATATCCATTCAATTCATTGAGACCTTCCCTTGGACACGATATTTCATGAAAACAAAATTTAATGTGTCCGAAACCATAGTCTCACTTCGGTATCACCCCATTGCTTTCTATCTAAAGATTAAGAGCTAAGAGTTCATTTTTGCCCACCGTCTCTTGCTTGCGTCCCTCAAATAAACGTGCTTAAAAGCACAATTTTATGCTAAAATCTGCGCTCATAGAATTATTGTCTAGGAGGAAAGCATGAAAATCCGTCCATTACATAACTGGGTCGTCATTCGGCCCGATTTAGAAAAAGAAAAATCAGCCGGAGGGCTCTTTATTCCGGATGCTGCACAAGAAAAATCCCAAATGGGTCAAGTCGTTTCTATCGGGCCAGGGTACATGAAGGAAGAGAAGGACAAAAAAGGAAAGGTGATCGAGAAGAAATTCGAGGCGACCGTTGTGAAACCCGGCAGCCACGTTTTTTTTGAAAAATATAGCGGGAACACGATTGATGTCGGGGAGGAAGAACTCTTGATGATTCGTGAATACGACATACTCGGAGAGATGGTCTAAGATATTTCCCTCCGAGGAGGGCTTCAATCTTGAGAAAAGGTTGGTGTCTGTATTTCTCTAAGTATTCAATAAGCCCTAGAAGTCTGTCGGACTTACACTGTTTTCGTCATTTTTTGAGAATTTTGGGGGTCTAAAAAACATTCAGAGCGTTGCGTTCATCGATTAAGGGCCATCCTCGGAAGCCTCACTTTTTCAGAAAGAGCTAAGTCCGACAGCTTCCTAGACTCAACTAAAAATGAAGCATGCAAAAAAAAAGCTTCCAGAAATGCGCTTACTTTAATTTTTTTCCCTTGGCCATCCATTGGAGTTTCTTTTTTCTTTTAAACCACACTAGCACTATACAGATCAAGTTCGGATAAAATGCAAAACATTGATCAAATCATCGCCAAAGAACTGAGCGCAAAAACGACCCAAGTCGCCGCCGCCGTTACATTGCTCGATGAGGGCGCGACTGTTCCTTTTATTGCCCGCTATCGAAAAGAAGCAACGGGAGGATTGGACGATATTCAGCTTCGACACTTGGAGGAACGCCTCGCTTACTGTCGTGAACTGGAAGAGCGGCGGGTGCTTATCCTTAAAACGATCAACGAAGCAGGCCAGCTTAGAGAGAGCTTGAAAAAAGAGATCTTCGCGGCAGAGACAAAAACAAGACTGGAAGACCTCTATCGCCCTTACGTAAAAAAACGCCGGACAAAAGGTGAAATCGCTCGCGAGGCCGGGCTCGCCCCTTTGGCCTTTGCCTTACTCAATAATCCGACATTGAATCCGGAAATCACCGCGGCTGACTTCTTAAATCCCGAAAAAGGCATCGAAGAGATCCAGCAAGCCTTGATGGGTGCACACGATATACTAACAGAATATTTCGCGGAAGATGCTGCCCTACTTGCAGATTTGCGGGAGTATGCCCAAAATAAGGGCAAGATTCATGCGCAGGTGATCAAGGGTAAAGAAAACGAAGGGATGAAGTTTTCGGATTATTTTGATTTCACCGAGCCGATCAAATCAATTCCATCACATCGCATCTTAGCTTTATTTCGGGGGCAGAAAAAAGGGATCCTCCGACTAAGCCTCGTTTTTGATGAAGCGGAAACCGAAAACAAGACAGGCCCAAATCCTTCCACGAACGAGCGAAAAATCGCCCGCCACTTTGACATTAAAGCAGAGAACCGTGCGGCGGAACCCTGGTTATTGGAAACCGTGCGTTGGGCCTGGCGGGTGAAACTCTCGCTTCATTTGGATTTGGAGATGAAACGCCAACTGAAGGAGAGAGCAGAGGAAGAGGCCATCAAAGTCTTTTCCCGTGACCTTTATGACCTGCTCTTGTCTTCACCTGCCGGGCCTCGGGTCACCCTGGGACTAGATCCCGGCATTCGAACGGGCATTAAAGCCGCCGTAATCGACGGGACAGGAAAACTACGCGATACCGCCACCTTGTATGCCCATGCCCCCAGAAATGAGTGGGATCAATCGATTGAGGCCATGGCGACGCTCTGCAAGAAATATGACGTGGAATTAATCAGCATCGGCAATGGCACCGCATCACGGGAGACAGATCGCCTGGTGGCGGATCTCATGCAACGTTTTCCCAAACTGAAGCTGAAGAAAATCATGGTCTCCGAAGCCGGGGCCTCGGTGTATTCCGCATCGGCACGAGGTTCAGCGGAGTTCCCCAAATTGGATGTGTCTCTCCGGGGTGCCGTGTCCATCGCCCGACGGTTACAAGATCCCTTGGCGGAACTGGTAAAGATAGATGCCAAGGCCATTGGCGTGGGTCAGTACCAACACGATGTCAACCAAGTGCGTCTGGCGCAGTCTTTAGGTCATGTTGTTGAAGACGGCGTGAATGCTGTCGGGGTGGATCTCAATACCGCCTCCGTGCCGCTTTTAAGCTTTGTTTCAGGTTTAAGTCCGGTCTTGGCAAATAAGATCGTAAAATTTCGAGATGAAAACGGGCCCTATCCCAATCGACTGACTTTAAAAAGAGTCCCGCGTCTCGGGCCAAAAGCCTATGAGCAGTGTGCCGGTTTTCTGCGTGTCATGAATGGCAGCAATATCTTGGATGCCTCCACCATCCACCCCGAGGCCTATCCTGTGGCAGAACGGATTGCAAAAAAATACGGACGTGGCATCAACACACTGATCGGCGGGGTGCCCTTTTTGCGATCTTTAGACGCTTCAGATTTTACTGATATACGTTTTGGTGAGCCAACGGTCCGAGACATTCTTTTGGAATTGGAAAAACCGGGGCGCGACCCCCGACCCGAATTTAGAATGCCGCAATTTAAACATGGGATCGAAAAAATCAGTGATTTGAATCCCGGCTTGCAACTCGAAGGTGTGGTCAGCAATGTCACCAATTTTGGGGCATTCGTGGATGTGGGTGTACATCAGGATGGCTTGGTGCATATTTCACAATTGGCCGACCACTTTGTCTCTGACCCGCATAAAGTGGTCAAAGCAGGAGACATCGTCAAGGTCAAGGTGCAATCAATCGATCTTGATCGCCAACGTATTGCCCTAACGATGCGAACAGAAGAAACACCCGTCAAACAAGAGAAAAAACGGGACAAGACGACAGAAAAAAGACAAAGAAAAAAACCTCAGAAAAAACAAGATATCGTGCAACAAACAAAAAATCCCCCGCCCCAACAAAGTACCATGGCCGCCGCACTTGAAAAAGCCCGAAGGGAAAAAGCTTAACAGTATCCTCTCTTTCAGAAAAGAACCATTCTACGCAAGACCAACTCACTTTCGAGTGAAACGCTCTGTTTTATTGGAGAATTGGATCCCATAAAATGAGCAATTGGGGATAAAACGGTTGCCCATTAAAAATAAATTCCTTGAGCACTACCGCTCCTTCATTCATTTTATTTCAACTCATTGGCCTCCCGGTTCGATAGGTGTTTTCAAAATAGGCCTTTCTCACGGGGTATTTTGTCTCGGGTGCTCTTGGGTATTAATGACCCTATTATTTGTCGGTGTCGTGATGAACCGACTCTGGATCGCAGCAATGACCTTGTTTGTTCTCTTAGAAAATTCTGCCTTTTGGGGCTGCGAGTGGACGCACCATGGGTCTGGTCAGGATCGTCGCAGGCGGGCTGGCATTAATTGGACTATAGAAATCTGGCATCAAGAGTGCCCCCTTTAGGGTATTATTTCGAGTGATCCTCACAATCATTAAAGGCCTTAGAAAAGGGAAATAGGTATTTTAAAAATTATCGTGACTTATGATGCGTTTATCTTATAAGATCTTTTTTTATTTTTTAACATTGTGAAATCTTACCCACATCGTTCAATAAGGAGTGAAAATGGCAGAAGCAAAAGGATTGAAAAAAGCAGTGAAATTGAAATCGGATTTGGCCAATTTTTTGGGCGAGACTGAACTTCCGAGAACAGAGATTACCAAGAAACTCTGGGAGTATATCAAAGCAAATAAACTTCAAACAAAAAATGAAAATGGAAAGCCCGAAAATGCCGGTAAATATATTGTCGCGGATTCAAAACTACTCACCATATTCAAGAAGACCAAATCGACAAGCAAATCAGGAAAACTGACAGATTTAACGAATCTAAAAGAAGGCCAAACAATCGATATGATGCAAATGGCCGCAGTGGTTGGTGCAAATATAGAATAAAGGGTCAATGGGAAGCCTGAATAAACGCAAGAATTTTGAGTTTATTCAGGGAATATGAAAACCCTGATGAAACAAAGCAAGCCAATCGGAACTCTAAAATTCCATTATTCAAACGGTTTCGACTTTATTCGCATCTTCATAACAGTGATCATAGGGGTGCTCCTCTCAACAGATATTCTGGCAAGCCAGTCAGACCCGCGTTTGGATGCGCTCTTTAGTCGGCTTCAAACGACACTGAGTGTACCTGAAGCCCGGAAAATTGAGAGCACAATCTGGAAAATATGGATAGAGAGTGAGCAGGATGAAGTCAATCGCCTGATGCAGGCTGGGACTTCCGCGATCGATCAGCTTGATTATGGAAAGGCACTCGAGGTTTTCAATCAAATGGTTGCCATTACCCCTGACTTTGCTGAAGGCTGGAATAAACGCGCCACAGTCCATTATTTACGAAAGGACTTTCCCTCTTCCATCTTAGATATTCAACGCACACTCAATCTGGAGCCGCGTCATTTCGGGGCACTTTCCGGATTAGGTTTGGTCTATATGGCTTTGGAGCGCTACGATTCTGCTTTAATCGCATTTAAAGATGCAATGAAAATCCATCCGCATCTCAGGGGAGCCCAGGCGAATATCGATGCCATTCGTAAACATCTGAGTGCTGTTCAAATCTAGAGAAAACTGGAACAGTGTCCATTAAAAGACCCAATCCAGCCTCCATTATATTCAAATAATGTGAATATAATGTGGCATCATTTTTCTGAGAAGTTGTCAGTCTCCTATTGAGGAGAACATCAATTCATTGATGGACGAGCGGCAAACCAATAACCCGCTCCATGGTATTACCCTGGAGCAAATCGTCAATTGCCTACATGAGCATTTTGGCTGGCTTGCCTTGGGCAAGCGTATCAATATCCTCTGTTTCAACAGGGATCCTTCCGTAAAGTCCAGCCTGAAATTTTTGAGAAAGACCCCTTGGGCTAGGAAGAAAGTGGAAGACTTGTACATCGAGATCTTCTCATGAAGATATAAATTGCACCAGATTGTAGTTAGGGTGGATCACGAGATTTACAAACGACCACTCGTTGCATACACAAAAACCAATACCTCTGCGACAGCGCGGTAAAGTTCGGGCGGGATGAAATCGTTGAGATCAAGTGTGGAGATAATTGAGAGCATGTCTTTGTCTTCATGAATGGCAATCCCCTGCGCTTTTGCGATGGCGATAATCTCTTCGGCAATTTGACCACTCCCCTTGGCCAAAACTTTGGGGGCAAGATCGACGCCGTGTTTGTATTCCAGTGCGACGGCTTTTTTTTGTTCTTCGTTCATACCTTAATGTCTATCCCATCCGTCACGTCCAGCTCAAAATCAATCTCTTGTTGATGGCGCACAGACAGATCGCCCCACTTCAAGCCTGCCTTGTTAAACTGTGCTTTGAGTGCATCTAAGCGCTCTCGAAGCAGAGTCGCAAAATGCGTATTTTCACTGACAAGTTGTAAATGGAACTGCCCAGAAATCATTTGAACCTGTGCCGTTATTTTCCCTGCTTTTTCGAGCTCGAGATGAACACTACAGAAGCAATGCCGTTTTTCGAGCGGCAAAGAGGCCTCACCCTTTGATTGTCTAAAAATCATTCTTCCATCTTTTAAACCCTTCCAGAAAAAAGGGAGGAAGAGTTGAACCGTTTGTTCTAATTTTGATTGCAACTGCTGGGTGGTGACTTCGGAAAGCAAGGTCTCAATCGCCTCAATTAAAGCCTCTGGCTTAATTTTGTGTTGGACCAAGAGATCCAGTAAAGATTGTTCCTGAAGCCGGCTTTTTATTTTGAGCAGTGTGCCTTTCAAATCACTTTGAAATATTTTTGCACGTTCTTTTTCTAAGTCCTGCGCATCCCTCGAATCAGAATCTGCTTTGAGAATATGTCTCTTGAGTTTATTTTCAAAAATCACGCCAGAGGATTCAATCAGCGCTTTGAGTTGCTCACCCGACAAAACATCCACGCCTTGCATAAATTGATTGAGAACCGATAGATCTGGAAGTCGCTTTTGAATGGCTTCAGGTAGATTTGTTAATTGCGAAAAAGCACGGTAAATCTCTGATACAGGACGCGTATTCCCTTTTAAATTCTGAAGGGCTTGAACCAAAAGACTTTCCGGCTTTGTGAGAGACGGAAGGCGCTTCAGACGAATTTCACCCTCCGTCGAAACGACCTCGAAGCGGGCAAGGGCGCCCACTTGAAGCGGGATTTCTGTCCTCGCTTCAATGACGGTATTTTTCAACTGAATCATGACCGTTGTTGACGAAAGCGCCTGCAAGACTTGCCCTTCGACCACCTCTCCAACCTTAAAAGACAGTGACGGTTGGCTTAAAAAAGAGAGCTTCGCCCCTTGGACACTGCCTGAAAAATGAATATTCTGCATGGTGATAAACTCCTTGAAAGTTCTTTTCTAGTCTATCATCTCATCTCAAATCTGCTGGTATTTTTTAGAAAATTGAGGGTTTGATTCGTTCCACCATTAGGACTAAAATGGAAAGTGTGTCGGGTTATTTTCGTTATCGAAACACACAGATTATTAAAATACAAGGGGTTTGGATAGGCTTTTTTCGGGGAAGATAGAGCAAGAGGAGGTGTTATTATGTGGCTCAAATGGTTGCCTTGGCGTTTTCTCATCCGGCAGACTGCAAAAGCCCATGGTTTTTTAGACCCGATCACCCTGCAATCCCGCTTAAATCGTTTCGCGCAACCTTCAGAAGTCACAGAACCCATCGAACTGCTTCGTGCGGGTGTCCTCTTTCATGCCCGTGGTTTGATCAATACCCGCGCCATTCAACATAACCTCGACTGGGTGTGGCCCTTTTGGGTTGAGCGGCAGTTTGATCCCAAAGATGATGCCTTTATTCCGCGCGCCTTTTCAGTGACCCATGTCAATTTGACCCACCGGAACTGGACGGCCGTCGGCCTTCCCGGTTTTCACGCACTTCCCATTGTCGATCCGAGAGGGCTCCTCACGCCCTTTTTAGATCGATGGTCATTGGATTTTTGCATCATCACAAAAACAGGAAAAAGGTTAATCCCTTCAAAAGTAGACAATGTGACACAAAAACTATTGCTCGAAGGGGGTGTGGCCGTCGAGACCACCGTTTCTGACAAAGACCTTTCTCTCAACAGTCGCGTCGAGGTCATGCAAAACGAAGATGGACATTACTGCCGAATTGGCGTCTATGCCACATCGAATGTGGATGCTTCATTGGTCGTGAGCCTACGGCCTTACAATCCGGAGGGGGTGAGTTTTATTCATGAAGCCGCGCTTTCTGAAGATCGTTCCTTCTGGTTGGTGGATGATGAACATCAGGTCTTGTTTAGTCCCCCAGTTGAACAATATCGTTTTTCAAATTACCAACGGGGGGATGTCCTGAGCAATCTGCTTTCCATGTCGGATGCGGATGAGATGTGCTGTGATGTCGGAATGGTGACAGGTGCCGCCTTGTTTAAAGTAAAACCTGGCGAAACAAGAGAGATTGAAATTGAAGTGCCTTTAGAAGAGAAGGAAGGTTCTCGGCATCTGCATCCCGCAGCAGTGGCTTCATCAAAAATGACGGTTTGGAGTGAGGCACTCAAAGGGCATTGCAAATTGGAGGTACCGGATCAACAAGTTCAGTTTTTGTATGATGCAGCCCTGCATTCCATTATCCTGCATGCGCCGGACGATGTTTACCCAGGGCCCTACACCTATAAACGCTTCTGGTTTCGCGATGCCACCTTTATTCTGGATGCCATGCTCGCTCTGGGATTAAGGGATCGGGCCGAAGCGGTACTAGATCGCTTCCCAATCCGGCAAACCCATGCGGGCTACTTCCATTCTCAAGATGGCGAATGGGATTCAAACGGGCAAGCCCTTTGGATTTTTCATCGCTTCTGTCAATTGACAGGTCGTCCGCTCAAAGAAGCCTGGCAAAAACCGATCATAAAAGGAGGAGAGTGGATCTCAAAAAAATGCCATCCGGACAGCCTGGATGCCCTCCATGCCGGGCTACTCCCCGCTGGGTTTAGCGCGGAGCATCTCGGGCCGAACGACCATTATTATTGGGACGATTTCTGGAGTATCGCAGGACTTCGAGCCGCATCGAATTTAATGTCATCTGTGGGTAACCAAACGACCGCAACACATTTTCAAGAAGAAGCGGCACGCCTGATGAAGGCCGTCGAAGACAGCCTGGAAAAGAGCAGTGAAAATAGAACACGGCAAGGCATTCCGGCATCTCCCTATCGACGGATGGATGGTGGCGCAGTTGGCTCGCTCGTCGTCGGGTACCCCTTACAGCTTTGGCCTTCAAACGACAAGCGCCTCCTTGCGACTTCAGAATTCCTTCTTGCAAACTGCTTCGTCAACGGCGGTTTTTTTCAAGACATGATTCATTCGGGCGTCAACCCCTATTTAACACTCCATGTGGCACAAGTGCTGTTGCGCGCAGGCGATTCTCGGTTTTTTGATTTACTTCAACATGTGGCCACCTCAGCCTCCCCTACCGGTCAATGGCCGGAAGCCATCCACCCTAAAACAGGCGGGGGATGTATGGGGGATGGACAACATATCTGGGCGGCGGCCGAGTGGGTTTTGATGATTCGAAACTGTTTTGTCCGGGAGGAAGAAGGTCGCCTCATCTTGGCCTCGGGTATCCCGCAGCACTGGCTCAAACCCGGGAAACGACTCGCCTTCGGTTTTGCATCCGTTCCATCACAATATTTCGATCAAAAAGCACCGCTCTCCTTTGGCCCGACACCCACGCCTTATGGGGACATTTCTATTTTAATTCACCCTGAAAAAGAGAAGATAAAAGTCTCCTGGCAAGGAGGCTGGCGGACTGCGGAGCCAAAAATTGAAATTCGACTGCCCGAATTGGATCCTGTTTTTCCCGACAAAACGCAGACCCGTGTGGAGATCGCTCGGGAAAGATGAATCATGAACATTCTCACCATTACAAATACCTTCTCACCGCATATCGGCGGCGTCGCCCGTTCTCTAGTGATAAAGAGCAGTATTGGGTCAATCTGCGTGGATAACATGATCAGCGGTGATCAGTTTCCGCGCATTTGTTAATCCCTCATGAGGCTAAATCAAACCATACACATCAAGCATTTTTCAATTTTTATTTTTGTGTTTCTGTACACGCTTTTGATCCCCTTAATTTCATATGGGGCTGAACTCATCAAAGCTGTTAAAAGTGGTGATGTCACCGAACTGCGCCGCTTGATCCGTGCGGGGGCAGATGTCGAAGAAAAGACAGGAGGGGGATTAACCCCCTTGTGGGTGGCTTCGTCTGGAGGGCATGTTGACATTGTAGAATGTGTTGATTACCTCAAAGGTCAATGTCAACGCGGCAAGCCAAGATGGGATCCCGCCACTATGGATTTCCGCCGCTGCTGGCCACACTGACATCACACAACTTTTGATCAGGGCAAATGCGGATATCAATCTGGCCGTAAAAAATGGAGCGACCCCGCTTTATATCGCATCAGAAGAAGGTAGGATAGAAATTGTGCAACAACTCCTCCAGGCCAAGGCCGACATCAATGCAAAGACAGAAGACGGGACAACAGCACTTTGGATCGCGTCCAAGGCTGGTCGAACTCAAATTTTAGCCTTACTCAAAAAGGTCGGCGCAAAATAATGCGCGTTTCCACCAAGGATTTATCTGTTTGACCAGAAAAATTCAAGCGGTAAGAAAATGATCTTCAAGCTCTTTTAGATAGGTAAATAGTTTCGGATTTTTTTCCTGTACATCATAAAATCTAAAACCAAAAAAAACTTTTTCCCGTTGATCGACCTTCGTCGCCCAACGGACTTCTGCCAAAATAGACTCCTCTACGACCCTATTTTGAGGCAAGGTGAATTTTAATTTGACGCGAATGACCTCCCCTTTTTGATACGGGCAGATCGTATAACCTCCCATCCCATCAATTGAAATATCCCGCACAATAACTTTCGCGGTGATATGGTGACCGCGGGATGTCACATGCGCCGTGGTGACAATGGGAATCCTCAAGTAACTTCGGTAGCATTCATCCTCGTTCGAATCGGTTGTTTGTCCGAAACGATCCCTTAATTTCGGAGCCGGGCTCCATTCTTTTATGGATGCACCTGTGACATTTTCTTTGGAATGACTGAGTTCTTTGAGTCCCTGAGACATTGGTTTCCCTCCTAATTTTGAATGAGATTAGAACACTTTTTTCAATTGCTTGATGGGCTCGATGATGTAGTCACGCATTACATAGTCTGTATTAAAATCCCATCCTGGGAACGATCTAAAGCATCTAGCGACATAAAATCTTGATAAGTATTCAAAATACGCCGGGAGTAGCTCTTTGGCAGTTTTTGATCACGTCTTTGCATACTGGCGACCCTGGTCGGGCCATAATTGTAGGCAGTGAGTGCAATTTCGATTTCACCAAAACGCTTATGGAGGCTGGCCAAGTAGTGCGTGCCCAGTTGGATATTCAGTGCGGGATCATACAAAGTCTTATTTCCATCCCAAGGAATATTTTTTTCCTTCGCAAGCGCACGCCCAGTATTGGGTAAGATTTGCATGAGCCCCAGTGCCCCTTTCCGTAATTTTGACCAATTGTAAAAGGAACTTTCTTTTGCCATCACTGCCATAATGAGTTCCGGATCATAGTCGTAAACCAAGCTTTCAGCATAAATGAGTTCGGCAATGGCGATTTCTTTTTCTTCAGACAATCCGGTTTGATATTTCTTGAGTATTGAACGAATCTTAATGACTTTCTTTAACTTGGCTTTTTCTAGATATTGTTGCTGTATCTCCTGCAAGTTGACCTCATCCATCCTGTAAACGAAGGGAGAAACCACAAGAAATAGTATTGAAATCAAAAGAATCCCGACCCTTTTCATCATCCTGATTTGTTTTGGGTTTATCATTCTTTTGCCTCCTTTTTCCAAAAAAAAACCCATCTTTCCGCGATAAGAGAAAGATGGGTTTAAAACAACCATTTCGGCAGCCCCGCTGTCCTAGGATGGCACACTTGATTGCCTATCCCTAGCACCGGAAGCTTTGCGTCATCACCTTACGGTAATTTTGCTCTTATCGTCTAGTTCTATATTTAATATGTCTGTTCTTCTAAACTTACCAATTATATTGAATTTGTCAAGAGAAGATTGAAGTTAATCACAATACAACAAACTGAGATGGACTTCGTCTGATCTTAGGGAGACAGAAGCGCTACCGAGAAACATGTCCTTGTTTATTTCTTCGAGCCCAAAAATACAACCCCAATGCCTCATCTTTAGCCCTGTAATCACAAGCATTTCATAGTCATGCGGAACCTTTCGAGGTAAACTCTTGTCTAAGAAACAGGGGGAAAGTGACAGTACTGATCTTGGTTTCTGGCTTGGCCGTTTATCTTTACCAATAATCCAATCCCTTGACGCAAGATGTGATGAAGCCTTTGCCCGATGTGAAGCAGTTGCTTCCCGAACCAAGTATCATCCGGGAAGAGGCGGAACAATAAGAGAAAAAGCAATTTCAGGCGAAGAAAAAGGAAAACAGTTTGGGAGAGGCCATTGTTTCTGGGGATTAAGTTGCGCTTTCGGGAAAAAGGAAGCATGTGTTCAACCCGACAAATTTCGGCATTATTATCATGCTTCTTGTGAGTGAGGAGGTTTGGGTCTCTTCCGGGCAGTAGGGCAGTGTGACCATCTTCGGGTTTTTGATGGCCTGTCTCGGCGGCATGGTCATCCATCGTTCTTCCCGGAGTGGTGTCCAGCTATGCCCTTCATCCTCTTTTATGCCCTCATGCTTCTGGGCCGTTCTTATTGGTTGGCAGAAGCCCTCGCCATCCCCTTGCACCGTCTTCAAAACGGGGCGCTCCTGCTTTTTTTCTTTTTTTATGATTTCCGATCCAAAAACCACACCCAATACTCGTATTGGACGGATAAGCTTTACGCTGCTCGTGGCCCTGGGCGCGGGTTTTATTCAGTTTGTACTGTATCAACCCAATGGCCTGCTCTGCTCACTGGTCGTTTTTTCAATGACGACACCGCTAATCGACTGGCTTCTCCCTGGGGGAAAATATGAGTGGACTGCGTCACACCCTTCCGCAAAGGGCGGGAAAATGCAATTCAGTTTTTCTCAAAATAATCGCTAAAGGAGGTCAATATGAAACGATTTTCAATCTTAAGCATCAGCATTGTCCCCACACTTTTTTTCCGGCGATGGCCCTCCCGTTTTGCGGCTTCTATGTCGCAAAGGCCGATACAAAGCTTTTTAACAAGGCCTCTCAAGTCGTGATCGCACGTCATGACAACAAAACCGTCATTACGATGAGCAATGATTTTAAAGGCAATCCCGAAAACATTTGCGATGGTGATTCCCGTGCCGACAATCTTGGGAAAAAGGCCAAATTCATGTGGGGGATCGGGCGGTCTTGGATCATCTCGATGCCTATTCTTCGCCACGTCTGGTGGAGTATTTCGATGAAGACACCTGTCGAAAAATGGAGAAACTGGAAGAATCAAAATTGGGCGCTTTCAAGGACATGCTGAGATCAATGTCGTCTTCTGCCATGGCGAAGAGAAAGCGCAGTGTGACCATCGAAGCGAAGTATGCCGTGGAGGAGTATGACATACTGATTCTTTCCGCGAAAGAAAGTGATGGGCTTGAAGGCTGGTTCCTGGAAAACGATTACAAAATACCCGCGGGGGCTTCGGATGTCCTGGAAGGCGACATCAAACAAGGCATGAAGTATTTTGTCGCCAAGGTCAATTTAAAGGAACAGTCTCGTTTGGGCTTTGAAACCTTGCGGCCTTTGAAAATGGCGTTTGAATCGCCCAAATTCATGATGCCCATCCGCTTGGGCATGGTGAATGCCGATGGCACTCAGGAGCTTTTCATCCACACCCTCACGAAAAATGGTCGTGTGGAAACGACCAATTACCGCACCGTGAAGCTGCCCTCCAATATGGGCCTGCCTGTTTTCATCAAAAAAGAATTTGGCGATTTTTACAAAGCCTTGTTTGCTCAGCAGGTAAAAAAATAAAAAAGGTGAGAAGAGGGGTTACAAGTACGGTCTAGATTATTTTTTAGCAGCCTTTGAAAGCTTTTCTATTTCCTCGCTCGTCAATCTTCCATCCCTTAACATTTCTTTGTACATGGGTTCTAATTCAGGATTTTCTTTAATGAATTGGCTGAGTCTATTATTTCGAGCGGGTCGAATCTGTCTGTCTGGTGATTTAAAACGGATGGTGATAAAGATAATACCCAGGGCAAGTATAAGTATAATGATATTTTTTATCTTTTTTGAATCCATTTAAGGGACGAAACCTTGCGTTAAGGGGCGCCGCAATTTTTTGAGACGTCCCACTGAGCGATAGCGAACAAACCTGACCTGCTTTTTATAAACCGTTTTCATCTTTAACTCAAGTCCCTTGATGAGACAAGCCCTCTATTCAATGGTGCGGAAAATGGGGGACAAGCAAAATTTTTATCTTGAAGCCCGCTATGTACTTCAACATCCCTGGCAGGGTGATAAAAAATCCGCCGCAGCGGTGTCTTATCGTGAAAATCTGTCAGATCGTCAGGAACAAGAAGCTCAACGGCTGGCGAATTTGACAGCTTGGCATATTGAAGATATTCGTAAATAGTTGGGGATCACCGGCGTGATAAAAAAAAGAAGTGGGATGAGAAACTTTGTGGCTGATTGCTCTATCAGGGACGGCAATGCCGACTTGCAGATGTAAGGAGGCATTGCCGTTTTGGAAAAGGCACCTGCTAGCCTTTCTGGGTGACACACCGCTAACACCAGGTGCAACCTGCTACTCTACCTGAGTCTGCCGCGTCCGCGTCAGCACCGCCGACGTTTTCTCAGAAAGATTGACCCCTTTGTTGGCCAATTTCGTTGTTATTTTAGAGAATTCTGTTTATTGTTAACGCGTGAACAACTATTTTACTACACAGGAAGCTGCGGAATTTTTGGGTGTTACAGCTGCCCGTATCCGTCAATTAATACTTGAAGAGAGAATTAAGTCTAAAAAAATGGGGCGTGACCACATTATTTCCCAAAGTGAGTTAATTAACTACCAGGAGCAGGGCAAGAAAAAAACTGGCCGACCACCTAAAAACAACTTGCGCTAGCGTTAGCAATTCACTATTCTATCATCATGCAAGCTAACAACAATTTATTACATCACAATTTTTCAGATAAACCTTTTTCTGAGCCTACTTCTGACCAGCCTACTCTGGTACTGACTGGCGATACTCGCGAATTAATTAAGACTATTCCGGATAATACCTTTCAGTGCGCCGTTACGTCACCTCCATATTGGGGTGTAAGGGATTACGGTATTGAAAATCAAATTGGAGCTGAGCCTAATTTGGAAGATTATATCTCCGATTTAGTTTCAGTTTTTTCAGAACTTAGAAGAACCCTCAAACCGGATGGCACTTTTTGGCTGAACATTGGAAATACATATACATCAGGCGGCAGAAAATGGCGGCAGGAAGATTCAAAAAATAAAGGACGTGCCATGTCTTACAGGCCACCAACGCCTGATGGATTAAAAAAGAAAGATCTCATTGGCGTGGCTTGGATGCTTGCGATGGCATGCCAACAAGAGGGATGGTATCTTAGAAATGATATCATCTGGTATAAACCTAATTGCCAACCTGAAAGTGTTAAAGATAGACTTACGGTCTCCCATGAATATCTGTTTTTGTTTACAAAATCTGAAAAATATTACTTCGACCAAAAAGCGATTAAAGAACCGACGACAAATGGTAATGGCACAAAAAACAAAAGAACTGTTTGGTCAATAAATACAGAACCTTGCCCTGAAGCACATTTCGCCGTTTTTCCGAGAGCACTTGTCAGGCCTTGCTTGCTTGCAGGTAGCAAAATAGACGATCTCGTTTTTGACCCCTTTTATGGTGCTGGGACAGTTGGTATCGTTTCGAAAGAACTAGGTAGACGATGTGTCGGTATTGAGATTAACGACGAATATGTAGCCATATCCCAGAAAAGAACTACCACGATTCAAAACAATATTTTTAATGTGGTACCTCAAACTCCCAAGTAGCATGAACCAAACAATATTTTTTTAGTAAATTTTTTATTTGTAGTTTTCTCTCACTCCCACCATCGAAGTAAAGCTGAAACATCTCTTCGCCATCTCCGTTACTCACATAACAATAACCCGGCTTCGGAAATTGCCTGCTCTGCAATTTCATTTCCAGCTTCCCATTAATCGCAGATTGTAATAATTCTTTAGGTATCTCGACCAATTCATATTTCCAATTTGGAGCTTTTTTAAGTGTTCGCAATGAAAGAATTCTTTCGTAACTCTTCATGTGCTCAAAAAACATATTCCTCAATTCAATTAGATCATCAGTATTGTCTCCCCAGTCTCCCTTGCCTAATTCCATAAACTTACTAATCCAAAGTTTATCTTTTTTTATATTTTTATCCGCTTGAGTTTTCAGTGAAACTGGAATGCCATTTATCGATATGTCATGGCCTCGATTACCCTTGTTTGAGAGTTTTGCAATTTTTCCCTTTATGTTCAATGTCTGCTCAAGAACATATTCAAATTTGTCTTTAGAAAAAGGCTCGATGGAAAAACTATGATGAATGCGTAGGGCGTCCCCGAAATTTTCGAGAGAATGTTTGTCAAACAAGTCAGTTTGGCGTATTTCAAACTTAGACTTGCAATCAAAAACCTTCAATACTTTGTCTAACCAAAATAGTTGTCCATCTGATAATGATGGAATTTTTCTTGTGATTAATTCGATTTTTTTCTTGGTTTCTTCGTTCATAATTCCCATTTAGTTATATTTTGTGACTGGCCAACAAGTTAGTTGGTAGGTTTTTCCGGATAATACCAATCGAGATGAAATACTGCAATCTTGATCGTTCTTCTGAATGACGCTTCTGCATTATATTTTCGCTGTAAAGCTCTGAGAATATGAATAATCGGGTGTCTGCCGGAAGGGGTGAAAATTTCATAAACGAATTACATTTAAGACCGACCACGGAGAATGCCTCTGATTTCCACAATTCTATAGGGAAAATCGCCACATTGATATGCTATAAGACAGGGGAATATTGAAACTTAAATTTCAATGAAACCCAGGCGATAAAACCAGCATGACCTTCCTTTCAAAAGTGAAGTATTGGCTTGACCGCAACATACTCGAACTGGGTCGTGAAATGCGCCTCTCCTACTTACCGCCGCTCATGGTCTATGTCGCGGCGGGCATCGCAGGACTTACGAATATCGTGGGGACTTTTTTCGTCAAAGAATACTTAGGGCTTTCTGCGGAATTTTTGGCGGCACTGATGTTTTGGGCGGGCATCCCCTGGGCGCTGAAAATGCCGATCGGGCATCTCGTCGATCTCATCTGGCGTTTCAAGTCTATCCTGGTTTTTATTGGGGCGGCACTCATTGCGACCAGCCTGCTCATTATGATCGGGCTGCTTTCAGAGCCTGAGGCGATGCGGCGAATCTTGTCGGTGGAAACCTGGTTTGTCATCAGCACCATATTGGCCCCCGTCGGATATGTCGTGCAAGATGTCGTGGCCGACGCGATGACCGTAGAAGCCATTCCGCACTTGGATGAACAAGGCCAGCCCTTCGATCAAGAAGCCTTGCGGATCATGCATACCACGATGCAAACCTTGGGGCGTGTCGCCATCATCAGCGGCGGCATCCTTGTCGCCCTGCTGAATGTCGTCATGTTTGAAGGGGCGAGTGCTTTGGACGAGGCCGGAAAAATCCGCGTGTACATTGATATTTACCAACTCGCGCTGATCATCCCTTTTATCTCTGTCTTTGGTGTCACCTTGGGGCTTTACTTAAAATGGCGGGATATCAAACGACTGCAGGGCCTCGGCCACACGCTTCAAGCGGCCTGGGACATGCTCAACACACAAGAAGAAAAACCCGAGCCGAATTGGTTGATCTTGGTGGGAAGCCTTGTGTTTGTGGTCTTTACTTTGGGTGTCGGCCTCGCCAATATCCCCTTCAATCAAGAAATCATCTTTGTCGGATCGATGAGCATTATTTTGTTTATTTTATTTCGATTGGTGAAGGAATTAGCGCCTGATGCACGAAATACCCTTGTGGGAACTGCCATTATTATTTTTGTTTTTCGCGCCGTGCCCACACCGGGGCCGGGCGCAACCTGGTGGATGATTGATGAGCTCAGTTTCGACCAGCAGTTTCTATCTGTCTTGTCTTTAATCGGCGGCGTCTTAACCCTGTTGGGCCTGTTTATTTTTCGGCGCTTTATCGCAGAACGATCCATTGCCTATGTTGTGGCGGCGCTCACCATCGCCAGTACAATTTTGGCCCTTCCCATCGTCGGGATGTATTATGGTTTGCACGAATGGACGGCAAAACTGACCTTCGGGATTGTGGATGCCCGCTTTATTGCCCTCGTCGATACAGCCCTGGAATCGCCGCTCGGACAAATCGCCATGATCCCCATGCTGGCCTGGATCGCAAATTCCGCGCCCAAGCACCTGAAGGCCACCTATTTCGCAGTCATGGCCTCCTTCACCAATCTCGCACTCTCCGCGAGTCAATTGGGCACAAAATATATGAATCAGATCTTTACCATCACCCGAGAAGTCAAAGACCCGCTTTCCGGAGTAGTGAACACGCCTGCAGACTATAGCGAGCTGGGGTTCTTATTAATCACAGTGACTTTCCTGGTTTTTGTACTGCCAATCATCACCGTTGCCCTGATCCACAAAACCCGTCTCCAGAGTGCGTGAAGCACTGTCTGGAATCGAATCGCGGCCATTTTGGGCAATGGTGCGTTGATCCTCTTCCCGCAACGCGTTTTCACCCTGGGCTGCAATCCGTTCAATCAAGACCTGATCGCTCAAACTTTTGGATTGATCCACATCAAGCACGCCCAGCATCTCCGAAATACTGCGTGCATGCCAGGAGATTTGATCCGATTTAATCATTTGATTCATCATTTGCTGTGCTTCTATTTATACCTGCTGATCAAGTATCTCTTTCATTTTCGATTTTTTTTCAGGGACTTGATCACTTATTATTCTAGGCTACTAAAGTCACCATAAAAGAGGTACAATCTACCATAAAGGGATGAGTGGTCTATCCTATGGCCATAAGGAGTGAACTCAAAGGACATGAGTAAATGCGACGCATTGCTGTACTTACAAGTGGTGGTGATGCCCCTGGCATGAATGCAGCCATTCGGGCGATTACACGGAAGGCCATTCATTCAGGACTTGAAGTTTTTGGTATCCGCCAAGGATATTTAGGGCTAATCTCGGACGACGTGAAAGGACTCGGGGCTCGAGACGTCGGGGGTATGATGCAGCGCGGCGGCACCATACTAAAAAGCGCACGATGTCCTGAGTTTGAAACCGAAGGCGGGCAAAAAAAGGCATTGCACAATCTGAAAAATAGAGGGATTGAGGCCGTCATCATTATTGGCGGAAACGGCTCCCAGGCCGGCGCTTTTGGACTTTCAAAATTGGGTATCCCGGTCATCGGAGTCGCCTCCACCATTGATAATGACCTAGCAGGGAGTGACATCACCATTGGCGTAGACACGGCACTCAATATTGCTTTGGAAGCCATTGACCGCCTGAAAACCACCGCCTCCTCCCACCAGCGGGCTTTTCTCGTTGAAGTTATGGGCCGGGATTGCGGCTATCTCGCCATGATGGCGGGCATCGCCGGTGGCGCAGATGTCGTCGCCATTCCAGAATCCCCTTGCGATCCAGAAAGCATCGCACAAACCTTTCGTGCCTCCCATGAGCGCGGGAAGACCCATGCCATCGGTGTAATTGCCGAAGGCGCTAAATTTAAAGTGGGCGACATTGCCGCCTATTTTAAAGCCAACCACGAACGCATCGGATATGAACTTCGCGTGACGACCCTCGGGCATGTGCAGCGCGGCGGCATTCCAAGCGCATTTGACCGGATTCTCGCAGCCCGCATGGGTGTTGAAGCAGTCGAAGCCCTGCTTCGGAATGAAATCAATGTGCTGGTTGGATTTCAAAAGGGCGAGGTCACCACAACGCCGCTTTCTGAAATCGCTAACATAAAAAAACCATTGGATCTTAAAATCCTACAAATGGGGCATATCCTCTCAATCTAAGAACCACCAGGAATTGACAGACTTTTGAACATTCCCTACAATCGCCCCCATGTTTAATACCGTTGCGTGGAAAGATGGGGCTGTTCGTCTGATTGATCAGACCAAGCTCCCGACAGAAGTCAGCTATGTCGATTGTAAAGATGTTGAGGCCGTTGCCGAAGGGATTAAATCGCTTCGTGTCCGAGGGGCCCCCGCCATCGGCATTACAGCGGCTTTCGGCCTTGCCCTCGCTGCACGACAAATTACAGACAGTTCATTTGAGCCTTTTTATAAAAATCTGCTCGTACAGTGCGACTTGCTCGCCGCGACGCGACCGACTGCGGTTAACTTGTTTTGGGCCATTGAGCGAATGAAACAACTGACGCTAAGCCTGAAAGATCAAGCCCTCGACAGAATCCGTGACATACTACTGGCCGAGGCCAATACGATTTTGGAAGAAGATATCTCAATGAACCACCGCATCGGGGCATTCGGGGCAGATTTGATCCCATCCGGAGCAGGGGTATTGACGCATTGCAATGCCGGGGCTTTGGCCACAGGCGGTTACGGCACGGCTTTGGGGGTCATCCGTTCCGCTTGGGCAAAACATCAAAACCTCAAGATCTTTGCCGATGAAACCCGGCCCGTGCTCCAAGGGGCACGGCTCACAGCTTGGGAACTCCATCAGGACGATATCCCCGTCACCCTGATCACCGATAACATGTCGGGGTATTTTATGAAAAAAGGGGAGATTCAGGCCTGTGTTGTCGGCGCAGATCGTATTGCAAGTAATGGCGATGCCGCCAACAAAATTGGCACCTACAGCGTGGCCATCCTCGCGAAGGCACACGACATCCCTTTTTATGTGGCCGCGCCCACCTCGACCGTTGATTTCGATATGGCCTCCGGCGATGAAATTCCGATTGAAGAAAGAGATCCTTCAGAAGTCCACACCATCGGCGGAAAAGAGATGACCCCTAAAGGCGTCAAGATTGCCAACCCGGCCTTTGATGTCACCCCGGCTGAACTCATCACAAAAATCATCACAGAAAAAGGTATTTTTGAACCCAAAGAGATTCGCTCAGCCCGTTAAATTTTCAATTTAAGAATGCCGCGCTTAAGTCCTCCCAAGCTAAAAAAGTGTTTATGATAGACATCAGACATCAAGACACTGTATAATCCCCAATTCAAGTCACCTTTGCCTGTTCAAAGGCGTTTTAATTATCAGAGGAACAACGCAAGCTCCCTCGTTATAGTCAATAGGAACAATTACATGTCACAACATCAATCTTTAGCAGTCGATTCAAAGGATTCACCCGTGCAATTTCAAGATTTTGACCTGATTCAAGCCGTATTCAAAGCCTTGAACGATGTCGGTTACGAAACCCCTTCCCCCATTCAAGCCGCGATGATCCCCTACATGCTCGAAGGGAAAGACGTCGTCGGGCAAGCCCATACCGGTACCGGAAAAACAGCCGCTTTTGCTTTGCCCCTTTTATCTAAAATCGACCTCAAGGAAAAAAGTCCTCAAGTCCTTGTTTTAGCCCCAACCCGTGAATTGGCTATTCAAGTTGCCGAGTCATTCAAAGGCTATGCCGCCCACATGAAGGGCTTTCATATTCTGCCGATTTACGGTGGACAAGATTATCAAACACAGCTTCGCCAGCTCAAACGTGGCGTGCATGTCGTCGTTGGAACCCCCGGTCGTGTCATGGATCACCTCAGGCGTAAAACACTGGACTTGAGCAAGCTGCGCTGCCTCGTGCTTGATGAAGCCGACGAAATGCTTCGGATGGGCTTCATTGACGATGTGGAGTGGATACTCGATCAAACTCCTCCCGAACGTCAGACCGCACTCTTTTCAGCAACCATGCCGCCCCGCATCCGTCGCATCGCACATAAATATTTAAAAGATCCAGTCGAAGTCACAATCAAAACATCAACCACCACGGCAACCACCATTCGCCAGCGTTATTGGATGGTGAGTGGCATGCATAAATTGGACGCCTTAACCCGCATCCTCGAAGCAGAAAAATTTGACGGCATCCTTGTCTTTGTCCGAACAAAAACAGCCACCGTTGAACTTTCAGAACGCTTGGAAGCACGGGGTTATGCCTCAGCGGCGCTCAATGGCGATATTCCACAAGCACGACGTGAACGCACCGTTGATCAGCTTAAAAAAGGGAAAATAGACATCCTGGTTGCCACAGATGTCGCTGCACGCGGACTGGATGTCGAGCGGATCAGCCATGTCATCAACTATGACATTCCTTACGACACAGAAGCCTATGTTCACCGCATTGGCCGGACAGGACGCGCCGGTCGGGCCGGGGAAGCCATTCTGTTTGCTTCGCCACGTGAACGGCATCTCCTCCGTGATATTGAACGAGCGACAAAGCAGAAAATTGAAATGATGAATCTCCCAACGACCGAAGTGATTAACGACATCCGGGTCGCGCGTTTTAAACAACAAATCACCGACACGCTCGCGCTTGAAGATGGGCTGACGTTTTATCAGGATTTAGTTGAACAATACCGACAGGAACATGATATCCCTGCCATCAACATTGCCGGTGCACTGGCCAAACTGCTACAGGGAGACCGTACTTTATTGCTCGATAATAAGCCGCAAGCAAAAACGCATCGCGATTTTGAAGACCGGGGCTCTAAACCTAGACCTTCTCAAAAAAGAGAGCGAAAACCCCGTGAACTCGCTGAAGATATGGAACGGTTTCGTGTTGAAGTGGGTCACCAGGATGGAGTACAGCCAGGCAACATCGTCGGGGCTATTGCGAACGAAGCGGGCTTGAAAAGCAGCCATATCGGACATATTCAAATACAGGATTGCTACAGCACAGTCGATCTCCCCAAAGGAATGCCCCCTGAAACCTTTCGCTTACTAAAAGGCATTTGGGTGTCCGGACGACAGCTCAACATCTCAAAAATCGGGAAAGAAACCTCACTCCGTGCAGTCAAAACAGTCAAAACAAAAGAAAAGCCCAAAAGACTGATTAAACAAAAAAAATCAAATCCAAACGAGAAAAAATTGGGGAAAATGAATTGGTTAGATATATAAGCTTTTCGTTTGTTTTTTGAATGGATCTGATGAAGCTTCATCCTTCTGCTTTAAGCACTCACCCCGTTTAGAAACCCTTCTGTCTCAGAGAAATTGAGAAAATACTGGTTATTTTCCAATTTTTACCTTAAAATATCTGCACCAATATGTCTATGTTTTTTAAAAGAAACCTTGTATCAGGGCAGCCTACGAGAAATGAGGTGGCCAATTTTTTAGATATCGGTTTGAAAAAATCAGCCCTAAGTGAAAAGAGACTTCCAAACATGAAAAACGACGCGAGTCGAAGTGTTTTTGTCCTCTTTACACTTGTCCTGCTTGCCGCATGTAGCGGCAGTGGTGGTGGTGGCGGCTCAAACACGCTCACCGGCCAGTTCTTGGACAGCCCTGTTTCAGGGCTCCATTACAGAACAGAGACCCAATCAGCTGTGACCAACGAAAATGGCGCTTTTCTCTACCTAGAGGGTGAAATGATCACCTTTTCGATTGGCGGAATTGGCCTCGGGTCGTCTATCGGCGCACCAACCATTTCACCCTTTGATCTGGCAGGACTTGTGCCACCCCAAACAGGCCCCGAAGTTCACAAAGCCTGGAACCGGATCATCTACCTCAAATACGCTACCCCTTTGGAAGTTGCCGCCAATATCGCTGTACTCCTGCAAACGGTTGATGAAGATGGAGATCCGACAAATGGCATCAAAATTCCAGATCAGTTACACGAACTTTCAGAAGATGTAAAAATCGATTTCAATCAGAAATCTTCAAACTTTGAGCGGGACTTTGTCTTCCGAAAGCTGATGGCCGAGAGCCGTACCACAGGACTTTGGGGTGGGTCACGTGCAATACGAAAAACAGGGTATGCCTTGGATGCCCTTTATGAAGGCCTGAATATAACGCCTACCATCAACGCTAGGTCAGTTGATCAAGCCGATGAAGATGGAGATGGCATAATTGATGACAGTCAGAGCTTTGGCTACAACGAAAAAGGGGAGTTAAGGCTTTGGGAGAAAGATGTAAATGGAGATGGGGTTGTCGATTGGCGGAGAACGATTGCCTTCGATGAAAATGGCAATTGGACACTTGTTGAAGAAGACACCGACGGCGACGGCACAATAAACCTCCGCCGAACTGCCACAAATGATTCAAATGGCAATCAAGTTCTTTTCGAGCAAGATGACAATGTCGATGGTACGATCGATTTTCTTCAGACCCGTGTCTTTGATGCAAATGGTGACCTTACATTTTTTGAAATAGATAATGATGGCGATGCTTTGATAGATAGAAGCGGAGCCAAGGCTTACGATTCCGAAGGAAATCAGACTTTTTTTGAAGAAGATAATAATGGTGACGGGATAATAAATTTACGAGAATTCCGTACATTTGACATGAACAACAACATGATCCTTTTTGAAACAGACCCCAATGGCGATGGTATCATTGATACTCGTATTCGCTATGTTTACGATACCAATAACAACCTGACTTTTTGGGAAAGAGATAACGATGTAGACGGCACAATTAATTTTCGGCAGACCCTGGACTATGATGCAAGAGATAACCTCATTCTCTTAGAGGAAGATAGAGATGGGAATGGGACTGTTGATTTGAGAAGAACCCAAGCATTTAATATCAATGGTTTCCGCACCCTAAATGAGAGAGACAGCGATGGTGATGGTTTGATCAACTGGCGCTGGACATATTCGTATGACCTCAACGCAAATCTAACACTGTTTGAACAAGACAACGATGGAAACGGCACGATCGATTTTCGTCGAAGCTATTCCTACGACGAAGAAAGTAACCTGGTTCTTTTTGAGGACGACACCGTCGGAGATGGCATCGTCGATCACCGTCACAATATCTCTTACACGCCCGTCAACCGATGGGTTGTGCTGTTTCACGATTAGCATTTCTCCCTCCAAGCCTAGGCAAAAATACAAGGTTTCAACCTTGATATCGTGAACCAGGTTTGATCGAAACCAAGCGACCTTATTTCCCCTTTACTTGACAAATCCAAACACTAGCGATACAATAATTTATATCGTAGCACGATTTGCATAAAAATTATTAAAATATGCCACATAACATTCTTAAATTCGTGGTACATTATTCTTTAAAATATGATTCGACTTCTATTTAAAATACAAACACATCAAACCCATTTTCCGCTCAGTCCCTTGTCCACATTAGTCATCTTGCTCATTTTGGGCATGCCACACCCTTCTTGGGCAGCTCATACACACGATCACACCCATCAAGAATTAGAAGAAATCAAACAACGTTTGAAAGTGATTGAGCTCGAAACAGACCGGCGTCGCATCACCGGGGCAGAGGAAAGAAAAGAATTCAAAGATAAAACCCCTGAATCGGAAGAAAACTACCCCATTTTATCCTCACAAAAAACACGATTAAGCGGAGGACTCACTTTCATACTTCAGGGTGTAACAAACAATGAACGCCAATTCGGCGGGAACCGTGCCGACGGGAGCCTTTCTATTGATCTCATTTTAGAAAGCGAAATCCGTCACAATGGTTTGCTCATTGTTCGAGGGGATTTTATGCGGGGAGACGGGCTTTCACGTCTTCCCGATATTTTTGCAGGGGGCGTCAATGCCGATGTCGAAAATTTTAAAAACGATGGCAGCTTCGCAAACAACCCTGACAGTTTTCATCTGATCGAAGCACTCTATGAACAGACCTGGAAGAGAGAACGGTATCGACTTTCTTTTGGACAGATCGATCTGACCTCTTATTTTGATCAGAATGAATTCGCCAACAGCGAAACCTTCCAATTCATCTCGCCCCTTTTTGTCAACAATATCGCGATTGATTGGGGCGGAGACGCTAATGGCTACGGCCCCGGCCTTCTGCTTCATGCCCACCCCTTTGACATGCTTGAATTCAATCTAGGTTTTTTTGAGGGTGATGGTAATTATACGGATATGATCGACCAGCCTTTTTGGATCATCGAAATAGAATATGAGCGTTATCAAAGAGAACTTGAAGGGCACTACCGTTTTATCTATTGGTCCAATGAAACCATTCACCCAAGCATTCTCAATACAAGTGTAGCCATCTCAGGAAACACGGGTTTTGCGCTAAGTTTTGATCAAGCCCTCACACAAAACCTGGGTCTATGGGGACGCTTTGGCACACAGGATGGTGAGGTGTCCAACTATGATCTAACAGCTTCTGGCGGCTTCCAATTCAATGAGTTATTTGGAAGAGAGGGGACAACCTTGGGGATTGCCTTTGGAATGAGCTTCATCAGTGATGGTTACAAACAGTCTTCCAGCCTGGACAAAGACGAAACAATCACTGAAGTCTATTACAATATTAAAACGGCTCATGGCATCCACATCTCACCCGATGTACAGCACATCACCCACCCCGGTGGGGATGGGACCATTGCCCCTATCACCATTTATGGGCTTCGGGCACAGATCGTCTTTTGATCATAAGGTGAATAAAAGCAAATTGGATAATTAAGACAATGTCTAAATCTACAGGAGGACTTATGAAAAAGTTGACCGTAATCATCATGTTTCCGTTATTTCTTGGATTCCCTATTTTAAGCAGCATGGCGCAAGCTGACTCAAAACTTAAAGTGGTTTCAACCGTCGCGCCCATCACAAATTTGATTCGGAATGTGGCCGGAGACCAGGTGCAGATTCAAGGCATTGTACCCGAAGGCACCAACTCCCACACTTTTGAGCCCTCCCCTTCTGATATTAAATACTTGGCAGCAGCCGACTTGCTAATTTATAACGGCCTGCATCTTGAAATCCCGACCGAAAAACTGGCCCGTGCCAATAAAAAATCGGGGGCGGTCTTTGTCAAATTAGGCGATCAGACCATCACAAAAAAAGAATGGCAATTTGATTTTAGCTTTCCGGAATCGGATGGGCATCCGAACCCCCACCTCTGGCTCAACGTCAGCCATGCGATGAAATATGTCGAACTCATCCGGGACGTCCTTGTTGCCAGCGACCCCGCAAACAAAGGGGACTATGAGCGGCGCGCCAAGGCCTATCTGGTGCGCCTCGTAAAACTCGACAAGGCCATCATGACGGCCATGTCCACTATCCCTCAAAAGAATCGAAAACTCATCACGTATCATGATTCCTGGGCCTATTTCTGTCCACGCTATGGCTGCGAAATCATTGGGGCAATCCAGCCTTCCTCTTTTGCAGACCCTTCTCCAAGGGAAATGGCACGGCTTATCGATCAACTCAAAGCGCAGAGCGTCCCCGCTATTTTCGGTTCTGAAGTGTTTCCCAGTAAAATCTTGAATCAAATTGGAAAAGAGGCCGGGGTCAAGTTTGTCTCAACGCTTCGGGACGATGATCTGCCCGGAGCCGATGGCGCGCCGGAGAATACCTACATCGGCATGATGTTGGAAAACGTGCGAACCATGGTAAGCGTACTTGGCGGAAATGCAGAAGCCTTAAACGGCATTGATCCCGTTAATCAACAATAGAATAATAGTAAGGTATACTTGTATGCAAGATCAGCATAATGAGGAGTATTAGATGTCTAAATTAATTCGCTTTGGGGTTTCTATTGATGAAGAACTACTTAAAACCTTTGATCAATATATTGAACGAAAAAAATATACAAACCGATCAGAGGCCTTGCGGGATCTTATTCGGAATCACTTGGTTGAAGAAGAATGGGATGAAAACAAAGAAACGGTCGGCACGATCACCATCGTTTATGACCATCACGTCCCGGAACTCATGGAACGCCTCACCGACATTCAGCATCAATACAACGAACTCATCCAATCATCACTCCATATCCACCTTGATGCACATCGCTGTCTTGAAGTCCTCGTTGTAAGAGGCCGAAGCCGTGACATCAAAGAAGTGGCCAATAGCATCATCGCGACCAAAGGGGTCAAACATGGCAAACTCACTGCAACCACCACAGGAAAGGAACTCGGGTAACGATGGCAGCAACATCACCCGAATCATACGCCACGCCGCTTGTGAGCTTTTCTAAAGTCACCTGTGGATACAAAGAAAAAATTGTCTTTCAAGACCTCTCTCTGCGACTTTTTCCGCGCCAGTTTGCCGGACTCGTCGGCCCCAGTGGTGCTGGAAAATCAACTCTTCTCAAATCAATCTTGGGGATTGTCCCACTCATTTCAGGTGACATTTCATTTTCTGGGAAAAAAGTTAATGGGAAAGTCCCGCCGGAAGTCGGCTATGTCCCTCAAATTGAAACCGTGGATTGGGATTTTCCCGTCACGGTTGAGCAGGTCGTCGCAATGGGACTTTATCGAAAATCAACACGCTTGCCCTGGCTCACAAAAGGAGAGCGACGAATCATTCGAGAACTACTTGATCGCCTGAATATCGGGCATTATGCCGACCGTCAGATTAAGCTGCTCTCCGGCGGAGAACAACAACGCGTCTTTCTGGCCAGAGCATTGGTTGCTAACCCCAAACTGCTCATTTTAGATGAACCCACCTCAGGAATAGATGTTAAAACCCAACATGCCATCCTTCATCTGCTCGGCGAAATTAACCGAAAAGGCGTCACGATTTTACTGACCACCCATGATTTAAATGCAGTGGCGCGCCATCTGCCCTGGGTCATTTGCTTTAATCAAAAAATCGTCGCACAGGGTGATCCCAATGAGGTCTTCACATCGAAAATCCTCTCCCGTACTTACGAATCAGAGATGTCCGTCATCCGTCAGGGGGATGTGATGATGGTCGATGACAGCCCGCATGAAGGTCATCACTTTGAAAAACATCAACATGAAGCCTCGGCAAAAAAACATGAACACAGCGGAGAGGCCCATTCACATTGAGCTTTATTACGGATCCCCTCAAATATGAATTTTTCGTGCATGGCATCATCGCCGCATCACTCGTCGGGGGCATCTGTGCTCTCATCGGAGTCTATATCGTCCTCAGAAGGATGAGTTATATCGGGCATGGTCTTTCACATGCGGTATTTGGCGGGGCCGTTGTTAGCACGGTCATGCAATGGAATTTTTATTTAGGAGCTGGCGCTTGGGGTTTTCTTTCTGTATTACTTATTAATGCAGTGGCCCGAAAAAAGAAGGTGGGGGCAGATGCGGCCATCGGAGTCATTACCACGGCCAGTTTTGCCATCGGCGTGGCCATTATCAGCCGCTTCCGCAGATTCACCAAAAGTTTTGAAGCCACGCTTTTTGGGAATATCCTCGGCGTCACTTCAGAAGACCTCTGGATCATCACCATCGTGGTGTTCATCTCTGGTCTTCTCATCTTTATTTTTTATCGGCAATTCTTATTTACCACCTTCGATTCAGAGGTCGCCCAAATTTATGGGGTGCCCGTTTCATGGATCGAAGGTCTCTTCTCTCTCATCCTGGCATCGGTGATCATTGTCTCCATGCAGGTCATGGGGGTCACGATGATTGCGGCAGGCATCATCATGCCGGCAGTCACTGCCCGTGTGCTCACAGACAGCTTTAACAAAATGGTCTTTTTATCTACTTTAATCGGAACGCTCTGCGGCATACTCGGCATGTATCTCAGCTTTTATTCGGACGTCTCGTCAGGCGCGACCATCGTACTCGTCGCCGCAGGCATTTTCATGATCGCCTATCTCTATCAGATGACGCGAGATAAAATGCTTCCTCGTAAAATTGAACCACCTGCGCTTCCTCAAGAGACCGCAGAAACCCACTCCCACCTTCACGGCCAAGAGCATTCTGGTTTCTACCACGTCCACGAACACACCCACGAAGCATCTGAGACACAGAAGAAAGCGTAAATCCCCCACCGTCACAGCGACGATTAAGTTTTCTGAAAAAATCCTTCAAAGTCCATTTTTTCACTTGATGATCTATTTTTTCAAGTCAAAGCTATTTTAGTAAGGGCTTTAAAACGCATGACCAAGGCTAAAATGGAAGGCAGAGGGGCTTTCGCCTTCTTCCCGATTCAGTTTGTATCCCCAGTCGAGACGGAATGGCCCAATCGGGGTATTGTATCGCAGACCAAGTCCCACGGTAGATTTGATCTCCTTAAATTCGACATCTTTATAGGTCCTCCAGACGTTGCCATGATCAAAAAATAGCACTAAACCAAAGGATTTGGGCAAGGTTAAACGCAGTTCTTCATTCAACACAAGCATGGCATTCCCTCCAATAGGAACATTTTTTTTCAAAATAGCTCCGCTTGCATCTTCCAGGTCTTGAAGCGTTTCCCCAACAAGACCCAACTTATCTTCATCGTACCCACGAACCGTATTTCTCCCTCCGACAAAGAATCTTTCTGAAAGCGGGATAATTTCTGTTACGCCAAATCGTTCTGCCACGCCAGCACGTGTAGAAAATGCAAATACAATATTTTTAAAGATTGTGAAATAAGATCTATTTTGTACCGTTGCTTTGACAAATTGCACTTCAGAACCTAATATTTTAGCGGCATCCCGAATCACAAGGCTGCTTACTGACCCCTTACGCGGATTGTACTTGTTCTTCCGAGTATCGTATACGACCGAAGGGTTGAGAGTGCCAATCGTAAAAAGCGATTCATCTTCAGAAGTAATATTGGCAGGTCCTTCCACATTTGACGTTCGCTTTTGTTCGATCTGGTAGAGAAGCGCACCTTTGAAGCGCTCTGAGAATTCTTTTTCAAGACCCGCAACAACACTAAAAGTTTCAAGATCAAAAGACACTTCTTCCAAATCAAAATATGATGCGGTGATCCGTGCAGTGATGCTCTCATCAAAAAACCAGGGTTTTCGATAGACCAGAAAATAGCGCTCTTCAACTTGGCTCCTCTCTAGACGCGCACTCAGGGACTGACCACTACCCCAGATATTTTGATGAGAGATTTCAACTAAACCTCGCGCACGTTCCCGATCTCCGTAACCAACCCCAAAATCAAGCACAATTCTTGGTTTTTCAACCACCGTCAATGCGATATCTTGTTGATTTTTTTCACCTTCCTCCCGGCCAAGTTTTACTTGCGGGTCAAAACCCACTGATGAAAAATAGCCCGTTTTGTAAAGATGTCTTTGGCTCTCTAAAATCGCGACCGGACTGTATGGCTCACCTGTTTTTACCCTCAACGCCCTTAAAATCACTTCATCGCGCGTAAATTGATTTCCTTTAAGGACAATTTGACCAAAAAAGGTTTGTGGCCCTTCCGCAACATGATACATAACGTCTGCATCCGTCTGGTGAAGCGAGAACTGAAGTTCAGGGCTAATATCAGCTTCAAGATAACCTTTTTTTGCATAGGTATTTAAAAGTGTCCTTCGCCCATCCCTCACTTTTTCCAGAGTAAATGGCTCTTGCGGAAAAAGATCCAGCGCCACTTTAAGATCCTTTGCATCCAAGGCCTGATTTCCTTCAAACGTAATCGATCTAAAGCGTGTGCGAGGCCCTTCGTCGATCTCAAAAAGCAGGGTCGCAGACGTTCTTTTTTTGTTCAGCCTGACCTCTGGTGTAACGGATACACTCTGAAATCCTTCCACTTTGTAAAAAAGGGTCAGTGCTTTGGCAGCCGTCTCGACTTCCTCTTTGATGTAGTACGCGTTGCTAAAGATTTTTGATTTCTCCAAAGCAATTTGCTTGAGCAGGATTTTTGATAAAAATGCATAGTGCCCTGAAAACTGAATATCATCGATCTTTGTTCTTCGACCACTTTCAATTAAAAAATAAACCTCTGCTCTTTTTTCTAAGGGATATTTTTTTAAACGGGCCTGCGTTTTTGCAAAAGGATAACCCTCACTTAAATAAAAATTCGTAATCTGACGTGCACTTCCCTCCAGTACATCCTGCGAAACATTCCGTTCCTTTTTGATCAATATCAAAGATTCAAGCTTATCTTCATCGTACAATTTTTTCCCCTCAAAAAAGACAGAGAGATGGTTAAAGGATTGGATCGTGATTACGACATCCACTTCATTGTGCGCTTCGTTATAGCTAATAGCGGTTGGACCAATAATGACGCGAAAATAGCCTTCCGCTTCGTAAAATTGCTTTAAACGACCCAGGTCTTTTTGTAACTCATCAAAAAGGTAGTATTCCCCTTCATTAGAATAGATTTTAAGTCTGAGTTTCCAGTTTGAGAAAACCTTGTCCCCTGAAAAAACCATCTTGCCAATCTTGGTTCTCCCACCTTCATCGATTTCAAGCAAGACATCAACACCTGCCTGTTTTCCCGAGGAGGGATTCAAGGTGGAGGAAACCTTTGCCTGAAAATAACCTGCCTTACGATAATGTGTTCTAATGTTCTGAAGCGCATTTTTAAAGGAAGGCTCGCTAAACCAGTCTCCAGGTTTGACGGCCATTGTTTTCAACAGCACTTCATCTGATAATTTATGATTTCCTGAAAAGGTAATGGCGGTCAGCAAAAGGTTTTTGACCCAGTGAATTTTAAGAGAAAGGCGTCTTTCCCCAATGGGTTCTACAGTCATCCAGACAGATTTAAATTGTTCGGTTTGGTAAAGACGCTTGGTCGCTTCACGAACCAAACGTGCTTGATATAAATCTCCGGGCTGAATTTGGATAAGCCGATAGAGCTCTTGTTTTGAATAAGGGCCACTCTCATCAAATACAAGCTTTTCAACAATCCGGCCTTCCCAATGCCCCCCAAATGCTATACGCGACTCAGCGTTCGCATCTGGGGGACATACAAATGCCAAAAAAAATAACAAAAAGAGCACTTGCAAGAAATATTGGATTCTATTTAAAATAAGACTCAACGGAATTCGAAGCGGAATCGGATATCCCCCCCTACTTGCCCATCTTCATCCTGCTTTCCGACAAGAGAAATATGTTTATTCACCTCATAAACCATGCGAATGACTTCTTCTTCAGAAGGGTCAAGTGTCGTTTGGTAAATCACAATCAAGCGGTCTTCCAAGAGGCGCTTCTCCGCTGTTAATCGTGTACCAATCGTTGCATCGGGATTGCGGTCATCAATGGATGGCTCGACACGGATGTCATCAATTCCCGTGATGTCTTCGACGGGCTTCCCCACAACACCGGTGACTTGTTCAAGCGGATCAGCTAAAAATTCAGACACGACAAAATTTGTCGCTTCAGTATCGGATCGCCCCCCCACTTGAACAAGATCCGCCGTTGTTTTTCCAATCGCAAGTAGGGCCAAAATATCTCCTTCTGACAATGCAGGAAAAGCATTCCATCTCAGGTTGATCTGTGAAACTGTTCCAGATAACTCCAAATCAATATCATAATTCCGATCAGTGACAACGTTTCTGACAGTCGTTCTCGCTCTCAGGTCAAAAACGGGGTCGATCTCTTCCGGTTTAGAAAAATTAACCGAACCCGAAGTCACTCGAAAAGTATTATTTCGAAAATAGATTTCCCCCTTGGGCACATCAATGTTACCAAGTAATTGTGGATGATCAAATAAACCTTTTAAAATCAAATCAATCTCAAGTGGCATCTTCGTAAGATTATTCGCTATCCAAATGTCGTCTTTTCCATAAAGGTGGATATTGATTTTTGTTTGACCTATAATCGGAGTCTCTTCGGAAAGCGTGTTCCCTTTTTTCTTCAAAAAATCAGCCACAACTGTTTTTAGGTTAACCTTTTTCTCATAATAAATATGCTTGACTGATAAATCCCCATCAAGTGTCTGATCTAAACCCTTCTTTTGAAAAAAAAGTTCTCCCTTGACTGTAGCGGGGAGATCTTTTGCTAAATCAAGACGCACCTGATCAAGCTCGAGTAAAAAACCAAAATCTCCTGCCTTAAAACCATCAAGTACGACCTTCCCTGTGGCATGAAAGTCTCCGCCACCCAGTTTCCCCTGAAGATTTTCTAAGATCACGTGTCTTTCATTGAAAAGAGCTGACAATGCTGAAACCTTGATTAATTGAGAAAGATGGGCTGTCCGGATTCTCCCTTCCTGAAGTTTCAGCTCCCCTCGAAATTTTGGAGATGCCCATTCATCAGAAACAGCCAGATCAAGCACAGCCTCTCCTTTCCCAGAAGCAATTTTTTTTGAAAAAAAGGTAATCAAATTCAGGTCAGCCTTCCCCTTTAAAAATATCCCCCAGCGTTGGAAAATCGTCAAACTTCCATTCAGCACTAAGGCTGTATTCTCTCCCTTAAACCGTGTATTTTTGAATAAAAATGTGCCTTCTTTTGCCTGAATGGCCAAGGGCCCATCGTTTTGGAGTTGATATTCGCCAAAATCAGCTCTCAGTTCACTCAAATCACCAGAGAGTGTCAATAGAGCCGGTTTGGAAATTTCTCCGCTCCCAGAGAGTTTCCCCGAAACTTGTAAAACGACCTCTCCAATGGTTCCGGGAAGGTATTCATTCACGATTGGATCGATACGAAATTGATCAAAGCTTCCCGAAAATGTATAGGGGAAAAACGGCGCAACCTGTACATCCCCCTTCACAGAAATCTTTTTATCTGGAAAATCCCCTTCAAAGCTAATCTCTTTGTCATGCCAATCGGCCTTTATTGTTCCGCGTACACTCGAAAGCTCACTATAATGCAGGTCTTTAATCGCAGCAACAAACTGAAACTGTGGTTTTTCAAAACTCCCTTCTCCAGAAACAACAAGTCCGACACGGGCTGTCAGCGATGGAGGCATCCATCGGAGTAGATGTGTTCCTTGAACCCTGAGATCTTCCCCTTTAATTGCAAGCGAATAGGTATGATTATACCGAATGACCCCCTTCCCGGTCAGAAGACCTTTTCCTTTCGTCAGTACGACATTCTCAAGCAAGACTTCTTTTTCCGACACGGTGAGGTCCGCCCAGCCCTGGTCAAAATCTTCCCCGTAAATTGACCCCGCATTCAGTTCAAAAGGGCCTTTTACGAAGTAAGATTCAGGAACACCTCGAACCGTTATCGAACCATTCACCGTAGAATACAGCGGCACTTTTAAATCTAAAAATTGAAATACTTCCTGTGGATTCCCTGCTTTAATCTCAACTTTAAAATCAAAATGAGGCGCTTTCAAATCCTCTAAATCCAGTTTACCTTTTGCTAAATAAAGTCCTGCGGGTGGGCCCGACTTTCCAATTTCTTCTTTTCGTTTGGCGGGAACACGCAATACAGCCTCTTTAATACGGATTTGCGTCCCTTTAAGATAAAGCCCTGAAGCAAAAGAGGTAAAAGTTTGTCCGCGAAGCTGGCCCTTTTCGACCAAAACCCCTCCCTCAAAAATAGAGATTCCGTCTAAATGTGTGAATACCCCATTGACATTCATTTCCCCCGCCAAAGGCGTGTGAAATATAGTTGCGATCTGAGAGACTTCCTGGCTACTTAAACGAGCATCAAGGCTTAAACCTTTTTCGTTCGACCAGCTGCCATCAATAGAAACCTTTGTTTCAGGTAACAAAAATTCGGCTTCCTGAAGCACCATGCCTTTAGGAGACCAACGCCAATCCAGTTTTCCTCTTTTTAAAAGTGCAATCAATTTTTGGATTGAACTTGATTCTGCTTCAAGTGGAGGGGAAAAAAGAGGGCGTCGTTCCACCCTAAGGCTCCCAAACACTTGAACCCGATCATTTTCCTTTCCGGGCCCTGCCAATGCCACATCCCCTGAAGCAAAAATCCCTTTCAGGGTAAGCCCTTTAACACGGTCACGAAAGGGAGAGACATTGAGTACCTGATCAATCGGAATCCCTTCATATTTCAAATTCGATTTAAAGGCGAGCTGTCTTTTTTCTTTTCCATTATTTTGAGATAAAGGAAGCATTTCTGCTTCAAAGTCACCAGAAAAAGACCCTGAAAAAATTTTTCCGGAAACTGCTGAAAATCCAACCTTATCTGCATGATAAGAAACGACACCTTCCACAGACCCAATCGCTTGATCCACCGCACGTAATGCAGGCAGTTCAAGTTTTCCATTTAAGCTAATATCGGGAATTCCTCCAGACAGTACCCCCGTAAAAACAAGTGTCCCTGAAACAGATTGATTTTTAATAAATACTGTTACAGCCTGATCCAGGCCAAACGACGCAATCGACTCAATCGGAAGCTTCAAATCAAGATGAAGATCCAAGGGTTTTTCCGTCTTCAAACGAATATCCCCCTTTACATTTAAAGACATCGGGCCAGAAAACATTTCAGCCTTCATGATCTCAATCTTGTCGGGATCGACCAACATTTCACCTTGAAACTGGTCGATTTCTTTTGTCATCTCCTCTGTCGAAACCATCCCCTTAGAGGCGATGAGATTGATCTCAAATTGCCTCATCTTCAGGTCTGGCCGAATCTCACTGGAAATCCCTGAAAGGGATAGCTCTTTTAAGACCCCATTCCCTTTATAAAATAGATGACCATCGCTGACACGAATCTCACGAATAATAAATACAGGAGAGGCAAAGCCCCCTCCTTGCTTAGATTTTACCTTTTTCAAAAAGGGAAGTTTTTGAGACCCGTCACCTGAGAGCTGAATATTGGGCGCATCAATCTCTATCTTTCTCACAAGGAAAATTTCTGTAAAAATAGAACCCGGACTCACATAAACCCTAAGGGTTTCTGCTGAAAATAGTGGCGGGGCCCCAGCCTGCTCTGAGGCGATCACAAACGATTCCAGGGCAATGGATGCCGTCATCAGGTTGATACTGGCGGACTCAATGGAAACAGCTTGACCCACAATTTTTTCTAATTGAGTCGCCGCAATACCTACAATTCTTTCAGAAAAAAACGGACTTTGGAGGATGACTTGAGAAAGCCCAACGAGAACAATCAATGTGATCAAAATGGATAGAATCCACTTTTTAGACAAACAGGACTCCTTTTACATTGAATACAACATTAAGAAAACTCAGGGTATCACGGGAAAAGAGATGAATGATCGGGTGGTCAATCACTAATTACAAGAAATTAAATTGAATCTTTCTTTTCTAGGGCGACAAATTTCATTCTTAGGGTATAGAGGAGTTGCCGTACCAAATGTTCCTCCTCTTTTGTTAGATTTCCTTGGGTCTTTCCCTCCAAAAGCTCAATGAGACCGATCACCTGTCGCGCATTTGACAATTCTATCGATTTTTTACCCGAGACGGGATCCTTTTCTTCTCCCAGGGAAATTAATGCCGACGTTGCAAGAGAAAGAATAAACGATGAAAAGGTCGCCGGAATCTCATCCGGCGAATATGCCCCAGCTTGATCTTGCTGCGCCTGCTTTGAAGAAGATTTTTTCTCAGGCTTGTTAGAAGTGGTTCTGCGACGATTTTTCTCATCAAGTGATGATTCTTCCCCCATGATATTTCCTCGAAAATGAATACCTTATAAAGGGAAAATCGTAACATAATGACCCGATTTTTTCAATCTCAGAAGCATTCAGCTTGAATTCAGAACCGCTTCGATTACAGCAAGCCCACATTTGAGTTCCGTGTGCAAAATGTTTAAGGGCGGCATAATTCGAATCACCGTCTCGGTATGAAGTGTCCATCCCAAAATCAAACCTCGCGCAAAAGCACCGTTGACTAAATGCCTTGCCAGCCTTGCATTTTCAAGTTCCAAGCCCATCATCAATCCTTTGCCTCGCACCTCACGGATACCTCTTTGCTTTCTGGCCAAGTTCTGTAGTTGGTCTCGGAGCCATCCCCCATCCACTTCAGCCTTCTTCATCAAGGATTCTTCCAATATGACCTGAAGGCTTGCAAGACCTGCGGCACAGGAAACAGGGTGTCCGCCGAAAGTTGTGACATGAGAAAGGGGCGGGTTTTCTGAAAGCGTCGCCATCATTTCACGCGAAGCAACAAAAGCCCCCAGCGGCATGCCACCGCCCATCCCTTTTGCCAATGTAAGAATATCAGGAACAATATTCCAATGTTCCATCGCAAACAATTTCCCCGTGCGTCCAAAGCCCGTTTGCACTTCATCAAATATTAAGAGCGCCCCGACTTCATCACAGCGCGCACGCAAGGCTTTCAGAAACCTTGCATCCGGCACACGCATGCCCCCTTCTCCCTGAATCGGCTCGGTAATCACAGCGGCTACGGTATTATCGATTTCGTAAAATCGTCCTATTTCATTGAAAGGTAAAAAGCTCACGCCTGGCAAAAGCGGTTCAAAGGGTTTTCTGTAGATTTCCCTGCCGGTCACAGAACAAGCTCCTTGAGAATCCCCATGAAAACTCCCTTCAAAACTGATTAGTTTTCTTCGACCCGTGAATTTCTTGGCCAGTTTCAAAGCCCCTTCATTCGCCTCGGTGCCACTGTTCGTAAAGTAGACTTGCTCCAGCCCATCGGGTAAAAGAGAAATTAGTTTTTTGGCGAGATCCACCTGAGGGGCGAGCACATGTTCCCCATACACCATGACATGAAGGTATTTTTCGACTTGATGTTGAATCGCTTTCACCACTGCTGGATGCGTAAAACCAGTATTCGCCACACCTATTCCGGAAATAAAATCCAGATATTCCTTCCCATCGACCGTGTAAAGACAAGCCCCTTTGGCCGTATCAATCTCAAGCCCCATAGGATAAGGCGATGTCTGGCAAACATATTTTAAAAAGTCTTCATTTTTCGGCGTCATTTATTTTTCCCAATCCACAAATCGTAACAAAGGTAATAGACGAAAGCCTCCGTCATGATGCCAGTTTAAAGGCGGACTTTGCATTTCACCTATCGGGCAGATCCGGCAGCCACCAATTTTTGAAATGGATTCAAGCAAGGTAAGCGCCCGATCTTCTGGGATATCAATTCCAATGGCCTGGATCAGATCTCCTATCGGCTCTAGCAGGGGCATGACTGTTGAAAAATCTTGTAAAGGTTTGATCCAAATGGTTCGTGAAAGTGGAGAAGCGATAAACTCAGGATCAGGATCATAAAGCACCGTCCAATCCACACCCTTTAGACTTGAAAAACATTTGCCTCCTTTTGAAACCACAGCCCCTCGAAGCTGTTGAACCTTACTGGCTTCATCCGGCGAGACTTTACCTTTTGGCCATTTCTTGGCAAAGGCATCCAAAGCTTCTGCTACTTGCGTTGCGAAATCAAGGACTGAGGTCTCACCGCCGGACTCGACATAATATAGATGTGGCGATAAACAACCCCGCTGATCATAAAGTGAAATATCGATGGCGACTTTTTGGGCCAGAGCATCACAAATCGATTCACGTGCAATCACACCAAAACTCAATTTGTGGCCATGAAAAACTCTAAGCCTGCCTTGGGGAACCAAGGGACTTATCGCTGAGATCGTTTCGTTATTCCCATAAGCAATCACCAGATTGGCCTTTTCAAAAGCCGCTTTTGTTAATTCAAGCTCTGCCTTGTCCCAGGTCAGTACCACCACCGTTTGCGCCATCTCGGGCCACACGGCTTGAAGCGTTTGCGCAAACAGGGTCGTCAGTAAAAGTTCCTCACGGCTCACCCGAAGCAAATTGGCCGATTTTACAAGTAGGCCGCAGACCAAACTTACCACGGAAACACCGAGCACATTTCCCGGCAAAATATGGGTAATTAATGGCGCCCCATAAGCACGCGTCATCACATTGCTTTTCTTTTTAGGACAAAACCGATCCAGCAGATTCGGCTCAACCAATTCAGATTCAAGAAGCTGTAACAGAACCGATCCGGTCAAATTTTTGAAAAGATCATCCAGCACCACCTGAACCATCTCTTTTGAAAGACCACAGACCTGCGGCAAGACCGCTTCCGCCTCCTGTCGGATCGGATCACTCGGATCACGCCAACGCGTGACCGCCTGATCAATCCAAGCTACAATATCGTAGATCGATTCTTTGGCAAATTTTTCTTGTGCGGCAATCAGACGATTTGAAATTTCAATGAGTTGCGCAGAAGAGAGTTCGGGCAATGACAGGATGAGTGTTCCAACCACCTGCTCCTGTTCTAATATATCCATCTCTGAAAGAAAATAGGCTTTAATCACGCAGACACTTCAACACACTTTATAAATGAGTGGTGCCGGAATAGGCCCCCCCAGCCTCGCGGCAGCTTAGCATGATCGATCTATTATAGGAAAGATTGGAATTATGGGTAAAACAAACCTTTGATGGCTTGTGGGCATCTAGAAACGAAGTCCGTAAGCCCTCAAACAGAGATCTATGATCTGCGTTTAAAATCAGAAACGCTCACTCGACCACATGAACGGATTATTGACTTAGGGAAACTCTAAATAAGTCTTGAGATATAGTTGTTCGTATAAGGTAATCCCGATTAAGATGGGATCAACCTCGTTTCTTTTCTGTCGGACAAAAACCTAAAGTGAATCCATGCCGTTCTGAAATTAGTCTTGTTTCGATGGGAATTCACCGCTAGAAAATAATCTTCTAGAATAACACTTATTTTTCAGTAGGTTAAAAGAAGTATGTCCCCCACATGCGTGGGGATGAACCGCGATCTAAAACCAGCAATATCGGCGATCACCGTGTTAACTCGTAATACCGATATTTCCTAAAATAGACAGTATTTACGATCTCGAGTAAACTTTAAAGAGTTCCTTTTCTATGTTGTTTCTAAGGGTTCAGAAGGATATGCAGGGTACAGATAAACAAAAACCTTTTAATCTTATCCGTTGGTTTTCATACCTAAGCCTTATTTCAATTGTTTTGGTTTCCACCTCATCCGCCTATATTTTTTCAAGGTTTTTCACAGATAAAATTCTTGAACACGACGCCTTTGTAACGAAAGAATTCGTCCAAAACATTGTCGCCTCAGATGAGGTGAGTGTCTTATTTGAGAAAGAAGTCTATGGACCAACATCCATATATGAGGTCTTTTTTAAAGAACTTTCCCATATGCCTGAAGTTGCTCGAGCCAATGTATATGACAAGCAGGGCACGGTCATTTGGTCGGACGAAGCGAGCTTGGTTGGGCATAATTTCATGCCTAATCCGGAATTAAAAATTGCTCTGACTGGAAAACTTGCTTTTACAAGCGGCATATCAGGGAAACCTAAGAAGGGTGAGCATGTTTTAGACGTACCAGTTCCTGCTTTTTCTGAGACTTATATTCCCCTGTGGAACCCACAAAAAGATGAAGTGCTCGGTGTTTTTGAAGTCTATAAGGAACCGTCCATACTATTTAAGGCCATTCAAAGAGGGAATTATTTTATTTGGGTGAGTGCATCCCTCGGGGGACTCTTCCTCTACGTATCTCTCTATTGGATCGTAAGACGAGCAACGCAAGTGATCAATCGGCAACATGCGCAATTACTTGAATCTGAAACACTAAGTATTGTGGGAGAGATGGCAACAGCCGTTGCGCATGGTATTCGAAACCCACTCGGTTCCATTCGATCTTCAGCAGAACTGGCGTTGGCAACGAATTCACAACCCTTTTTTAGAGAAACGGCCATAGATGTCATATCAGAGGCAGACCGTTTGGCCAAGTGGATCAATGAGTTACTTTCCTACGCGCGGTTCTCCAACGGAGAATTTTCTTTATTGAAGATTAACGAATTTCTTCGATCGATTTTTGTCTCATTTGAAAAAGAGATGTCAATTAACAACATCAAAGTCCACATTGATCTCGAAGACTCCCTGCCTGAAATCAAAGCCGACGAAGCGCCACTTCGCCAAATGCTAATCAGTCTGATTCAAAATGCGATTGATGCAATGCCGGAGGGCGGCGAGATCACTGTAAAAAGCCGTTATTTAAAAAAGAATCATTGTGTGGAAATCACGTTGGCAGATACAGGAATCGGCATGGGCAAGGAACAATTGAGCAAGGCATTTAAACCTTTTTTTACAACAAAACGAAAAGGAATCGGGGTTGGACTTTCGTTAGCAAAACGGGTTATTGATCGTCATAAAGGAACAATTCGATTGGAAAGCCAGAAAGGCCAGGGCACCACGATTTTTCTTAAAATTCATCACGAAAATAGGGACAGCTTATGACGCATGGCATTTTAATTATAGAAGATGAGCCAGTGATGGCGAAGAACATTAAGCTGTACCTGGAACAATATGAATATGATAGTCGTATCGCAAAAGATGGGGAAACTGGCAAGAAATTATTTGAAGAGTTTAAGCCTGATCTCATTTTAATGGATCTACAGCTTCCTGATGTCTCAGGCTTGGATCTACTGTCTGAGATAAAACAAATTGATACTTCAATTAAGATCATCATGATGACAGCACATGGCAATATTCAGACGGCGGTCGATGCGATGAAATCCGGAGCCTATGATTTTTTGAGTAAACCACTTGTGTTAAGCGAGTTAAAGGCTCTCATCGACAAAGCCTTTGGAGAAAACCGCCTCGAAGGCGTGCTTTCATATTATCAAAAGAAAGAATCTCACAGATCCTTACTAGGAAAATCTCCTGAAATATCTTCTCTAATCAAACAGATTAGAAATCTCAATGAGTCAGAGCTTCATTTATCAGAGGGCGCTCCGCCCTCTGTGCTGATCACAGGAGAAACCGGAGCTGGGAAGGAACTTGTTGCGCGGTCTCTACATTATAACGGTCCGAGAAAGGCGCTTCCCTTTATAGAAATTAACTGTGCTTCTATTCCCAATAACCTCCTCGAGTCCGAATTATTTGGGCATGAACGGGGCGCGTTCACGGATGCTAAAGAGAAAAAACTCGGGCTTTTTCAGGCTGCCGATAAGGGCACACTCTTCCTTGATGAAATTGGTGAAATAGATATTTCCCTTCAGGCAAAGCTACTGAAAGCTATAGAAGACAAGATGATTCGCCGCTTAGGAGGTCTGCGTGAACAAAAAATCGATGTCCGCATCATTGCCGCAACAAATCAATCCCTCGAAGAATTAGTGCGAGCCGGGAAGTTTCGGGCAGATCTTTTTTTTCGTCTGTCTATTATCATATTAGAAGTACCCCCTTTGCGGACACGGGGAAAAGATATCCTGCTCTTCGCTAATTATTTTCTGGAAAAATTTTGCCGAAAATACCGAAAAGATCTAATGCACTTAAGTGAAGCAGCAGCAGATATGATGCTTCATTATACTTGGCCTGGAAATATCCGAGAACTCCGGAACCTGATCGAACAAGCCGTATTCATGTCCCAGGAGGGAACGGTTATTCATACAGATCAGATGAAGTTTGTTTCTATTCAGCCAGGAAGCAATGAAAAGCAATTCAGCCTGCCGCCACAAGGAATTTCTATAGACGACGTTGAACGGAGCTTTGTCATTCAGGCTTTAGAAATATCCGCCTGGAATGTGACTCGTGCGGCAAAATTACTAGGACTCTCCCGTCACACGCTCCGCTATCGCATTGAAAAGTATGACCTAGTCTCCCAAACCAAAGAGTAAAGCGATATCGATGGAAAACTCCGCTCTATAGACCGATGAAAATCCCATAGGCTGATCTCTGTTTGTTTGAGGAAACATTCATTCCAAAATCGCCTCATTTTATCGCTAATCACAGGCTTTAATTTTACATGATAGATTCATCTGGAAAATGAAGACAGTCGAGATTTAGAGAAGAGTGTCTGATATTATTTTTTCAGACACTCATTTAAAGCGAAATATTCTTCGCACTCTTCCGATGTTAAAATTCGGGTGGTGCGCTTCTGCGCTAAGTTCATTAAATCCTTTGTGTCCATTACGTATACTCGCGCGGTTCCATCCATGCTCGCTGCGGCAAGACGTTTGCCATCCGGACTGTACGCAATTCCTAAAACCCAATCTTCATGCCCTGAAAGGGTGAGCAACGCTTTTCCTTTCACTGCATCCCACACTTTTACTGATCCATCCCGGCTTGCCGTAGCAAGGCGCTTCCCATCCGGACTATATGTGAGATCCATAACCCAAGACTCATGCCCTGAAAGGGTGAGCAGCGCTTTTCCTTTCACTGCATCCCACACTTTTGCGGATCCATCCCGGCTTGCCGTAGCAAGACGCTTCCCATCCGGACTATACGTAATTCCTAAAATCCAATCTTCATGACCTGAAAGAGTGAGCAGCGCTTTTCCCGTTTTGGCGTCCCACACCTGCGCATGATGAGTATTTGTTGTTGTGGCAAGATGTTTACCATCGGGGCTAAAGACCACTTTTAAAACAGCCGATCGATGTCCAGTGAGTGTGAGACGCTCTTTCCCCGTTTCAAGATCCCAGACTTTTACCATTCGATCCTGGCTCGCTGTAGCGAGGCCTTTTCCATCCGGGCTGAAGACAATGCTGTTAACCCAATCCTCGTGACCCGCGAGCGTGAGGAACTCTTTCCCTGTTTCGGCATCCCATATTTTTGCTGTTTGATCTCGACTGGCCGTGGCAATGTATTTTCCATCCGGACTGAAGACAACGCTGTTAACCCAATCCTCATGACCCGTGAGCGTGAGGAGTTCTTTCCCCGTTTCGGCATCCCATATTTTTGCTGTTTGATCCCAGCTTGCTGTGGCAATGTATTTCCTGTCCGGACTGATATCGACATGACTGACCGAGGATTGATGCCCTGAGAGAATGAGGAGTTCTTTTTTTGATTCGGCGTCCCATATTTTTGCCGTTCGATCCCGGCTTGCCGTCGCAAGTTGCTTCCCGTTTCCGCTGAAGACAACGCCCAGCACAGAATCTTTATGTCCTGAAAGTTTAAACAAGGCCTTGCCTGTCCCGGCATCCCAGACCCTGGCTGTCCGATCATTACTGGCGGTGGCAATATATTTTCCATCGGGGCTAAAGACGACGCCTAAAACCCAGGCACGATGTCCAGAAAGCATAAAAAGTGCTTTTCCCGTTTCGACGTCCCAAACCTGAGCTGTCCGATCTCGGCTTGCCGTTACAATCCGTTTCCCATCCGGACTAAAATCCACTGCGCTGATCCACTCCTTGTGTCCAGAAAAAGTCCGGTGTTCTTTGCCGGTTGCGGCATCCCATATTTTTGCCGTTTGATCCCGGCTCGCCGTCGCAAGCCATTTGCCATCCCGGCTAAAAACAATGCCCTCTACCCAATTTTGATGTCCCGTAAGCGTCAAAATTTCCTTGCCGGTTACAGCATCCCAGATCTTTGCCGTTCGGTCGCGGCTTGCCGTCGCAAGTCGTTTTCCGTCCGGACTAAAAGCAACACTCAGGACTGCATCGTCATGTCCTGACAGACGAAGAAGTGACTTTCCCGTCTCGGCATCCCAGATTCGAGTCGTTTTGTCGTTATTTGCGGTAGCCAAACGTTTTCCATTTGAGCTAAACGCAATGCCCAGGACTGCATCGTCATGTCCCGCGAGTGTAAGACGTTCTTTCCCACTGGAGACGTCCCATATTATCGCCGTTTTATCGTTTCCGGCTGTGGCAAGGGATTCCCCATTTGGACTGAATGCGACGCTCATCACCCAATCATCATGACCTAAAAGCGTGTGTCTGATACGCGAAGCTTGGATCACTTTGTGAAGGACATCTTCAACCTGAGCAGGAATTGTTTTTCTCAGGGCATAGATTTTTTCTGCCGCATTTAAGGCAAGCAGGATGCTACGCTCCGGGTCTGTTTCCAGGTGATTCATTGCTTCGAGCAGAAGCCCCTTAGACCTTGCAAGGCGAATTTCCTGAGCGGTCTCCTCTTTTGCAAGTAGCACCTTTTTCCTTGCATTTCCTAACTCTTTTTTATGTTGTGATAAAATATTGGCTTGTTCTTTGGTTTGTTTTTTTGTCTGATCTTTGGCCTCTTCCTGTGCTTCCAAAGCGATTATCCGTAGTGCTTCCAATTCAAGTTTATGACGTCGCGCCTCTCCTTCAGCTATTTCCCGTTTTTCCTCCGAGAGCTCAGCTTGTTTGTTTACGATATCCTGCTGTTTTTGTAACGCGACGGTATGATTCCAGCTCAAGGCAAAAACAACCAGAACCAAAGCCACGATTAAAACTTGTAAATACTTGAATCTATGAGAGGAAAGAAATGGCTGCATCCTTGTAGCCTGTGGCTCTTGTTCAATCAAATCGATGTTGACCAGCGTGTCACCGAGTTCTTTGTAAAAATTTTTTACGGCAAGGAGTGACTGAGGCTCGTCATTTTCTGTTGTCAGTACTTCCTCATCTTCTGAAAACGCATTGTCAAAGAGGTCTGTTTTGATATTTTGATTCATATTCAGGGTGTTGAGATGACCGATGTGCCGATGAATCACTTCGTTCATCGCTGTTGCCGTAGTAATGATGGGCTCTATTTTATAGCCAGTGAGAGATTGGACCGCATTGATGGCATCCACATTTCTAGGATCAATCATTGCCAGGGTGAGGGTATGCCCCTGGCACTTTATAGGGAGAATGGCATATTGATAGATGTAGTCTGTCGGAACGATGTTTATAACCTCAAGATCAATGATTAGATTCCGGATATCAACTGCAGTAAACCCATATTGTCTGCCTAAAAATGTCAGGAGTTCAAATTCATCAATAATCCCGAGTCGAATTAGAATTCTTCCAAGCTGACCTCCTTCACGGGTTTGGAGAAGCAAGGCCTTCTGGATCTGTTTTTCTGTCACCAGGTTGGCCTTGATTAACATGTTTCCAAGTCGTTTATTATTCATTGCCTTCGTTTAACTTCCATGCAGATAAATGGGAGAGAAATTCCCCCGTTGTTTAAATCGGAATACAGGAAACTTCGATCTAAAAATGCTTGTTTTTAGAATCTTGAATCCAAGACCATTTCAGGGCTTGGGCTGAACTCCGGAGGAGAGATGTCTCGCTCAGAGGCTTACCAGTCATAATCAACTCCGATAAAAATAAGATTTTTAAAACCCTGAAGCGGATTATCACTTATTCCAGACAAGTTGAAACTGTCTCTGATATAAAGGCCAAGGTTATCTCGAAGATAATAACGGGCCTGGAGGCTAATTACCCTCCCATCTGCTTTTTGATTTAAAAATCCCCCCGCGTTCAAGGCATCATATCTGGCCATGAGCATGACCTTGTCAAAAGCCAGATAGTCCGCTTCTATGGTCATTCCAAAGGCTTTTTCTTCAAACAATCCTTTTGTACTGGCCGGTAAATCTTGAACTTCATCCCAAATAAAGGCGCCGTAGAGGTCTAGGTGGCTCAGCTTAATATTGCCGGCAAAGCCATAACGCAACCAATCGACGAGATGATTATCAACCATGGCCGTATCAATGCCCCAATTAATCATGGCTGAGACACTGCCTGAAATGTAGGTATCCCAGCCGAAGTTGTACCTTCCCATTAAATAGGGGTCTTTTTTGATGTTCACGTCCCTGGACTCTTCCGACATTCCCTGCATCATCCCAACCTGCAAGATAAAATCTCCGACCAAAGCATGGAGATCGACCCCACGACCTTCCCCGTTATAGAGGGCTTCTCCCGTCACTTCCAAAGACACACCCTGCCCTGTCTTTACGCCAAAATATTTTAAAGCAAAAGCGTAAGGAGACAGGCTGAAACGCTGGATCACGCCAGACTTTCCTTTAACCTTCCCTGGAACTCCTTTAAAGAACTGTCTTTCGTAGGGGAAGGAGAAAAAGGTAGATGGGTCGATCACGCCGATTCTAAGCATCGGGCCGATTCGAATCAGATGACGATTCCTTGACAATGCACCGGATTGACCTTGTTTTGTGCCATTGTTATTTTGAGGACGCTCTTTGAATAGGGAACCCAGATTAAAGATGAGAAAGTTTCTAGCCAGGCTGAGTTCACCCCCTGAACGTTCTTCAAAGCGTCCATTTTCGCCACCCTCCACTTTTACGGATTCGGAGACCAATTCAAAAAAATAACTGATATCGTTGGTTAATGTTCCTGCAAGGAAGAGTTCTAATTCGTGAGGGAAGGCTATATCTGCACTGCTAGAGTCTTTTTCTTGAAATGACTCCACAAAATTCCCCATAATTCTCATTGCGAATATGTTGAGAAAGCTCCGCTCTAATCTGACCCGTCCAATCTTCCGCTTTTTTTTAATCTCTCCCCCTCTGGTGGCAGGAATATTAAAACCGGACATGTTAAACGCTTCCCCAAAGGGGTTTAGTCTCGGAGGTTTGGTGTGGCACGAGGTACAAGAGAGATCGTATTTTCTGGCAAAAGCCGGGACTGCTTCGGAGGACAGGGGGATGAGCATTGACATCATCAAAATGCCGAGGCTGAGCAAGATGACTCGACCCAGATTTTTATTTTTAAAACTAAAATGAGACATTTCTGCTTACTTATATTATCCAGATTGGGATTCAATTATGGATAAACGACCTACTTTAAAAGTATAGCAGGGTTTTTTTGAAGGTCAGGGTAAAAAACTGGCCAGACTGTCTTCTCTTAGTGCGTAAACATATTCGACAAGATCCCAAGCGCTGTCGACTTGTCCAATAAAGAGATCAATAAAAGAAGGCATCGGCGTACCATTTAAACCTGTCATCACGGTTCTGAAGATATCTTCCCTTGTATTGCCGTTTCCGAAGCTACTGGGCTGGCTCAAGTCAGCAGCCATTACAGGAAGACCGCGTTCGTCTTTCATATTCGTTTTTGCCCCCTTCCCATTTAGCCCGTGGCAAGCGCTACATTGCATTTCTTGAAATACAACCTTCCCTCGCGAAATTGAAGCTTTAAGACTTGGACGCGCCTGAGACGGCCTTGATTTAACCTGCTTAAAAATTGAAATCTGTTTCGCATTGGCCGTCACATTGCTATTGATTCGTTTGAGGAGCGAGACCAAGTTCTTATTAATCTTTGTGATCTCTGTAGAACGGTATGAGAGATTCGTTGCCCTTGTCTTTCTCCCGGAAAGACCGTTGAGCATGGCGATGATTTCATGATCCGTCAGAGAAAGGGCTGGTTCAGTTCCAGAGGTTCGAGAATCTATTTCTTCATAAATGTCCGTTTTTTTCACCTTGATTGCCTCATCCAGAGGTGGAGAAATTGATTGGCTCATGTTCTTTATTTCGGAATCATTTTCACCTTTCCCTGGATCGGACATTTGAACCAGTTCAGGGAATTCTTCCATGGGGAGCTCATCTTCAATAAATGTATTTGCAACATAAAGTGCAACCTGTCTAATCCCCTCTTCTTCTAAATGTTTGAAGGAGGGCATATATCCCGGAATCCCATAGCGGATCGTCCGTTGCAGATCTGAAAGGGTCGGAAGATCCCCTGATTCGGTGGTTCGATATTTAAAAGATCCGACCGTGAAATTGTTCGGGCGGGGATGAGAGTAAGGCCCGATAAAGACCGATGCAGGCCCATCTCCCTTTCCCTTTCCACCATGGCAAAGGATGCAACTCACAGAATAAATTCGCTTTCCTTCCCTCAAATCGGCTTCCATTTGTTCTGTGTGTGTTTCTGCAAAAGCATTAGAACAAACCAGGAGAACAAGGAATATATTTCCAATGATGAAAACATAGAAATTAAACAGAAGGTGACCCCTCAAACTTAAGGGAAACTTCCATAACGGATTGTGGGCTAAAATCGATGAAAGACCTTTATCGACCGTCATTAGATAGCACCACAACTTTTTATTACAGTTCGGCGTAAAGGCTGCCGCTTTTCCTCTCGTAAAGAACTCCGTCCCTCCCAGCAGATGCTCTTTTCCAGCATGACCTTCTTTTTTAAGGGATCTGTTTGCGGGGAATCAGGGAGCTCTTGAAGCTCTTGGACGACAATATTTTCTTCGCTTATAACGGCAACGGGAGAACTTGATGCCTCTCCTCCGCCGCCGCTACATCCCGTGACAACGAGAATAAGAAGACATGTGAGAAAGGGTAAGTTGTTTTTTCTGGTCATTGAATTCATTGACTGTCCTCCTTGTCATCAGATGTAACAATTATTCAATTGTTACATTCATTCCAGAACAATAAGACGCTCCATTGGACGTTTTCGCGAGGAATACGCTGAACATCCCCAGACTTGACACATCAACATCCCGCATTCTCCAGCCGCCACTCGTAGGATCAACAGCCTCAACGATAAAGGGATCTGGGGAGATGAGTGTCGTGCAGTCTTCTTCCACGGCGTAGAGAGAGACAGTTGTTGTCGGGTCAGTCGCAAACCCTCGCGCTGAGAAAAGGTTTTCTTCGGGGGCTACGACTAAGGATGCCCGTCCGACAAGGAGATAATCTTTAAATATTGCAGGGGGTGTAATATTTGCGGATGAATAGAGGATAGGTGCTCCAAGTTCCAATGTATGTGCAGCCAAATACCAGGTTCCATCCTGACCCATTCTGTAATCCCCTTCAACAGCAACAAAGTCTCCAATTTTAATGGGACAAGGAAGTGTCGGATCCTCTGGAATAAGAAGAGCGTCCTTCAGGAGACACTCTGTCGTTTCAGGAAAATGTGGAGACCCTGCTATGCCCACAGGATACCCTGTTTCAGCAAAAACCGTCATTTCATTCGCAGGATAGACTATGGCTTCAAAGCGGTCATCCCCGATTTCTGAACCGGGTACATTAATTCGAATACGGCCTGTCCCGTTGAGGATAAACCCTGTCTCCGAAGCGTTCAGAGCAGTGACTGTTCCAATAACGACATTCTCTGCTTGTTCAACAAAAACAGAGCTCGCCAGGTTTATTCCATTTTCATCCCTATTCCCAATCACAATCCCTGTTGCCCCGATAAGTGAAATACGACAAGGATCACTTAAAGTCGGGGTCAAGTCACAAGGACCGTTTGGATCCGGGTTGTCAAATGACATGGTATTGGTCGGAGTGTCGATCATAAGTTCTAATGGAAAAACAATTGTGATTCCCATGACTGACATTTCTCGACTGTCTCGGCTTATCCCAGTAATTTTCCCTTCTAATTCAAACAATTGACCGAAGACAATGGAAGGGTTACCAATTAATAATCCAATAAAAAATAATAATCCTGATATTTTCACTTTACCCCCCTTGATTAAAAATAATTGTTGGGATCTCTTGCGAATTGGTCATCATATCTTGATTATTTAGCAATGTGTATGCCAAGCGGGTAACACAAGAATAAACCCTATAACTCATTGATATTTATTATAAAAAATAGATAGCATGAGAAATAAAATGAGAACACATAGTTAAGAAGTTGCTTGAAATACACAAAATCTTGTGGATTTCAAGCAACTTCTTATGATTTATATTGGCTCTCTTGCAAAGAATCTTAGAGGTTGGAGCAATGACTATAGGCTTACTGGATCAGGCGAACCTATAAGTTAGGGCTGTATCCATTGGTCGCGATTTTTACCAGATATTTAAACCACGCAAGGCTTTTCCAGGAAACTTTTTTGCACCCTTCTGGCGGATCGACAGCTTGATCCAACTGTTTCCCCTGCTCTTTTACTTACTTGCCTCTGAACAATTCACAACCTGTTTAAGAACAGGGGGATGCTGTACGTACAAACTTAAAAACCGATTTGGCAATCGTCACTCCCATTGTCTTCGATTAAATCGGTAACAGAATTTATTGAGATATTCTTGTAAATGAATTGCAGATACTCCGTGGTAGGTCCCAGAATAAATCGCTTCTGATTGCTAGTGACGATGTGAACCCAAGTCAACTATTCATCCACTTTCTCGGCGAGTGCAATGCATGCCTCGTGGCGATGCTTTTCTCCAAGACGGTTCAGCGCAGGAAGTACATCACTGCGGATCCCGCTGCCTAAACCCAAATGGCGCTTTGCAAAATCCCGCACTGTCTTATGAGTGACCCCCGAAACATTTTCCATCGCGATAAAACCTGCGTTTTTACCTCGATTTTCTCATCCGATCAGTATCGGTGTTTTCCCTTCTGCTCCTCGTCCACCATTCCCTGATCGCTCTTTCCCCCGAGAAATGCGTCATCAACCTCCACCTGCTGAGTCAGTCGCTAAAGACTGTCCCGATTCCCCATCGCTCTTCAATAAGGTAATTTACACTGAATTTTTTTGGGAAATGCCCAACAGCTTTTGCAAAATAAAATACCTGCTATACTGAAATAAAGTAAGATTTTTTATAAAAAATAAAACAAAAGCTGGAAATCATTAAAATTTGAGATAGGCTTAATAGCTGAAGGATAGGGTTACTGAAATAATAAAGGCGATTTAAAAGACAGGAATTCTTAGATATTGCTTCTTCACAGTTTGCCTTTTTTTATCCTTCGCCTCTAAAAATGCTAGGAATTTAGAACAATGAATATTGATTTTTTGAAATTAGCGAAGAACAACATGCTCTCCCTTGCAATTTTCATTTCAGTTTTATTTTGGGCTGTCGAGTCCGGGATAGACTCTTATGTCTTCGAGGAAGAGACCTACTGGTTCCGTTTCATATCTCCAGATCCGAACGAAGCTTGGATGCGTCTTATTATCGCATTTACCTTCATCGCCTTTGGTAAATTTGCACAGAACACGTTTAAGAAAGAGGTTCTTGCACATGCGCGGAGCGAAGAGACTAAAGATCTGATTCTCTCTACTGGATCTGATGCCTTCATTCAATGTGATCACAACGGGATGATCGTTGGCTGGAACAACACGGCAGAGCTTCTTTTTGGCTGGGCCAAAAAAGAAATACTTGGAAAATCCTTTCTGGAGACTGTCATTCCTATTCAAAACAACGAGAAGGAGATAGAAGGTCTAAACTGCTTCATGCGTGAGGGTTGGTCGCTCTTCAATAAGAGGGTTGAAATACAAGCCCTGCATCGCGACGGGAAGGAATTTCAAGCAGAGATGACGGTATCTTTCCTGAAGACAGGGGGAACGCATCTCTATAACATCCTACTTTATGATATCACTGAAAAAAAAATCCAAGAAGAAAAACTCCGACTGGCCTCTAGCGTTTTCAATACCACTGCCGAAGCAATCATCGTGACCAACATGGACGGAATTATTATCTCGGTCAACCCGGCTTTCACAAAAATCACGGGTTACACCTTCGAAGAGGTTATCGGAAAGAACCCGAGAATCTTGAAGTCGGGGCGACATCATCATGCTTTTTACAATGAGATGTGGGAGTCGATTAACACGACTGGACATTGGCAAGGAGAAATATGGGATCGTAAAAAAAATGGAGAGATATACCCGAAATGGCTTTCAATTACATCCATCAAAGATGGGCACGGAGAAGTTAAGGAATATATCGGCTTATTTAGCGACATTACCCGGCGTAAAAAAGATGACGAGGACATCTATTTCCGAGCCCATTTTGATCGCCTAACTCGCCTGGCCAATCGAGAACTCTTCGATCAGCGCTTATCTCATGCGCTCAAAGTGGGTTTTAAAGACAAGAAAGACGTCGCTGTCTTTTTTATTGACCTTGATCATTTCAAAGCAGTCAACGACACTTACGGCCATGCAATCGGGGACAAAATCCTCAAAATGGCCGCCGATCGTTTAGGTTCCTGTATTCGTGGAAATGATACACTTGCCCGCGCAGGGGGGGATGAATTTCTGATCGTTCTCCCTGATATAACCAGTAAAACTCAGATTGTCATCGTGGCGAAGAGAATTCTTCAAAAGTTTTCGCGCGAATTTAACATTGACGGACAAAAGATTGTTCTCGGAACCAGTATTGGTATTGCAATCTCCCCTGAAGACAGCCTAAAAAAAACAGAACTGATAAAGACTGCCGATATGATGATGTATCAAGTCAAGACCGCAGGTGGGGGAAACTATATGTTTACCCCCAAAGTAATGCTGCCCACAAATGGGGCAAATGCTACAAATAGTTGTTAGGGAAACGCTGAATAAGTCTTGAAATATAGCTGTTCGTATGAGGTAATCCCGATTAAGAATCGTTTGCTGAATTGTGTGAGGAGGCCGCTATGGGACAGATGAACTTTTCAGATCTAGATTGAGCCAAAGAAAAAATTGTCTTCAACACAGAAAAGACAATTGATGTTGTTCAAAATAAACCAAGATGTGGACATGATACTTCTCAGTAAAACCTTTAATCTCATTGTTTTTTTGTTGCCAAAGACGTTGAACAAGATTGCTGGTCACTCCGATATATAAAGTACCGTTCTTTCCACTGACAAGAATATAAGTACATGTTTTTTTCATAGCGCATCACTGGATTCCCGCCTTCGCGGGAATGACATTTTTTAAGCAACTGCGTAAAACCAGTTAATTCATTTAAAAAGGATATGTCTCTTATTTAAGCCCCCCTTTTTCAAAGGGGGGCTTAGTGTTCCAGCAATTCATCCATCGTGATCGAACAACCCTTTTTCTCCGCGCCACTCGCACGTCCCATCAAAACAAATCCATCGTCTATTTTTCTCCCCAAATCCTCCGTCAAAATAAAGGCCACCGAATCGATATTCGCCAAATCGGTGTGCGCCAAAAGCCCAACCGATCCATCGGGAACAGACTGAAGGGTTTCGGGGAAAAGCACACGGGTTTTTACTTGCGGCGGCGCGATATACACACGCGGGCTTCTCTCGCCAACCACGCGATCGTAAAACTGTGAGCACATCTCCGACATACCATATTCGTTGATGCAATACGGCGGAGAAATTCCCCATAACTTTCCGGCCATTTCATAAATCCAGCCTTGCGGAACTTCCCGAGATTTTCCTTTGAATCCGCCCGTATCCATTAAACGACTTCCTTCCGGCAGCGTAAATTTGATTCCTTCTTTTTCACAATTATCGATCAAATGCACAAAAGAAAAAGAGGTGCCGAGTAGCATCACCGGCTCATCAGTTGCGGCAAGCTCTTTGAGGAGTGTTTCGGATTGAAGCACGCCTTCTTGAATATAATAATCACTTCCCTCCGCACCAAAAAGCTCCCGCACCACAGACATCATATAAGAAAGTGAGGCGTGTGGATCTTCTTCAGGGGAAGGCGTTAAAATCATCATCCGCATTTGATCGCAATCGGGTAATAGATGTCGCTTGAAGTGCGCTAAAATCGCCGCCCGGGCCGTGACTAAATCCCTAAGAAAGTGTTTGCTTTTTTCCTGCTGTGTTGTCCCACTCGAATAAAAAACACGTGCCGCCTGCGCTGTGGGCATGCAAGAAATCTCTCCCCATTTAAAGGCGAGCACGGGTAAGTGAGGAATCTCTTGCCAGCGCTGAACAGATTCCGGGACGATATTTTTTGATCGGCAAAACCGTTGATAGGGGAGATTGGTCTTATACTGATAGGCAAATAGACTCAGGGCAAGTGTATTGAATTCAGCATCTGAAGCGGTTTCGGGCGATTTCGCAATAAAGTGAACAATGTCGTGCTGCATAACAAAGGAGATACACGAGCCATTGATGGGCTGTCAATCACTTCCCTCTTTGCAAAGGAGGATTTGATCTCTACTTACCGGTCACCAGCAGCAAGTCGGGATCTTCGAGATGTTCGATGACGGTGTTCATAAAACGGGCCGATTCTGCACCATAGATGACACGATGATCAAAGGTAAGGGAAAGAGGAAGAATTTTTCGGATGACAATTTCCCCCTCACGGACAACAGGCTTGTCTTCAATTTTTCCAAGACCCAAAATACCGACTTCGGGATAGTTGATAATCGGCGTGCCATAAATCCCACCGATCACACCGTAGTTTGTGAGGGTAAAGGTGCCCCCTTTCAGTTCGGAGAGTGCAATTGTTCTGGAGAAGGCTTTTTCGGTCAGGCTTGAAATCTCTTCCGCAAGATCAAGAATACTCTTCTGATCCGCGTTCTTAATCACAAAAACCATCAGACCTTCAGGCGTATCCACGGCAATGCCAATGTTGTAATACTTTTTGAGGATGACCTCTTTCTTCTCCTCATCGAGCATCGCATTCAAGAAGGGATAGGCCTTTAATCCCGCCACGACGGACTTAATAATGAAGGGCAAATAGGTCAGTTTAAAACCCTTTTCTTCCGTCAGATCTTTTTTAGCCACACGGACTTGCTCAAGTTTGGAAATATCTGCATCATCCACAAAAGTCACCGGGGCAACGGTTTTGGAAGATTGCGTCACCCTTCGGGCAGCACTGCGACGCACCCCGCGAAAGGGAATTCGCTCAACGGGGTCAAGTGCTGAGATATTCGCTGCACCCATTGGAGCAGACCTTTGGGCACTTGTTTGTATTTTGGGTTCTTTTACGCCCTCAAGATCTTGACGGGTAATCCGCCCGTCCGCACCGCTTCCTTCAATCTCGCTCAAGTTGATGCCCCGTTTTTTTGCAAGTTGACGGACAGAGGGAATCGCGCGAACCTTCTTTTTCTCTTTTTTGGATGGTGCTTTTAAATTCGCAGGTAGAGCAAACTCATCATCGGATTCTTTCAAAACACCGACGACCGATCCACCATCCTTTTTCACTTCTTTTTTATTTTCTTCCGGCACGGGTTCAGGCGGAGAAGATTCAGCAGCATCCGCTTCAGTTTCGACGGTCACCAGCGTCGCACCGACTGGAATAATTTCACCGGGCGATGCGTTAATGGTCAGAATCTTTCCGGAAAAAGGGGAGGGCAAACTGACGACGGCTTTATCGGTTTCCACTTCGACCAAGGCTTGGTCTTCTTTGACGATGTCACCTTCAGAAACAAGCCATTGCACAATTTCACCTTCGGCAATACCTTCGCCAACATCTGGGAATTGAAATGTTTTTTCCACGATACAATCCTAATGAAAAGAGCGGATTAAAACTGAACCACTTCTTCAACTGCTTCAATAATTTGATCACAATCGGGAAAATAATATTTTTCGGTTTTGGGCAGTGGCACGGGCGTATCGTAGCCCGTCACACGCAATACGGGCGCTTCCAAAGAAAGCAGGGCTTTTTCACAAATCACCGCGGCAATTTCAGCCCCAAGACCACAAGTGCGCGCGGCTTCATGGATGATGACCGCACGTCCTGTTTTTTTAACAGATTGAATGATCGTTCCGGTGTCCATCGGAGATAAGGTTCTTAAATCAATCACCTCTGCGCGCACCCCTTTTTCGGCCATTTTCCCGGCGGCTTCTAAGCTCGGATGAAGCATCGCTCCCCAAGTAATCAATGAGACATCCTCCCCTTCGGCCACAACACGTGCTTCACCGAGTGGGATTAAATGCTCTCCATCGGGAACCTCTTCTTTAATTGCACGATAAATTTTGGAAGGTTCTAAAAAAATTACCGGATCAGGGTCTCGAATGGCGGATAATAGCAGTCCTTTTGCTTCAGCCGGCGTAGAAGGCACCACCACTTTTAAGCCTGGGGTGTGGATAAAAAAAGCCTCCGTACTTTCAGAGTGAAGCTCCGGCGCGTGAATACCTCCTCCGTAAGGCGTTCGGACAACGAGCGGACAGGTATAACGGCCACGGGATCTTGATCGAATCCTTGCAGCATGTGAGATCAACTGCTCCATCGCGCCATAAAGAAAGCCCATAAATTGTATTTCAGCCACTGGTCTTAGACCGTAGGCTGCCAAGCCGATCGCTGTTCCAACGATGCCCGATTCAGAAAGAGGGGTATCGACCACACGGTCTTCTCCGAACTTTTGGATCAGGCCATCCGTAGCACGAAATACACCGCCATCCAAACCAATATCCTCGCCAAGCAAAATCATATCAGGATCGCGATCCATCTCATGATAGAGCGCTTGATTCACGGCTTGAATGAGGCTTAACTTACTCACTTGCTTTCCTCTTTATTCAATTTCCCCAGCCTTTGCGTAAATTTTTTCCTTTGATCGTGTAGCTCTGGAGAGAGCGTCTCAAAAAGCATGTCGAACATGCCAAGCGGATTGAGCGGCTCAATCGCTTCAAAAGCGTCCACGGCTTCAGCGACACGTCGATCCACTTCTGCGTGAAGGGCTTCATCCACTGATTCGGACCATTCATATTCTTTTTCAATCAGGGTTTTCAACCGTAGCACCGGATCTTTTTTCTGCCAAATAGCCACCTCTTCCTCTGTCCGGTAACGCGAAGCATCATCTGCGGTGGTGTGGTCGTTTAAGCGATAGGTCAAACACTCGATCAAGGTCGGCCCTTCACCCCGTCTGGCCTTTTCAAGCGCATTTTTCGTGACAGTATAGATGCCCAAGACATCATTCCCGTCCACTTGTATCCCCTCAAAACCATAGGCAATGGCCTTTTGTGCGATCGTCTTCGCCGCCGTTTGACGGGAGAAAGGCACAGAAATCGCCCATTGATTGTTCTGGCAAACAAAAACAACAGGGAGCTTAAAGACCCCCGCAAAATTCATTCCCTCATGGAAATCACCCTTAGAAGTCGCGCCATCGCCAAAAGTGGTCAACACGGCGATGGGGTCTTTTTTATATTTTGCACCCCAAGCCGCACCCACAGCATGCGGAATATGTGTGCCCACGGGGATGGAAATCGGGAAATCATGCTGACCGTCCTGCATCTCACTGCCGCGCTCATCACCCGACCAGTACTGGTAAATCACCTTAATTGGCGTACCCCGGAGTACGGAAAGCCCTGTCGCGCGAAAAGCGGGAAAACACCAATCGGAAGGTTGCAGGGCCGCTGCACAGCCCACCTGTATCGCTTCTTGTCCCTGAATGGAGGCATAAGTGCCCATGCGGCCTGTGCGTTGTAAATTAAGCGCTTTTTCATCAATGGCACGAATCAGCACCATCGATTCATAAAAACTTTTGAGTGTTTTTTCAGAGATTTGATCCGTTTGAGAGAGTAGCGTTGTATCAATTTTGCCATTTTCGTCCAGGATTTGAATCGATTCAACACTGAATTCTTGTAAGGTTTTCTTCGGCATTTTCCCCCTTTTTATCACCCACTCATCCTTTTTATTATACCATATAGAATTCAACGTTCTTTGGGATCCGCACGCTTATACCTTATTATCTATTGAATATCTTAAGGATGTTCACAATCCTGAGATTGGACATTTTTCAAGCGATATCATCTGGTATTTTATATTGAAACATACTGAATCTCTCGCACTGATGGTATTATACTGTTCAAACACAGGAAATTTTTTAAATATCTCCAAGTAGAGCTAAGGGGGGAGTGATCGTCAAGATTGCGAATAAACCTGATGATGAAAAACCGCTTTTGCGATAAAAGACCCAGTCGATTTTTGAAAATGCTGCTGATCATCGTGATCACATTCATTTCCACCTCTATGTTTTTTGAACAAAGCAAGAGTGCCGATGCGCTCCATCTTTTGAACACAAAACCTGGATCAGGAGAACGCCCTGATGGATGGACGCCTTTAACCTTTCGGAAAGTGGACCGCCATACTGAATATGAATTTCTTGAAGATAAAGGAAAAACCGTCATTCAAGCCAGAAGCGACCGCTCGGCCTCCGGCCTTGTCTATTCTCTAGATCTTGATCCCAAAACCTATGCAACTCTCTCTTGGTGTTGGAAGATCGCTCATGTGATTTCAAAAGGGAATGGGACAAAAAAATCCGGCGACGATTATGCGGCCAGAATCTACGTCACCTTTAAATTTGATCCTAAAAAGGCCTCTTTTTGGGAAAAAACCCAATTCAAGACATACAAAACCTTCTTTGGGGAATATCCGCCCAAAGGGGCTTTAAATTATGTCTGGGCCAATCGATTAGAAAAGGGCAGTGCCGTTCCCAATCCCTTTACAGAGCGGGCACACATGATTGCCATTGAAAGCGGCTCAGAAAAAACAGGGCAATGGGTCTGTGAAAAACGTAACCTGTATGAAGATTATTTGACCTACTTTGGGGAAGAACCCACCAATATTTCGGGCATCGCGGTGATGACCGATACCGACAACACCGGCGAAACAGCCACAGCCGCTTATTCGGATTTAGTGCTTCAATAATCATCTCACAATTTAAAACCCCCTTGTTTTTTAAACACCCCTTCTGGTAGGTTTTCCAGGAAGCTGTGAATTGAAAAATAAAACTGAAAGGGGTCTCTGTGTATTTTATTTTGAAATCAAATACAGAAAAATCTGATTTTTTTTTAAAGAAACGCCCCCCCTAGAAAAATCAAAAACTCATTCGTCTTCCTACTCTAATCTCCCCTCCCTTATTCCTTTCTGGATCCTAATCTATGTTGATTTCTTTGCTTCCAAACGACTGATCGATTGAGCCAAGCTGCTGAACAAAGACTTCACTCAGTTCAGACGGAGATTCTCATCCACCCCATTAAGGAGGAGACAATAGATATTTTATGAGCTTGATTCTCATTATTTCTATCCTGATTCGATTTCTTGCATTGGGCTGGGGGATCACATTGCTGCGTCGGATGAGAGACTGGCGAATGGGGTTTCTGGCCGTCATGCTTGGGTTTATGGCACTTCGTCAGATGCTGACCCTATGGACAGCTCACGAATCTTGGACACTTGTCATGACTGGTCATCAGACTGAGCTCCCAGGGTTGATCGTAAGTATCATGGCCTTTCTATCCATCTTTTTCCTGGAAAAAATGCTCACCGAGCGTAAGCAGGGTGAAGAATCACTCAGACAGTCAGAGGGAAAATGGCGGTCACTGATAGAATATTCTCCTGATTTTATCTTTACATTAAATCGCGAAGGGGTCATTCAATTTATAAATCAAACAGTGACAAGCTTGGGACTGTTTGATCAAGTGATTGGCACATCCCAAGTCAATTATTTGCCGGAGAAATATCGCACTCTTGCGCTTGCGTGTTATCAGCGGGTGCTGGATACGGGAAAGCCGGAGCAATATGAAACAGAGTACTGCGAACCCGACGGAAAGCATTATTTTTTTGAAATGCAGGTTGGCCCGATTAAGGATCGCGAAGAAGTGATCGGGCTGACTGTCAGCGCCAGAGATATCACTGAACGCAGAAAATCAGAGAGAACGCTCCGTCAATTGGCCGCTGTGGTACAGAACACGGCGGAGGGGGTTATCGTGACCGATGCCGAGCATCACATTATCACCGTCAATAATGCTTTTACGGAAATCACCGGTTATCCCGAAATAGAAACAATCGGGAAGAACCCACGTTTCCTGCAATCGGAGAAACATGATCAAGGTTTCTACCATACCTTATGGACAACAATTAATACGACAGGTTTCTGGCAAGGCGAGCTTTGGGATAGACGTAAAAACGGAGAGATTTTTCCAACATGGTCTACGATTAGCGCCATAAAGGATATCTCCGGCAAGTTGATCAACTATGTTTCTATATTTTCCGATATCTCTTCAATCAAGCGCTCACAGGCACAACTGGATTTTATGGCACACCATGATCCCCTAACCCAACTACCAAACCGTTTGCTTTTTAATGACCGGCTTGGGCATGCACTGCAACGTGCCCAGCGTGAATCACAACAACTTGCCCTCGTGTTTCTCGACCTCGACCGCTTCAAGACTATTAATGACAGCCTCGGACATCCCATTGGCGATATCGTATTACAAAAAGCTGGAGAGCGGATTACACAACTGGTTCGCGATGAAGACACCGTTTCACGCATGGGTGGGGACGAGTTCATTATTCTGATCGAAGAGGTAAACGACACACAAGACGTTGCACACCTGACAAAAAAAATCATCGAGGCATTCAACACCCCCTTCTTTGTAAAAGAACAAGAATTACATCTCACGGTGAGCGCGGGCATTAGTCTTTATCCGCAAGACGGCATAGATGGTGCGACCTTGGTTAAAAATGCAGATGCAGCCATGTACCGCGCAAAGGAGGAAGGACGAAATGATTATCAGTTCTATACTTCAGCGCTCACAACAGCAGTCTTCGAACGTTTAAACCTGGAAAATGACTTACGGCATGTGCTGGAAAGACAGGAACTCATTCTCTACTATCAGCCGCAATATTTATTAAAAACAGGACAGGTCATCGGAGCTGAAGCCCTGGTCCGTTGGCTACATCCAAACATGGGCCTTGTCATGCCGCCAAAATTCATTCCATTGGCGGAAGAATCCGGTTTAATCGAATCCATTGGGGAATGGGTGCTGCATACCGCCTGCGCGCAAATGCAATGCTGGCGCGATAGAGGATTAAGCCTCAAGCATATGGCAGTCAATGTCTCCGGTATCCAGTTTAACCGTGGAGACATTGTAGAGACGGTGAGCACAGTTCTTGAAAAAACAGGGCTTGATCCTCATCTTCTGGAACTGGAAATTACTGAAGGCATTATTATGGAGAAGACGGATCGGATCGTCGAGATCTTGGATAAACTGAAACAATATGGCGTACGAATATCGATTGATGATTTTGGAACAGGGTACTCTTCGATGAGCCTTCTCAAGAGAATGCCTGTGGATAAACTCAAAATTGACCGATCTTTTGTCCGGGATATTCCACAAGATCCCAATGACAAGGCCATTACACGCGCCGTCATTGCCCTTGGCCACAGCCTACAACTGGATGTCAATGCAGAAGGCATTGAAACAGAAGTGCAGCAGGCTTTTTCTCAAATCACTGGACTGCGATGAGGGACAAGGCTATCTATACAGCCCGCCACTGCCTCCCGAAGATTTTATGAAACGATTTCAGCCTAATAGATGAGATAAAGCGATTCAAGGCTTAAATTACAGAGAATAGCCCGTTAATTTCAAAATTATCAACGCAGAATCGAGAGATTTTTCCCAGAAAAATAGTTCATGACTTGATCAGAGTTTCCGAATATAAGCCCGTAATTTAAAACCCCCTTGTTTTGGCAACAAGCCTTCTGATAGTTTCTCTCGAAAGGAAATCGATCCCCTGTTAATGAAGAGAGATGTAAGGGTATCGGGACACTCAAACATGAAAAACGTCACCATTTGCAAAAACAGTGAAGCACTCGGAAAATCGGCCGCAAGTTATTTTGCCCAACTTGCCGAGGAATCTGTCACGAGGAAGGGCCGGTTTTCTGTCGTATTGGCGGGGGGAAATACCCCACGCTCCCTTTACGAAGCGCTCGGGAAAGCCCCCATTCGAAGCGAGGTGCCCTGGGGCGGCGTGCTGATTTTTTGGGGAGATGAACGACTTGTTCCACCCGATCATCCCGACTCTAATTTTCGCATGGCCAATGAAATTTTTCTTTCAAAGGTACCGATTCCTGATGAAAACATCTTTGCCATGCCGATGAAAGAAAAAGACCCCAAGCTTGCGGCCGAACGATATGAAGACGCCATTTGGGATTGCTTGGATCCCGATGAATATGAAATCCCTCAGTTTGATCTCATCTTGCTTGGCATCGGCGCAGACGGACATACGGCCTCCCTTTTTCCCGATTCAAGCGCAGTGGATGAAAAAGAGGCCTGGGTTGTTTCAACCTATGTGAAACAATTGGATAAAATTCGATTGACACTCACCCTGCCCATTCTGAACCAAGCGAAAAATATTGTCTTTCTGGCCTCAGGAAAAGAGAAAGCCCCGATCATCAAAACCCTCCTCTCCTCTGAGCCTGAAAACACCCCTTGTCCAGCCGCTTTGATCAAACCCCTGTCGGGCAATCGCACTTTTTTCATTGATGAAAATGCGGCATCAGAACTCGGAAAATAGCGGTTAATCATGATTCTTGCAGGCGATATCGGTGGCACAAAAACGCATCTGGCGATTTTCCCTCTCAGCAGAAAGATAAACACGCCGCTTCACATACAAAGCTATGCGAGCCGGGATTTTCCAGATTTCTTCACTGTCCTTGACACATTCTTAAAAAATCGCAGCGAAAGCATAGAACGCGCCTGTTGGGGCGTGGCTGGCCCTGTCTTCAACAAAAAATGCACCACAATCAACCTCTCCTGGATGATCGATGCAGAAGAAGTCTCGAAGCGATATCGCATTTCTAAGGTCAACTTACTCAACGATCTCGAAGCCACGGCTTACGGCACACTCGACTCAACAAAAGAAGCAACCGTCTCACTCAATGAAGGCAAGGCATCTGCCATAGGCAATCGTGCCGTCATTGCCCCCGGAACAGGCCTCGGCGAAGCGACCCTTTATTGGGATGGAACCGCGCTTCGGCCTTCGGCCTTCGGCCTCAGAAGGAGGGCACAGCGACTTTGGGCCAAGAAATACGACCGAGATCGCACTCTTGTCCTATCTGCTTAAAAAACATAAACACCTCAGTTACGAGCGAGTGCTTTCAGGCTCAGGCTTGTTTTTGATTTATCAATTTATGAAAGAGCACAAACAGTGGGATGAAGCGCCCGGGCTGACTGTAGGACTCGAAAAAGAAGATCCGGCGGCAATGATTTCAGAACTCACCTTAAAGAAAAGATCAGAATTGTGCGTTCAGACTCTTGATTTGTTTGTTTCGATATTGGGAGCAGAGGCCGGGAATTTGGCGCTCAAAACACTTGCGACAGGCGGGATTTATTTAGGAGGCGTGATCGTTCCCAAAATTCTAAATAAACTTAAAGACGGGACCTTCATGAAGGCTTTTCTAAATAAAGGCCGATACGTGACCTTACTTAAAAAAATTCCGGTTTATGTCATCCTCGATTCACAAACAGCGCTATACGGGGCAGCACACTATGCCGGGGCAAGCCCCCTTTGACTTCTTTTCAGAGGTATGTCATAAAACAATGTTTGAAAGATAAGGACGAATTGAAGCCGTTTAATTTTAATGAAAGAGAGAGATAAAGGAGTCAGTCAGCGTGAAAATTTTTTTCAAATATCTATGGATTCTACCTACAATATTCATCGTGAATCTTGGCATGATGCCAAGCTCGGCTTGGGCCGAGCCAAGAGATGATGCCACAAGGACGGTACAAGGGGTGATTATCATTATTAATGATCTGATTATTGTGGATGATAAGGGCACAGTGACCGAACATGTCATGAAGCCTGATAATAGCGACTTGAACGTTCAGACAAAAGTGAGCGGAAATGTTCGTGTTCGTAATGATGGCTATTGGATTTTTAATAAAGCAACGACGATTGAATTTCTCAACGCAAAAATGTATCTCACTGATGAGCTTACTGTTCCCGTCACCCTTGAAGCCCTTCCAAGCGAATTGGGCGATGGAGAAACGCTGAACCTACCCGTACTCATCAAAGGAGAAAATGATACGGTCGGGACACGCTTAAACATGCAAGTCAAGGGGAGCATGATGGCTGGCGTTCTCCTTCAACCAAAGAGCAAAGTGAAAGAGCGCGCCAAAAAATAGGGGTCTGTCCACTTTGGATTTATCACAGGCCATCAAAATGGCGCATCGAAAGAGGAGAACGACGGTTCAAAAAGGCAAAATGTAGTTCTTGCCACATCCCACGATTAGACCTTAATGACCTTGTTTTCAGCGAGCCGAGCCAAAACCCGAACGACCACGATATCGTCTTTCCCGCAGGCCAAGATCCAGAGTCTATCTCCCTGATCACAAAAGAATCTTATGCCCTATCTTAATAATTTCGTTCTTTTCAAACAGTCAACAAAAAGCGTAGAATGAGTCTTTATGCTAAGGGGCATCAACATAGTTGATGCCCCTTAGCATTTTTCATCGCCGGAGCATAACTCAGCGTGCTGTCATTGGGAGGAACTTATGAAAACCACCATCAGTAGGATCATTCTTCTTGGTATTTTGGGCATCTTTCTGCAGGGTCTGCTTGGAACACCTTCTGCCCTTGCTTCAGGGTTTACGGTGCAGGAAGGAGAATTCGCACCCGACTTCACATTACACGATCAAAACAATGAAGCGCTTCAACTCTCTTCCCTTCGGGGGAAATGGGTCGTCCTTTATTTTTACCCCAAAGACGATACCCCCGGCTGCACCAAAGAAGCCTGTTCTTTTCGAGACAACATTACCGCCATTCAACGGCTCAAAGCCAAAGTGCTGGGCGTCAGCGTTGATTCGGTGAAATCTCATAAAAAGTTTTCAGACAAACACAAACTCAACTTTCAAATTCTGGCCGATGATAAACATCTCGTGACCAAACAATACGGGACTCTCACACGTTTTAGAGGGATGCTTATCGCACGGCGCAGCACGGTCATTATTGATCCAGAAGGGATCATCAGAAAACTCTTCCCATCAGTCAAACCAAAAAACCATGCGCTGGAGATTCACAAAACCCTGATCGCATTGAAGCAACAATAGAAATATCATCTCCTTATCGTCCTCCTGTTAAAAAAGAAGGAAGAGAGTGCTTTACTTGGGCCTTGGCTCTAAGATATCCTAAGATCCTTGTTTTATTTGAGCATTTTCAGAAAAAACCATCGCTTTCCTGCCAAATAAAGGGGGATGAATCCCCAGTCTATTTAGTCCGATTGAAATGCCCGTGACGCATTCCAATCCCACTTGAATCAAGCCCGAAAATCCCCATGAGATTTTCGCCTTACCCTCAAGTCATCTGAAAGACAAGGCTCGAAATATAAATCATAGCGACCTTATTTCGCCTAATCGCTAAGGGAGGTGTACACAGAAAACCCCGTGGGGCTTACGCAAGCATGATCTTGAATTGCGTAAGCTCAGGATAGTGAAATAATAAGAAAAACATTTAAAAGGATAAAAAACAATGTCAGAAATAAAACATTCAAGGGAACTCAGCGCAACACGAAATCGCTTTATCCCCTTGAAAATAAAGCGGCCTAAAAATATAAAAAATGATGTGCTTTCGGGATTGACTGTTTCCCTGGCTCTCGTGCCAGAAGCCATTGCTTTTTCTTTCGTGGCGGGGGTTGACCCCAGGGTCGGTCTTTACGCCGCTTTTATGATGGGATTGATTACGGCCATTTTCGGGGGACGACCGGGCATGATTTCAGGTTCTACCGGTGCCGTTGCGGTGATATTTGCGCCGCTTGTGGCCAAAATCGTGACGGCTGGGGAAAATGCCGGCTTGAGTACAGACATAGGCATGCAAAATGCTCTGGGTTATTTGTTTGCCGCTGTGATTTTGATGGGCTTGATACAAATCGTTTGCGGCATACTCAAACTCGGTAAATTTATCCGTCTGGTTCCCCACCCTGTGATGCTGGGGTTTGTCAACGGACTGGCCATTATCATTTTCAAAGCACAGCTCGAGCAGTTTACAGTAGGAGGGAAATTACTTGCTGTGATGCCACTTGCTGTAATGTGTACTTTAATCGTCCTAACGATGGGCATCGGCATCTTCCTGCCCAAGTTGACCAAGACCGTCCCAGCAACATTGGTGGGGATTGTTGTGGTTTCTGTGATCGGACATCTGCTCAATCAAAACCGTCCCGGTCTCGTCCGAACTGTTCTCGATTTTGTTCAGGATCGTAATGCAGACATCACGACAATTGCCGCTGGAGTCCCCACATTTTCACTGCCAGCCATTCCTTTCAGCTTTGAGGCCTTCAACACCATTCTCCCTTATGCCGTTCTCGCGGCGGCCGTTGGCTTGATTGAGTCATTGATGACCCTGACCTTGGTGGACGAACTCACCGAAACCCGAGGACGTGGCAACAAAGAGTGTATCGGGCAAGGCCTCGCAAATGTCGTCAACGGGTTTTTTGGCGGCATGGGCGGATGTGCGATGATTGGTCAAAGCATGATCAATATCCGCGGTGGAGGGAGAGGGCGCCTTTCGGGGATCACCTCAGCACTCTGTCTGCTTGGCTTTGTTTTGTTTGGCGCAGCCTTGATTGAAAAGGTGCCTTTGGCGGCCCTGGTCGGCGTCATGTTTATGGTCGTCATCGGAACCTTTGAATGGTCGAGTCTGCGATTGCTCAACAAGATTCCTCGCTCGGACTTGCTTGTAATTATTATCGTTTCTTCCGTGACCGTCGTGGTCGATTTGGCGATTGCGGTCTTGGTGGGCATCATTATTTCTGCCTTGGTTTTCGCCTGGGAACACGGGAAAATAATGCATGCTGAAAAAAAAGAAGTGAAAGGACGGACGATCTACAGTTTACGCGGGCCTTTATTTTTTGGTTCGGTGACTTCCTTCAAAGCCCTCTTTGATTTTAAAAATGATTCAGAACATGTGGTGATTGACTTTTCAGAATCCCGAGTCTGGGACCATTCAGGGCTTGAAGCCCTCCAAAATATCACAGAACGTTACAGTCAAAACGGGAGAAAACTCCACTTACTCCACCTCACTAAAGAATGTCGTACCTTACTGGGAAAAGCCGGCAATATCGTTGAACTCAGCGTCATTGAAGATATGGAGTGGCACCTTGCCGATGACACCCTTGCCTAGTTTCTTGGGAAGGGTTCAAAAGAGATATTTATCGATCGGGTCAGCACTCGAGAAGCTCAAACGTCACAGATTTGTTTCGACGAAACCAGGAAAGCGTTACCCACATCATCGCTTAAGAATAAATTAATCAGGTTCAAGGCTCTTTGTCGATATAAAAGACTGTTCAATTGGCCCCATTTTTAAACACGCCAAAGAGTTCAAATAAAGCCTAAAGGAGGATTTTATGCGAGGGGGCGTTCTCAATTACCGGGAGAGTGCATTTTCTAGGAAAATGCTGTTCTGACAAGGCAGTTTTTGTACGCAATGCCAGCCATTGCAAAGAAAAACTAACGCAGTCAGGGCTGTAAATAACAGAAAAGGAACCGTTCAGGTTAATTGAGAACGCCCCCTAGGCCCAAGCAACTGCAGTCATTTCAGGCGAAAGAAGACAAGCGATTCATTGATCTAAACGAGCATGCGATTCAATATTTTCATATTGAATGAAAAATACTCTCGGCTTCGGGATGCAGATCCAAAAGGATCAGGATGTTTTGTTATGGGGCGATGCCATATCACCTTCCGGCATGATTTCCGAGACCAAGTCATCCAGTCTTGACTTCACTTCTTTTGGATTCGTATTGGTCTCAATCCCCTCACGAATCTGGATCAAACTTCGAGCGAGCTTCAATTTTGTCTTCATGGTTTTTCCGGCCAGATTCACTTTTTCTTTCTCAATTTCAGTATCAACAATCGCCTTGCTACTTCCTTCAAATAAGGATCGAATGGTCTCTACCATCCGATTTAAAAAAGTGTAGACCAAGTCCGCAGAAAATCCCCCTAAAATAGCAAGCAAGGGCCGGACAATACCCGTTTCTAAAAATTCGCTTTTAACGGCATTTTCAGAAATCACAATCGCCAGGATCAATCCCGAGATAAGCCCGAGCAAAAATCTGATCCAATAAGAAGCTTCTTGATTGGGATCGAATGTCAACTTTGTAATATAGCGATTCGCTTTATACAGCGCGGTGAAGGAAGAACCTAAACCCGCCGCGGCGAGAAGAAAAAGCATATTAATCAATAACGGGATGCCTTCAGAATTAAAGATGCTCTTACCTTCGGCATTAATATCGGGGGATAAAACAACGATGATAAAAGTCACCAAAGCTATAATAGCCACTAACATGAGATGCCTGACCAAGGGCACAGGCCCCAAGGATCGCCATCTTCCGCTTTGCTTTGCAAGATACAACAACAAGATGGATTGCGGTACAGCAGGTTCAACAATTTTAGACAAGTCTGCATGAACCTTGACCAGTTGAGCGATTCCGTATTGTTTCTTTCCGTTACTCCCATTCTGGTCACGGCTTTCATTTATTTTTTCGGGCATATTTTCGCGTTCAAAAAAATCGATGACCTCTATAGCTAAAGGTGGCACAAACCGACCCATGGACAATCCGTGCTCGGCCATGGCACGGCACTCTAAAAAAAGACGCTCACGGAGTTGAATGGGGTGACTGGTCTTTGTCTCTTCTTGCATCTTAACCTCCAATAAAATCACCTGCTGAATAATAATACAAAAATATTAATTTATCACCTTAAAATCGAAAAAGATGAAGGCTTCGTCCCCCAAGCCGCATGTCAACCTTGTATCCCCTGCTTAGAGATGCAGATCCGAAATATTAGAAAATATGATACTCTGATCATATAAAAAGGATTCTCATCTATCCCCTTACAATTTCGAGTCTTCAATATATAATTTTGGTATTATATTTCCGATCAATTCGGTTTATGCTTAGCGGCTAAAATCATGACAGCCGTTTTCAATTCACATAAAAAAATCTTATCTACCCAGCCGCTTCAATAGTGGTCGGGTCCCTGATGAATGAGTTTCCCTTGGATGGGATGAGGGCTTTTCGAGGGCCCAAAGGTTCGCGCGAGCTGTTTTCTCTGCCCCGCCAGGCGGGGACTATTTTGGATGAGGGAAGGTAATACTGAAGAAGGATTGGCATCTTTCGGTGGTGTTTTCGCTTCGTGCACACCATCCGGATAAGACGAATCGAGCGCCCTTCGGGTCGAAGCGCTCTTTGCTTGTTCCAGTGGCTTTGGACAACTCGTTTTTGCGCGCAGGTCTTAAAACCGAATTAAATCATCCGAATCGGTTCGGCATTCTAACATGTACACAATTGAATCCCTAAGAAAACATATAAAAAATGTATGAGACAATATAACAGCTCATCTCTTACATTTTAAAAGCTTCACTTTTGGGTGAGTCTAAGAATTATTGAATGGGAAAAAAGATCACTCTTTTTATTCCATCATACAGGGTGATTCACACGTAGAATACCTTCCCATAAAGGTAGAATACGCTCATAGGAGATTAAGCGAACCCTGTAAACGTGTGGGTCTATTCGTTCGATATGAACTTGTTCCACACCGATTCTTTGATCATGATGATCAAGAATTATACCATTTGAATCATAGGCAAAACCATATAAGAGCTGATCTTGATATACATTTTGGTTGTAAGAGGTAATAAGCGGCTGCGTGCCTATTCCAAACAGGAAGTCTACAGATTCCCCGACTTCAATCGAAAAGTTCCCAAAAATGAAATTCATTGCGCTTCGGTCAGATGATTGGCTCTTGAGTCGAATTTCAGTAAAATAATCTGCCCCTTGTCGAATCTCAAAGGTATCGAGGTCTTGTAGGTATTTGAAGTCAAATTCCCATCGTCCGTCTTTGCCTTCCTTTTCAAAATCTCTTAGTTCACTTTGACCGAGATAAATGCCATTGAGGTCAAATTCAGACAATAAAATGTCATAACCTTGGATGTCTTCATAGCTTCTAAAATGATGGGGCACTACTTTTGAAGCATTCTCTTCCGAAGTCCAATATCTCGTCGCTGGAATATGATCAGGTGATTCAAAGCCCGTTGGGAGTGGAAGACTGGGATTAATGCGCACATAGGTGAGTGGTTCCGGACCTTTGAAATGATATTCAGACTTTTTCCTGACCTCTTCTTCGTAGTCTTCGTAAGGGATTCTCCCTCTTATTGCCTCTATCTCACCTTGCATCGCGGCAACTTCTACCCCTTCTTTGGCTACTATTGGTTGGATCGCTGACAAGGCGTTCACATTCACCTTTGGAAAAGATTTTAGCCATTTCCAAGGGAGAAGGCTGTTCCAATACAATCCAAAATCAAGATTTCGTACCTCACTTGAAATACGAAATCCGGTGCCCTGAGCGCGAATTCCAAATCCATGAAATTGAGATAAAATCTGATTGTACCATTCGTAATGAAAATTAAAGGTCGCTCGTAAAAGTGGGCGGCTCAAACCATCTCTAATTTCAATTTCGTAAATGCCGGGTTCACGGCAATTATTGATGATCTTTAGGCTTGATATTCTTTGTGCGGCAATGAGATCCATGACTTTGTCAGTGAGGTCTCCCAAAGAAGCTTTATTCCCTAATTCTTCCTCCATGAAAATTTCATGTTTTTTATGCGCTTCAATTGCCTTTTGCAGGTTTCGATGAACGATATCCAGGTTCAAAGCCCCTTTAGCCTCCAAGGCAAGAAGCGCCTGATTTAATGGCTGAACAATGTCTTCATGAACCCCGAGAAAGTCCTGTATTGCATGTACTATCCCCAGCTGTAAGTCACTTAAGCGCCTATTGTCGTATAGGCGCTCACGCTGGCCAGGACTGGATATGGCCAGTGGTGAAAGAATTTTCGCTTTTCGAGAAAACTCGGCAAAGTATGCCTGTAGCCGGATCAAGTCTTGATTCGCTTGATTCTTAGAAAGACGGCTAATGGATTGATGAAGGAACTTACGGATATCTAAGTTTGGAACATGAAGGGCTAAATCGTCGTCAGCATCGGAAGCCCCATGCAGGTAAAGATCAAAAACGAAAGGGGATTTTTCTCGCGCTTGGTTCCAAGAAAGCGTCACCCATTGTATATGTTTTAATCTATCCCCGCTCTCCCGGTAAGCATAAACGTGGGGATGGGGATGAAGCGGATAAGTGAATTGTTGCCATTCAGATGAATCCTTTTCCAGGCGACTGCGCCCGATATTATGCCTTGGGACACTCTCAGTCGTAATCAGTTCAAAACCAGATTTCGCCGCGAAGCCCTCACGAATGTTCTGCGCATATCTCTGGCGTAATTGGGCTTGAGAAATTTCTTCAGCGGATCCACTCCGAGCATGAAGGAAGAATACCAACAAGACTGCAAGCGACAACAAGCATCTGTTTCTCTCAGGCCTTATGATCATCCCTTAGGGTCCGCACAGCCCCGAACCACTGAGGCCCGAATTATAACTGTCCAGGATTTGTTGAGGAGTGAGGGCAACATTGTAGAGGGCAATTTCGTCAATAAGTCCGTCGAATGTGACGTTACCGTTAAAAAGCTGTGAAATAGAACCGAACTGTAGAGTAGAAATAGTGTTATGAGGATCAAAGGTTTGAGTAACACTCGCATCGAGTTGACCGTTAATATAAAGACGGAATTGAGCATCAGCTTGAAGCCCGGTTGCCACCAAGGCAATGTGGGCAAAGGTGTTCAATGGAAGTACAGTCGTGCTTAATAAATCATCAAACCCCCCTGTGCCATGACCCAGAATTCCCTCAACTGTTCCATCGGGAAGAAGAAGCATCGCGTACGGCGATGAAGCGCTTTGCCCAAGAGAGTTCCCCTTCCATACGATCGCTGAAGAAAAATCTGCAGGGAGGGGAAAAGCATTGATCTTGACCCAAGTCTCCAAAGTCAAGGGGCCTGTGATATCTAGGCTCGTGGCATCGTTCACGACAATAACATCAAAATCCCCATCGAGGTCTCCATCGAAGCTGAAGGCCTGCCCGACAACACCGGGCGCGAAGGCCACATCATTGAAGAGGGTCCCATGATTACTAGCAATACGATCAGTGGCATCCCCCTCGGCGGACCAACGACTGACCAATCCGGAAATCGGCGGGACACACAATCCGACTTGAATCTGCCCGACATCCGTTGCTCCACCGACAACAGGCGGGACGCTTGCCGATGTCCCTTCTAATGTCCTCAGATCCGTTGTGGTAAATGATGTCGTCACCTGAATATCCCCGAAAATCGTCGGCTCCCCGGAAATCGAAAAGGTGCCGTCCATTGCGGTGCTACCGGAAAGGCCGTTCCGGGTCGTCACCGATGCACCTTGGGCGGGTAATCCGACATCATCCACGACATTCCCGACCACAGTCGTTCCCGGATCCGGCGTGACATTGTATTGAATATCACTGGCAACACCCATGTTTCCTCCGAAATCGATTGTAGTGGCGCCGATGGTGAGGGCCGCAATATTCGTTGGAATGTTCAATACATATTCGTAGGGTGCTGCGGTGTCTGTAAATACGACACTCCCATCCACAATAAAATCGACTGAGACCACCGCAACATCGTCTGCGGCATCGACTTCGATGAGCTGCGCGGCCCCATGATACAGCGTCTCACCGAGCAGAGGAGAGGTTATTTGGATAGTGGGTGGAAGGCCCGCTTTGTCTTCAATGGCAAGGTATTGTCCAATGAAAAGCCGCGTCGTCACTCCGATAACCGGGTCTGCTCTAAAATCGTCAGCGACAGAGTCATTCGCTTCTGTCACATAAACAAACTCCTGAGTCACCGCAATTCCGGTCCCGCCATGCGTACCGGATAGTGACGAAAAGAGGGTATCACGCAAGACTGGGTTAAATGGATTGTCGATATTCACAATCGGGGTAGAATTAACAAAGAGCTGCTCGGCAAACAAGGCAAACGAACCTGGCACGCCCACATCACGGGGGGCAATCCCTGTGGTCTCTGTCAAGGGAATCCCACCCACAATTTGCGGGATGGCCGGGGTACTGAAATCCACAATCTGGAATCCACCCAGAAACGCCGCGACATACGCATAAGTGCCTTGCACAACCAGGTCTTTCGCAGTTCCCGGGATAAGGACAGTGCCAGTCATTAGAGGATTATTTTCATCGCTAATATCGATGACCTTCACGGCACTGACACCGGGGTCATCTACCGTGACAAGTATGTAATTCAGATCTGCCGAAACGGCAACCCCCTTTGCTGTTCCCTCCGTACTCGTCACCTGAGTCATATTTTGATTCGCGATATCAATAATGACCAATCCACCTGCCCCATCCGCAACATAGGCCCGGGTTCCTGATACCACCAAGGCTTGAGCCACCCCGAGTGTATCGACAGAACCTGCTGAAACAGGAAGCATTGGATTGGTCACATCGATGATCTGAAGACCTGAGCTCCCATCCGCAATGTAGGCAAAATTTCCGGCGACTTTGACATCAATCGCAATCCCCGGCGTATCCAGAGAAGCAATAATTTTCGGATTGATTTTATCTCTAATATCCACCACCTGTAATCCTGCCGATCCGGCGGCAACATAGGCGTAGCTTCCATCCACATCCACATCGTTGGCATAACCGGGGATCGGAAGTGTTGAGAGGGATCTTGGCGCAAAGGACTGGATGATCCCGATTGACGTGGCAGTAAATCCATTGTTGCTTACCGTTATCGTACAACTGCCGACACTCCCGGAAAAAACCTGACCGGAGGTGACACCAAAGCTACAAATTGTGACATCACTCGAATTGTAATTGCTTCCCTGCTGAGTGGCGGTCAGATCAATTGTTGTTCCATCCATCAGGTTTCCCGTCACGCTCAATTGTTCGGAGGCCTCTCCAACAATCGTGTTATAGGTAATCGTAAAAGAAGGGGGAGAAACTGCGATTGAAAGTAAAGCCGACGCGAGGTTGAAACTGGTGTTCACTGTCGGATCACTTCCAGTCTGAATCTCTAAACCATCCCGGAGACCATCTCCATCGGTATCGGCCAATAGAGGGTCGGTGATGAAGCCGTCCGTTCCCAAAATGACCTCTTCGCCGTCCTTGATGCCATCTCCATCCGTATCCGGATTCTGGTGGTTTGTGCCGAAATCGATCAGTTCTTCTCTATTGGTGAGTCCGTCTTTATCCGGATCTTCCAAGGCGTCGATCGGATTGTTCGGATCAAGGCCATTGAATAATTCAATATCATCGGGGATTCCGTCCCCGTCTGTATCCACAGAAAGAATCACTTGAAGACGGGTCATGCCCAGCGTCCCGTCGTTTGTGGCTGAAAGCATGACCGTGCCGCTGGATCCTGCCGTCACAAGTCCATCCGCACTGACTGTTGCGATTAAAGGATTACTGCTGTTGTAACTGGTGCCGCTAGTGCCCAGGCTAAGGTTTTGGGAGGTGCCGTCCGCGAATTGTCCTGTCACCGTTAAAGGGGTCGTGGCACCCACGGCCGTAAGATTGAAGAGGCCAGAGCTGACGGTAAGGGATTGCGGAACGGGGGAAACCACGCCTAGGGGGATATCTCCCACAACAATCACCCCATTGGCAGGGACGTTAAAGAAGCCCGACTGACCGGAGACGGTTAGACCATTTTGCACGCAGGTGGCTCGGGCGCGTACCTGGCCAAAATTTGCGGGGGTATTCGGGATGGCGTAGGTCCCATCCGGTTTCACTTGCGCGGTGCGGTTGAGGACACTGACGACACAGTTTTCATCCAATACGGTCTGTGCTTGGGCAACGGGAAGCGCAGAGAAAAGGACGATTCCGATTAGAAAAGCTGCTACTCGTTTTGTCCACATCTTAAACTCCGCTTTTAATCTTTTATTTGCGTGCCAAGGTCTCAGGTGATTGTTCCTTGAGTGCTTCGTTAATCACTTTTCTAAAGGTCTTGATGTCTGGCACGCCATCAATCTTTTTTCCGTTGACCAAGAGTGTCGGCACGCCGCGCACATCGTTCTGCAGGCCCGCTGCGCGGTCTTGCTTGAGTACTTTTTCAAAGGTTTTTTTCTCTAGTGCAAGGGCAAAGGCGCTTTCATCCAGTTTGAGTTTACGGGCATAGGCCATGAGTTGTGGTTTTTTGGGCGTACTTCTTTTGCCTAAAATCAGCGTTTGCATCTCCCAATACTTGCCTTGTTTTCCTGCGGCCAAGGCCGCTTGATGCACTAAGGGGGCATCGGGATGGAAGGATTGGGGGAAATGCCGAATCCCGATTAAAACATTCTCCGCATAAAGGGGTTGAATGGCTTTCAGTAGATTGATGATTTTTGATGACAAGGGGCTGGCGAGGTCGATAAAGGCCTCGACCTGCACGGGGGCTTTGCTTGAGCCTAAAGAAGAGAGCACTGAAGGTGGTGCTAAGACGACGGGTGCAGTTGCAGCCATGGCGGACTTTGCGGGCACGGAGCGAAGCTGTTTTTCAATAATAGCCACAAAATCGGAGACCGGACGCGCGCCGGAAAGGCGCTGACCATTCACAAAAAAGGCGGGCGTGCCGCTCACCCCAAGTTCCCGGCCTTCTTCTATATCTTGTTCAATGGTCGCCTTAAACCGCCCGCTATCTAAATCGGCCGTGAACTTTTCGACATCCAGGCCCAAGTCTTTGGCGTGTTTGATGAGGTGTTCGCGCTTCATCGTTTTTTGTCTTAAAAAAATCCGGTCATGCATTTCCCAAAATTTCCCCTGCTCCCCTGCGGCCAGGGCCGCTTCGTGCGCCAAGGGGGCGTCTGTATGAAAAGGCAAAGGAAAATGCTTGAAGGCCCAGCGGATTTTACCGGGGTATTTTTTTATCACTTGTTCAAGCGTCGGCAACACGCGGTTGCAGAAGGGACACTGAAAATCAGAAAATTCTACAATCTCAATCGGAGCCACTTCGGGGCCTTTCACGTGCGCGCCTTCTGTGTTCACTTGTACGATGCTGGGGGCTTGGGAAGGCCGATTGGGTCTCGCTTGCGTCACTGGCGGCGGGGGTGCCAAGCCCAGTGCCACATCGATAATTTGTTTAAAGTCTTTTACTGAGCGCGCGCCCACTAATTTTTGGCCGTTGATGAAAAAGGTGGGAGCAAAGGTCACGCCAAAGCCTTTAGCTTCCTGCATGTCGTTGAGTACTTTGTCTCTGTAGCGATGTGCCTCAAGAGATTTAGAAAAAAGATCGGTATCGAGTTTCAAATCTTTGGCATAATTGACAAGCACCGCTTGGCTGATCTCTCCTTTGTGTGAAGACAAGCGGACTAGCATGGCTTGGAATTTCCCCTGAGCCGCTGCGGCCAACACCGCCTCGTGGCCGATGACGGCGTCCAAACGAATGGCTGAGGGGTAGTGCTTGTACATAATCCGAATCTCATCGGGGTAGGCTTCCATCACTTGATTTAAGATGGCGTTTGCTTTGGCACAGGGCGGACATTGTAAATCGGTGTAGGCAATGATGGTCACCGTCGCGTGGTCGGAGCCTTTGGCTAAGGTTAGGAAAGGAAGTGTTTCAGGTATTTCAGGGGCAGCAACAAGCTGTACTTTTTTTGTCGGAGCCGGATTCGTGATTTGGACAAGCTGGTTCACTTTTTCGTCCTTGCAGCCTATTCCAGAGATGTCGCAGCTCTCACCTTCGGCTTGAGCGGAAACGGCATACACTAGAAAAATAGACCATAAAATAACTACCATTAAGTTCTTCACTATTGCCCCCTCAGCATAGTTTTTGTTCACACATATTCAAGACTTAATTGCTATTTTTGAATAAATTTGATTACACCAACTTTATTGTTAGTTTGTCGATTGTCATTCTGACTTATTACAGAGGTAAGAATAAAAAATTCATTGGCATTAGAGAGGAGAGCATTACTGTCAAAATTCCATGGGTTCATTGTTTTAGGATCAAATTTATCAACATAACTCCATACCAGCTTGCCCTGATTATCAATCCTTGCAACCCAAAGCCTCCCTCGATTAGAACCCGTTACAATATAACCACTTGATGGCACCCTCTCAATTTTAAACTTTGCAAAACCTGGGTTCACAGTAAGCACTTGAGTTTCCCACAATATATTAAGGTCGGAACTCATTGCCCGGACCCAGATATCTTGACTCGTCGACTCACTCTTATCATAGACAACGACATAGCTATTATTGTGGCCTTTCGTGACATTCCCATGTCTCCCCGGAAAAGATATTTCCTTTAGTTTTTTCCCATTATCATTTATTTTAGAGATCAGCATATCGGAAGACCAAATACCTTTTTTGTCAGATAATCCAAAATTTCCAATTAGCAAAGTTCTCCCTTCACCGATGGAAATTCCATCTGTAAAGAAGTCGGTCTTCCCATAGTCGATAATTTTATCCCATAGAATCTTCCCAGAAATGTCTGTTTTCAAGAGATACGCATTATCTCTATTACGACCAATCAGAAGAAGGTTGCCGTCTCGCATTGCCACAATCTTATTCAACACAATATGACTGCCTTGCTTCAAAAACTCTTTGATGAAAATAGTTTTTCCATTTTTCCCGATCCTAACAAGTGAAGGTTGGTCTATTTCAAATTCAATGATTAATATTAAATCGCCGTTATCAAGTTCAGAGATATCCTTCACATATGAATATCCACTTCTTAACTGTCTATCCCCTCGAGGATTTTTGATTTCAATCTCTTTCGTTTTTTCTCCACTTTGATTCACTTCCCAAATCCAAAACTTTCCAGACTTCCCTGATATGCCCGCTAATGTTGATATCCCCGCTACAAATAATCTTCCATTTTGTTTCGATAAGACCATCGCGTTGGATCTCTGTTGTAAGTGGTCATCCCCAAGCCGACGCTCCCATTTTATTCCAGGCAATTCTTTATTGGTCACAGAAAAGCTAAACGAAGCGTTAAATAGTTGGAGAAAGAAAACCCATAGAAAATATTTTAAAAACAAACCCGATTTCAATTGTTGCCTCCTCCGATTAAAATTATTAGTTTTAAAAACTTCCCATTAATCTGATTCTGTTCTATAGGTATATAGTAGGAATATTATTCTGCCCAAATAATACCCAATTAGCATCGATGCACCCGCATAAAGCGGAGAAAAAACAATGCCAAAATTAACACCACCTGTTGTTTGAGGTATATTGTTTGAAAATCCCACTGCAAGGGCTACAATAAAAGCCCCAATAACACCTCCAACTCGCTTATTTTTTTCTAAAAGCTCTACCTTGATATTTATGATATTTTCCTTAATCAAGGACACCAGTACAATAAACGGAACCGTAGACCAGATACAAATGCCTAATGTGAAAAGTGGAGCCTGAAGTAATGCATCTAATGTATCTCTATATTGCCGTCCAGGAAACATTAAAGGAACAACTACTCTTGGAATAATTGGAATCAAAAACCCAGCTAGAACGATCGTAAATAAGTAAAGATTCCTCTTTTTCACTTTTTTCCCTGTTTTTTATGAATTGTTGATCACGGGCAGCATTGACATTTATTCTTTTGTGCAGGTTCATAGAATACGCTAGGTGAAATAAGGTTTATTACATCAGAAAAAAAATCTTCATTAAGAATGCAATTCGCCCTACATATGGAATTACTGATAGCATTGCAGGTTCCTTGCCATCCTTGGGAAAGAGTTAAATCACATGACGTTTTACTATTGCCTCCACAAGTGTCATAGCAAATATCATGATCATTACAAGAATCTGTAAAGATCCCAATTGCACCAGCTAAACAATTCTCGCTGCCAAGTAGCAATGGAAGGATAGGTCCATCACCAGGAAGGGCGGTGCAGCCATTCGGGACATCCGGCGGAGAATTTTGTGCCCGATTAGGACATAAACTTAAATCTGTTATTGGAAATTTCTGTTGAATACCAGCCGCTTCACAGCATTGGTTCTGTGTATCCGTAACACTACCTTGACAGCACCCGCCATTTGGAACCTGCGGCACATCATCATTGTTAGCTACGGAGTCGCAAGTATCGGCTGAGCAACCGCATTGATCGATTTGACCAGTCTCCAACTGACAATTACCCACAATCTCATCACATTGTTCAAAATTTGAGTTACAAGTCGTGACACACTCACCACCACAGGTATTTCCGACAGGAGTATTACACGCATCCCCACCCTCACATGCCTTCGCACAACACCCCGTTTCCTGCGGATT